>JAUWNJ010000024.1 GCA_030612725.1 Planctomycetales bacterium
GGCAGGAGCGCCGCTTCGCAAGAAGGCCGGAAACGCCGAAAAACAAAACCCCCATTCGAAGGTCTTCGCTTCTGTATTGCACTATTGCATCTTCGAGGTCAAGGGCGACACGTGCACAATGAAGGTAGTTACACCCGAAGGGAAAGTCATTGATACGCGGGCATGGAAGGCAAGGAAGTAGCCGGCAGGCTGGGACGGAGTCCCGACGCGCCGGGAAAGTCCCGTGTTTCATCCTGAAACAAGCGGAACTCCGCTGCGCTCCGTCCGACCCTACCGACAATCGACCCGCCTGTCGGCAGGCAGGTAATCAATAATCCATATTTCTTCGCGGGCAGGCTGATGCTGTAACGGAAAAGGTATTGTCTCCTGACTGGAGGTCCAGTGTTGCCGTTACGCTTTTGGTGTATTCAACTGCCTCGCCATCTATGCCGGTTTCGCGGGTAACACTGAATCCCGTAACCTCCACATCCTCGTCCGAAGCGATGAGGGACTCGGATGTCTGCACCCCGCTGACGGTTCGGCGGCAATAGAGCACGCCGTCGTCCAGTTCGTATTCTATTTCCGTTACGTTTCCCGTATCGGGTTGTGGCGGGATGATGGTAACTCGCTGAGAGGCGGAATCGACGGCATCGGCAGTGCGTACCTCGAACATCATCCGGTTAAGCACGACTCGTGCAGTCTGTGTCAGTTCCGCGATTTCCGTATTTTCGCCGTAGTTATGCAGACCGGCGTGCATAGCGACAGACACCGCCGAGAGCAGCATCGCCAGGATCGCCAATGCCAACAGCATCTCGACAATCGTGAAGCCCTGTCTGGTTTTTAGTGATTTTTTCATGGTGTAAGTTCCTCGTACGAACCGGCAACAGCTTGGATTGTGTATTTTTTTCGGATGCCAAATGGTAATTCGAAGTCAGGTTGGGGAACGATGCGGATATCACCGGGGAATCCCGTCGCGCCGCCGGTTTCGCCACCGTCGTCGTCGCAGCCGATATTTGTCCCGTAGTACCTTGCTGCGGAACCGCGATCCGTATCGGGGTAATACATACTTAGAATGGTTCCCTCGATGTTGGCCCTGCCTCGGATATCGACGATACCGCCGACGATGATACCCGTTAATTTACTGTCCGGATTCCCCTCGATATCGTAACCCCTGCCGCCGATATCGACTCCAAAGTTGGGGGCCAATATCGTGCTTTCGGGCATATGCTCGTTTGTGAAGGTCGTATCGCCGGTGAAGGTCAGTGCGTTCTTGCTCCACCAGTAATCTCGCGGAACAGCCGTGATGACCGGACCGTTGAACGTGCAATCATCAAAGATTACGTTATTGGAATTATCGTTCTCCAAATCGTCGCTGCTGGACTCATATCCTGGAATGGCGTGTTCGTCATAGTATCCGTGCGACCAATCATCCAGCGTCTTGGTCTCGTTGGTGTCGATGTAAATTATCTGGTTGAACGTACAGTTGACGAACTTGGGGTTATATCCAACGGGGATATATATATTGTCGAACGTCTGGTTCTCGTATACCGGACGGTCTATCCGCCGACGGATATTGGAGGGGGCAGGGAACGGATCGTCATTGTCCCAGTGGGCTGGCGGGGCCAGCGTGGTGATGTCCGTAGTTCCCGTCTTGTAACTGGACGTGTCAAAATCGTCGGTGGTGTATCCCTCAAGATTCGGCGCGTCATAGACAAGCCCTTCGTGTTCGCCATCAATGAAACTGCCGGAATTGTACTCGTCGAAGTCGGACTGGCTCATAACGGTTGCGAGTTCTCCATTCACGGTGGTGTCTTCATCACTGGAGAAAGGTGGGATGTATTGGCCGGAGATATAGGTCCGGTCCCACGTGCTGCAAATGTCGCCGTCGATGACGGCTGCGTCGGTGATAATTACACGGGATCGGCTCGCTACGGAGTAATGCAATATGCTGGTGTCTTCTGTAACGCTGAAATTGATTGCCAGTCTCCGGCTACAGAAACCGGAATTACCCGTTACGATCGCCTTGAGGGTCGAAGCATCGGTGCGGGTTACGGTAAAACTGAAACTCTCACCACCTGAGCCTATCGAGATATTCGGTACTGAAATTGACTCCTCGGACAATGATATGTCCCCGTAGGAGATATTCGCCGTACCATCCAGTTGCCCCGCCAGGTGGCTATAGACTATTGGAAGCATATCGGGTTGGCCGGTCCAGCCTCCGGTCTCGAGGTCCTTCAGGAGATAGACAACAAACTCAAGCCCGCCTTCAGCCGCTAGCTGCGCTTTGGCGGAGTTGCGACAGTTGTTGCTCTTTTGTAGGCCCAGGTCTGTACTGGAGGCAAAAGCCACCGCCAGCGTGCTGAAAATCGCCAGCAACAGCAAGGCCAGGATATAAGCAAACCCACGATTGAATTTTTCTGACTGTTTCATTACATGACCCCTTTCACGTTCACATCAATTCTCCGCATAAGTTTCCGGCAGGGGCTTCAGCGGATTGGACACCCAGAAGCATGGTGGTAGTTGGCTACCCCCGGACCTGTCGATCGTCAACCCTGTTTGACCGCTGTACTCAAATGGCGCATCGCCGTAACTGATGATGGGACCTTGCACAATACCACCAGCCTGTCCGGAAAAAACGAATGAATCGGCCACCATTGCACCGTTGACCGTTCCGAACTGTCCGGAAAAATCCACGTCGAACCCCGGAGCCATCAGGAATATGCCCGGAATCTCTCTCAGTTCCTGGAACTCAGGCCCGTCGGGCACGGGTAAGGAATCCACCTGCCCGGAAAAAGTGATGCTGTTCACGTCGTCGCTCTCTCTGGCATCCTCGGTTACGATGGTGCCTTTTATAGTCACCTTCCCTTCAAAATTGACACAGTTGGGTTGTTCGATAAAGATTACGCCTTCGAGCACACAGTCGGCTGCGAAGGTCGGATTCGTGTTCGCCGGAATACGGATATTGGTATAGGTCGCCGTCAACGGGTTGGCCAGAGCCATGACGTTCCCGACAACAAAGGGTTCGAACATGGCCACATTCGGCTCAGGAAAAGCCGGGGCATCCGTGCCCGGATAAACGTGGTCCCACACGGCATCGCCGGTTTCGCCTGCGATGGAGATTTGACCGTTATCCTCCACATGAATTGCGTCCTGATCGGCGGATGCAAATATCTCTCCGGCAATCTCGACCTGACCCGTCAAGATGAAAGTATCCTCTATCTCATCGACATAGCTCGAAAATATGCTCGCTTCGCTCGAACCGTCGCCAGCGGACAAGATGCTGGCTTGCCCGCTCAGGATGACTTTGCCCCTGGTAGCCAAACCGTAATTGAATTCAACGGTATCGTCCCGTTCCGTCTCGAAAGCCATTCTTATGGTTCGCTGGACCGTTCCGGCATACCCTGTAACCTCAAGCCATACCTTGTTTTCCTTTCCGCTGTCGAGCGATACCCGCGCCGAAAAAGTTCCGGAATTGCTGTTTATCGTGATTCCCGGAATGATGATCGTGATTGCTCCCTCGGAGTGAGTTACGGCTGCACCGCTGAGGTCGAACGTGCCGTCCAACTGTACCGCGAGTTTCTCCGCAATGTCCGAGACTAAATCCCCACCAACCTTTCCGGCGGATGGTGTGATTTGAGAAAGAACGTAAGTGTGAAACGCCAACCCGCTCTCGGCGGCCAATTGCGCCCCGGCGGAGTTGCGACAGTTGTTGCTCTTTTGCAGACCCAGGTCTGTACTGGAGGCAAAAGCCACCGCCAGCGTGCTGAAAATCGCCAGAAGCAGCAGGGCCAGGATATAAGCAAACCCACGATTGAATTTTTCTGACTGTCTCATCGCTATTCCCTCTTAGTAACAAGCCATCCGGTCGTCAAGATCGATTGGCCTTCGTATGAAACTGCAACTTCCACATATATCATCTCGCTCGCTCCGTCGCTAACGGTCTCAGAAAGGTTATCCGGGTTCCTCCACGACAGCGTAATCTGTTGCGACCAGCCTGACATGTCGGAAATCGCCTGCCCGTTTGCGTCTCTCGGCGGGCTGTAGGTTACGTTCATGAGGTCGTTCAAATCATCGACGAACGTCTGCGGGCTGGTCCCGTCCGGGCCTGGGGGATTATCGGGGGTATCGGGGTCCAGGAAAGGTAATTTCAGCGTCCACTCGCGGACTTCCTGGCCCAGATTAATCGCATGGGTAATCTCCCGTGCGGCGGCGTTAACCTGCGTTCCCGATTGCGATGCCATCAACAACGCCGTAACACCCAGACCCACAATGGCAGATGCAATCAGGGCTTCAATCAGCGTAAAACCACCCCTGCCGGAATAACCCCGCTGTGCGTTTCGTACTGACATCAACCCTTACCTCCAACAGATGCAATTCTCAAATCCAAAATCCGAAAATCGAAACCCGAAACAAATTCAAAATACGAATTTTCTAATGTTCAAAACACGGAACGTCTGAAATACCTGTTTTTTCACGTTTTTTGATTTTGGTCATTTGTATTTCGATATTGTTTCGTATTTCGTATTTCGATATTCGAATTTCATGCTTCCCTGTTATTCCGAAAAACAAAGTTACGTTGTAATTCTACTTGACCAGTTGCGACATCTTGAATATCGGGAGAATTATGCTCATAGCGATAAATCCGACGAGGACACCCATCAGGACGATCATCAGCGGCTCAATCATCGCCGTTACCGCCTTGATGACGTTCTTGAGTTGCTGGGCGTAAAACTCGGCTACATCCTGAAGCACCTCTGCCAGTTTTCCCGACTCCTCACCGGCGGAGATCATCTGTACGACATTGGTCGGAAGCAGTCCGTGCCTGACCAGAGGTGGCGCTATCTGCTTTCCGCCCTTGACCGACTTATAGACCGACATCCACATCTTTTTGTAAAACGTATTCCCTGAAACGTCGGCAGTTATCTGAATTGTTTCGAGCATTGGAACGCCGGCATTGACCATTTCGCCCATCGTCTGCAAGCCCCTCGTGATGTACAACGCGCGGAATACGCGTTTGAGCAGAGGAAGGCGAAGTTTGGTCATATCCCACCACGTACACCCGAAGGGCGTTCGAATGAAATACCAGAACCCCACCACCATCGCGCATACTGCAGCGACGACAACGTACCAGAAACCACGCAAAAACGCACTCATCGCCAGTAGAACCGTCGTCGGCATCGGAAGTAAGTCTTCCTTACCGGCAAAAAGCGTCGTGAACTTCGGCAGCACGAAAGTCAGCAGGAAGATCGTCGTACCAATCGCCATAACCGCGATGATTATCGGATAGACCATCGCCCCGATGATCATCGCACGCGTTTCAATCTGCTGATGCAGGTAGGCGGTAATACGATCCAGCATGTGCCCGAAATTACCCGACATCTCGGATGCCCGGACCATGTTGACGTAAAGCGGGCTGAAGATTTTCGGATATTTCGCCAATGCCTCCGAAAACGCCTTTCCCGACTCGAGATCGTCGCGGATAGCGAACAGTATCCTCTTGAACTTGGGGTTAGTTACCTGTTCGGCGATGCTTCCGGTCGCGCCGCGAACGTCGATACCCGCCTTTATCATCACCGCCAACTGATTGGTAAAGGTAAAAACGTCCTTGGGACCTGGGCCGAAATCTATAGTGAAATTGCGGATTTTCTCCAGCAGGCTCTTTTCGTCCGATTTTGCGGGTGAAATATCAAGCAGAGAACCGCCGCCCTTGCTGCGAATCATCGCTGACGCTTCTGCCAGACTACCGGCGGCAATCTGACCGACCGATACGCCTCCGCCCTGCCCTCTAAGTTGGTACTTATACGTCGGCATCGCCTTTTTTACCTCCGCTACCTTGACAACCCTTCACACAAACCGACAAACTGACTATAAATCATTTCATAAGAATATCTCCGGCAAACGTGGTGTATTAAGATGCCTCTGTGGCGTGATAACTCCGCGATGATAACTTCATATGAAGACTACGATTCACATTACAGGTTTGGCAATTTAAAAAACAGGGATTAGGGACTAGTCCCTGTCTTTTACCAATTACCAATTGCAGCCGGGGCGTCAAGACGCTACAATTCGCCTCCTTACTACTGGATAATTTTGGAGAATCTCATGGACAAGGTAAAAGTTGGTATTGTCGGTTCAAAATTCGCTGCGGGTTTCCACGCGGATTCCTACGTCCGCGACAACAGGGTCGAGATCGTCGCCGTCGCCGCCATTGACGGGCTGGAAGAGTTCTCGAAGAAATGGAACGTCCCGGACACCTACGAAGATTACAACGAGATGCTCGCCCGCGACGACATTGATTTGATAAGCGTCTGCGTACCAAACTTCCTGCATCACGACGTTACCATCGCAGCCGCCAAAGCCGGCAAACACATCGTCTGCGAAAAGCCCCTGGCCACCACCGTCGCCGACGGCGAGGAAATGATAAGAGTCTGCAAAGACGCCGGCGTCAAGTTGTTCTATGCCGAGGATTGGGTCTTCGCACCGGCTCTGAATCGGGCGCTGGAGATCGTCAACGAAGGAAGCATCGGAAAGGCGCTCTACCTCAAGGCCCGCGAGACGCACAACGGCTCACACTCGCCCTTCGCAAAGAAGAAGAGCACCTGCGGCGGCGGATGCCTGATACACCTGGCAATCCATCCGATAGGATACGCACTCTACATGTTCGGCGGACCTGACAACCCCGCCGTCGAAGTTACCGCCCTGACCACCGGCGGACTCGACAAGAATTACATCCACAAGGATTTCGAGGGCGAAGACTGGTCCGTCGGAATCATTAAATTCGCCGACGGGCGAACCGCACTGATCGAAGGAAACTATATCACCGTCGGAGGAATGGACGACGTGATTGACATCTACGGCTCCGAAGGAAGAATCACAGTCAACCTGACCTTCGGCTCATGCCTGGACGTCTATTCGCGCAAGGGCATCGGATACGCGATAGAAAAAACCGATTTCACCCATGGCTGGACCAAACCGGCAGTCGATGAGTTCTTCAACCTCGGATACGTCGAAGAACTGCAATACTTCGTCGATTGCGTCTTAAACGACAAGCAGCCGAAGTACGGCGTGGATGCCGCCACCGGCTTGGCGACAATGCAGGTCATCGAGGCAATGTATAAATCCGCAGAAGAAGGAAAAACGATAAAGATAGGGACTGGGGACTAGGGACTTGGGATTAGGCAAAAGAAGAAAAAACGGATAGTTGCTCGAAAGGAGCAGATGTGTCAGAATTTAAAGTTGTCATAACTGATTTAGGTTACGCGAGTTACCAGCCTGAGAAGGACGAATTGGCCGCCGTTGACGCCGAACTGGTATTGGCGGAATGTTCCACCGAAGACGAAGTCGCCGAGGCCTGCGCCGACGCCGACGGAGTCATCAATCGCGCTGCGCCCGTCGGGTCAGCCGCTATCGACCGAATGTCCCGCTGCCGGGTTATCTCCCGTTACGGCGTCGGTGTGGACACCATTGATATCCCGGCTGCGACGGCGAAGAAGATAATCGTCGCGAATGTCCGCGACTACTGCGACGAAGAAGTCTCCGACCACGCACTGGCGCTGATAATGGCATGCGCCCGCAAGACGAGCATCCGTGACCGCCAGGTCCGCGCCGGAGCCTGGGACGTCGGCGCGAAAAACCCGGTCTATCGCATCGCCGGTAAAGTCCTGGGCCTGGTCGGGTATGGTACTATCGCGCGAACGCTGCATCGAAAAGTCGCCGGTTTCAACCTGTCAGAAGTGCTCGTCTATGACCCTTACGTCGAGCCGGAAGAAACCGCGAAAAACGGCGCGCGAAGCGTCGAAATGGACGAACTTCTCGCCAATGCCGATTACATCTCCATCCACGCGCCGCTGACCGACTCGACGCGACATATAATCGGAGCCGAGCAATTCGGAGCAATGAAACCGACGACCATACTGGTCAATACGTCTCGTGGCCCGCTGGTCGATACCGACGCGCTTTACGAGGCACTGACTACGGGGCAAATCAATTCGGCGGGTATCGACGTCCACGACCCCGAACCGCCGAAAAAGGATTGCAAACTCTTCGGACTCGACAACGTCGTCCTGACCGACCATGCCGGATGGTACAGCGAAGAATCGCAACTGGCGCTCCAGCAGTCGGCAGCAAGAAACGTCGCGCTCGTCCTCGCCGGTAAGAAACCGCTCTTCTGCGTCAACCCGGAAGTGTTAAAATAGCTATCAGCAGTCAGCAATCAGCTGTCAGTAGCCAGGAGTAAAATCCGAAATCCGAAACACGAAATCCGAAACAAATTCAAAATCCGAATTTTCTAATGTTTCAAACTACTCGACAACTTGAAAATGGTGTTTCGAGTTTTGGGCATTTTATATTTCGATATTGTTTCGTATTTCGATATTCGGATTTTGACCACTACTGGCTGCTATCTTTTCTCATCCAATGGCCCGACGCCGGAATAGACGTCGAATCCGCCGTCGATGCAGAGGGTGATACCCTGGAGGAAGCTTCCCGCTTCCGACATCAGCAGGACGATAGGCCCGACGAGTTCGTCGGGATTACCGAAGCGGTCCAGCGGCGTCTTGGCGATAATCGACTTACCTCGCGGCGTGAGCGTCTTGTCGTCGGACTCGAACAGCAGGCTATGATTCTGCGTCGTATCGAGGAAGCCCGGCGCGATTTCGTTGACGCGAATATCGGCATCGGGGAAATCGACCTTCACCTGCACCGCAAGCCACTGGGTATAATTCGTTACGGCGGCTTTGGCGTTGGAGTATCCCGGCACGTTGGTCAGCGGGGCGCGCGCGCTCATCGACGAGGTGTTGATAATCACGCCTTTGCCGGCCTCGGCGAAATGTTTGCAGAAAATCTGGCTCGGAAGGACCGTGCCCTTGTAATTGAGAGCGAAGACCTTGTCCACTTCCTCGACATCCAGATCAGTAAAGGTTCCGTCGGGCGGTACGCAAGCGCCTTTACGGTTCCCGCCGGCTCCGTTGATCAGCGCGTCGCAGGCGCCGAATTCCTTGATAATGGCCTCCAACGCACCGGTCATGCTGCCGGCATCCAGCACACTGCACTCGATACCGATCGCTTCGCCGCCGTCAGCGGTTATTTCCTCTGCCAGCGAGTGAACCTTATCGCCCATGATGTCAAGCAGGGCGACCTTTGCGCCGTTGGCGGCGAGGGCTTTGGAAATCGCGCCGTAAATAATCCCAGCCGCTCCGGTAACGGCCACTACCTTCCCGGAAATGCTGAACATCTCTTTAATCTTTACTGACATCGGATAGTCTCCAAATGTAAGACAAAATGTAGGCTGAGACGTAGCGAAGCGGAGTCCCGCCTTTCTTTCTCGAATTGCCGGGGCTGCGCTTCGCTCCGTCCCGGCCTACGGCTATCCAAATACAAGGTGATTTATAGCGAATGAACGTCGATCAGGCCAACCTTACACAGTTCTTTTGCGCCTGGAAATCGGGCGAAGCGATCTTTCGCTTCCACCAAGTTCCGCAAGCCTGCGGCTACTCTCGTGCATAATGAGGGATTCGAGGCCTAGTCTCACCAAGGTGCTTTTTTCCTTTATCCCTGTCAGGCGAGATGCTTTTTCCAATATTGCATCATCGATATTCAGTGTGGTTCTCATCTGCGTCAAGCGTTTCTTTTCTATGGTTTCTCAAATTTCGCTTCGAACGCTTTGAGCGATTCGGTAATCGTGTCGAGGTCGCCGGGCTTTTTTCGCTCCGCCACCAGCGCCATCGGAGCCGACATTCCGAGAACAGGCGTGTATCCCCGGCTGGAGATTGCCTTGATATACTCCGGCCCGGTCTCTAAATTGACCGCTCCGGTCGGCATGATAATTTTTCCGTTGTGCCTGTCGCGGACGTAAGGCGCAAGTAAATCCGATAGCCCCTTAGGCCCGTGCGAGCGGGCGGGGAAAACCTTAATCGCGTCCGGCTCAAGCCCGTCGGGGCGTTCGAGGAAATAGTTCAATTCGCTCGGCGTGAACACCGCCGGAGCCGAGAAAACATTGGCTTCGCGCGTGATGCGGACGAAGTCTTTGCCCTCACCGTATCCGCCCATAACGTTGGCCGGTGCTACGATCATATCGAAGCCCATCTCGATAGCGGACTCCAGTTCCTGCGGGTTTATCACGCTTCCGACGCCGAGGATGAACGGATTGTCAGCCGGGCTGTCTGCCTGAATTTTCACCAGTTCGACCATCGCCTCTTTCAGCAGGGCCTCTTCAATACGGAAAGTAACCTCGGCCACATAACCGGCTTCATATATCGCCTTCATGGTCGTTACCATGTGTTCGGGTTCGGTGATGTGGCTCTTGTTCATCACGACGACAATGCCGCTCTTTCTCAAGGCTGCATCTGTCTTGCTTCTGTCTCGTTGATATTCCGCCATTGTATTCTCCTATTTAACGGCACTCTAAAATCTCAAATACCAATCTCCAAAGAACAAACAAATTTCAAATAGCAAATCCCAATGTTCAAACGTGCAACTTGTCAGCTATTGCCGTTTTGTATTTGGTTCTTGTAACTTGTTTGGAATTTGCGATTTGATATTTGGGATTTCTCACCTAAATTCGCAAAGTGTACGACCATTTATCACATCCGTTTATCTCAAAGCGCTGACTCCGCCGCCGGACACTGCGCGTTTGACTTCCTTTTCCACGTCTGATTGTTTTACCATCGAAACGTCGCCGGGGGTTTCCTGTACGCAGATACCGTGAGCGGCGCCCCACTGGACTGCCGTTGCGACGTCATTGCCCTTCAGCAGCGCAGCCGCTACGCCCGAAGCGAACGAATCGCCCCCACCGGTGCGGTCGGCAATCTCGACGCCCTCGCGGGTAACCGCCAGGTGCAGTTTGTCCTCGGCGGTGTCGAAAAGCACCGCGCCCCAATTGATTTTGTCGGCGCTCAATGCCGCTCGCAGCTGCGTTCCGATGAGTTTGAGATTCGGATACTTCCTGGCCACCCGACGAAGCATTTCGGAATAGGCCTCAAGCCAAATCTCGAACGGTTCGTCCTTTCCGACCTTTTTGCACTCTTCGCCGAGGGCGTCGCCAAAGTCGCTCTGGTTGCCGACGAGGAATTCACACATCGTAACGATCTGCTGGTTCTGCTTGCGGGCCTTTGCCTTGTCCGGCTCGACCTTGGAGCGATAGTTCAGGTCGAACGACCTGACAGCCCCTGCCGCCCCGGCTGCTTCCATCGCCTCGATTGCCACGCCGGCAGACGTCGGGGAAATCAGCGTGAATATCCCGCCGGTGTGGAACCAGCGAACGCCCTGGGCGAACAATCCCGCCCAGTCGAAGTCTCCGGCGGCGATTTCGCGGATGGGCGTATGGGCGCGGTAATACTCCGTAATCGAAGGCAGCACGCCCTTGCCACGCCAGGTGAAATTGACGCCGTTGTGGAGCGTACCCTTGGCGTCGGTCGAGAATTTACCTTTGCCGTTAGTGCTGAACCAGATGATGTTCGTCGTATCGACGCCGGCCTCTCGCATCTGGTTTTCGATGTTGCGTCCGATACCGTCATCGACCAGCGCGGTAACGACAGCGGTCCGCAGGCCGAAGCAGTAGCTCAGCCCTTCCGCCATATTCGTTTCGCCGCCGCCATGCCAGATTCGTCCCGTCCTTGCGCGCGCGGTCGGCACGTCGCCGGGATCGACTCTCAACATCACCTCGCCAAGCGAGACCTCGTCGTAACGACATTCTTGAGCGGTTTTAATTTTCAGATCAGCCACGTTCATTATCTCCCGATTTCATTACAACACTGCAAATTCCGGTGAACAACCGATTTCAAGGCAGGGAGTGTAACAGCGCCGAAATGAGATTTCAACTTTTAACAGATAGGGCGTAGGGCATAGGGCGTAGGGCGTAGGGGGAAACAGAAAAAACGGAACCTGAAACTGATGAACTAATCAACCAATCAACCAATCAACCAATCAACCAATCAACCAATCAACCAATCAACCAGTCAACCAGTCAACCAATCAACCAGTCAACCAGAATCCATGTTGGTCTTATCCGACCCGATTCGTTTATAATGTTTGCGTGGAGATTTTTGCCGACATGAAGCCATGGTACGCCGGCGGGCTGGCGTTTGAGTGTACTGGTTGCGGCGGTTGCTGCGCCGGACCCGGCGAAGGGCACGTCTGGGTTACGCCGAAAGAGATCGTCGCAATCGCCGAACTCCTCGGCCTCACCGAAGACAAGGTCCGCCGGAAATATGTTCGCAAGGTCAGACAACGCTTCAGCCTCGTCGAACGAAAAAGTAACAGGGACTGCATCTTCCTCCAGCCTGACGGGAAAGGCGGAAGGAACTGTCGGATTTACGACGCCAGACCCGTCCAATGCCGGACCTGGCCTTTCTGGCCCAGCAACATCGCCGACACCGATTCCTGGTGCCTGGCTGGACGTCGCTGCCCCGGTATCAATCGAGGACGGCTTTATAACGCAGATGAAATCCAACACCAAAGCCGACAAATCGCCCCGTGAGCCGGACCTGACCGACGCCGTCGCGCGTTGCGGCGCTGACGCATCCATGATGGACAGGCTTGGGCGAATTTACGAGAGCGCCGACCGTGCAGTGGCGCGTACCGGAGCCGTCTGCCTGGGCGGAGGCCCCTGCTGCAGGTTCGACCTGTTCGCCCATCGTCTGTATCTGACGCCGGTGGAACTGGCGATGCTGGTGAGTCAACCGGCTCCCGATTCCGCTTACGCCGACCCGGGGCGATGCCCCTACCAGAACGGACCACGCTGCATCGCTTATGCCCGTCGTCCACTGGGATGCAGAATTTTTTTCTGCCAGGGCGAAAAACGACTATTCGAGCGACTATATGAGCGGTATCACCGAGAAATCCGCTCCCTTCACGAAAGTTGCTGTATCCCATACTCTTATGGCGAACTGGTAGCCTGTTTTATGCAATTATTTCCAAATGAATGACTTATCAAAAATTGTACGGTGACAACAAAACCTTTTTAACCTTGACCACATGGCACATCATCCATTATTATCTCTCGCTATCGCCTGTAATTGGAATAGTTGGCATACACGTCAAAATTGGAAAAGTCTGGAGTCGTACCGGTATCGAAGGTCGTTGACAGAGAAAGGAGTGTTTGTCTTGACTAAAAAGGAGATGATCCGACTAATTGCTGCTGAACTGAATGTCAACCAGGTTCTGACTGGAAAGATAGTTCAGAGCACTCTCGATATGATTCTCGATACTCTCGTGGCAACGGGGAAAGTGGAACTGCGGAATTTCGGCGTTTTCAAAGTCAAAAAACGCGCCCCAAGGAAGGCACGCAACCCCAAAACCAACGAGGAAATTCTTGTACCGGCAAAAAGCGTAGTCTGCTTCCAGCCCGGAAAGAACGTCGCGTCCATGATCGCCTCAAAACAATCTGTTACAACAGACGATAAAAGTTGAAAATGCCCTGTTGATTTTTGTTGACAGACTTTTCCGGCACGACTATCATTATACAGCGGTGGTTTTTTTGTATCGTCGCCGGGATCGGTTTCACAAAGAACTTGAACGGAAAGGCGTTAACCATGAAACGGTTTGTACTGTTTATCCTTGCTGTATTGTTCATCGGGAGTTTTCTCGGCGGTTGCAGCGGAACGGCACACACGTTCCAGGAGCGCAAAGATCGTTTCAGAACCATTGACGATCTCCGCGTCCGCGGGTTCGTCGATGACTGGGATCGAGTGGCGATGTACGACAGGCCTTCCTATCTGAGCGAGTGGCCTATCCGCGACACCGATTAAAATTACAACTTGCTTACTTGCGTTTGTTACGTTTGTTAAGCCCAGCCATATTTGACTCCGACCCATCGGAATGGCTGGGCTTCTTTTTTTCAACTTGCACGCCCCCACCCGCTGCTTTCTAATTAACAAAAAGAGATTCACCGCAGAGGACGCAGAGAGCGCAGAGAAAGGAAACAAAAAAGTTCTTTTATTTATTCTCTGCGATCTCTGCGGTGAATTCCGTTTTTTGGAGTTGCGAAAATGAGATACTTTTATGCAGCAAGCGTTTGTCTTTTGATTTTGAGCGGATGCCCGCGGCAAGACCGTCCCGCTACACAAAGGCCTTCCGATTACGTCAAACCGACGACCCATGCCGAGGCGCCTCGCCCTCCGGCAATCATGGCCACCGTCAACGGAAAACCAATTTACATGGAAGACCTGCACACTCCGCTCGTCGAGTCCTACGGGTTGAGAATAGCGGAAATGCTGATCGTCAACGTACTGGTCGCGCAGGAGGCTGAACGCACGAAAATCAGCGTTACCGAGAAAGATGTATTCGCTGAAAATAACCGCACGCTGCAAGGTATCCTGGGCGAGCAGCAACTCACGCCCGATCAGCGTGAGCAAGTGCTTGGAAGACTGTTGAAACAACGTGGACTAACCCGCCGATTGTGGACGACGATAATGCGTCGCAACGCCATACTCCGCAAGATGGTCGTCGGAAAGGCCATTGTCAGCGAAGCGATGATCAAGGCGGAATTCGCCCGTCTCCACGGTGAAAAGGTCCAGGTCAGCCACATCCAGTTACCGGGTCTGACCGAGGCGGAGAAAATCATTAAACTACTCAAGGAAGGCGGCGATTTCGCCGACCTCGCACAACGTTCCTCCACCAACACCGCCACAGCCAAGAGCGGTGGTACGCTGGCGCCGTTCTCGCGCGAAAATCCCGCCATCCCCAGAGCAATCCGCGATGCAGCCTTTGCATTAAAAACCGATCAAATCAGTGGAATTGTTCAGGTTGGAAGCGAATTCCACGTATTAAAACTCCATAAACGCTTCATGCCTCCGGTCGCTGATTACAAAAACGTCAGGGAAAAACTACGCGACAACCTGCAAAAGCATCTCATTGAGCGTTTGCAGGTCAAAAAGCTGGCGGAACTGCGGCGTAAGGCCGGTGTTGAATATGTTAACCCAATCCTGAAGCGGGCGGCGAACCGTCCGGCAGAAATGTAAAAACCCCACCGACGGACAGGAGAAAAGAGTAATGCCTAAAGGAAACCCGGATTTGAATCCGTCGGAACCGGCAGCCGAATGGGACATCACTCGTCGGGAGTTTCTCAAGCGGACGTCCGTAGCGGCAGCGGGAGCGGCGGTGCTCGTCGGAAGCATCTCGCCCTGGTCGCTTCTGGCTGCGGGCATCTCTGCCTCGCCGGGCGGGGGACTTTGCACGGGAACGGTTACGGACAGGCCCACGGGCAGGCCCATCGCCGGAGCGCTGGTCAGCGACGGCGTGCAGATCGTCCGCACCGCCGGCGACGGTAAGTACGCCCTGAAAGTCGCCAAGCACATCAGGCCGATTGTCTATGTTACCGTCCCGGACGGGTATCACCTGGACCCGAACGGCTTCTGGAAGCCGGTGAAGTTCAAAGCCGGCAAGGCTGCGGCGAATTTCTCGCTGACCCCGCGCAATCGCGCTAAAAAATTCGTCTTCGTTCAGATTGCCGACCCCCATCACGTCAAGGGCACTCATTCTCCCAATGACATCGCTTCGTTCATCAAGGCCGCTCACAGCCTCAAGCCCGCTCCCGAATTCGTCATCGCTACCGGCGACCTTCCGATGGGAGTGGATGGCGTCGAGAAATTGGGGTTCAACCGTCTGGAGAAGAACCTGGCGATGTATGACGGTTTCGTGGATGTCTTCAAGCCGCTGAAGCAGCCGCTGCTGAAGGTCATCGGAAACCACGACTGCGCCATCTGCCTGCCGAAGCACCTTCCTGAACACCACAAGGGCCTCTATCGCAGGTACTTCGGGCCGTTGAACTATTCCTTCGACTATGGCGACATCCACTTTGTAACCCTGGACGCCAACATCGACGCCGGTCCTATTGTCAAACCGGGACGGTGGCGAGACGGAACATACGACGTGTTCGACAAGAGGGCCCTTTCCTGGCTGGCCAGGGACCTGGCATTTCAACCCAAAGGCAAGCCCCTCGTGCTGTTCACCCATCAGCCGCCGTGGGGTCAGAAGAACTTCGACCGACTCGTCGAGATACTAAAGCGTCGCAATTTCAAGGCGGCGTTCGCCGGACACTGGCACCGCAACAACACGCTGTCCGAACGCACCCGCAGCGGTCTGGGGCCTTTCGTTGTTACCGGCGCCCTTTACGGCGGTTACGGCGGAAAACCGTGCAGCGACGGAGCGTGGCGTGGTTATCGCGTCATCGCCGTCGATGGTCAGGACGTCCGTTCCTGCTACGTGGCCATCAACAAGCCGTTCCAGGCGCCGATCCTGAATGTCAACGTTACCCGGCGCGTCGCGCATCCCATCGGCGGCAAGACCGAGGTGTTGATGGACATACTCGACATCGACCGCAAACTGACCGGCGTCGGCTGTGCGATTGACGCCGGCCCGACCGTTGCGATGACCTCCAAGCCGCGGACGACATTGTGGGCCCGTTGGCGCGGGATCATCGACACCGGCAAGGTAGCCGACGGTAAAGCCAAACTGGTCTTCACGCCCCGCACCGCCGCGGGCAAATGGCGCTACGAGTTTCCCGTAGTCGTCAGGAACGCCCGCGTAACGCTGCTTCAGCCTGCGCTTGCGGCAGCGGCAATATAGACCGGCTTAATCGTTAAATCGATCTTTCAACAGAGGCAGAATCTTCTTTTCTTGTTCAGTCGGCGTCTTTTCACCGGAACCGCGCATCAACTCGATTCGCGCGATGTCGCCGACCAGGTCCGCCAATTCCTGCGGGGTCATGGCGCATAGGTGATCCGTGCCGGGCATCAGTTGGTTGAAGGTGAAATGCTTCTCGATCACGGCAGCGCCTAACGCCACAGCCGTCATGCAGGCAAGGTTGCCCTGGGTGTGATCCGAATATCCGATTCGGTGGTCGGGGAACTCTTTTTGAAGCGTCGTTATACATCGCAGGTTCGCATCCATGTCGGCGCACGGATAAGAAGAGACACAATGAAAGATCACCACCCTTTCGATATCGCTCAGACGCTTTATCAACGGGCGGATTTCGTCAATCGTCGCAGTGCCCGTGGAGATATAAACGGTCTTAATCAGGTCTGCTCTGCTGTTGAGGTAATCCAGCAACTTGCGGTTGCGCATCTTGCCGCTGGCCACCTTAATCTCGGTCAACTTGAGCCGCTCAATCAGGAAACGGGCGCGTTCGACAGTGAAAGGACTGCTGAGAAATCGCACGCCTTTTTCATCGGCCAGACGCTTCAGTTCAAAGTGGTCTTCGTCCGACAGTTCGACGGCGGTGAACCATTCGCGCTCTGGATCGTCGGGGGCGGTATCGGCGCTGCGATACGATTGAAACTTCACAATATCTGCGCCGTTCTCGGCGGCGGTAACAAGCAAGCCCTTGGCCAGGTCCATGCTGCCGAAATGGTTTTCACCTATCTCCGCGATAATGGTTGTTTTGTGGGACACCTGATTTTCTCCTGATATTTACTTTTCGATAATTTGCACCAGCGTTTCCAGTTGCTCGATTCGCTTGACGCCCATGACGACCGAGACGACTCCCGGCTGGTCCAGCACGGAGAGGACGGCGTGCCGGAGCATCGTTCGACCTTTCGCCTTCGCCTCCGCCTCGATTTGCTCCAGTTGATCGAATATCTCGTCTGTCAGTTCCCATACCCATTCGTTCTTTTCCGCCTTCCGCGAATCGGTCGGCAGCGGCTGACCGCGACGATACTTGCCCGTCAGCAGCCCGCCCTGAAGCACCTGGTAAGGCGCTACCGCAATATTTTCCTTCCGGCACATCGGAAGCAGGTCTTTGGCGACGTCCCGTTTCAGCAGGCTGTAAGGCGGTTGGTGAATCACCGGTCGCGGCAGGTTGTTTTCGTCGGCGACCTTGAGCATCTCCGCCAGCAAATCCGCCGGGTAATTGCTGAGTCCGTAGTGGCGAATCTTTCCACTCCTGATCGCCTCATCCAGTGCGCCGACTATCTCAACAAGGGGCGTATCCGGATCGGGCCTGTGCAGGTAGTAGATATCCACAAAGTCCGACCCGAGGCGGGTAAGGCTCTTGTCGAGTTGCCTGCGAATGGCCGACGGGCTTGTTCCGTCGTCATCCGGGTCGTCGCCGACTTTCATCCCGACCTTGGTGGTCAGGACCACCTGGTCGCGCCGGCCTTGAATGGCCTTGCCCAGGATTTCCTCCGCAACCCCGCCGGCCGAACCTGCATAGCGGGCATACCCCTCGTACATGTTGGCGGTGTCGATGAAGTTGATTCCGTGATCGATCGCCCAGTGCGTCAGTCGGATCGCGTCGGCCTGACCGACCGGCGCGCCGAAGGTCATCGTTCCAAGGCAGATGGGCGATACGCTCAAATCCGTTCCGGGTATTCGACGATTGTTCATTCTTCCGCTGTCCTTATCTTTTGTTCAATCGTTGCAATCGCAGCCTCCACTTCCGGCTCAATGTCTTTGATAATCTCGGCGTTCATCGCTACGTGCGGGCGCCGGAAGCAGTGTGGGGCAAGCCCCTTTATCCGCATCACGTATTCAAAATACGGCTTCATCCCGTACTTCCATCCGGGCTCCACGAAACAATTCAGCAGGTTTTGCAGTTCCATCGCCCGGTCAATCTTATTCTGCTGAACGGCGCGGTATATCTCGACGAACAGCCGACCGAAAACGTTGTACCACGTGCCGATTCCGCCGCAGGCCCCGTAAAGCAGCGCCGGACAAAGCAACTCATCCATACCGCTGAAGATGGTAATCTCCGGCCTGGTATGCAGCAGCCTCTGCATAAAGGAGAGGTTCCAATCCGTGAACTTCAGCCCGATCACTCCGTCTATCTCCAGCATCTCCAGGATTTCCTCGACCGTCGCGGGGCGAGCCGATAACGCCGGGATATGGTAAATCAGCAGCGGCAAGGCTGACTCGCCGGCAATGTCGGCATAGAAGCCCAGAACCTGCCGATGGTTGCAGTGGGCGGGCGGCATGCTGGAGACCGCAGCAGCGCCGGCCTCGGCTGCGTGAACGGCAAGTTCAACCGAATCCCGCGTGTTCTGAGCGCCTACGTGCACGATGACCTTGCCTTTTGACGAGGCCGACATCTTCACCGCTATCTCGGCGGCTCGCTTGCGATCAGCGATGGGCATGCACAAGCCGTCCCCCGTGCCGCCGCAAACGTACAGGCCAGCTATATCCTCGCGATAGAGCGATTTGACAAGTTCCGCGAACTCATCTTCAAGAAACACGCCCTTTTCGTCGCACGGGCTTGCCACCGCCGGTAAAATACCTGCAAAGTCCGACTTCATTCGTTTCATATCCACACCCGGTAAGTTTATTGCTTCAACCTGGTGATAGCCGAGATCAGGGACGAAACCATGTAGTCTATTGTCTCGTCCGGGATTCCGCACCACCACGGGAAACTGAAGGTGTTGTCCCACCAGCCTTCCAGGACGGGGCAATCGTGCTGACCGGCTCCGAGTTTCTGGAAAAGCGGATAGCGGTACAAGGGATAATACTGAACGATCGTCCTCATCTTGTACTCGTTGACCAGGATGTCCAACAGGTCATTGCGATCCTTGCCGAAGGCAGCGCCGTCAAAGTGCATCACAAACTGGTGGAAAATGTGCTTGTGGCCTTTGGGTATCCCGGCGAACGATATTTCCGGCGCCTCGGCCAGCGCGACCTTGATCTTCTCCGCCTGGGCGATAAGCGTTTCGTTGGTCTTATCGAGTCTTCTCAGGGAGGCGCTGCCCAGCGCGCACTGCGCTTCACCGAGGCAGAATTTATTAGGCCAGACGCCTTCGATGTCGATATCGACGTCGCCCATGGCCGGAACCCAGTATCGAGCCCGGTCGCCTTCGTATCCCCGGCAGCCGTTGTGCCGCAGTCCCGGCACGAGCCGGGCGTCGTCGTCGGACCGCACCGTCAGCACTCCGCCTTCGCCGAGCGTGGTCATGTTCTTGGCCCCGTGAAAACTGAAGCACCCGAAGTCGCCGAACGTCCCGACCTTCCGCCCGTTGATCGAGGCCCCCGGCCCCTGGGCGCAATCCTCCACCACGCGAAGGTTATGCTTTTCGGCAATCTCCATTATCGCCGGCATGTTCACCGGCATGCCCAGCAGGTGAACGACCACGATCGCTTTGGTTCGGTCGGTGATCTTCCGCTCGACGTCCGCCGGGTCGATTACCCAGGTGTCCGGGTCGATGTCGGCCCAGACGATCTTCGCGCCGGTCATCCCGAACGGAATCGCCGAGGCGCAGAACGTGTAGGCGGGGATGATCACTTCGTCGTCAGGACCAAGACGGCACAGAATCGACGCCAGGCGAAGCGCGCTACTGGCGCAACTGACGGCGAAGACGTGATTAGCGCCGGTGTAGGACTTGAAATCATCCTCGAATTTCTTGAGATATTGTCCCTGCGTCTGGCATTCCGAGTCGCGCATCACTTCAATGACGGCGTTGATTTCGTCTTCCGAATACGGCTGCATCCTCGCCGGGAACGGCACCTTGAAGCCGCTGACGGTTCCCCGACCTGATGCGTCGGCTGTTTTGACGGTCTTTGATTGTCCTGTCATGATGTCTCTCCTTGTTCCGATTTTGTATGATCACTTACAAGGCCGGTCGAAAGCAGGCCTCGCAAGTGACCCGCCAACAGAGCGCGTGCCCGTTCGACGTTTCTTTCGCAGAATGCCTGTGCAATCGCGCGGTGTTCCCATGCGGACTGCTCGTCGCTTCCGTGTGCGTTCCATGCCTCGTTTTCTTCGGCGTTTCTCGCGAAGAAGGTTGTGATGACGCGGTGCATCCGCATCAGCATGACATTGCCGGTGGCTTGAAGTATGCTTTGATGGAAGTCGAGTTCGACCCGGTCGGTTGACCTGGCGGGGGATTTTTCGGTGAGGGTTTTCGCAAACTCCTCGGCCAGTTCTGCAAGACGGGACAGTTGGCCGACGTCTGCCCGGCGAACGGCAAGTTCGACCGCGCCGACCTCCAGTGTGTAGCGCAACTCGCCGAGTTGACGCAGGTCGATAATATCGAGTTCCCCGTCCTGCACTGCCCGCTCGAACAGCGCCACCGGGTCCGGCCTGGTTACTATCAGCCCGACACACTGACGAGACTCAAGCAGCCCCACCGCTCGCAGCCGGCTGATCGCTTCACGCAGCACGGACCGGGAGACCTTGAACTCCCCGGCCAACTCCGCCTCTGTGGCAAAAGTATCCCCCGGGCTAAGCCCACTCGATGTGATGCGATTCCGTAGCAGTTCCACCGTCTGCTCGGTCAAAGTTTGATTCGTCGTCTTCATATCAGGAATCCAAATAATACTATAATTTAGACACAGCGAAGCCAAAACTTCACGTCAGACCCCGAAACAACTTGCAACATGTAGAGATTATATGATAATTTGAAGGAGTGTCAACCCTGTTCCCAAAGAAAATTAAAAAAAATCAGCCCAACCTGTGGGTTTCCGGGTTGATATGCTTGTGTCTGCTTGGCGGATTCCCAAGAGTCCTGCCGGAAAAATTCGATTCCTCCCCGACAACCAAAGGGATAGAATTGTTGCGATTGAATAGTTGATCCGCTGTTCTTGTGGAAGCAGACGGGTTTTGCCTGAGCGTCCCGTGCAACAGTACGCCTGGGCGGGCGCAAAAATGAAGGAGACAGAAAATGTCGGTAACGAGAGCAACGAATGTGCTGTCAGCGGCTTTGGCCGTTGCGATTTTAGCATCCTCTGTGAGCGTATTTGCCGCCGACGAGAATCGCCCCGCCAAGGTCCGCAAACCGATCGCCGGTGCGACGGTCGGTCCCGAAAGGACAGGCTACAAACCGCTGCCGACCGGAAAAGTCCGCATCTGGGACACGATGACCACACGCTCCGGTTTCGACGCGGGCTGGAAAGGGAGAGACAAGTGGGTCCAAGTTCCCTATGGGAAACTGGATTACAAGTTCCAGGGCGATCCCTTCCTCGAAGGGCACAACTTCTGGATTGCGATGCGTTCGAGTGGGCGCAGCGGGATATCTTTTTTTGCCAAGATGGACGCCACCGGCGCACCTTCTTCCCACGTCAAGGTGTACAGGTCTTACGACGCTCCGGTAACTCTGTCGGACGGTAAGTACAGGGGAGGCGAGCGGCCCGGAAAACTTCGGTGTTACGGAGGTCTGTTGGCCCGGGTGAAGATATTGAAGAACCAAGCCGACGAACTCGTGGTCGAGAGTAACGCGCGTCCGCACGTTAGGCCCGGATTCAAGAAGGGATACTCGGTGAACGTCTCCACCACCTACCGAATTTCAGGCGGTAAGAGTTGGGTCGAGATCAAGCCTGTGCGTCAGGTTTCCGAACTGGGTCTGCACGGTGAGACCCGCCTGGCCGTCTGCCCGGAGGCCGGCAGGAACGGCGCAGATGCGGTGGCTGATTCATGGAAACATCCCGCCACCGCCGTTATCAATATGCCAACCACCAGCAAGATGATGTTCGATTACATGATGGACCGCGACGTCCTCCTGGTGATGACCTGGCCGAACCCCGCCAAGGCCAAACCATACAACATTAATTGCACCGGCGGGGCCACCAAGGGCTGGAGCAGGATCGGAGAAGGATCAAGCCCAAAGATCATCTCTTCGCCTTTCGCCCGGTTCGGCGACGAAACCGAGCCGATTTACATCGGCGTCCTGGTTCACGGCTACTGGATGTATCAGAAGACCGACCGTCCCGTCAAAGCCGACCAGAAAATCGCCGGTAACTGGAAATGGCCTCTGACGCCCTGGCGAGGCCAAAATATCCGCGGCAGCCGATGGCGCCACGGCAAGGCCTGGATGCCAACCTATCCGGGCAAGTGGCGCCTCACCGGGTGCATCGACGGGAAGTATTACACACAGGAAGTGCTGGTTACCAAGGCCGATACGAAAAAAGACGCCTTCTCCTTCACCGCCCCGGTGGCCGGTAAACTGGAATACCTGATATTCTACCTCTACGACCGGACCGATCAGACGCCCAAAGACATCTCCACCCCGATGGACATCTACCGCCAGACACAAGCGGAATTCAAAGGTAAGTCCGGCTCAAAAAAGTAAAAGGGCGCGCAGGCGTGGCCTGCCAGAAGCTCCCGGCCTTGAAGGGGCTGGGCGGCAAGAAGAAAAGGAGACAAAGAATGTCGGCAATACGAGCAGCAGGTGTGGTGTTGGCAGCATTGGTCGCCGTGGTTTCGGCATCCCCGGCGGAAGCCGCAGCGCCGAAAGCGGTAAAGAAGATAACATTCTCAAACATCAAGGTTGCAGCCATAAAAAACACCTCGGTGGTCATTCGGTGGGACACCGATGTAGCAGCAACCGGGCAGATAGAGTATGGATTGAATACGCGTTACGGGAATCTGACCAAAGTTAAGAACTTGAACTATTGGCACCCCGTGAAGATCACCGATCTTACCGGAGGAAAGACCTACCATTACAGAATCCTCGCAACGGACATCGCAGGCAAGCAGACCGTATCCGTGGATTACACCTTCACCACTCGTACTAAAGCGCAGTTACAGGCCGTTATAAGAGCAGCCAGGGCAGAGAAGGGGTTGCCGAAAACTTACTACGTAAAACCGGACGGAAACGACGGCAGTAACGGGTTAACAGTGGGAACCGCCTGGCGGCATCCATCCTATGCAGCCCAGCAGGTGGACGCGGGGGATACGATCCTTGTCCTGAAAGGGACGTGGAAAAAAGAGCAAATTCATTTCAAGAAGAGCGGATGCGACGTAGCGCCTATTACCATGAAAACACACAGCGGCGCCGTGAAACTCATCAACAGCAGCACGATTACAATCGGGGCGGGACTGAAACATATCAACATAGACGGTAATTTTGTCCTGGACGGCGGCGGCGTACAGCCGGGGACCGGCGTACACCTGGGAACCGAGCCGAAACACATAACCATATCAGGTGTTACTGTAAGGAATATCAAGGGCGACGCCTTCGCCTACAGGAGGGGGCGTTATATCACTTTTGACGGAGTAACGGCTGAAAATGCGTCCGAACACGGCATCCTGAGTTTCGGGTATCCGTATAGCAGTGCGCTGATAGATTACGTCACGGTCAGGAACTGCACGATAAAGAATACTCATCACAACGGTCTTGACCTTCACACCAACAATCACCACGTAACAGTGGAGAATAATTACTTTGAGGGAGTTACAAACTCCGCAGCCATATTCTGCCACAACAAAAACGACAAGAAGATTGTAATCAGGGGCAACAAGATAGTGAAGTGCTCGCGGGGAATATGGCTGATTGGAACGGACGAATGCTTGATCGAAAAGAATACTATGCTGAACAACAAGGAATACGGAATCCTTTTATATTGCACCGCCAGTAATCGCTTCGAAAAATCAGGCGTTCTGAATGTAACCATTAGAAATAACACAATAGCCGGTTCGCAACGCGATGTGATGCTTTTGCCGCGGGCTAATAAGGCCAAAGCCGGAATTCGTCATATCCTGTTTGAAAGTAACTTCATCAAGGGAGGAGTTACGTTCTCTGGAGAAGAGATATCCGATATTACGGTGAGAAACCCGAGAGACATTTCGAGGAAGTATGTTCTATCATCTGATGTCTCCCGTTCGTTTCATGAGTTCACCGACGGCAGAACATTTTCGATCGACGGAAGCGGCAGGCACACCCGGCATCCGTTCCCTCGTGCAAGCCATACCGTTGTGGCCAGCGGGCCGACCCCGCCGCGAATCAAGAAAACCACGCCGCACCATCCGAATACACCGGTAAGGGAAACACCAACCGAGTAAATCAGAAAGGAAAGAACAATGACGCAGAAAATCACTACAAGAGCAATCGTTGCCGTGTTGTTAGTCCTTGCCTTTGGTGCTGTCGGAGAAGTTGTTGCCGCCGAGAAAGCAGGGGAGACCAAGCAGGTCGGCCCCGAAGGGACAGGCTACAAGCTGCTGCCGAAGGGAAAAGTCCAGGTCCGCATCTGGGAGACGCCGCGGAAATACGACCAGCGGTCCACCGATTACGGATTCACTCTCCTGGCCTGGAAAGACCGCGCCAAGTGGAAGCAGGTCAAGTACGGGACGACGCCCGACCGGATCGAACGCGACGTGGTTATCGAGGGCGCGAACTTCTGGCTGAATCTCACCTGGCGGCCATGGGGCGGAACGGGCGGGCCGATGCTGTATGTCAGGACGACCAAGGCCGGTCGGCCAGGTCGGCATAACCTGCTGAATCGTGGATACATAAAAGGCGGCATGGCCCATGTCCTTGACGTCGGCATCCGCGGAACCGGCAACCTGGGCTATATCAAGGTGATCAAGAACACGCCCGAAGAGGTGCAGATAGAAAGCGCCACGAAAGGCGACGTTACGCGGACTATCTACAGGGTTCTGGCCGGCAAGCCATGGGTCGAGTGCATTCCGGTCAAAAAATACGAGTTTCAGCGGATGCACGGCGAGACGCGGATAGTCATCGGCGCCGACGGCGTAAAGGACGGCAGCGACTGGGTGTGCGACGCCGGACGAGACTACAAAAAGGACGTCCTGGCCTGGTTTCCGCGGGCAAGTAAGTTTAACCTCACACCCTGCCTGGATTGCGACGCCATCTGGACGATGATGTGGGAGCCTCGCAAAAAATGGCGAACCAAGGGCATGACCTTGTACAAAAACCCCGACGTGAGCCAATGTATGGGTTCGGTGTATCACGGCAGCCTGCGGGCGGGGTGGAGCGAGATCGGGGAAGGCAATCCGCCCTTTATAGTGGGCGATACGTACACCCTCAACGACGGCGGAAAGTTCGTCATGGGTGTTTTGCCCTTCTATTACTGGCACTACCAGCGAATCAACCGGGACGTCCAGAAGGACAAGGAACTCGTCATCAACTGGAAGGTGGCCTTTACTCGTCTCAAGAGAGTTTCGCCGGAATCGCCGTTCAAGACCGGCGGCCCGTGGTGGCCGACGTACGCGGGCAAGTGGCGAATCATCAGCCGGATCGACGGAAAGTATTACACAAGCGAACTCACCATCGACAAGGCGGGGATAGGTAAGAAGCAACTGACATTCAAGCCGCCGGCGGCTGGGAAACTGGACTACGTGCTTATCTACCTCTACAACCGAACGAAGGAGACCCCCAAAGATGTCTATACCCCGATGGACATTTACAGCGAGGCGATCCTGGGGAAGAAACCCGCCGGGTAACACGCGACGGAAATAAATCGTCCGGCACGGAACCCCGTTACACCGGCTGTGTTTAGTATGGGCGTAACCGCGGCTTTTGTTCGCCCTCCGAGACGACAAGGAAAAGAAAAAAATGTTAATGAGACGAACAACAATCGTACTGTCGGCGGCGGTCGTTATAGTTTCAGCCCTTTTGTCGCACACTTTCGCCACCGACAAGACCCCGGCGTCTAAACCCGCGACTGTCGCGCCCAAAACCGGTTACACCCCCCTGCCGAAAGGGACGGTGCGGATATGGGACCTGGGAAAGAAATGTACCAAAAAGATCAAGGGCTTTTTTCACAAAGAGGGCGGGTGGTATTACCGGGATAACTGGATTCCGGTGCCTCACGGGACCACCGACTACAAGTTCAAGGGCGACTGCGCCCTGGAAGGGACGAATTTCTGGATACATCTTCACGGCCACAAGTTCGACGCCATCTTTATCTATCCCAAGGTGGACGACAAGGGCACACCCGGCGGCGACAATGAACTCTACAGGTCCCACTCCCCCGCCGGGTCGGGACTGCGAAACTACGGGCCCGGATCGAACAAAGCGCGTATCGTCAAGAATGATCGTGGCGAGATCGCCGTAGAGAGTGAATCGCACCCTAGCAGAGGCTCGAGGGTTACGACCGTCTATAGGATACTAGCCGGCAGGCCCTGGGTGAAAATCACCCCCGTGCGCATGGCCACCGAGCAGGGCATGCACGGCGAGACCCGCATGCTCGTCTTTCCGGAGGCGGGCCGGAAGGGTCAGGATTTCCTGGCTGACGCTGCCATCTACGCCCCACACCACCCCAACTACCACAAGATATCCTTCCCCACAAAGAGCCGAATGATGCTCGACCTGATGATGGACGATGACCAAATGTACGTGGTAACCTGGCCCACGCCGAAGAAGGCCAGACCGTGGGCCGACGTGAGCACAACCAACTACCACCGGGGCTGGAACTGGATAGGGGAGGGTAAGAGTGCTGTATGGGGCAGCTCGTTCGCCTATTTCGGCGACGAAAAGGAACCGATTATCATTGGCTCGCTCCGGTTCGGCTACTGGCACTACCAGAAGATCGACGCGAAGGTCAAGGCAGGCGAGAAATTCACAGGTCAGTGGAAGTGCGTGCGGACGCGGCTGGGGTACAGACCTTACGCCAAAGAGATAGCCGCCGGATACCCCTTCATGAAAGGCGCTCCATGGAGGCCGCTCTACCCGGGAAAGTGGCGCATGATCGGCTGCATAGACAAAAAGCACTACACCCAGGAGGTGATAGTCAAGAAGGCCGATACCGGCAATTCGGGCTTCGTCTTCACCAGCCCCGTTTCAGGGACACTTGAGTACCTGGTGATGTACCTCTACGATCGGACGAAAGATACTCCAAAGAACGTTTACACCCCGATGGACATTTACCGCCAAGCCATCCAGGGGGAAAAACCCGCTGCTACGACGAACAAATAAAGGAGAACACCGTAATGTGGAAGACCAAAGTATGTGCGTTTTTGATGATAGCGACGGTGTGGGCGGCGACTGCCGAAGCCGAAAAACCGCGGGCAGGCTACCGCCGTCCTAAACCCGGAACAGTCCGCCTGTGGGACTTGAGGAAGGCCTACGGCAGGAAACTCAGCATGGGATTCGTGGGTTGGAAGGATCGCGCGCAATGGCGACAGATACCCTACGGTAAGACGCCGGAGACCGTCGAGCACGATGTCGCCCTGGAAGGGGCCACTTTTTTCTTCAATATCACCTGGAGGTCGGACAGTTACATCAGCGGCCCGGTGTTGTATCGCAAACCGAAGCCTTCAGACCCCAAGTGTCCTCGCCACAACCTGCTTTACCGCGGGTGGTTCACGCCCGGAGGCCTATGGGCCGGCGGCGGAAACCTTGGATACATAAAGGTTCTGAAGAACACGCCGGAAGAAGTTGTGGTGCAGAGCGCGGGCAGGAAATCCAACAAGGACAAACGGGCATCCGCCCAGGTCGTTGCGAACTACGGCGTCAAGGCCGGCAAGCCCTGGCTGGAGATCACCCCCGTCAGCCAATGCAGCACGGTCGGGATGCACGGCGAGTCGAGGTTCGCGATCCTCCCCGAAGGTATGAAGGACGGAACGGACTACGCTTACGACGCTCTCAAGGACCTGGATCAGGACAAGAAGAATCGCTACACGGTCATCCCGAACCACTCCGCGAAAATGCTCCTGGATTTCGTAATGGACGACGACAATCTCTGGATACTCATGCCGACTCCCGCCGACCCGAAATCAGGCCCGGACCGCGGTATGCCCGTCCAATACCGCAAACGACGCTTCATGCTGTCGAACCAGGTGAACGGGTACCACGCCGGATGGAGCAGCATCGGGGAAGGAAAGTGCGGGAGAGTCGTCTCGGCGCCATACGCCTTCTTCATGGGCAAAAAGATCGCCATTGGACACCTGCGCATCGGATACTGGCATTACCAGAAAATTGACGCGCAGGTCAACAAAGGCAAGGACTTCAAGATTAACTGGAAGTACGCCTATGAGCGGAAAGTGGCCGGAAGCCCGTTCAAGACGAACGGCCCGTGGTGGCCTATGTACGCGGGCAAGTGGCGAATGGTCAGCCGGATCGACGGGAAGTACTACACCACGCCGATAACAATCGCCAAGAACGGCGTCGGCAAAAAGACGCTGACGTTCAAACCGCTGGCAGACGGAAAACTGGAGTACGTGATCATCTACCTCTATGACCGAACCAAAGACACCGCCAAAGGCGTCTATACCCCGATGGACATCTACCGCGAGGCCATCCAGGCCAAGAAACCGGCATCGCCTTCTGTCGATTGATCAAAGCAAAGGAGACAAAAATGTTGATGAAACGAACAGCAATTGTATTGACGGCAGCGATCGTTATCTTTGCCGCCCTTTCGTCGCGCAGTTCCGCTACCGACAAGGCCCCGGCGTCTAAACCCGCACCTGCTGTCGCGCCCAAAACCGGTTATCACGCCCTTCCGGCAGGGAAGGTCCGTATCTGGGACACCATGGGCAAGGACTCGCACAAGCATTATGGCTGTGAGGCATGGAAACGCCGGGACAAGTGGGTCCAGGTTCCCTATGGAAAACTCGACTACAAGTTCAAGGGAGACCCCATCCTCGAAGGGCACAACTTCTGGGTCTCGCTGCATTCAAGCCCCCGCGACGCGAACTTTATCTATGCCAAGATGGACGCCGACGCCACCCCTTCGCGCCACAATGAGGCATACAGGTCATATTTCGCGCCCGTAACGCTCTCGGACGGAAAATACAGGTGGGGAGAGAAGCCCGGAAGGCTCCGCTGCTACGGGGAAGGATCGGTCCGGGCAAAGATACTGAAATACCAGCCCGGAGAACTCGTGGTGGAAAGCACCTCGCATCCGCACGTCCGCCCGGGATTTCCTAAAGGATACTCGGTGAACGTTACAACCACCTATCGAATCCGAGGGGGCAAGAGTTGGGTTCAGATCAAGCCGGTCCGCCAGGCCTCCGAGCAGGGTATGCACGGCGAGAGCCGATTTAACATTATCCCCGAAGCCGGCGACGGCGGGGCCGACTTCGTGGTCGATTCTCTGCGGCTTCCGGCGCACCACGTTGTGAAGTTTCCGACCACCGGAAAGATGCTTCTCGATTTCATTATGGACGCCGACATTATATGGGTGATGACCTGGCCTGACGGGAAACGGGCTGCACCTTACACCGGCAACGCACCGGGCGGATGGCACGCCGGGTGGAGCCGCGTCGGCGAAGGCGCCTGCGACAGGGTCTGGACCGCCCCGTTCGCAAAGTTCGGCGGCGAAAAGGATCCGATTTACATCGGTATCCTCGTCCACGGCTACTGGAAGTACCAGAAGATAGCGAAAACAGTCAAAGCCGGCCAGGACGTAACCGTTAAGTGGCGCCGGGCCTATACACGGAACATCCGCGGCAGCCGATGGCGCCACGGAAAACCGTGGTCGCCGACTTATCCGGGCAAGTGGCGGCTGACAGGCAGAATCGGCGGCAAATACTACACCACCACCGTTACCGTCGGTAAGGACGACGCTAAGAAGAGCGAATTCACCTACAAGTCCCCCGCCGGCGGCAAACTGGAATACCTGATATTTTACCTCTACGACAGGACCGACGAAACTCCCGCCGACGTCGTTACCCCGATGGACATCTACCGCCGGACACAAGCGGACTTCAAGAGCAAGTCTAAAGCCAAAGAAGTGAAATAACACGCAGGGTACGAAGAAAGGAGACAGAGAGTGTCAAGGATACGGATAACGAGTGCGCTGTTGGCGGCGTTGGCCGGCGCGGCTGTGATGCTCCACACGAATGGTCCTGTCCATGCAGAACCGCCGGTAATAAAGGACTTCAGTTCCACAGGCGGCCAGCCGCGGAATAAGGATAACGCCGGGGACAAAATGTACCTGGTCAAACCCGGGGACAAAATAACCTTTCAGGTAAAAGCAGAGAATGCGGAAAAATACGAATGGCAATTGAACAAGAAGGTGCAGAAGGAGGCAAAGGGCAATTCACTCATCTGGACAGTGCCGAATGAGAAAGGGACATGGGAGATTCACGTCAAGGTTTCCAATAAAGACGGCCAGATACATCAGGAATGGGTGATTTCGACCTTGACGAAAGCCGAAGCGCCGGACCTCTTCGACTATTTCAGCGACCGAAAGGTGAACGGAAGGACTGGCGAGGATCCGTGGGGCAGGCCGCTTCCTGAATGGAACACCAAGGACAAAGGCGGAAAGATACGTTCCGACGCGAGTAAAGCCTTCCTGACCGGAAGAGGATTGTCTATTAATTCTGATATCGCCCACGGCACGTGGAGGTGCCGGGTGAAGTGTGATCGATCGAGAAAATATACAGTCAGATACCCTAATCAGGCGGCGCCGGGTTTTCCAAGGATTCACGGTGATGACGGTAGAGGAAATAAGGTTTTTTGGAATAGCAGCCCCTCGGATTCAATTCACTGGTACTTCGGCATGCAGTGTGGATTCTTACCGGGGATAGGAGGCTCGGCCGGCAGCGCCTGGGGGTGGATTGATCTGTCCAAAGAGACTTTCGGCGCAGGCCCGATGCACTTCTGGATACCCGATGAGCAGTGGCACATGCTCACTGTTATGTATTCCAAAGACGGTTGGTTTCGTACATGGGTGGATGAAAGCATCGTTCCCGGCCTCATGGAGAATAGCCCCTGGCTCAAGAACGCTAAGACATTCGAGTTCAATTTGAGATGGGCCGAACTGGACTGCATCGAGGTATATAAGGACCGGTACGTCTATCCCGTCCGGGCGGGCGGTAAAAGGGCTGTCTATAGAAAATATGTCGATCACTGGAAGGCGGGAGGTGGAACCTATTGCTCTCAACCTGTATATGACGAGGGGATCGTAGTGGAGGGCAACAATGTCAGGCTAAGCGAAATCGCCGAATTGGTGAACGATAAGTCAAAGTTCCGATACGACCCGCGTACGAAGACCGCCGACTGCTATACCAATCTGGTGATATGGGGCGGCTCGGAGTTGATACTGGAAAATGAAACCTTAAGGATGCACTGCAAGCAGGACGGCCAGCACAGGATCAGAGTGAAAACATCGACTTTGGTCAGGCTTGTCAATTCGACTGTAACTTCGGCGGACCGTCATCATTACCTCTGGGCGTTCACCGGCCTGCCGCTTCTTGAAACTCATAAGGAGGAGGCCGTCGCCGCCAAATGCACCGAACAGAAGGGCCAGCGAGTCAGCCAGTTGTACTACTGCGACAGTCGTTTTGTCATGGAGAATTCCACAATAAACAATTGCGGAAATTTCTCTCTCTGCGGGCCTCTCGAGGTAGTTATCAAAAACTCCAGGTTCACCAACCTGGTAAATGCGGAGTACGGCGACCACGGCGCTGTAAAAAAGGATCGGGCATGGTATCACGGCGCTCACAGGATGGTGAGGGGCAAGAAGGCCGTGCTGATATACAACCGGCTGCCTGTAACGGACTTCAGGATAGAGAACGTCCTTTTTCAGGGCAAATCCGGAGCCGAACCTGCCAAAGTTATCATTATCGGCGGTGAGCCGCTTGTCAGCGACCAGAGGCTCGTTAATGCAAAGTTCTCCAATGCGACTCTCACTGTAAAAAGAGGCATCAAAGAGGAATCGCATTTCCAGTATGAACGCCGGTACTTCGATGCGGTTGTCAGTTTGGTAAATTCCGACTGCAAAGATGTCTCTTTAGACCTGAAGACAAGTTATGACGCGGTGGATAAATGCGATGATACTTATATAGGCGCTCGTAAGTCGGAGGTCGTTTCCAGGTATTTTCTGGATGTGAAGGTAGTTGACCGAAACGGGCGTCCTATTCCGAATGCAACCGTGGTGGTAACAAACGAAATTGACGACGTTAGATGCCCGTCGGAGAACCTCCTGTGCATGTACCGCGAGCCTGAACACGGTGTGCAGTTCTTCGGCCACGCCAGGCAAATGCGAGGATCGTATGATCCTGCGGAACTCGGCGGCTACCCCTGGTTTATGAGGCGGGTAAAGGCGGTCATCAAGCCGGCGTATTTCATTGAGGCATTGAAGCAGGGCAGGAGAGAGCGTCAACTGCGGATAGAGGGAATAAAGGTCCAGGACGAGAAATATGACGACAAGAAGCGCCTGATAGGCTTTTGCAGGTATGCCGGCTATTCCCGGATGGGCAGGATCGGCTACTCCCAAAAGGGCATGAAACTCAGGAATCTGGTGTTCAAGTACGACATTGACGATATCTCATATTATGGCAGCGGGCTGCTGAAGAGTTATCGGATCAAAGGCTGGTACACAGCCGATGGTAAGCGCACCCGCCCAGGGAAGGGTCTGGCGTGGTACATATACGAGTTTCAGTACAATCTTGACAAGATGGGCAATGTGTTGAGTTACAAAGAGATTCGCAGGGACGGCGAACACAAACATCATCCCGTCATTTGCACGCGGGAGGTGGTTGTGGCTGCGGTTACAGGCAAAGACGGCCACACGCCGCTGCCTTCCGACGGGAAACATACGCTGGTTATTGCCGACTACAAACTCGACCGTAACAATGCCGCCAAATCGCTCACAAAGACCGACTTTACCCACACGATAGAGGTCTATGCGGATGGTCTGAAGAAAAAGATTACCGGAGTCAACCCCGGCCCACAGTGGTACCGTCCCGACCCGAACAAGGCGAATTACACAATCACTGTTGTTATGGAAAAAGGGTCGAAGGCGGAATCGGAAGGCGATTTGCGAAAGAAAGGATTGGCCGGAAGGCCCAGGAAATAAAAGGAGACCGGGAAATGTCAGTAACGAGAACGACAAGTGTGCTGTTGGCGGCGCTGGCCGCTGTGATTTTGGCGTCGCCGGACTTCGGCGAGCTCAGTCGAGCCGCGGGCGGATTCGCCGCCGATAAAGCCAAAGCGACCAACAAAAGCGCCGGCAGGATTAAGGTCGCCAACGCCAAGCCGGCTGCGAAGGTCAAAAGCGAAGGATACAAACCTCTGAAACCCGGAACGGTCAGAATCTGGGACACGAACAGAAAATACACTCACTTCTACGTGGGCTTCGTAGCCTGGAAGGACCGGGCCATGTGGACCCAGGTTCCCTACGGCAAGACAGGCCATAAGTTCAAAGGCGAAGCCGTGATGGAGAACGACAATATGTTCCTCTTCCTCCACTCCGGTAAGCAGTCCGGGCCGATACTCTATGCCAAACTGGGCAAGGGGAAGCATTCCATCCACAACGCTTTGTACCGTGTCTGGTGGGAGGACGGCGGAAAGGTTCATCACTATGACACTCCCCCGCGGGAGAACCGAATCGAGAAGAATAACGCGGGTGAAGCGGTGATAGTGAACCTCGCCGCCGGCCACAATTTCACCAAAAGCAACAAACTGTACGGCAAAATGATCAATGCCGGACGGTATCGGATACTCGGCGGCAGGCACTGGCTTGAGGTAACGCCGGTCAAAGGCAAAAAGGCGGACGAGATGGGTTATCACGGCGAGGCGCGTGTGATGCTCGTGCCGGACTATAAGAACGGCAACGATTACGTATTCGACTCGACAGAGAACCGCTACGCGACCTATGGTCGGCACGGTTCGCCGGATGAACCGGTTCTTCCATCGAGGCGGGCTGACACGGTCAGGGCGGCCACGGACAGGCCGGGGTGGGGCTCATACCCGATGACCCCCCCGGGCAGCAAGATGCTTATCGACCTCCAGATGAGCGGCGGGCAGTTCATGTGGACAATGACCTATCCCTCGTGGAAGGTGGCCAAACCCTACATTAACTGGTGCGTGGGCGGCAGGCTGGACCGATGGCCTCCATGGCGGGGAAGGCGCGACAGGGGCGGCAACGTCTGGAGCGCGCCCTACGGCTGCTTCGGTAATCAGAAAATAGTGGTCGGCGTGCTCAACAGCCCCGGCAGTTGGCACCCTGAGGTCGTCGGGACCCCGCTGAAAGGCGGTTTCGTGGACGGTAAACCGGTCCAGGCCGGCGAAAAATACACCTGCAAGTGGAAAGCCCGGTACGCCGGTAAGTGGCGAATGACCGCACGCTTCCGAGACGACAAAGCGCCGGGTAAGGGGCGGTATTACTCCCAGCAGGCAACGATGGACAAAGGCGGCAAATTTGTATTCACCTGCCCCGCCGCCGGCAAACTTGAGTACATCATTCTGTACCTTTACGACAGGACGGACAAGACCCCGCCTGAGGTCGGAACACCGATGGACGTCTATCGGGAAACGATCACGGGAAAGAAGGTCAAATCGACCGCACCGGCCGACAAGGTAAAGGGCGGTCGGGCGACCGGACTGAAGGCGGGAGTTGCGACGGTCAGGATCACGCCTCCTGTCGGCGTCATCACCAACGGCGGAAAGAAGACCACCGGCGTCGCCGGCGAACTGTTCGCCAAGGCGCTGGTTCTCAACGACGGGAAGACCACTGCGGCGCTGATAACCGCGGATGTGATACTGTTGGGTAAGAAAATTGTGGCAGAGACGCGCGAGCGGATCGAAAAGACAACCGGCATCCCCGGCTCGCACGTGATGTTCGCAGCCTCACACACGCACTGTTCCCCTGTAACCATGCGCCAGGCCTGGGGCACGGGGGCGAAAATGGTGCCCGATCAGAGTTACCTCGACAAGTTGGTGACGAAGATGGCGGGCGCTGTGTCCGAGGCGAACTCGCGACTGGTCGAGGTGAGAGTCGGCGTGGGTGAAGGGCGAGCGCCATATAACATCAATCGCTGGATTCCCACGCCGAAGGGTCGCCTTGCCTTCAGATGGGGCCCCTACCCCGCCGGTCCGACCGACGAGACGCTGTCGGTTCTTCGGCTGGACCGGACGGACGGAACGCCGCTGGCTGCGGTGGTCAACTTCGCCGCACACCCCACCGTGATGAGTTGGGGCAGGCAATTCTGCGGCGACTTTCCCGGCTTCCTTCAGGAGACCCTGGAGAAGGTTTATGACGGGAAGATGACGGTAATGTTCATCAACGGGGCGGCTGGGGATTTAAAGATCAAGTGGCTGTGGAAGAGGAGGCGCGGCTCGCTCGGTTTTGCCTACGGCGGCGCCAAAGACGCCCGACGATGGGGAAGGATTATTGCCGGCGTGGCGCTGACGGTTCTGGAACAGGTCAAGACGAACAATCAGCCGCTACGGATCAGTATTTCCTCAAAGCAGGTCGAGTTTCCGATGGTTCCTTTGCCGTCGGCCGAGGATGTCCAGAAGCAATTGGCTGCGAAACGCAAGGCTGGCAGGAACACTACCTGGGAAGAGCGCATCCTTCCGTCGCTGCGGGATGGGACGGCCCCGAAGACAATTGCCGGTGAGGTCCAGTTGCTGCGACTGGGCGATGATATCGCCCTGCTGGCGGTTCCCGGTGAGTTGTTTGTCGAGGTGGGCCTGCGAATGAAGAAGGAACTGGGCTGCAAGCACCTGTTCATCGTCGGCTTCGCCAATGGCTATGTCGGGTATTTGCCTTCCGCGAGGTTTGCCCAGCTGGAGGGCAACAGGAAGGTTTACGAGTGGTACAAGTTTTTCTGGTATCCCGCCGGATTTTCCGAGGGCGTTGAGCCGGCGCTGATGTCGGCTGCGAAGGAACTGACCGGAGTGAAATAACAAGGCGGGCAAATGCGAATACAGGTTATTCAAGCCACGTTGTTTCTCGGAGTCGCCGCTTGCAGTTGCGGGGCGGCTGGGGCGGACCAAAAGCAACTCGCCAAGCCCTGGGAGCATGAGGTTACCGAGGACCTTCACGTCAAAAAGTACCCCGGAAACAAGGTCATGTGGGACCTTCTGACCCGCCTTGCCTACGAAATGCACGACGACGCACTGTCGGGAGTAACGAATCGGGAACAGTGGAAGAAGGAACGCCCCGTAATCAGAGAACATTTTCTCTACATGCTCGCCCTGGAGCACGCGATAAAAGAGCCGGCAAAGGCCGTCGTCGCAGCCAAGGCCGAAGCGGGCGGCTATGTCGCCGAAGCCATTGTTCATTCAACCTATGATGGCTGTTCGGGACAGGGACTGCTTATGTATCCCCGGAAGATTACCAATCCGCTTCGGCTTGTCATTTGGGGAGATAACTGGGGAATGGGGCCGGGCAGTGTGTCGGGGCCATTGAAAGAAGGAATGAAATGGGTCCGGAACGGATATGCAATCTTCTTTCTCGACACAGTGGGCCACTCGCACCACAAAAGCGTCGCACTGTACGGTAAGTGGTGGTGGCTTTCGCACGGGCAGAACGAACCCGGAGAGAATGTAATCAGGTACCTCAAAGCGATTGATTATCTTGCTTCAAGAAAAGAAATCGATTCCCGGCGCATCGGCGTTTTCGGAATTTCCGGCTGGGGAGCATGCACCTGGTATGTCGCGGCGCTGGATGAAAGAGTGGCGGCTGCGGTTCCAGCAATAGCATCAACTGCTCTTGCCAAAGCGTTGATTTCCTCTCCCGAACTGGGACTGACGGAAAAACCCGAATGGATACGCACCAGAAAAATCAAGGCCAACTGGAAGGGGCTGACCGCTTCAGCCGGCGGTTGTGATCAGGCGTATTTCTACAACTGCTACAGGCATGATGCGCCTGATATTGAGGCATTGTGCGCGCCACGCAATGTTCTGGAAATCGCCGGAGAGATAGACGACTTTGCACAAGGCGCACCGGATAACCACGCCAGGATGAAAAAGGTATGGGACTTTTATCCGAAACGCGGAAATCTGGCTTTGTACGAGCATACCGGTGGTCATAACCTGGGGCCGTTGGGCAAAGTCAAACGTGATGAGTGGTTCGCCCGTCATCTGAAACCGACTGCAATGACGCAACTGAAAGATTCGCCTGATACTGTGAAGGCTCTCAGTAAATCGCTGGCGAAGTGGAAGAAAACTCCTGATTCATGGGGAAATCCGAGGAAAAGACCCGAAATTTGGTCTTTTGTCAAACTGGCCAAGCCGCCCGCGATTAAAAATACCGGACAATGGGAGAAGTATAAAAAGAAAGTTCTGGCAGACCTGAAAGAAAAGGTCTTCGGGGGATTCCCCGTCCGGAAGTGTGCTCTGAATGTAAAACGGGGCGAGGAAGTTAAAGAAAAAAATTACGTCCGACAGGATGTTACCTTTGCCGTTGAACGGGGAGTGAGGCTTTCAGCGAGGCTGTACCGCCCCGCGAAATTCAATCGTGCAATGCCGGCTTTAATCTATATCAACAACTCGTACAAGGAGTCGGGTGGAACTCTACCACCGGAATTGAAACCTCTCACAAAGGATCACGTTATTCTGTCTCTCGATGTCAGGGGATTCGGTATTACCCGGATCGGCGGCAAATACGTCCAATGGCCTCCCGATTATTACATATCCTGGCCCTGGTTTCTTCAGCGGTGCGCTTCACTTACGGGAAGAACCTTCGATTCCATGCGCGTATGGGACGTAATGCGGGCGGTTGATTTTCTGGTGGAACACCCGGCCGTTGATAAAAAGAACATCTGTGTTTATGGAAAACCAGCCGGCGGCTTGGATGAAGTAAATGTCCCGAAGAAGGAAATTGTGGGGATAAGCGGGCCTGGGCAGAAGGAAACCGACCTGGGAATTGTAGGGTTATATGCAGCCGTTTTGGATTCACGGATTACCCGTGTTTTCCTCAACAACCCGTCCACGACCCATTTCAAGAACAATCGCACCATATACCTAAATGTTCTCAGGATACTGGACATACCCCAAGCGGCTGCATTGGTCGCGCCGCGCGAGGTGGTTTTCATCGGCGAGATGCCCGACGAGTTCGAGTGGTCAAAGGAAATTTGTAAAATATTGGGGGAAAACAGTATGCGGACAGGCGATTTTTCAGAATAATGATCGGCGCCCCGGATGTCTATCGCTGGACAATCCCGGGCAGACCATCGGGAAAGGAAAATAAGTCGCATGATGCGATACCTTTCTGTGTTTTCCGTGTTTAGTAGCAGGATACCCGTGAACGTTCACAGGCCATTTGATGCCGCTATTACAGGAGACTAAAAAATGTCGGTAACGAGAACAACAATTGTGGTGTTGACGGTTTGGGCCGCTGTGATTTTGGCGGGGTCGATGACCGGATTTGCCGCCGATGAGGCCAAGACGACCAACACCGCCGCCAAGGTCAAGGCCGCCGCCGGTCGGCAACCGAAGCCGACCACTCGCCCAGCCAAGACGCCTGAACCGACTGCCGCTGATGCCGCGAAGGTCAAGCCCGGGGGAGGTCCCGGCATCCGGCTGTGGGATACAGGCCGGACAGTTACCAAGAAACACTACGGAATGGCGCGCCAGTGGGCGTACCGCAACGAATGGAAACTCGTGCCATACGGCAAGACCGACTACAAGTTCAAAGGCGACGCCATGCTGGAGGGTGAGAGTTTTTTCCTGTCATTTCACTCCACCATGCGTGACGCGGTGATGCTCTGCGCCAAGATTCCGCCTAACAACCTCGTCAAGAACCACCGCGCGAAGACCGTCTGGCCTGGTCGGCATAACGAGTTCTACCGCGCCTACAAGTCGAAAGGCGGAGGAAACGTCTATGGCGAGGGGAACGATATGACCAAGTTCAGGATCAAGAAGTACGACAAGAACGAAATCATCGTACAGGCTTCTTCCAACCTGACGCGGGGAGTCGTCGTAACGACCGTCTATCGGACATTGGCAGGGCGTCATTGGCTGGAGATAACGCCGGTGAGGGCCACCAGTCAGGGGATGCACGGCGAGACGCGAATAGTGGTCGGTCCGGAAGGACAAGCCGACGGCGGCGATTATGTCGCCGACACTCTCAAGATGCCCCGGAATAAAACCTCGTACCTTTCTCCGAAAGCCAAAATGATGCTGAACCTTCAGATCAGGCTCTACGGCGGAGTCCCATCCACAGGGCACTATGTGTGGGTGATGACCTGGCCTGATACAAAGCAGGCCAAACCCTACTTTTACAATCACGTCGGTGGCGACCCGGCAGGTTGGAATCATATCGGCGAAGGCTACCCGCCGATATGGACGGCGCCATTCGCTCACTACGGCAAGGGCAAAAACGCCAAAATCGTGGTGGGCTGCCTGAACAACCTGGAAAACTGGAATTACGAGCGAGTGAATAAGCAAATCGCCGCCGGCGACGACTACACCAGCAGCCGGAAGGCGCCGTATCCGGGAAAGTGGAGACTCACCGGCTGTGTGGACGGCAAATACTATACTCAGACAATTGTCCAGACCGGTACCGACGGTAAATTCACTTTCCGCAGCCCCGTTTCGGGGACGCTGGAATACCTCCTGATGTACCTTTACGACCGGACCGACAAGACCCCGGGTAACATCTCCACCCCGATGGACATCTACCGGCAGGGGATCCTGCCCAAGCCGTCGAAAAAGAGCAAATAAAGTCATCCGGAGCGATACATCATTGTGTTTTCCGTGTTTAGTAGTAGGATACCCGTGAACGTTCACAGGCCATACCAGGCCGGAATATAAGGAGACTAAAAAATGTCAGTAACGAGAACAATGAGTGTGGTGTTGATGGCATTGGTCGCTGCATGTTTGGTGTTTTCGGCGGTCGGCTTTGCCGACGACGAGACCAGGACGACGAACCGTACCACCAACGCCGGCGCGGAAAAAGACCTGGCCCAACTTCCCGCAGCGGTCAGGAGCGGCGTCAAGACCAGGTTGACTCGCCCACCGTCGGCCGGTGCGACGGTAGGATATAAACCTATGCCGAAGGGCGCCGACTACGTCCGCGTCTGGGACCTCGGCAAAAAGTACACCTACAAACACTACGGGCCCAAGAAGCAATGGGCCAATCGGGCCAACTGGGTACAGGTGCCCTACGGTAAAACCGCCGATTACAAGTTCCGCGGCGACTGCATGCTCGAAGGTCCTAACTTCTGGATGTCGCTGCACTCCAGCGGACACGACGCATGCTTCCTCTACAACAAGATAGACGCCAAAGGAACCCCCTCCCGCCACAACGAAATGTACCGTTCCTACGACCAGCCGGGCGGGTTGAGAACCTACTGCGGCAGTTACGAGTACAACAAGATCATAAAAAACGAGCGGGGCGACATAATCGTCGAAAGCAAAACCAAGACTCGCAGGAGAAAGGGAGTCGGCGTATTCCTGATCAACCGCTACCGCGTCCAGGCCGGCAAGCCCTGGCTGGAAATAGAACCGATGAACAAGATGGTCTCCGAACAGGGTATGCACGGCGAGTCGCGGATTCACATCTCGCCGGAATCGCTTCCCGACGGGCAGGACTTCCTTGCCGACTCGTGGAAAAACAACCCCCCCACGAGCATATATCACCCCCACACCAGCCGGATGCTGCTGGACCTGATTATGGACGACGACTGCATCTGGGCGATGATGTGGAAGACGACCGGAAAGATGCCGACAAGGGACAAAAGCCCTTATTTCCAGCACAGGTCGCGCAGCGACAACTGCCGCGGCGGGTATCCCGCCGGTTGGCAACGGATCGGCGAAGGTAAAAGCCCGCTGATTCTCACCTCCCCGTTCGTCAAGTACCGCGGCGAGAAAATGGTCCTCGGTATCCTGCGGATCGGGCACTGGCACTACCAGAAAATCGGCGCAACCGTCCAGGCCGACAAAGATTACAAGGGCCTGTTCAAGTACGCCTATCAGCGCAAGGTCAAGAGTTCGCCATTCTCGACGGGCAAACGATGGTGGCCTATGTATCCGGGCAAGTGGCGGATGATCGGGTGCGTCAACGGAAAGTATTACACCCAGCCTGTTACTGTTACAAAAGCGGACGTGGGCAAATCGGAGTTCACCTTCCGCAGCCCGCTGGCGGGCAACCTCGAATACGTGGTCTTTTATCTGTACGACCGGACGGACGAGACGCCAAAGGACGTCTTTACAATAATGGACATCTACCGCCAAGCCGTTATCGGCGACAAGAACAAAACGAAGCGTGGTACTTAATGAAATGTATCGGACTTATCGGCGGAATGAGTTGGAATTCGTCGGCGGAATACTATCGGCTCATCAACACATTGGTTGCTGAGAGGTTGGGCGGGCTTCATTCCGCTCGCGTAATCCTCTACAGCGTGGAATTCGACGGGATCGGACGCGCCCAGCGCGAGGATCGCTGGGACGATATGGCCGTTACGCTCACCGACGCCGGAAAGGCGCTGAAGCGAGCAGGGGCCGACTTCCTGCTGATATGCACCAATACGATGCACAAAGTCGCCCCCGCTGTCGCCGAGGGCGCCGGGCTGCCGCTGTTGCACATCGCCGACGTTACAGGCCAGGCCATCCGGCAAGCCGGACTGAATACCGTGGGGCTGTTAGGCTCACGCTTCACTATGGACGAGGATTTCTGCCGTGCAAAACTCCAGGATCGCTTCGGTTTGGAGGTCCTCGTACCACAGGATGAAGACGCCGACTGCGTTCACAATATCATCTTCGACGAACTCTGCCAGGGCAGGTTCGAGCCGGCAGCACGGAAAAAATGTGTAGAGATTATCGCAGGGCTTATCGAGCAGGGCGCTGAAGGGATCATTCTAGGCTGCACGGAACTACCCCTGCTTATCAGGCCTGATGACATTAATGTAACGCTGTTCGACACAACCCGTCTGCACGCAGCCGCCGCCGTCGATATGGCAATGTCTGATGATGAATAGACAGGCTGGGACGAAGTCTCATCCTGCGGTACAACAGAGAGGGTGAATCGGGTCGGATTTTCGGTTAGCATTATGCTATGGTCAGACCTCGATTCGGGACATTCAGCGGCGGTATCGACCTTGCGGACGAAAAAGGCGCGACTATAGATTCGCCCGTCGCGCCTGTAAGTCGGTTGAATCGGATTCGCGTACCGCTCGCGCCGGTCGATACAGACGCCGCCGAACCGACAGTTCGCATCGGGCAGCACGTTTCTCGCGGCGAACGCATCGCCGAAGCCTCGTCCGCGTCGCAGGTGAACGTCTTCGCGCCGCTGGCTGGACGGGTATCCGGATTCTGCACGGTAATGCTTCCGGCACAACCGACAGGATGGCGAGAAAGCCCCGCCGTCGAACTGACCGACCTCGACCCGCCGGGAAATATCGAACCGCTTACGGAAAATTTTGACTCGCTCGCTGCCGACGACCACTCACTCCGCCTGCGAATCGACGAAGGCTCACTGGTAACATTCAACCAATCGACCGTTGCTCTTTCGGAATGGATCGCCTCCGCCGAAAAGGCCGACGTCGATACGCTTATCGCCAACGTGATGGAGAACACGCCCTTCGTTACCGCCGATCACCGCCTCCTGGCGGAGCGGGGTCTGGAAGTCGTTCGAGGCCTGGCGATACTCGCTCGCGCTATCGGTGCAACCAGGACCATCCTTGCGGTCGATCACCGTCGAATCGACGACTACCGCAGCGCCGTCGCACCGGCAAGACTTTACGGTATCAACCACATCGCCCTGGCGCATAAGTACCCCATCGGCGCAGAAGCAATCCTGATAAAGGTGCTGACCCGCCGACGTGTCAGGCCGGGCGCCGACGGGCTTCAGGTCGGTGTGGCCGTAACCGACGCCGCGACATGCCACGCGACGTACCGATGGGTGGCGTGCGGCGAGTTGCCCACCGCGCGTGTCGTTACGGTGGCTGGGCCTAAAGTTGATAAACCGGTCAATCTGCTTGTCCCATTCGGCGCAGGCGTCGAGGATATTTTAGAATCCGCCGAGGCTGGGGCCGAAAGCCGATTCGTTTATGGTTCGGCGATGACGGGAAGGCATCTCGTCAACGGAGTGGTTGTCTCGTCGGCGACCAATGCGTTGCTGGCGATGGAACCGACTCGGCCCCAATCGCCGACGCAGTGTATCCGCTGCGGATGGTGCGGCGACAACTGCCCCGCCAGGATTAACGTAGCCTCGCTGAACGACGATTTCGAACTGGGGCGAACCGACGCCGCTCGACGCAAAAACGTCCAGGCCTGCATCGAATGTGGGATTTGCAGCTACGTATGCCCCGCCAGACTACCATTGATGCAAAGAGTCAAACTGCTGAAACAGACCATAGCCGGTAGGCTGGGACGAAGCGGAGCGGAGTCCCACCTGCAATCTCACAAAAAGGTGGGACTTCGCTCCGCTTCGTCCCAGCCTACCACTGACAACCAACCGAATGAACCCGAATAACCAAAATATCGCTATGGTAACAGGCGTTCCGTCGCTGCACGCCCCGTTTCTGCACGCTCCCGAAACAAGCAGAAGTATATTCGTAACAATCTTCGCAGCCGCTTGCATACCGCTGGGCGCTGGGGTCGTGTTTTTCGGATGGCGAGCGTTGTTCGTGGCGGTTTTGAGCGTCGGCGGATGCGTAGCCACCGAATCGGCGTATTATCGCGTTACGCGAACGCCGGCCCTGTTCGGAAGGATGCACGCCGCCGTTACGGGCATACTGCTCGCCTTGACGCTTCCGGTAAGTGTGCCGTGGTACGTTCCGCTGGCTGCGTCGGTCTTCGCTATTATCGTCGGAAAGGCGATTTTCGGCGGAGTCGGCCACTTCCTCTGGCAGCCTGCGCTTGTGGGTCGCCTGGCGGTAACGGTAATCTTCGCGCCGCCGCTGTTCAGCGTCAACCTGCTCAGCCTGCCGACCTGGTCGCTGCTCGCCGAGAACCGCATCATCATGGGCGACGCTCACAACGTCAAGCCGGAAAGCACATACCGTCATTGGTCCGGTACGCCCGCGCCGGCAGAAGCCGATGCGTTCGCGCTGCGGCGCCCCCGAAGCCGCCTCCGGGAACTTACCATGCCGACGGAGCATCCGCCCGAATCAATCATCTCGACGCTGAGGCACATGCCGCCGGTATGGGACCTTATTAGAGGTTCGCACGGCGGGGGAATCGGAGAAACCTGCGTAATCGCCATTCTTATCGCCGGATTGTACCTGATATACCGAAATTACGTCCGGGCACTACTGCCGGTAATGTTCATACTCGCCGCTGCCGTTACCGTCGCAATCGCACCGGTCCGAACAGGCGCAGGCCTGGCGTGGCAATGGTTCCCCATCGCCAGCGAGGGGTTTGACGTCGGATTCGTTTATACCGCCTACCATCTTGCCTGCGGCGAACTGCTGCTGGCGGGATGCCTCCTCGCCGGCGAAATGACCTCGCGCCCCGTAACCGCCCCAGCCCAGGCAATCTTCGGGATCATGTGCGGAGCCGGAGCGATACTGCTGAGGCTGTATCTACCTATCCCCATCCCCGCTTATGCCGCAGTATTAATCTGCAACACCTTCACACCACTGCTGGACACCACCATACAACCATGGATGTTTAGAAGAAGATAGGCGTAGGGTGCCGTGGTCGCTGCGTTTGCCTGCCCCCAGGGGGCGACCACGGCACCCGACCAATAGGCGAATCCTACGCGTTCGGGCCCACCGTCTACAAGGAGAAGATGGTAAAGGGAGTATTGGCCTTCTCCCATTTCTTTGCACGCTTGAAGAGTCTCGTGCTGCGGAAGTCGGACGAGTCGTATGAGAGGCGCAGAAGCCGCTCGATGTTCTCTCCATTGCCGATGTCCTTTGACTTGTTCCCAAGTGCCTTGCGTAGCCCGATTCCAACAATGACCGCTACGTCATGACCCGAGCAGATATGCCAGGGATCGTGTGCTTTGCTCTGAGCTTTCTGGAGTTTCCGAAGGATGTCCTTCCTATTGAGTCTTGGGTTCTCGGTCAGCATTAGGACGCGGCAAACGAGATCACCCGTTGAGAGCTGCAGTGTTGATTTTTCGACTACTCTATTGAAATCCAATCCCTTGAACTTGAGAGCGAGTCCGTCTTCTTCGGAGATTAGCCGCAGGAGACCTAAAGATATTACCGACGCCATAAGAGCGATCCGCAAACTCGTGGTTCCCGACAGGCCAAGAAACTTCTCGATCTTACTCACTGACCCGTACTCGGCCATGATCGCATCAAAAGCCCGACTTCCGAACATCATGATCTCGATGTCGTGAAAATCCGTCACAAGAACATTCCGGGAAGGAGGCTTCGTGCCATGATGATGCCAGAAATCTGCGTCGACAATCGCAACAATCCCCTTGCCTTTCGGCTTGCTCAGCAAAGACATGGCTTCCAAGGCGTTTGGCCTCCCGTATGCCGGCTGCATCTGGCATAGGCGAGGGTTGACAAACTTCTCGTAAACCCGGCAATCGTCGTCGCCTTCAACGATAATGATCGTACCTTTGAAAGTGGAACGAATCATCAATACTTCAGCAGCGACGTCGTCTCCCGTACAATGCTGTATCATTGGTCCGGGCCCTCCAAGGGAACCATAAGGTCGGTTCGCTTGTGGACGATCGATGGTGAGTGCGTTGCGATGAGGAAATCGAGATCCGCGAGTTCGGATATACGAACCAGATCGTCGAGAAACTTATGTTGCCATGTAACGTGCAGGGACAGCTCAGGCTCATCTATCAGGATTAGCGATCGTGGCGATACTTTGAAGATCAACTGGTATGCAAGTACGAGCTCGTGCTGCTCGCCAGAGGAGAGAGCCTTTGACGGGAGAGAGTCACCGTTGGCGTTTGTGAAAAGAAAGCCTCTCGACTTGTCAATTGAGAAACTCTTGTACAGGAACCGTGTGTTAATGATGTTTTTGAACAACTCAACCTTCTGCAGCAGCTCGTCAAAGACGCGGAATTTCTCGTCCACGTCATCGAGGTAGTGCCATAACACCCTTATGTCGGTGTCCTGCAGTCGGCTTTTGTGTAGGGTGACGGGCTTCTCCGGATCGATGAGCCCAGCTTCCATGAGGCGATTCCTGTACTCACTCTGAGTTTTGTACCTGGTTCTGATTCGCTCGTCACTGGCCGTTTGAGGCAACTTGGCCTGAAGCACGCGGTGAGGAAATGTCCTGTCGAGAGAAGCGGACAAAACACCCGACTCCCGCAGTGTTTCTTGGATACTGCTCGCCATATTCTCTGAGTACTGTTCAACTGCAGCCGTTCGGCGATCACGATCGCGCGAACGGTCGGTTTTTCTCTCGCGGATTTCGGCAGACAATCGTTGCGTCTCAATCAGATGCACATGTAGCGAGCCAAGTATATCTCTAAGCCACTTCTTCGGCTCAGGCATGAGTTCGGAGATGTCGAAGGGAAGCCTCTCACCGTACTGGATGACGACCTCCTCGAAAGACAGAGGCTCTTGAGTGCGGGTATCGATCCACATGGCTGGTCCAACCCTTTCCAGCCAAGGAACAGACTCTTCGATGGCATAGAAAATAGAATGTCTCCGAACAGCCGTTTTGCTCCGGTGAACGCGGGGCTTTAATTCGTACGGATCAGAGATGATCGCCATCCGAGTCAGGTTTGTTCGCGTTCGCCCCTTGTAGAGCGAGAACACTAGTGCATCTCGGCTTCGCGATTGTCTGGGTTTTCCCCGCGTTGTCTGTTTGACGTGGAGTCGCTTTCCGTCATCGAAGCTGATGATGATACTGCCGAAGGGCGTCGTACGGAGGAGAGAGAACCGCATTGAGAAGAGGGCGTCCATCAACCGCAGGATAGTCGTCTTCCCCAGACCGTTGGGTCCGTGAATGATCGTGATCCTATCGCTGATGTTGAATGGGATCACATGATCGAACATTCCGAAGAGCTTCTTGATCTCGATCTTTGACACTCGCATAGTCTTGGCCTCGCTACCTAATAGTTCCTTGCTGCGACAGAAGTACATCTCGCATACATGATTCTCAACAGAATCGGTCCCGAGTCAATGACATTGTGGAAACAACTGGGAAACAACCCCACGGTTTCCTATTTCGGGCGTCTTAAAACAACTGGTACAGTTTTCGGGGGGCAGGCCACTTTGACCGCACTGCGTTCACATCTGCGCGCGCAAACGCGAACGTAAAAATCGGGGAGATGAAAAATTCCAAAAAAACTTTTCCTAAGGCCACCAAGGACTTATGGCGTCGCTATCCGTTTTGTGTTCGCGTTTGCGCGCGCAAACGCGAACGCAAAAGTTAATACAGAGCGTCCTTGGTACGCTTATGTGTTCTTTGATAAGTGAATATGAGAAGACAGGGACTAGGGACTT
>JAUWNJ010000038.1 GCA_030612725.1 Planctomycetales bacterium
CCGCTCGTAGCGGCCTCGCTATGCCCGACGGACCACCCGCCGGTGATATGACTCATAGCAATAGTAATCGAAATATGCATTCCAGAAGAAAACCACACAAAGTTAACAGGATAATTCCTCTATCCTTTCAATCCGCATCGATAGGCATGAAAACATGAATTAAACACTCCTGAGCCACTCTCCGTATTCGTATTTGCTATATGCTATACATAGAATATCACGACTTCCCGATTCTGTCAAGTGGAAAATGCTCAAAAACGTGGGGTATTTTCGGGAACCACGGGGATTACCATGCGAGCAACCTGATTTTCCGGGTGGGTGGCACGGTCAAGTCGAATACTTGGGAGATAAACGAACCGCGACCATGAGGGAGCGGTCAGACCAGTGCGAAAGTCTTAATGACCGCTCCCTTGCGGTCGCGGCTCGTTTATCTTCCGCAATCGTTTTATTCGACCACCATATTGTTGCGATGGACGACTTCGTCGTATGGTTTTTCGCCGATCGCGTCGGGGATTTGGGATGTTTTCAGGCCTTTGATGGTATCTATGTCGCCGGATGAGTAGTTCGTCAGGCCTCGGGCGATCTGTTTCCCGGCGTTATCGAGGATTTCGACGGTGTCGCCTCTTTGGAAATTTCCCGTCACAGCCATGATTCCACTTGGAAGGAGGCTTTTTCCGCCTTCCTGCATCGCCTTTGCAGCGCCTTCATCGACGGTGATTTTCCCGGCGGAACGGGCTGCCTGCCTTATCCACCGGCGTCGGGAGGACATTTTTCCTTCAGCGGGGATGCAGACCGTGCCGAGTTTTTCTCCGGACAATAATCGCGGAAGAATGTCGGGCGTTCGCGCGTTGGCGATAACGGCGGCTTCTCCGGCCGATGCGACCACGTGGGCGGCTTGGAGTTTCGTGCCCATCCCTCCTGAACCGCCCCGGCTGAGCGAATTATCAACCAGTTCAGATGCGTCCGCGCCGGTGACAACGTCCAGCACTTTCCCGTCGGCCATTACGCCATCGACCACTGTCAGCATTATCAGCGCGTCGGCACGGAGCATGTTCGTAACCATTGCAGCGACTATGTCGTTGTCGCCGAAGCGTCCTTCGAGTTCATCGACCGCGACAGTGTCGTTCTCGTTGACGACGGGAATGACGTTCATTTCGTGCAATGCGGCGATAGTGTTGCGGATGTTGAGGTATCTTGTGCGGTCCTCGAAATCGCCACGTGTAACGAGCATCTGCGCGACTTTCAGGCCCAGGGTTCCGAATGCGTCGTGAAAAGTCCGCATCAGTTGTCCTTGCCCGACGGCGGCGGCGGCTTGGAGCATCGGAAGCGTTCCTGGCTTGGCGGTGAGGCCCAGTTCGGCCATACCCGCGCCGATCGCGCCGCTGCTGACAAGGGCGACCTCGACTCCCGCCTCGGCGATTCCGGAGATCTGGCGGCAGAGGTCCGAGATGAACTGCTCGTCAAGTCGGCCTGCTTCATCGGTAAGAGCGGCGGTTCCGACCTTGACGACAATCCGCCGGGCGTTCATTAGAACGGTTTGTCTCAATTCTGTATCTGGCATTTTCGCACCTATCGGCAAGCTGGGACGGAGCCAGCCTACGTTATCGCATCCGTTGCTATGCCGCCGGGGGCGAGGGCGGGGACGCGCCCCAGGATGCGGCAGATTAATTCGACGTTTCGCTTCGTCGCGCCCGTTTGCGACCGGACGAACTGTTGGGCGTCCCGGGCCATTCCGGATGCAGCATCGGGCTTGGCCAACCACTCATTCCACACACCGGCCAACTCGCCTACGCCGGCGACTCGCCGGGCGCAACCGGCGGCGACCATGGATTCGGCCTGCGGGAAGTTGAACGTATGAGGTCCGAAAGCGACGGGTTTGGCCAAAGCGGCAGCCTCTATCATGTCCGACCCGCCGTCAGGAACCAGCGACCTTCCGACGAAAACCGCATACGCCAGTGCGTAAAACTTCCGCAACTCGCCCATCGTGTCGCCAAGTATAACCGCGTCGGGCGATATTTCACCGGCTGAACCACCTGTGGTGAGCCTGGTCGAACCATCGGGAATTTTAGAACGTCGCACCAGCGCGAAACCGCAGGCGGCGATTGTGCGGGCGACTTCGTCGAAGCGTTCGGGTTTTCGCGGAACGATTACCAGACGAACGCCGGGATGCTCCCGCCGAACCTCCGCGAAGGCGTCGAGAATTATCTGCTCTTCACCGTGGCCTGTCCCGCCGGCTACGAGAATTTTATCGTCGGGCGATATTCCCATCGCAGCGGCGAGTTCATCCTGCCCGGAAACAGTTTGGTCGATCCCGGCGGTGTCGTATTTCATCATCCCGGTAACGGAAAGTTTTTCGTCGCGCACGCCCAGCGAGCGGAACATCCCGGCGTAGGTCTCGTGCTGGACGCCGATGGCTGTGAGCGAATTGAACAGCCTGGCCGCCAACGGACGTATAAGCCGGTAGCGCGGGAAACCCTTTCGCGGACCAAGCCTGGCGTTGACAACGATCACCGGAATATCCCGCCGCCTGCACGCACACACAAAATTGGGCCAGACGTCGCCTTCGATAAGTATCACTATCTCAGGCCTGATGCGTCTGACGGCGGCGGCGACGGCGAATGTAAAATCCACAGGCCAGCGAAAAACCTTATGCGCCGGCGCGAAGAGTCTTCCGGCCGCTGCCAGACCCGTGTCCGTGGTCGAAGTTATCACCACGCGATAGTCCGGTAGTTGCGAATGGATTTCCGCCACCAGCGCCTTTGCGGCATTGACCTCGCCGACGCTGACGCCGTGAATCCATATAGTCGGCTGGAGGCCGTAGAGTCGCGGCGAGAAACCAAGACGCTCCGAAAAATCCCGACGATACTTCCCATGCCGGAACATCCGCATCAGCCACACCGGACAAAACGCCACAAGCGCCAGCATATACAAAATGTTCAACAACCAGCCTATCATAATGATAAAGTATGCTCTCCGAGACGCCTTGTGTCGATAGAAAACGCCAATCATCGTTAAAAGGACGCTCCAAAATGTTAAATGAAAAATGCTAAATGCCAAATGCTGTTTCACCCAATGGTAATCACCGTTCATTTTTCATTTAGCATTTTTCATTTTTCATTATGATAGGACTGACTGGCTGACCAATTATGTCCACAACGGATTCTGCAATTTGTATTCGCGCGACCGATTACAGCGAGACCTCGCAGGTGCTGACGCTTCTGACTCGCGACAACGGCGTGGTCAGACTGATAGCGAAGGGTTCCAAACGACCCAAAAGCAAATCGGGCGGCGCGATAGATTTACTGGCGGAGGGAAGGTGCGTCTTTACCGTGGGCAAGGGCGAGTCGCTGGGGGTGCTGATAGAGTTCGCCGAGACGACCAGCAGGTCGGCTCTGCGAAGCCGGCTGGAGCGGATTAATACCGCTTTGTACATGCTGGAGGTGTGTGGGGCGATACTTGGCGAAGGCGATCCGCATCCGGAAGTCTTCGGCCTGCTTCACAGCGCGCTGGAGAGGCTTGGGCGGGAGAATTCATCACCGCAGGCGGTGCTGGCGTATTTTCAATGGCGTCTGATAAGGCACGTCGGTCTTCTGGGCGAGTTGAGCGTCTGTGCCTCCTGTGGCAGGAAGGTCGGTATGCAGAATGTTTATTTTTCCAGTTCGCTCGGCGGGTTGTTGTGCGGGGATTGCGAGCAGGCCGCTACGGAGAAGTATCACGTCAGCAGCGCCGCCCTTTCAGGTCTGGCCGCACTGGCCGCAGCCGAAGCGGGGAAAAAACCCACTCTACCGCCAAAACAAGCCGCCGCCGCAAACGCATTACTGGCCTATCACATCCAGTACCAACTAGGCCGACGCCTAAAAACCGCCCGCGGCGTAATCGGTTCGTAAGGATAACTTATACTTATAGTATATGTTCAAAAACGGTGTTGCTGACTCCCGAACCGCTCAAGGCAGTTACAGCGTCTCGCATCTCGCTCTGTTTCCGCCGCTGCATCTTCGGCTTGATCAACGCTGCTGAAGGGCCCGTGCCACTTGCCATTCCTGTCACCAAGCGGATTCTCGTGACAGCCTTGTCCGTGGTTGCAGTACCCACAATCTCCGCAATGGATCACTGCCTTGTTATCCGCCGTCCAATTTTCATAAACCCAATAATCCACAGTGCTCACCTTAGCCCATTACCTGAACAACCTTCGTAATCCCCTACCGGTAATCTTCCCTGCAATGCGACGCCCGATTCGCCTGCCAACCTTACCCTTCTGGATTGCGTTTACATCCCCAAGCAAACGGGCCAACCTATACAAAGATTCTCTAACCTTGTTGATACTCATAACACCACTCCTTTCTGGTACAGCGGACATAATATATTATACTGCACAAAAACGGTCAATCCAAACCGTGTCATCAGATAGCATTCGGCTGGGTAGGCGAGAACGATAGTTCGACAACAGTTGCAGATATGAAAAACAGGTGTATAATTGCGGGGCGGTAAGATTACAAGGATTGGATTCTACAACATGAAGAAACTACTGACAATCGCTTTATTGGTCGCACTAACGGCAGCGACGGCGGTCGGTGACGTCAAACTTGTCCGCAAAGACGGCAAGTGGGTTCGCCAAGCCGCCCCGGCCAAGGGTACGCCCGCAGGCGAGGCGGCGCTGATAGAACAGAAAATCGACCGCGGAAAATACAGATCCGCAATCAAAGCCGCCAAAAAGTTTCTGAAACGCTACCCGATAAGCCCGCTGCGAGAAGAAGTGCTCGGCTTGGCAGGCGACGCGGAACTGCGGCGCAAGCACTACTGGCAGGCATACGAATGGTACGAGGCACAACTGGCCCAGTTCCCCAGCGGAGAATACTTCGAACAGGCGCTGGAAAGGGAGATCCAAATCGCCGAAGCATTCCTCGCCGGTAAAAAACGCATAGCGATGGGCATCTTCCGCCTCCCAGCCAAGCAGGAAGGACTCGATATCCTGCGAGGCATCGCCGGACATGCGCCGTCCTCGATTCAGGCGGAATCGGCCCTGCTGACGATAGGCGAGTACCATTTCAACAAAGGCGATTGGACCCTGACAATAGAAGCATACGAACAATTTCTGAAACTGCTGCCCAAGTCGCGGCGAGCGCCGCAGGCGGAACTGGCCCTTGCCGAGGCGACGCTGCGGTCGTATCGAGGACCAATATGGGACGAGACCCCGCTCATAGAAGCCCAGCAGCGATACAAGGCCTTCGCCGAAAAACACCCTTCCAAAGCACGCAAAGCGCAGGTCGAAAATATACTCAAGGAAATACACTCCTCACGAGCGGAAAAACAGTACGAAACAGGACGGTTCTACGTCCGAACAGGCAAACCCAAAGCGGCGGCGCATTATTTCGGCATCGTGGTCAGGGAATACCCGGATACCGACTGGTCCGAACGGGCGCAGGCCAAACTGGATAAAATCAACCCGCCGAAAAAAACGCCCGACAAAACAAAGAAAAAACCTGAACCGACAACCAAACCGACCAATATAAAAAGCAAGAAGGAAAATAAATCATGAACAGAACATCGTTTATCACGACTGTTCTTGTGCTGATGGTCGTTGCTGTCTGCATCGGCTGCGGTAATCCGGACCCGAACAAGGGGTACACGACCACCAGTCAGTACCGGTCTGATGTGCGCACCATAGCCGTTCCAATCTTCCGTCGCGGAACCTACGAATACCGTCGCGGCATCGAGTTTCGTCTGACCGAGGCGTTGGTTAAGCAAATCGAGGCCAAGACGCATTACAAGGTGGTCGATAAATCGCGGGCCGACACGCTGTTGACCGGTGTGATACAATCCGTGGAGCAGGATGTGTTAAGTTTCAACCCACGTAGCGGACGCGCTCGGGAAATCCAGTTGCGCGTTACCGTCGATTTCACGTGGAAGGACCTCCGTCCTCCGGGGAAAATGATTCTGGAAAAGAAAAATTTCCGCGTATCATCGGAATATCTCCCGTCGGACCCGCTCAATGAGGATTTTTTCGACGGTAGCGAAGACGCTTTCAATAAAATGGCCAGGCGAATCGTGGAACAACTGGCCCAACGGTGGTAACGCTTTAATATGCCTGAAGAACCAACCAATCAGCCTCCTGAAAAAAGACCTGCCTCGCCGGTTCGTTTCGGCCGGAATATCATGTGGTGGGTGGTTATCGGCCTCGTCGCGGTTCTGCTGACGAGTTATTTCATGGAGAGTTTTGATCGTCGTGTCGAATTTTCGCAGGGCGAATTCTGGGGCTATGCGAAGCGCGACCAGGTCGAAAAACTCCTTATCAAGACCGGAGAAAACCGCATTGAGGGCGACCTTGTTCCCGATATCAAGGGGCGGGACAAGGACGCGCCAAGCCGCTTTTATGTAATCGTGGACTTCAACGCCGACAAGGAGTTCCTGGCGAAGTTGTACACGGTCTTCGAGGGAAAACGAGCCAATCCGAAAGTCGCCCCCCCGCCGGGATGGTTCACGCGGGCGCTGCCTTACATCGTACTCTACGGCGGGCTGATGCTGCTGATATGGTTCTTCCTGTTCAGGCGGATGGGTCAGATGGGAGGCGGCGGTGGAATCCTCGGACAGTTCGGGCGCAGCAAACACCGCCTCACCACCAAGGAACACACAAACGTCAACTTCGGCGACGTCGCCGGTATCGACGAAGCCAAGGAAGAAGTCTCCGAGATAATCGAGTTCCTGAAGAACCCGAAGAAATTCAGCCGGCTCGGCGGGCGTATTCCGCGCGGCGTGCTTCTGGTGGGCGAACCGGGATGCGGAAAGACGCTTCTGGCCAAGGCCATCGCCGGAGAAGCCGACGTTCCGTTCTTCTCGATTTCCGGGTCCGACTTTGTGGAGATGTTCGTCGGCGTCGGCGCGTCGCGCGTCCGCGACCTGTTCCGCCAGGCGAAGGAATCGTCTCCGTGCATCATCTTCCTGGACGAAATAGACGCCGTCGGGCGACGACGCGGAGCGGGATTCAACGGCGGCGGCGGACACGACGAACGAGAACAAACGCTCAACGCTATCCTCGTGGAGATGGACGGGTTCGAGACCAACGATCGGGTAATCGTCATCGCAGCCACCAACCGCCAGGACGTTCTGGACCCAGCCCTGACGCGCCCAGGGCGATTCGACCGACAGATCCAGGTCCCGCTGCCCGACATCAAAGGCCGGTACGAAATACTCAAAATCTATGCAACCAAGGTCGAATGCGGGCCGGATGTTGACCTGCATCGCCTGGCACGCGGAACGCCGATGTTCAGCGGGGCCGACCTGGAGGCGTTGATTAACGAGGCCGCTATCGCCGCGACAATGGCGAACAAAAACTCCGTAGAGCAGGAAGACATGGAAGAGGCACGCGACAAGGTCCGCTGGGGACGATCGCGGAAGAGCCGGGCAATCGACGAACGCGAGAAGGAAATGACCGCCTATCACGAAGCCGGCCATGCTCTCGTCCAAGTCCTCAATCCCGATGCCGACCCGCTTCATAAGGTCTCGATTATCCCTCGCGGGCAGATGGGCGGAGCGACCTTTACGCTGCCGGAAAAGGACCGATACATGTTCACCCGCCGATGGTGCGAGGCCTTTATCCGAGTGGCGGTTGCAGGGCGAATCGCAGAGGAAATGTTCTGCGGCGACATCGACAGCGGGGCAGCCGCCGACATCGCCCAGGCAACCGAATTGGCGCGAAAAATGATCCTCGAATGGGGAATGAGCGAAAAACTCTCCTTCGTCCGATACACGTCGGGACCGCAGAACCAGATGATGTTCGACATGGGATCGAAGGATTATTCCGAAAAGACAGCCGAGATTATCGACGAAGAAATCAAAGCCATCCTGAACGCCGCATATAAAGACACCGGCGAAATGCTCCAGGCCAATAGCGACAAGGTCAAGGGAATCGCCGAGGCCCTGCTGAACTACGAAACGCTCAGCGCCGAGGATGTCAAACGCATCATCGCCGGCGAAACGCTGGACAAACCTTCGATAAACGAACTACTGGAAACCGAAGCCGCCAAAGCAACCACCGAACCACCTCCCCCGCCGCCGAAAACCGACCACGCCCCCGACGCCGGAACCATCCCCGAACCGGGATGATATGGCGCAAGATAAGTGAACACGCTCGGTATAGGAAAGCACCCTACTAGGTTTCTTCGCCGACGGGCGTTAAAAAAAACCGCTCCCTGCCCTTCGGGTCTGAGCCTCAGGGTCGAAGACCGGTCGCGGCTAGTTTATCTCCGGGTAGCGCACTGACTTTTCGTGTGCGGTATCACCTTCGCCGCTTCAACATCGCCAGTCCCTGCCTACCTGTGCTTGCGCAGCAGGGGCAGGCAGGCGCCAAGAGCCAAAAGCAACACCGAGGCGGGTTCAGGAACCTGCGTAGGCGTACCGCCAGTAACGGTTCCACCGTAATCGGTGAAATTGAGGTAGTAGAGGTTCAGGCCATTCAGGTCGAGCGTCGAACCGGCTCCGAGTATCAGGTTTTCCACGTACAGGGCCTCGCTGCCTTCCCAGCCGGGCTGGTTGTCGAACAGGTCCACCAGTTGCAGTTGCCCGATGTCGGCCCCGCCGAGTTGCAGCGTACCGAGTGCGAAGTTGCTCTCAAGGCCGGCGAAAACCGCCCCCATGTCCTCACCAGCGGCCTCGAATGGATCAATATCTTCCGTGCCGCCTTCAAAAATAAGCGTCAAATTCGCCAACCCGGCCAGTGCATCGGGGTCCGTGCTCTGGTTTTTAAATGCAGACCCGGTCATATGAATCGTCGCCCCCGGAACGGCGATAAAGGTGCTATCGGCCCCGAACTGAAGCAGGTTTGAAACTGTAATGTTAGCGGCGGTGTTGGTGATGTTCAGCGTGCCACTACCATCGTAGCCCACATAGAAATTGGACACACCAAGGTTTGCGTTGCCAATAGTATAAGTCCCGCTGGCCCCTGTATTATAACCTAGGAATAAACTCCCGCTTATCATGTTCGTGCCACCTGAATGGTTGAAAGTTCCTGTATTACCGGGGTACTGAACGTAACCGTATCCGACCTCGACAGTGTGGGCGATCAGGTTACCTGCTTTCAATTCGTAGGTTCCATGGGATTTATTGCTTTCGCCAAGACGGAGGGTCGAACCAACTGTATTGCTCCCTCCTGACTGGACAAATTTTCCAATTCCCCAGACAACGCCGATAGTCTCGTTCTCAGCCGAGAGGGTGCCAGCCGTTAACACATAGGTGCTATTACCATCCTCGGCGACATTAAGGTCGGATTGAACCGTATTGGTTCCTCCGGCCTGCGTGATACTTCCCCCCTTCAGAGATTCCGTGTCTGCGTACAGTTCACCGTTGTAGAGGTAATAACATCCTTTGACGGTTAGAGTCTCAGTGATTTCATTCGTTCCTCCTTTGTGATAAAATCTCCCTCTAATGTCCTCGTCGACAGACGTCAGGCTGCCGCTATCGAGCGTGTAGGTCCCGCCGGCGACGGTTAGAATTTCCAGGTTGACAGTGCCGTTTTGGTGGTAGAAACTCGTGCCGCTGGGGAGGTAGTACCCAACGCCAACGGCAAGTGCTCTGCCGTTCATCACGGCGTTTCCGCTGAGCGTGTAGGTGGCATTCGGTGAATAATAAGGGCCGCCTTTGAGCGACAGCGAGTCGAACGTGTTGGTCCCGCCGCTTTGATAGAAATAGGCAGGGCTGTCGCTTTGACCAACGGTCTCGGCAACGGCTTCCAATTCGCCGTCACTCATGTAGTAGGCCCCGGAATTGCCGTTCCCGCCAAGATACAGGTCCCCTACGGAGACCGTGCCACCGGTTTGAGTGAACTTCCCGTCCTGCGTTAATCCGATCCACAACCGGGCGTAGTTACGGTTACTCAACTGGCCGGAAGATATGCCTGAAACCAAGTCGTTGACGAAGACGTGGCCACTACCCAGGTCCACGTGCCCGCCGCTCGTGATTTCCAGGCCATCCATAAGGTCCAGTCCCTTGTATGGGTTCTCGTCGGGAATGACGAGTGAACCGGAGCATTGGAGGTGATCTTCGAACTCAGCCCTCTCATTCGAGTGAACACCGCTGAATATGAGGTTCACCCCCGCCGGAATCAGCAGCGTTTCGCCTGCCGTATGCACCAGACCCGTTGTGGTGAAACTTTTGAAGAGCGATTCAGGATCAAACCCTTCCTCCTTGATGATCAGCGAGTTCGGAACCCCTACGAGGGACACCTCTTCGGAGTTGCATATGCTTCCCGGAGCCAGCCTGCGAAAATCAAGTATCCCGCCTTCGGCCGTGTACACAGTGGCGGTCGTTCCGGTGAAGTCTAACTCCCCCTGGATATCCCAGGCGCCGATATTCAGCGTTCCGCCGGTGTATTCGTAGCGCCCGCCATTCAGAATATGGAGATATCCTACCGTGTTTGTTCCGCCGCTCTGGCAAAAGCGACCAACAGAACCAATTCTTTCCGAACCGGCCAAGACGTCTCCGTGGGCCAATGTATAGGTTCCCGATCCACCACTGATTCCCAGTAGCATACTTTCGTTGACAGTTACTACTCCGTCAGTTTGTGTGAAGGTTGCGGTGGAGCCTGTGTGATCGGCGACCCATAAGTAGGTCGCGTTCAATTGTCCCCCGCTCATTTCGTACGTCGCCTGTGTATCTTGACCGCCGGCCAGGTAAACACTGTCGGCATTATGCGTTCCGGCCTCTTGAACGAACGAACCGGTACTATACTTGCCTATCCATTCGATCCCTGCTGTTAACTCGCCTGTCCCCCTCAACACATAGGTTCCATTTTGGTCGTGCTCGTACCCGATAAAGAATTCACCCCCAACGACGGTTCCGCCGCTTTGAGTAAACGTGCCGGCAACATCCGATTTCCCAACCCACATCTCATCAAGCAAGATTGAGCCGTCACTGATGCCAGAGGTACTGTCCTTTACAGTAAGTTCACCGTAATCACCCAGATTGACCGTTCCGCCGTTGCTTACTTCCAAACCAGAGTTAAGATCAAGGCTTGCACCCTCGTGGGTTGAGATTTGACCTTGACAGATTACGTGATCGTTGATTTCGCCCCTTCCGGTAACCTTCTTGCCCGTCGGCACGAGAAGCGTGTTGCCGGCGATGTGTGTCATACCTGCAGTGCTGTACGATTTCAATTCGATGGGATCAAAGCCCGTCGGGAAAATGGTGAGAGAATTCAATCCCCCAAGAATCGAACCGTTGCCGGGATTTTGGATGTTGCCTTGAGAAAGATCCACAAAAGCGTCTTCAGCGACCTCGAACGTTCCCCCATCGGCCGTGAAGTCCAGGTCGCCTTTCAGGAACATGGCCTGATTGATTCGGAGTGAGCCTCCGGATAACTCGACCCGGCTGATCCGGTTGGGGTTATCCCAATAATTTACGGACATATAACCGATTGTGGCAATACCGCCGCTTTGCTGAAACACTCCTATCCCGCCGGTGGTACCAAGGTACATTTCGGCAACGGCCAACTCACCGGTCCCGCTGAGATTATAAGTGCCTTGATTGCCTCCCCCTTCTCCCAGACGAATGGTCCCCGTAACCGTATTCACTCCCCCTGTTTGGTTCATGCTCGCCCCGCCGTAAGTGGAAATGGTTTCATCCTTTGCATAGATTTGTCCAGTGCCGCTTAACTCGTACGTGCCGGAGACCCCAAGCCCATAGACCAGGTTGACCGTTCCTCCAGTTTGCACAAAACTTCCAGCCGAGAGGTGATTTGAGTTGATAACACCTGTACCGCTGAGCTCGTAGCTGCTGGTTCCGTCACCCATAACGAAAATTTGAAGTGCCTCGTTGGTTCCACCGGTTTGGATGAAATGCCCCATTCCATCAGAATGACCCACAAATAGACAGTCTGCCGAGAGCCGAGCGCTACCACTCATTACGTAAGTACCCACGGCACCGGAGTATAAGCCGATACTAATATCTTCTTTAACAACAAGGTCACCGCCAGCATGCGTCATGGTGCCCGTTTTGTTGTCGCAACCAACACGAACGTACTTTGCTGTTGCCTGTCCCGATGAAATGTCAGCGGTTCCCCCATTGTCTATGATGGCCGAATCAGTGGAATCGGGCACGCCGACCGTCCAGTTGCCGGGGGCAAACCAATCACTAGGACTGCTTGGATCGTGCTGCCAGTAGGTGTTCTCGGCCCGCGCCGGGACAACGGCTGACGTGAGCAGAACAATACAGACGAGGGATAAGGCAAATCGACGTGAACGCACCATTGATGCCTCCTTTTCTACCCAATATCAGGTAGAGCGAGCAAAAAGAAACACAACAAACCCCAAAATCAAGAATTACAGAAATTACGTGAGACAAATTATACCACAAATCCCGAAAATACGAAGTAAAAAATAGTAAAGGACAGGCAGTTGACATTGACAGGCCTGCGGTGTTGATCCACTGCCGGCATTCAAGCGAATACTGGAAGACTGGTAAATCGCACGCGAGAAATCTTCCCAATCTCCGCCATCTTCGGTTATAATAATGTCGTTCTGGTTTCAAGTGGTTCACAGCAGGCTTTGGAGATTGTGATGTCGATTGCCACATCTCACACATACATCGAGCATATTGAAGGCCGGGCCGGCGGGCGGGCGGTGATAAAGGGTACGCGCATACCCGTCTGGGCAATTGTCCAGTGCTATCAGTCGGGGCTGACCCCGGAGGAGATACTCGCGCATTACCCGCAACTGACCCTCTCCCGCGTCTTTGACGCACTTGGGTACTATGACGACAACCGCCAGGAGATCGAAACAGACCTGAGCGACAACGCCAGAGCAATCCCCGAACCAGGATAACAGAGTCCTCAAGGAAAGCCCTGCGCTGCAAAACTCTAAGCCCAGCCATTGCAATGGCTGGGCTTTGCTCTAGAATCACATCATGTCCGCGACGCTCGATAAAATCCTGAATTCGCATCGCACGCATCAGCCGGTGGTGATGGGGATTCTGAACGTTACGCCGGACAGTTTTTCCGACGGCGGGCAGTTTATCGACCCTGCATCAGCCATCGCCCAGGCCCGGCAAATGGTGGCCGACGGTGCGGATATTATCGACGTCGGGGCTGAATCCACCCGCCCCGGCTCCGAACGGGTCGGCCCAGACGAGCAAATTCGCCGCATCGAACCGATATTGCCCCAAATCGCCAAACTGGACGCCATTGTCAGTATCGACACTACTATCGCCGCTGTGGCTGAGTTCGCCCTCGACGCCGGCGCGCAAATAATCAATGACGTTTCGGCTGGACGGGACGACGACGAAATGTTTCCGCTCGCAGCCTCACGCAATGCTCCCATAATCCTGATGCACATGCTGGGTTCACCCAAAAGTATGCAGGAAAATCCCGAATATGACGACGTGGTAAAGGATGTCCGCGATTTTCTGGCGGGGCGAATCGACGCCGCTGCCGACGCAGGCGTGAAACGAAGCCGAATTATTATCGATCCGGGCATCGGTTTCGGGAAACTGCTTGAGCACAACCTGTCGCTGCTGAATAATATCGACGTCCTGGTTGAATTGGGCGCAGCGGTTATGGTAGGCCCCAGCCGGAAGCGATTTATCGGCGAGTTGGGTAGCACAGGTTTAAAACCACCGCCCGATCAGCGTCTTGGCGGGACTATCGCGGCGTGCCTGGCTGGGCGGCGTAGTGGAGCGAGCATCTTCCGCGTTCACGACGTGGCGGCGATGGTTCAGGCATTTACAGTTGCGCGGGCGATTGAGGAAAAAAAACAAAAAGCGTCGTCGTAACGATCGAAGATCCGCCTGGGCGGACAACGCCTAAAACGAGTATTCCGGTTTACTGACTACTCTTCGAGCCTGAGCCTCAGAGCCGAAGGCTGGCGACCGAGTACCGGCTACTATACAATGTTGTCGTGAACGAGCTGATAACGAACATCACGAACCTGCTGCACCGTGTGGGCAACTATGACCCGTGGGTTGTAATCGTGGAGATGGTGCTTATCGGTCTGGTGGTCTGGTGGGCGGTTCGTTTTCTTCGCGGCACGCGCGGCGAAAACCTTGTCAAAGGTGTGATTGTAGTTCTGGTAACAGTGTATCTGTGCATTCTCCTTCTTCCGAAAGACCGGGGATGGGACCGGATCGAATTTCTGTATGGTAAATTTTTGCTCTTCGCTTTCGTTGCGGTGGTGGTGGCTTTCCAGCCCGAACTCCGCAGAGCGCTTGGACAACTTGGGCGTGCGCCCATATTCGGCGGTCAATATCGCTATATCGAGGAAAACATTTCCGCTCTCGTTGAGTCATCGGGGTATCTCTCGCGCAACAAGACCGGTGCGATAATCGCCGTAGAGCGCAAAGCCGGCCTGGCGGCGCTGATGGAGTCCGGTGTGATTCTGGACGCCGAACTGACGACCGGTCTGCTCAATACCATCTTCTTCCACGGAACGCCGCTGCACGACATGGGCGTAATTATCCAGCAGGGGCGCGTGGCTGCGGCGGGATGCCAGTTCCCCCTGGCCGAGAGCGAAGACGTGGACGCCTCGCTCGGAAGCAGGCACCGCGCCGCGTTGGGGCTGGCACAGGAAACCGACGCCGTCGTAATCGTCGTCAGCGAACAAACAGGGCGGATTTCAATCGCCACCGAAGGACAACTGTACATCGGACTGGATACCGACAGCCTGCGGGAACTACTGCGAACTATGCTGATACCAAGGCGACGAAAATGGCTACCGCGATGGATGAGTATAAACCGTAAGGGTCGGGACACATAACAACACATGAGTGCAAGACTTAACAAATACGGTAAGGGGCTTCGCACAGAGATTCCCGCCAGTCGATTCAGTCGGGAATGGTTCATGCAATCGCTGCGTACAGCAGTATGGGTCGTCGTTATCGTCATCCTCGTATGGGTCTATGCCGACATCCATTTTACCGACGAACAAGAAGTTACCGCCGTCCTTCACCTTCACACAAAATCCGACGACGGAATGCTTTTGCTGAGTAAAAGGGAAATCCCCGTTACCTTCCGCATCAAGGGAAACCGATATTACAGAGACCGTTTCACCAATCACCTCGCCAAAGCCAACTCGGTTCTTGAGTTCGACGTCGCCGGGGCCAAGGAATATAAACCCGGCGAGGAATACCAGGAACGTACCGCGAACCTGCTGAGCAAACTTCCAGTCTTCCGCGATTCGGGTCTGGAGATAATTTCGGCAACTCCTGCGAGAATTGATATCCGCATGGATAAAATGTACCTTGTCCCCGACGTACTGGTGCGATTCAAATCCATCGGCGCCGTGCTGGACGGGGATCCAAGGATAGAACCGGCGCGCATTAATCTGCGACTCCCGGAAAGCATGAGACATAAGATTAATCCATCAACAATAACACTCGTAACCCGAACGGTTGATTTGAGCGGTAAAGCCGTCGGCGCAACCGAAACCGTCAACGTCGATGTCCTTACGCCGCCGAATCTCAACTACGCGAAGATCAAACCGCAAAAAGTTACCGTAACCTTCAAGGTCGGACAGCAAACAGACAGCAAAAAATTCACCGTTACCGTCAATTACCTTCCGCCCAATGCCTGGCTTACCAATGATACATGGAGCAAGTACAAACTCGAAGTCAAGTCCAAAGAAGACCGGAAAAGAACTATTACCGTTACCGGAAACCGCATCGACCTGCAAAAACTCAGCGACGACCAGATTCATGCATACGTCGTGCTGACCGATAGCAACCTCAAGCCCAGCGCTTGGCTGGAGGGTAAGGTGAACGTAAAATTCCCGCCAGGCCTGAAAATCCGCCTGGCGGAAGCGATTCCACCGGTCAGTTACCGTGTGGTCAAGCGGACTTCCGTGCCGGTTACGCCGTAGCGACCAGCCCGGACAAAACTTGCACACTGTCCCAATCCGCCGTTTCACGCTACAATATCGATTATGGAAAACGCCGAAACCTACGTCAAAGAGATCGCTTCCGCCGCTCGTTCCGCCGCCGCTGAATTGGCCGTCTCAACAACGGCCAAACGCGATGCCGCACTTGTCGCCGCAGCCAATGCCATCCGAAGCGGAGCCGACCGCATCCGGTCCGAAAACGCCAAAGACCTCGCCGAAGCCAAAAAGACCGGACTTTCCGACGCCATGATAGACCGGCTGACGCTGACGGATACGCGTATCGAAGCAATGGCGGCAGGTCTGGAGGCAATCGCCGCGCAGACCGATCCGGTCGGGCAGACTATATCGGCCTCCAACCGCCCCACCGGCCTGCGGGTCGAAAAACGCCGCGTACCACTGGGCGTAGTGGCCATTATCTATGAGTCCCGCCCGAACGTTACCGCAGATGCCGCCGGCCTGTGCATCAAGAGCGGAAACGCCGTAATCCTTCGAGGCGGAACCGAAGCAATCAACTCCAACCTCGCCATCGCCGAGTGCCTGCGAGCGGGCGTCCTGGCCGCCGGACTACCCGAATCAGCCATCACCGTTATCGACAAAACCGACCGGGACATCGTGCCCGCAATGGCCAAAGCAGAAGGACTGATCGACTTGATAATCCCTCGCGGCGGAGCCGGTCTAATCCGGGCAGTAGTCGATGCCGCCACCATCCCCGTCATCAAACACTATGCCGGAAACTGCCACGTCTATGTCCACGCCGACGCCGATTTGGCAATGGCTGAAGCAATCGTCATCAACGCCAAGTGTCAGCGACCCGGCGTATGCAATGCCGCAGAAACGCTGCTGGTCAATGCGGCGGTGGCTGGGGAATTCCTGCCCGCCATAGCCAAAAAACTCGCCGACGCCGGCGTCGAAATGAGAGGCTGCGGGAAATCTCGCAAAATCGTCCCGGATATGAAAGAAGCCACCGAGGAAGACTGGGCCACCGAATATCTCGCGCTGACACTGGCGGTGAAGGTGGTCGATTCGCTGGCCGATGCCGTCGAGCACATCAACACCTACGGCTCGCATCACACCGACGCAATTGTTACGACCGGCCTGGCCGCTGCCGATGCGTTCGTCGCGCGGGTTGACAGTTCATCGGTAATGGTCAACGCCTCGACGCGGTTTTCCGACGGCGGCGTGTATGGCCTGGGGGCAGAAGTCGGAATCAGCACCGACAAACTCCACGCCCGAGGCCCCATGGGCGCAGAAGACCTCACCACCTACAAATGGATCGTTACGGGCAGCGGACACATCAGAGAATAGCCGGCGGGTGCATTCGACATCGATGAGTCAATAGATTGGAACAATCCTATGAAGAAATGGCTAATCGTTATTCTGGCAGTTTTAGTGGGAATTTCGTTTTGGTGGGCCTGGCCAAAGTCTGAAACGCTGGAATTTACCCCATATATGGTCGGGCACTACAGAGGGTTTGGACTTGTGCCGGACGATACCTTTCTGCTGGGAATGTCCTTTTACCGTGTTACTTTCACGCCACCAAATGAAGGCCGCTGGGAGGTGGAGTACGTTCGCCCCGGATACAACCATTGCAAAGGATTCTACGACGACGGTACGCTCCACGAAGAAAGCAAATGTCTTGTTGAGCTACTCGGCCCTTACAACCACCCTTGTCCCGACATCCACAACGTGCAATTCGGAAGGTACTACAAGCCTGACGGTACACTCGGCAGCGAAGTCAAAAACGGGACGGGAGTGCAAACGTATTGGACACTCGACGGCACAAAGATATGGGAATTGGAACTTCACGACTTCAAGAGGGTTCGCCATTCGAGGTGGCATTCAAATGGTCAACTGCTCCAGACCCAGGCATATGTTGACGGCAAAGTGCATGGGCCGTTTGTTACATACTACTCTTCAGGTGCAAAGAAAACTGAGGGAGCGGATTTTCAAGGCGATCGTTCCGGCAAATGGATCAGATACAACGAGGATGGAACTGTTAAGAAAGTTGAAGACTATACCGCCTTATCTGACGAGCTGTCCACGCAGAGTCAGCCGTCGGCTGGTTCTGATTGACGTTCCAAAACATATCTGAACACTTACTCGGCGGGTTTCCTGTCCCGCTGCGTTTCTTTTGGCGCGTTTTCTATCCCTCGCCACTTACGAGTCTTCACTTTGCTATGACCTGCATCCCTGCTAAAATGTTTTCGATATGGCCAAGGAACCTGAAGCGCATTTATTTTGTCATCGCTGCGGCGCGGTGTTGAAGCCGGGGGTGGGGAATTTCTACATCGTGAAAATCGAAGCCTTCGCCGACCCGACGCCGCCAAACCTTACCGAAGCCGACCTGGCCGTAGATGATATTGACAAGGTTATCGAGGACATCCGCGAATAAAAAAATCAGCAGGGATGCAAGTCATAGCGACACGTAGTGTCCCTACGGGAAGCGGAGACTCACCGTGGCGAGGAATAAGTTTATAGGATAAAGATATGGAGCACATCTGCGACCTTGAACATCGTCGTATCTGGTTTCACCAGTGGGAATATTCCGAAAAATTCAGCGTTCCTTTCGATAAACAGCCATATGCGTGTTTAATCGTCATGAACCTGCGAAGGACGTCATCCGTTCCCTATGGAATGATTCTAATCGGGTTTTCTCTGATCGACTCAAATTGCAGGGAAGTGGTAACAGCCGGCTTTGACTCGGCACTCTGGCATGATTGTATAGATGCGGCAGTTCTTCTGCGAAATCCCGATGTTACAGATGAAAACCTTATCAAGACCGTGTGGGAAACCAGCAAGTTACCGAAAAAATTCCTGTTTTATTTCCTGGAATGTACATGCCTTCCTGATGGTGTCGAGTTCAATAATTTTTTGGTGTTGTTTGTGGGAGAAAATGAAACTCGAAAACAGAGAACAATCTCCGCTATCCGCAAACAGAGTTATCTATGACCCGGATACCACCTGCACGACGGGTTCCTCTAACAGTTTGTAACGCATATTTTGATGGGTGCCATGCGCCCTCACGCGCAGCGAAGCGGGTGGGCATGTTGACACCACAGCATGTTCACGCCCTTCACTTTAGATGTTACAGACTACTAGGCGTCCCTGGCTGGACCTGCTAAAATGTTTTCGATATGGCCAAGGAACCTGAAGCGCATTTATTTTGTCATCGCTGCGGCGCGGTGTTGAAGCCGGGGGTGGGGAATTTCTACATCGTGAGAATCGAGGCCTTCGCCGACCCGACGCCGCCAAACCTTACCGAAGCAGACCTGGCCGTAGATATTGACGAGGCCATCGATGACATCCTCGAAGAAATCCGCAACACATCAGAAGCCGAACTGATGGACCAGGTCTATCGCCGCCTGACAATCCACCTCTGCGGACAATGCTACGCCAAGTGGATAGAAAACCCGGCTTCGTAATCGTACTTCGCAGACGGGGGCCGTGGTCGCGGTGTTGTGGTCGCGGTGTTTGCGAAATATCCCGCTCCCTACCGGTCGCGGCTAGCCGCGAGTGGGAACGAGCGGGTACACAATTCACTGGCATCAGGACACCCATCCAAAGCCGACGGATAGCAATCCGTCGGTATATTTCCCCATATTTCCAGAAACCGACGGATATCTATCCGTCGGCTTTGGATTATGCCTTGATCGCGCTGTGTTCGCATCTGCGCGCGCAAAGGCGAACGTAAAAATCAGGGGAACGAAAAATTCCAAAAAAACTTTTCCTAAGGCCGCCAAGGACTTATGGCGTCGCTATCCGTTTTGTGTTCGCGTTTGCGCGCGCAAACGCGAACGCAAAAGTTAATACAGAGCGTCCTTGGTACGCTTATGTGTTCTTTGATAAGTGAATATGAGAAGACAGGGACTAGGGACTT
>JAUWNJ010000043.1 GCA_030612725.1 Planctomycetales bacterium
ATAGGCAATGGTGGATTTTTTAAAATGGGCGGAAAAATGACCTCAAAATACGCAAATCCATACAGGCCAAGGAGTTATGAATTTTGGAAACTTTCCCAATTGTTCCCATTCGTTCCGAATCGTTCCGAATCGTTCCGAATCGTTCCCATTTGTTCCGAATCGTTCCGAATCGTTCCGAATTGTTCCGTTTTGTTCCACAACGTGGTCCTCGCAGAGTCCTACGGACTACGGACCGAAAATGTTCCCTCCGCCACGGTGGGAGAAAAACCGACGGACTTGCCTACCGGACAGGCAGGTAGCTGTCCGTCGGCTTTCGTTACGAACCAATCAACCAGTCAAACCAGCTAATTCGCTACTTCTTTCCAGAGCGAGTTTTCGGCGGTGCGGAATTTTTCGAATGTTGTCTGGAGGTGCTTGCGGATTTTGAGCAGTTCCGGATCGTCGGTTTTGACGCCGGCGGGCCTGGCCTGGCGGAGGGCTTTGAGGCGAACGAGCGCGTCGTCGAGTTGTTCGGCGCCTTCGGCGAAGGCGCGGGCAGCGTCGTAGATGTTCTGCGTGCGTTCTTCCTTTTCGGACGGCTTGGCCAATAGTCGCCAGGGATTGCGACGGATTTCCTTGGCGGCGGCATTGAGGTTCAAGGAAACCGACTTCATATTGGCAATCATCTCGTCCAGATTTTCGCGATTGAGGACGACGATGTCCCTGGTTGTGGCGGAAACGGTTTTGAAGTCGGCGGCTATTGCGATGAGTTTTGTGGTGCTCTTACGCAGATCGACAAGCAGGTCGGCGACGTCCTTGTCGGTATATTTTTCCACCTTTGCCGTTATGTTGACAACCGACGTCAGGGCCTTTTCGACCTTGGGTTTGGCTTCGGTTGACATTTGGTTTATGTCGTTCATTGTCTTGTGGGCTTTGGCGAGTATTGAGGCTTTGTTTGCGGCATCCACTTCGCCATAGACATTAGCGGCGATCTGCACCACTTTGGCCGATGTTGTTTTCAGGTCGTCGAGGATGGTATGAATCTTAACCAGAAGCGATCCTGCCTGTTCGGCGTTTAGTTGTTGCTCGACGGTTTCGGAGACTTTTTTGAGGCTTTCGGCAGCGGCAGCGATGTCGCCCATCGCCCGGTCCAGTCCGCCGGTGATTTCGACGGGGTTTTCATCGTCAGCCGGTCCTTTTTCGGGCGTCCCCCTCTTGGTGATTACGAGCTTCCCGCCCCCGACAAGTCCTGCGGCTACGTGGGCCTGACCATCGGCGTAAATTTTCACGTCCTCGCGGTCCAACCTGGCGAGATAAAGCGTCCTTTTGTTTTCAGGCTGATAGGTAGTCTCGATTACCTTCCCCATCTCCTTACCGGCGATGACGACCATGCTTCCTTTTTCCAGGCCTACGTCGCCGCTGGATTCTTTCACGTAGAACGTCGCCATTCCTTTGACTGGGCTGAAGACTTCGGCAGCGCCGAGCCAGACCAGCACCGCTATACCGGCGCCTACAGCCAATAGTACAAACAAGCCAACTGTAAACTCGTTATGCTGTCGCTTCGCCATCGTGATCTCCAAAAGAAGGGACCAAGGACCTGGAAAAAAGAAATCCGCAATCCGCAATCCGCAATCCGCAATTTTTTATTTGCTCTCGGCGGCTTCGAGTATGTCCTCTTCGTATCCTGTTGAAAGTCTCCGGTCGGTTATAGGCCCTTCTGAATCGCCCCGAAGGAACTGGCGGATCAGGTCGTCCTGTTCGTCGCCGGTGATTTCACCGTCCCGAAGGGCCTCAAATTCGTTTCGTGGCGCGATTTTGATCATCCTTCCCCGATCCAGCATGGCCATGCGGTCGGCGATTCGGAATGCGGAATCCATTTCGTGCGTTACCACCACGCTGGTAACGCCGAGTTTTCCTGATAAGTCCATTATCAGTTGGTCTATTTCGGCTGACGTTACCGGGTCCAAGCCGGCAGACGGTTCATCGTAGAAGAGTATCTCCGGGTCCAGCGCGGTCGCGCGTGCGAGTCCTGCCCGTTTTTTCATCCCGCCGGAGATTTCCGACGGCATGAGGTCGGCAGCCTCTCGCAGGCCTACCTGCTCGAGTTTAATCGTTACCATTATGTCGATGGTCTGCTCGTCGAGGTTGGTGTGTTCCCGCAGAGGCAAGGCCACGTTTTCGCCGACGGTCATGGAGTTGAACAACGCCCCCGACTGGAACAGTATGCCGAACCGCAGACGAAGAACGTTCAGATCGCGTTCTTCCAACTCGTTGAGGTTCCGCCCCAGCAGTTCGACCCGACCCTCGTTGGGAAAGAGCGAACCGACCATGTGCCGAAGCAGCGTGCTCTTTCCACAACCCGACCCGCCCATAATGACGATCGTCTCACCGGAATGGACATCCAGGTTAATCCCGTCAAGCACAGCCCTTCCGCTGAAGCACTTGACGAGATCGACTACCCGAATCACCGGTTGGGGCGAAGTGGGTGCATTAGTCGCATTGTCGGCTTCCGTTTGTGTCATTTAGAACTCGAAAACATAGAAGATCGTCGTGAACACCCCTGCAGCCAGAATAATACTTACGATCGAATAGACCACGGTCATTGTAGTGGCCTTTCCGACGCCTTCGGCCCCGCCTCGGACCCTCAGCCCTTCGTAACAGGCAATCAGACTTATCAGCACACCGAACACGCCGGCCATTATCAGCCCGCTGGCGAAGTCGCGCATACGGAGTTGATCCCGCATAAGCGACCAGTACCACTCGCCCACCTGCGGGTCCAGTACCAGCAGCGAGATAAGGTACCCGCCGATGGCGATCATCCAGTTGGCGATAACCGTCAACAGCAACATCATTATAAAAGTCGCAATCAATCTCGGGACGACGAGGAAGCGAACCGGATTCAACGCATGGGCGCGGAGGGCTTCGATTTCCTCGGATACGGCCATCGTGCCGAGTTCGGCGGCGATGGACGCTCCGGCGAAACCGCTGATAACAACGGCAGTGAGGATCGGTCCGAGCATTCTGAAGCCCGCAACGCCGATGATATTGGCGATTTTATCGACCTGCCCCCAGGGTTCCAGCGGCGGGGCCAATTGAAGCGCGAGGATCACGCCGATAAAGACCTGCACGAGGCACACGACGGCGACGCTTCGTACGCCGACGCGGTCCATCTGTCCGATCAGGGCCTTCCGGCCCGAACTTCGGGACAGCGTCGCCGGCGCTACTCTGATTGCCTGGCCAAGCAGGATCGCCATCCCGCCGAGGTAGGAGACCCCGCCTATCGCGCGGGATCCGACCGCCTCGACAAAATTGCGTTTTGTCGCGCGGTCGCTCACGAATCAATCGCCTCCTGCACACCGGGATAAAGATCGAAGACCGTATCAAGGCGGGTTATCTCAAAGACACTCTGCACTCGCGGCGTAAGTCCGGCCAGTTTCAGATCAACCTTGTCACGCCGGACGCGAGAGAGAAGTTTGACCAGCGAGGCTACGCCGGACGAATCCATGTATGAGACATCAGTCATATCGACGATCATCCGCTGAGGTTTGTGTTTCAGCGGTTCCAGCAACGCCTCCTGGAACGCGGCGCTCCGGTGGAGGTCTATCTCGCCGGATGCCTCTACGACAACCACGGTATTTTCGGGATCAATCCATCGAATGTTGCGAATTGCATTGTTCGTCTCTGTCATTTGTTGCTCCAGTACTTACAGCGTCTTAATCATTGTCAAAAGCGTTCCGCCGTCAGGCATGTGAACGTAACTCACCTCGCTCATACAGCGGGACATAATGTGAACTCCCAGCCCGCCGGGCCTGACGTCGTCAAGGTCGCGCGACTTTATGTTCGAGGCCTCAACCTGCTCGCCCCAATCGCGTAGTTCGATTTTCAGGGCGGACTCACCCCCGCCGACATTGCGAAAGGTTATCTCGATGGGCTTATCGTTTTGACCGTGATAGGCGTGTTTTATCACATTGGCGAGGGCTTCGTCCACTGCCAAAACAATGTCGCCACGGGTCGATTCGTCGAAGCCCATCAATTTGCAAACACTCTCCAGCGCCGATCTGACCGGCGGGAGATGCGCCGGCACCGAGGCGATGGACATCATAATCGGAGTGTCAGGAAATTCCACCACGGGTCGATATTCAGCCTCCACTTATCTTCTCCCGTCGCTGTTGAAGCCAATTTCGCCATTTTAGCACCGCTTTGGACCGCTCGGACTCTGATGCATAATAACGATATCCAAGGTCTTTACCGGCGATTTTCTTCAATGCACCAATCGCAAAAAGTCGAACGTCGGCGTCGGAATCTTCCAGACGATCAACCAGAAGGGGCAGAACCGATTCATCCCGCTGCTGCCCCGCCCTGACGCAAGCCGAGGCGCGTTCAGAACCCAATTCGCTCTGAAGACCGGCGGCAATGTCTTTATCGACCCCGTTACATCCAGCCGAAACAATAGCGACCGGAATCAGAAACGCCATGACGGTGTTTATATAATTTCCTGCCATTGCGACATTATTCTATGCCCCCGCCCTGTGCGACGCAATGAATTATATCGCCGGCGAGACAAACCCGCAGGCCCAGGGAGGTCAGGATTTCCGCCAGTGCGAGCAGTTCGCCCCGGCTTGGGGGGTTCAGTCCTTCGAGTTTGTAATCGCTATATCCATATTGGTAATACTTGGCTTCGGCCAGTCTGTTGTAAGGAAGCAATTCGACGAACTTTACCGAATCGCCGAGGCTGGAGACGAACTTACCAATATCCCGGATGTTCTCGGGCGGGTCGGTATATCCGGGAATCACGGGGATGCGTACGATCATCGCCTTGCCCGTCTCGGCGAGCCTGCGAGCATTCTCCAGAATAACCTCGTTTGAAACGCCGGTCAGTTCGCGGTGCTTCTGGGGATCGGCGTACTTGAGATCGTAGAGTACCAGGTCGGCATGGGACGCCACCTCGGCCAATACTTCCCACTCGGCGTAGCCGGTGGTGTCGAGGACGGTGTGTATCGACTCGGCCCGGCAGGAACGAAAAATCTCGCATGCAAAGGCCGGCTGGGCGAGCGGTTCTCCGCCGGAGACCGTTACGCCTCCGCCGGAATTGTCGTAGAAGGCCTTATCTAAGACGACTTCCGCCATAACCTCGTCCACGGAGAGTTCCCGCCCGCAGAGGACTCGCGCGCCGGACGGACAGACCTCTGCGCAAGCGCCGCAGCCGGTGCAGTATTCGCGGTCGAGTTTCCGGTCGGCGGCGAGCGGGCAGGCCTCCAGGCATCGCCCGCAGTGGATACACTTGTCCGGGTGGAATGCAATCTCAGGCCGGCGGAGCATTGATTCGGGGTTATGGCACCAGATGCACCGAAGCGGACAGCCTTTCAGGAAGACCGTGGTTCTTATCCCAGGCCCGTCGTGGACGGCGAACCTCTTTATGTCGAAGACCATGCCCCGAAGCGGGCCGCCCCGATCCGGCGATTCCGGCATATCGGGTTTATCGTTCGGCGCGGGGCTGTGGGCGTCGCTATGCACTGTATTCGTATTCGCTCCGCGTGATCAGGTGGTCCTGCAATTCGGGCAGCAATTGGGTGAAGTACGTGGTGAATCCATAGACCCTCACCACCAGATGCCGGTAGTCTTCGGGATGTTTGCGGGCCTCGACGAGTGTTTCGTTGCTGACCACGTTGACCTGGAGTTGCATCCCTCCGGTTTCCACGAATGTTCGCACGAGCGCCATCAGTTTTTCGGTGCCATCATTGCCCGCCAGCGCCGCCGGATGGAACATCATATCGAGGTTCGCCCCGCCGTTGGTCGCTTCCAGACCCAGTTTGGCCACCGATTTGATAACCGCCGTAGGTCCTTTCAGGTCGCGTCCGGGAGCGGGCGAGGCGCTGACGGCGAACCGTTCTCCCGCCTTCCTGCCGTCCGGCGAAGCGCCGTAAGCCTTAGTGAAGGCGTGGCCGCCGCCGGTGGATATCCTCGGCCTGAAATGACCCCCGAACCGGGTCCTGTGCCTGGAGACCTCGCCGGCAAAGCACTGGATTATCTCCCTGGCCAGCAGGTCAACTTCGTCGTCGTCATTTCCGAATTTGGGAAACCTTGTGAGGATGCGCTGCCGGAGGTCTTCAGCACCTTCATAATCGCTCAGTAATATGTCTCTCAACTCCTCCAGCGTCAGTTCCTTCTCCTCATAGACCAGCCGCTTGATGACAAGCAGCGCGTCGGCCATGTTCGCAATTCCGGCCAACTGGAAACCGATATCGTTGTAGCGAGCGCCTCCCTCGGAGATGTCTTTGCCCCGTTCGACGCAGTCGTCCAGCGTGGCAGAGAGAAACGGCATCTGCGCCCACTTGGCCTTGTTGTGATTGTCCACCATCCGTTCGATGTAATACGCCAACTGTTTCCTGAAGGCGTCGAAAAAATCCTCGAACGTGGTCAGGGACGCCAGCTCCGGCGTGTCGGCTCCCCACTTTTGGCCGCTGATGAAGTTCGCCCCGTCGTTTAATACCCATTCCAGGCAGTACGGCATTTTCACCGACCCGCCCTGCTTCTCGCTGCTTCTGCCCGGAGTGAGTATCTCCCAACATCCGGCGATGGCGTAGTCCCGCGCGTCCTCGGGGCGATACCCGAGTTTCTGCAACGCGGGGATTATTGTCTCGTCGTTTTCGATCGACGGCGTGCCCATACCCTGCTTGATAAGTTCACAGGCGGCGCGAACATACTCGTCGGGGCTACCAACGTGAAATCTCGCCCGCAATTTCGGATCGGCCATTCTGACCGTCCCGACGCCGGTCAGGACCATATAGGTTACGTCGTTCGTAGCGTCGTCGCCGGCGGGCGTCTGCCCGCCCAGGACCATCGTGCAGCCGGTATCGCCGTAGTAACTGGGCTTTCCGTGCGTCTTGTCCTGATCGGCGTTGAATTTTACGAACAGACAGTTCAGCAGTTCCTGGGCCTTGTCCTGCGTGAGCGCGCCGGAGGCGATGTCGGCTTCATAGAAGGGATAAACGTACTGGTCGAACCTTCCGACCGGCACGAGGTATCCGCCCTCTACCCACGTTACCAGGTGCGTGAAGAACACTGCCTGGAGCGCCTCGTGGAACGAGCGGGGGACATTTCCGGGAACGTTCCGGCAGACCTTCGCTATCGCCTCCAGTTCGCTCTTGCGCTGCCGGTCGGTTTCAGCCGCAGCAAGTCTCTCTGCCTCGTCGGCATAGCGGGCAGCGAACATCGCAATGGCGCCACAGACGATTTCGACGGCATGGAGAAACTGCACCTGCTCGCTTTCGTCACCGGCGCCTTCGGCGAGCAACTGGTCGATTTTCCTGCGGGCGTCGGCCTTTATTCCGTTGAAGCCTTTGGACATTACATTGTGGTGTCCGGGAACGACGCCGTTGTCCGTACCGTAGCCACGTCCGTCCTGGCAGAGGTTATAGACGTAATCGAATATGGCCAGGCGACCGGCGGTCTCGATATGCGGGTTTCGGTGTTCTATCTCCTCGGCGGTTATGTAGTCCGGCAGGTCGAAGACAGTCCTGAAACCGACGATCAGTTCGTCGTCCTGAATATAGACAGGCATCTCCGCCAGCAGTTTCTCAAGCGCCCTTGCCTTCCTGATGATGTGCGGGGCCGCGGCGATTTCGGTATCGTCCAGGACGGTCAGCGACATCCTGACCCGATGGGCCTTGTGAACCCCGCTTTCCATCCTCTCGCGTAATCTCTCAATCCTGTTCATCATAATCCTCGAATATTGCCGCCCGGCAGGGCGTACCCATAGCGCCTTCGACCTTAATCGGGAAGGCGCACAACTTCGCCCGCTTCCGGCGGACACTATCCAGATTCGCCACCGGAGCAAGCAGGAACTTCGCATCCCGCCACAGCCTCTCCCACGGAAACTCCTTGGCATTGATGTTGTCGAATCGCGGTAAATCGGAACCGAGCAGTTTTATCTCTTTGTCGAACAACCAATCGGCGGCATCGCGCGATATGTACGGACTGGCCTTGATGAAATCCGCATCCCGCCATTTCCTGTCCCAGCCGGTGCCGATAATGACGCCGTCGCCTTTTCGGATGTCGGGCTCGGCGGCCTCCAGGTCCGCCAGGGTTATTTTTTCAAGAGGCCCCTTGGCGGGGAGTTTTATAATCGCCACGTCCATGAACAGTTCGTCGAGCGGAATATCGACTACCGGCGTGGCGGTCGCATCGACGTGGGCGGCCGTCTCGATGTACGTGCCCGACTGTCCGCCTATCTCGAAATTCTGACAATAGCACTCCTTTTCTGCCGGAATAAACGGCGGCTTCTCGCACTCCGTAATCCGCGCGCCGGGGTAACTGTCGCAGTACTGCCACATCCCGTTGTGTATCCAGCCGGTAATATCCACGATTCGCATCGATAGCATCTCCCAATTAGTCCAAGCCTATACTTGTGTTTCAGCAATAGTCATCGTACTCTCCCCCCAGCCCTGTTTCAAAATCTTTTTCATGTTTCAAAATCTTTTTTTATGCGGGACACGGAGCAGATACGCGCGTTTATGTGCTGCGCCGCGCGAAGGATGTTACCAGCAGATGCGCTTGTCGGACAGGTTCAGCGAGGCGATATTTCCTGGCACAGCGGAGCGTCCAGCGGACGGCGTCGTCCAGCGTCGCGCGATGCCCGACGGAGACGTATAACGGCTTGACGGAAGTCCGTGTTCGCAGGACAGCGCCGATAATCTCGCCCTTGTGCCGTAATTGAACGCGGCATCCCCGGCGTTCACCCACCGGGCGGTGCTCGCCGCAAAGACGGCTCTTGGCTGTTCCTATCGTCGGTAAGTTCAGCCAGAGTCCCACGTGGCAGGCGAGTCCAAGCCGGCGGGGATGCGCCAAGCCCTGACCGTCGCACATCAAAAGGTCGGGGCGGTTCGGCAGACGCCGCACAGCGGCGATAACGGCAGGGGCCTCGCGAAAACTCAACAGCCCCGGTATGTAAGGAAGTCGGCAAGGCTGCTCCACGTGGGCCGTTGCAATAACATCCAGTGTGGAAGCATCGCACAGAACGACGGCTGCTACTATCCGCTTCCCCCCGGAGGTGAACGCGCAATCCGTTCCCGCTATCGTTCGCACCGGCTCGGTAATCGGCTCAATACGCACACGCGCCGCCAACTCACGCTGAAGCGCAATTGCCCGGCGAGGCGAAATGTCCCAACGATGACGAAGCATTTTCGGTTACCAAACAGAATGAACCACAAAGTTCACAAAGAACACAAAGAAAAAAATAACTTTTAATTTTTCTGTCCTTCGTGTTCTTTGTGCCCTTTGTGGTTCAGTATTTTATGGTAGTCTGTACGGATTGACCTATGCAAACACTCTCTGAAATTCGGGATATTCTTTCCGCCGACGGCTTGAAGCCTCGCAAACGCCTGGGGCAGAACTTCCTCGTCGATGCAAACCTGATGGGCAAACTGCTCGAACTGGCGGACGTCCAGGAGACAGAAACCGTCCTCGAGATCGGACCGGCTACAGGTTCGCTGACTGAGGAACTTCTGACCCGCGCAGCCGGCGTTGTGGCAGTCGAAGCCGACAGGGCACTGACGGGGATTCTTCGCCAACGACTGGGGCACAAGGAAAACCTGCTTATTCTCGGCCACGACGTTCTTGCAGGTAAGCACAAAATCGCACCGGAAGTGCTCGACGCCCTGTCGGAATCCGAAAACGTCCACCTTGTCTCCAATCTGCCCTACAACATCGCCGTACCGTTGATAATGAACTGCCTGGTTCTGTCATGGAAGGCGGTTTGCGGAGCAACTGCGCCGATTTGTTTCACTCGGCTGACATTTACCGTCCAGCGAGAAGTGGCTCAACGATTACTGGCTGGTCCCGGCAGCAAAGCATATGGGCCTGTCAGCATCCTTGTCGCCCTGCTGACTCGCGCCACAGCGGGAAGAGTGATACCGCCCGAAGCGTTTTGGCCTAAGCCTAAAATTCACTCCCAGATGCTCCGGCTTGATTTCGACGCCAAAGCCGCCAAGAAACTCGTCGATATAGAAGTGCTGTCCTCGGTGCTTTCGGCGACATTCGGACACCGCCGGAAGAAGATAACATCAGCGGCAAAAAGGACGGATTTACCGTTTTCGCCGCAGGATTTCCTCTGGTCCCTGGCCAAGACGGGTATTGACCCGTCAGTCCGCCCCGAACAGGTCAGCCCGCAGGAATTCCTGATCATCGCCAACACGCTGTGTAACGCTGACACACACTGACCCCGAAATGTGGTACAATAAACCCGCCGGCGATACATAGCCCCTTCGCCCTTGCTCATTCGACGATATTGGGCTAAAGTACTTTCGCACGGACTCACAAGCGACAGGAAATTTAAATCAAATGACAGATTCACAGGATAAACAAGCTGCTGCTGCCGCCGCCGCCGCTGCCGCCGGTAAAGGCAAAGCGTTTTTTAATCGCGGCGACCAGGTGGCAGAAACCGGTAACTGGGACTTCGCCATTCAGATGTATCTTGACGGTATCAGACGGGAGCCGGGAAATATCGAACGGGGACACAGCCTGCTGCGCGAGGTATCGCTGAAACGTAAGGTGCAGGGCGGAAAACCGGCAGGGTTCATGGAAGCAATGAAGCGCAAAGGAGGAAAGGAACCCGTTGACATGCTGGTCAACGCCGAATTCCTCCTCGCCAAGGACCCCGGAAACGTCTCTCACATGGTCGCGGTACTCAAAGCCGCCCGCAAAATCGACCATCCCGAAGTCGTCAAGTGGATGAGTCTTATTCTCTTCGAGGCAATGAAACAGGCAAAACGCCCCGACAAACGCATCCTCGTCATGATTGCCGAGGCATTCACCGAAATCGAGGATTACGCAGACGCCCTGCCGGCGTGCGACATGGCGCTGCAATTGGACCCGAACAACGCAGACCTACAGGAAATGGCCAAGGACCTTTCGGCCAAGGGGACCATCAAGCAGGGTAAGTACGATACCGGTGGCTCTTTCACCGAAAGCGTCCGCGATCTGAACGGGCAAATGGCGCTGTCGCAACGGGATCACCTCGCCCAGAGTCGGGACTTCCTGGAACAGGACGTCGAAAATACCCGTAGCGAATACGAGGCCTCTCCCAACGAACCCGCAAAAATCAACGCTCTGGCCGACGCGCTGCTGAAGATCGAAGAGGAAGGGTACGAGAACGAGGCAATCGACGTTCTTAAAAAGGCCCATGCGGACTCCGGGGAATATCGCTACAAAGTTCGCATCGACGACGTGCGTATCCGCCAGATGCGCCGGCGGTACAATAAACTCGAAACCGACGGACAGGGCGACCAGGCAATGCAAATCGCCCGTGAACTGACAAAATTCGAGATGGAAGTGTACACCGAACGGGCAAAGAACTATCCGACAGACCTGTCGGTAAAGTACGAACTGGGACGCAGGCAACTGACGAACGGAAACCTGGACGACGCCATCGCCTCGCTCCAGCAGGCACAGAGAGACCCGAAAAGGCGAATTCAGGCGCTTACACTGCTCGGACAGGCATTCGAAAAGAAGCAATGGTACCGCGAAGCCGTAGAAACCTACGAAAAAGCGCTGGAATCCGAGCCGCTCGAAATCCACGCCAAGGAACTTCACTACAACCTCGCCCAGGCGCTAAAGGCCATGGGCGAAAAACAAAAGGCGCTGGACCATTTCTCCACAGTCGCACAGATAGACTACAACTTCCGCGACGTACGCGAACAGGTAGAAGTCATGCGCAAGGAACTTCAGTAGCGGGTAGGCTGGGACGGAGCGAAGCGGAGTCCCACCTTATCTGTTACAAATGAATATTGAATAATGAACAAGGAATGTCGAATTTTGAAGTAAAAGAAACAACATGCTTTTGAGGAATGTTTTTTTCACTTCGCAATTCAAAATTCTCTGTTCAATATTCAACATTCTCTTTTTTCAACTCTGTAGAACTTTTTCGACGTGAGAGCGTCTATTATGGAGAGGTGTGGCGGATCTGTGCGCTCGCAACAAAATAAAGGAGCGAGAAATGAAAGCGAAGTATTGGATTTTGACGGGATTTCTGGTGGCTGGGGCGATTACGGCAATGGCCGGGACGGACGGGGCTTTGAGGGAAACCGCCGAAAGGGGCAGGGGCCGCAGGGATGCGGAACGCCGAAAACCGAGCGAGAAGGAGACCGTTACTGCTGCAAAGGCAAAAGACGTAGCGGCTGTGGCGAAAAGCGGAAATGAATTTGCGACGGACCTGTACGCCAAACTCGCCGGCAAGGAAAAAGGCAACCTGTTCTTCTCCCCGGCCAGCATCCACACCGCACTGGCGATGACATACGTCGGCGCTCGCGGCAACACTGAAAAGCAAATGTACAAGACGCTCATGTTTCCAACGGAGTGGGTGTTCATAGACTCTGCCCCCCCGCGGCCTGGGTTTACGCCACGAGGATATTATGCACGTTGGCCGCAAATACGGCGCCTTCAGCCTGCCTTCGGCGCGCTGATAAAGAAACTCAACACGCCGAGAAAGGGCCGCGACGGCAAACCCGCATACGAGCTGGTCGTCGCAAACGCGCTTTGGGGGCAGAAGGGGTATCCCTTCAAAGAGGAATTCACGAAAACAGTCAAGGCCAACTACGACGCCGGGCTGGAAGAGGTCGATTACGTCAAAGCCACCGAGGCCTCACGCAAGAAAATCAATGCCTGGGTAGAGAAAAAGACAAAGCAGAAGATTAAAGACCTCATTCCGAAGGGCACTATTAACGGAATGACGCGGTTGGTCCTGACCAACGCGATTTATTTCAAGAGTAACTGGGCGGAAAAATTCAACAAGCACGCTACTCGAGACGAGGCATTTACGCTGTCAGCCGACAAGACCGTCAAGACGCCCATGATGCACCAGCAGAAGCGGCACGGCTACATGGAAACGGATACATTCCAGGCGGTTGATATTTCTTACAAACGTGGCGACCTGTCGATGACCATTTTCCTGCCGAAGAAGGCCAACGGCCTGGCGGCGTTCGAGAAAACGTTGACGGCGAAAAACCTCACCAAGTGGCTGGGACAGTTCAAGCGCGAGACGGTTCAGTTGACGCTGCCGAAGTTCAAGTTCACCAGTCAGTTCGGCCTGGCCAAGACGCTCAAGGCGATGGGTATGTCCGATGCCTTCTCGGACGCGAAGGCCGATTTTTCCGGTATGACGACGGCGGATAAACTTTTCATCTCGGCAGTGATTCACAAGGCATTCGTGGCAGTCGATGAGGAAGGAACCGAAGCGGCAGCGGCCACGGCGGTGGTCATAGCGCTGACTGCCATGCCTCCGCGCCCGAAACAGCCGAAGGTCTTCAAGGCAGATCATCCGTTCGTATTCATGATCCGCCACCGTGCAACGGGCAGCATACTATTCATGGGAAGGGTGATGAATCCGAAATAGCGGTAGGCTGGGCCCGCGCGCACCCGCCGCACCCCCGTTTTTTAAAAGGGGGAGGGGAGAAAAAAAAAATTTGGGGAACCCCTACACAACGCCCCCCCCACCCAAAAAAAAAAA
>JAUWNJ010000052.1 GCA_030612725.1 Planctomycetales bacterium
CGCGCAAACGCGAACGTAAAAATCAGGGAGATGAAAAATTCCAAAAAAACTTTTCCCAAGGCCACCAAGGACTTATGGCGTCGCTATCCGTTTTGTGTTCGCGTTTGCGCGCGCAAACGCGAACGCAAAAGATAATGTAGAAGATAGGGCATAGGGCATAGGGCGTAGGGCATAGGGAAAAACAGAAAAAACGGATGAACCAGTCAACCAGTCAACCAATCAACCGGAATACCGGAATACCGAGGAATCCGCAATCCACAATCCACAATGGTGCTCTGGGCCGTGTAGGTAAGATAGGCAATGGCGGATTTTTTAAAATGGGCGTAAAAATGACCTCAAAATACGCAAATCCATACAGGCCAAGGAGTTATGGATTTTGGAAACTTTCCCAATTGTTCCCAATTGTTCCCAATCGTTCCGAATCGTTCCGAATTGTTCCCAATTGTTCCGAATCGTTCCGAATTGTTCCGTTTCGTTCCGTTTCGTTCCGCCGCGTCACTAAATCAAAGCCGACGGATAGCTATCCGTCGGTTTGAGGGTCAGACAGGCCTACATCAGCGCCACGACGACATTGTAGCAGGCGTGAGCTCCGATGGCGATGGGGCCTGGCTACTGGTGTCAATCATCAGACATGGGAAGATGTGAGCGTCTCGGCAGCGGTCGCGGGGCTTCGCTCTTTGCACTTCGCCGTCAGCGCCCCGCCGGTCGCTGCGATAATTCCTCCGGCAGCCATGAGCGGCCCCATCCCCATGACGGTAATCGCTCCCGCCGCCAGGACGCCGACGCCCGCTGCGGCAAAGCTCGTGGTGCTGTTGACCGCCGCCACGGCTGTGGCAAGACGTCCGGACGGGACGAGATGCGAAATACGCACGTACCATGCCGGATGGATCGAACCGTAACAGATACGGTACGCGATGTAAGAAATCACACACATCCATGCGGCGTTCGACAGTCCGATCCCCGCGCAGGCAATCCCCCCGGCGACCAGCGCCGCGGCGAACAACCAGCGGATCGACAATCGGTCGATGAATACGCTCCCAGCCAAGGCGGTCGCGATATAGGCCGCTGCCCCAACGCTCGCAACGTAACCGATGTTTATGTCCGACATCCCAAAAGCCGCCAGACGCAGCGACCCGTACATACCTATCAACTGGAAACTGAACGGTTCCAGCAAGACCCCACCCAGAAAAATCCACGGCATCCCCCGTATCCGCAACACCTCCTTATAACCGCCGAACCATCCGCCACCGGAGCGATGCTCTTCGTCGGCAGAGACATTCGGCGTCTTCGTCGCCACCACCAGCACCACAAGGACAATTACGCCGCACACGTACCAGTACGTCGCGTAATTCGATACACGCAGCACCTGCGAGGCAATCAGCGGCGAGGCAATTCCGGCCAGGCCCATGACCGCCATGTGGAATCCGTTGACCCGCCCCAGTTGTCCGGCTCCCAATCGCTGCAATGCCGTTACAATGGCCAGATGACTGCCGGCAGTCCCGACGCCGGCGAGCACGACACCCAAAACCAGCAGCAATTTACTGCTCTGCGAGAAGCACCCGAACGCCGCCGCAATCAACGCGTATGTACCAAGAATCACCGGGCGAGACCCGTATCGATCCACCACCCACGCAAGCAACAGCGGCGTCAGACCAAACAACACGATATAGACCATGTAAAGCGCCGACCACTCTTTAACCCCAAGCCCCAGCGACCGCGCATACAGAGGCAGGTACGTAATCACCGCCCCACCGCCCAGACCCGCACCGAACGCCACGCCTATCAGCAGCACGATTCCCCGGCCCAGACGGGGACGGCCTGTAGTTCTCTCGTCAGTGGTCATGTCTCGCTAACGCTCCTCGGCCAACGCTGCGGTTACGACCGTTCGCCCATCTCTTTGCACGTGGGCTTCATTCCGATCGACCTCCAGCCTCCACCGGTCTTCGGGGATTCCCCTGACGGGGATAAAGACGGTAACGATTGTCGCGCCCTCTTTGGGCACTTCGACAGGCCAGTGGAAATACGGCACCAGCCGCCAGCCTGGATCGCCCGGTTTCATGCACTCGATTTTCGGCAGGCTTCCGCAGTGCCGGTCCCTGCCGCCCAGCCCCCCACAAAGCCCGTAATCGACCGGCGTGTCCGGACCCAGCGACTCCGAGAGCACCACCAGCGACAGTTCGCCGTCGTCGCTGAACGTCCACCGTCCGGCTTCGCGACGCACCGCCTGGCCGTTGATGTGCCAGTACACCTCGGCGCTGTGCGCCTGTCCGTCCTGCGGCGACAAAAGGTCAACGACGGTCAGCACACCGGCAGGGCTATACACCAGCGTCCGCGTATGCGTAACCGCAGCATATCCCCGATGGCAGGCTCGCACGGTAATCCGCCCGCCGTCGTCGGTCCAATCCAGAAGTTGACCGTTGGTCTTCTCGGCTTCCATACCGTCGATGACGATGCAATTACCGGCCCGCGTCGTACGGTGCCACGTGAGTTGCTCCGGATACGTGCAGTAGTGCGGCGAATTGCCGGAGTTGACCACCCAGTGATGACCATGACAAGTCAGTTCCAACGTCAAGCATTGCCCCAAACAGTGATAAGACTCATGCCGACCATGATCAAACATCACCTCGAAAGCATCACGTCCTGCATCGGATCGCAGAAACGTCCAGCCGGCGTCGGGCAACAGCAGGCTCTCGTGGTTGGATGGGGGAGTTTCTTCAGGCCTGACGCCGTGGACCCACAACGGCAGGCGATAGTCGTCCGCCCGAAACGCATCCCACACCTCGGCAACTCCCGCCCACTGCCCCAACACCAGAAGATATGCGTAAGGACGATTGCCTTCACCCATGCACGCTTCGTATGCGTTCGACTCGTTAATCGCCGGGAACTCGCCCAGCGGAGAGGCCACCTTCAGATGCCATTCAATAGACTCACGCAGCGTCCGGACCGGACTGAGCCGAAGCCTCGTCAGGTCAAGCCCCCTTCTGCCTCTCAGCACCCCCAGCGCCGGAAACAGAAAGCCCAAACCGTATCCCTCCGCCCACGGAACGACCTCGTGGAAGGTTCCGTCCGGAAGGATATGTTTTTCCCCGAAGAATTCCGCCACGTCGCGCCAGCCGAGTTTTTCCCAGCGTTCCACCTGTGGATGACCGCCCAGAACGGCCGCCGTCGCCAGAAGTCCCGCGCCGCAGCATGTATCCCAATTCCTGTAAGAATCCGCCTCATCGTGCAGGAATTCGCAACTCACCGCCGCCATATCCGCCAGGGCAAGAAGACGCTCGATGAATTCACCCAAAAGCGCACGGTCTTCCCAACCGGCCGACCGCATCAGTTCGACGAGGACAATCACATCCGCCGGCCTGAACGAGCAAGTCGAATGGTAGTAGTACACCCCCGGCTGCGAGTTCGGATCGGGGACAATTTGCAGCCCACCCTTCTCCTTATGCACACGCACCGCAGTTTTCAGGCATTCGACCGCCCGCGCCAGCGACGGGGCGTGTCCGGCAACGGCTGCACGCCACGCGCACGCCTCCCATCCGACCCGAAAACGCATCGCCCGATTATTGTTAATCGTCGCCTGCGGATTGTCGTTTTGATACTCCGCCAGCGACGTCGGCGTCAACGGACCGGGCTGCTCGGCCAGAAATTCCTCGGCCACTGCGCACGTGTCCTGCCACGACCTTCGTGCCGGTTCGTGTGTCTCGATCCGCTCCCGCAGACGATCCATCTCCTTTACCAGCAAAGGAATCCGCCCGCGCTCCGACGCCATCCATGCTTCCGCCAGAACATCAACCTGTTCGGACGGTTTGAAACCGTCCGGCTCCGTGCCTTTCATCGCCTGACCCTTTCCTCGTTCATTTGCGAAGGATTGTACCCACGCCGCCAACGCTTGTCGCTTCCATACTTTTGTCCTACATCAGCGACACGACGACGTTGTAGCAGGCGTGAGCACCGACGGCGACGCCGAAGCCGCGGGCGATGTAGAGCGTGGCAAGGTACGCTCCGGCGATGCCGCGAAAGACAAACAGCCGAAAGTCGAAAGCGTCCGGGCCTATGAAATGATACAAACTGAACAAGACAGACGTAGCCACGACGGCAAGGACGGCGGAAGGTTTCTTCGGGGCCTTCAGCAGGTCAACGAGTATAAGCATGACCAGTCCGATACCGGCCAGGCGGAAGAGGAACTCCTCGTAAATGCCGGCACCGATTCCGGTGAGGATTTCAACGGCCTGTGCCTGGTCCGCCCCACCGGCGGCGGCAAGCGAGGCCGATCCGATAATCCTCTCGGTCAAAATCGCCAGGCCGACCAGCGGCGCCATTTCGATTACACTTTCGACCAGCGTACCGCCAACAGCGCCGGCGTCGATATGCCACTTGTCCCGGTTTATGATATGCCACGCCAGAAGGACCGTGATAATCAACCCCGCCGGAAGGAACCTCGCAGCCACACCAAGATGCTCCAGCACGACTCCGAGGTGTTGCGGAGCCAGGAGGCGATCGCTGTAAAAAACAGCGCCGACCTCGTAGGCGACAAGAAGTGGGAGGACAAAGGCCAGGCAGTTCAGCGGACGATGCGTTTGGGCAAGATAATCCGATGCCGATTTGCGGAAGCGACTTTTTTTCTTCGAGACCATAACGACAGAGTAAAACTGACAGAAAGAGGCCACAGAGACACAGGTTTCTGCGGCCCATTTTCCAAAAATGATCCCAACGGGATTTGAACCCGTGTTGCCGGGATGAAAACCCGGTGTCCTGGACCAGGCTAGACGATGGGATCTTTTTTTAGCAGTCAGCAATCAAACTGTAAAATTCGAAACAATATCGAAACTCAAATGACAAAAATTCGAAACATAAAAAAGCACAAATACTTCCGATGTTCGATGTTTGGAACATTAGAAAATTCGAATTTTGAATTTGCTTCGGATTTCGTATTTCGATATTCGAATTTTACCGGATACAGACTACTGGATACCGACTACCAAATCAATGAGGGAGGTGGGACTCGAACCCACAACCTACGCCTTAAAAGGGCGTTGCTCTACCAGTTGAGCTACTCCCCCAGTCCACGGATTACACAGATTACGCGGATTTTTAATCCGCAATCCGCAATCCGCAATCAAATTACGTTTCCATTACTTCTTTATTTTTTTCTTCGAGGACTTTGTCGATTTTCTTTCCATGCTCATCGGTCAGTTTCTGGACTTCCTCTTTGCATTGCGTTACGTCGTCTTCGGTGAGCAGATTATCGTTCTTTTCCCTGTCGGCTGTTTTGTTGGCGTCGCGGCGAATGTTGCGAATAGTTACTCGCGCCTGTTCAGCCATTTTTTTCAACTGCAATACCAAATGCTCCCTGCGTTCACCCGACAGCGCGGGAAGCGGAAGACGGATGACCTTTCCGGCAGTGGCTGGGGTGATGCCCAGTTCCGAAGCCAGAATGGCCTTCTCTATCGCCTTTGTACTGGATGGGTCGAACGGTTTGATTACGATCATGCCCGGTTCCGGCGCTGAAATCGACGCCAACTGCCGGAGGTCCGTCGGTGAACCATAGTAATCAACCTTTATATGTTCGACCAGCCCCGCCGACGCCCGACCTGTGCGGATTACCCGCAACTCGTCGTGAAAGAAATCGACGGCATGGTCCATCTTCTCTTCACATTCCAGCAAAATATCATCCATCGGCATGGCTATATCCTACAAACAGACTAAACCACAAAGGACACAAAGAATGAAGGATGATATAATAATTTTCCCGTTTTTTCTACTCTTTGTGCCCTTTGTGATCTTTGTGGTTCAGGTTTTTTCTTCAGCCGATATTACGGTTCCGACGTTTTCGCCCGCCACTGCCGAAGCGAGGGCGCCCGGTTTGTCCATGCGAAAGACGATAACCGGAACACCCGAATCCATGCACATCGAAATCGCCGATAAGTCCATCACGCCCAACTGCCGGCTAAGAACGTCGCCGTATGTCATACGGTCGAACTTTTTGGCGTCCGGGTTATCGGCAGGGTCGGCATCGAATACGCCGTCCACTTTTGTCGCCTTCAGCAGCACTTCAGCTCCGATTTCGCAGGCTCGGAGCGCGGCACAGGTATCGGTCGTGAAGAACGGATTACCCGTCCCGCCGGCGAGGATAACGACACGCCCCGCCTCCATGTGCTCTATCGCTCGTCGTCGAGAAAACGTCTCGCAGACACCCGCCGTCGGCCTGGCTGACATAACGTCGGCTTTTACGCCTCTACCGGCCAACGCGTCGCCAAGGGCCAGGGCGTTCATTGTGGTCGCCAGCATCCCTATCGCGTCGGCGGTCGGACGCTCAATAATACCGGCATCGGCCAGTTTTTTGCCCCGGAAGATATTTCCGCCGCCGACGACCAGTCCGATCTGCACGCCCATCTCACACACCGGCAGCAGTTCGGTTATGAAGGCTTCAACCGCCGACGGGTCGATACCGAAACCGCCCGAAGTGCACAACGCCTCTCCGGAAACTTTTATCAACACCCGACGATATGCTGCTTTTCTGTTCAATTGGAAATCCCAAAGGGACAGGTCGCAAATTGGAAATTGGAAATATCTTCTATTGTCCGACCTGGAACCTGACAAAAGTCGTTATCTTCGCTGTTCCCAGGATGTCTTTGACTTTTTGTTTCTCGTCCCTGACGAAGGGTTGTTCGAGCAGCGCGTTTGCAGCGAGGAACTTGTTGACTTTACCAGTAACCATTTTCTCGGCGATTTCTTCGGGCTTACCGGATTCGATTGCCTGTTCCTTCGCGAACTTCTTTTCCTTTTCGACGAGTTCGGCTGGGATGTCTTCTTTGGTCAGTCCGATCGGATTTGTGAACGCGATGTGCATGCACAGGTCGTTGACGGCCTGGTCTTCGATTTCGCCTTCGATGCCGACCAGGACGCCGACCTTACCGTTATGGTGAATATAGGAGCCGACCTTCGGAGCGGTTACTTTTACGCCGCGTGCATAGTTCATGTTTTCGCCGATCTTGTTGAAGCATCCCTGAACGGCAGCCGTTATTTCATCCGTGGCCTGGACGTCGCCGTCCCCGGCATTGATGGCAAGGAACGCCACCTTTTTGACCATGTCTTTGAATTCGTCGTTTCTGGCGCAGAAGTCCGTCTCGCAGACGACTTCGACCATTACCGCAGACCCGTCGGCTTCATTAATGGCGACAAGTCCTTCAGCCGCTGTTCGTGCGGATTTGTTTTCGGCTTTGACCATTCCCTTTTTACGCAGCAAATCGACGGCGGCTTCGACATCTCCGCCGGTTTCAGCCAGTGCTTTCTTACAATCCATCATTCCCTGTCCGGTTTCATCCCGCAGGGCCTTTACCATTTGTGCCGTTATCTCTGCCATTTCTGCTCTCTCTGTTTTGTTCAGTCCCACCCCGACGAGCGGGTGGGACTCTTATGGTTAGTCGGGGGAACTGTTATCACTTTATCAGGCGGACGGACTTTCGCCGTCGCCTTTGGTTTCGTCGGTCGGCGCCGCCGGTGGTTCCTGAGGCTGTGGCGGCTGGGGGGGGGCGGTTTGGGCCTGGGCTTCGACGGCGGGCTGTTCAACCGGCGCCGGCGCAGCGGGTTCCGAAGGAGCGGACGTATCTTCTGCCTTGTCGGTCCGCCCAAGTTTCCCTATCTCGATTGCGTCGCAGATTTCCTTTGTTACCAGCATAATCGCCCGCATCGCGTCGTCGTTTCCGGGAATCGGAATATCGACGGTGTCCGGATCGCTGTCGCTGTCTATCAGCGCCACGGTCGGGATACCAAGTTTGCGGGCCTCTCGCAATGCGATAACTTCACGACTGGCATCGATGACAAAGACGGCTCCGGGAAGGCTGGCCATGTTTCGAACGCCTTCGAGGTTCCGTTTTATTTTGCGCATCTCGCGCCTGAGACGAGCGTCTTCTTTTTTACTGTGCTGGGCCATCAGTCCGTCGGCTTCCAGTTTTTCGAGCGTCTCAAGCCTCGTAAGTCGCAGGCGAATCGTCGGGAAATTGGTCAGCATCCCGCCAAGCCAACGCTCGTTCACATAGTGCATACCCACCCGCATCGCGTTTGTCTCAACGGTCTTGCGGGCCTGACGCTTCGTACCGACCAGAAGCACATCCTTGCCATCCGCCGCCAACTGGGTGAAGAACTTCCTGGCTGTCAGAAGACCCTTGAGCGTCTCCTTCGGGTCGATAATGTGAATGGAGTTGCGCTTGGTAAGGATGTAGGGTTTCATCTTCGGATTCCACCGGCTGACGCGGTGCCCGAAATGAATTCCGGCATCAATCAAATTGCGAATTACACTCTCTGCCAATATACACCTCCCCTATGCTCCGTTTTTCACTCTTGACGAAGCGGGTTAACGTTTGTCCGAAAAAAAAACCAAAACACGCAACGGTTCAGCCGTCGGCGCGTCTCCAAAGATGAGTAACATAGATTCATACGTTCCGCCCGTCAAGGGTTTTATTCAAATTTCGCGTTCCAGGTTCGACGTGTGGATTTCAGGGATACGAATTACAGGAGTCTATAACAGTTTAACTGATGGACACATTATGTGGCGTAAAAGTCGTAACGTTACTGCGAAGCGGCAAGCCCATGCCCCGGTCCGCGAGGCCCCTCGCAGTAAAATTGAGAATTTTAGTATTGGATGTCAAAAAGAGAATAA
>JAUWNJ010000011.1 GCA_030612725.1 Planctomycetales bacterium
CCACCCCCCGCCCCCCCCACGGCACCTGGATGACGAGGCGGTGGTTCGGATGGAGAAGCATATTGATGCGATTTTCGCCGAATTACCGGAGTTGAAGGATTTTATCCTTCCGGGCGGGTGCGAACTCGCCTGCCGGCTGCATCTGGCGCGGACCATATCCCGCCGGGCGGAACGCGCCGTGGTGGCGGCATTGAACCTGCGAAACGATGAGCCTCACGAGGCCTCGGGCGCACTGCGATACATCAATCGCCTTTCAGACTTCCTGTTCGCCCTGGCCCGCCGGGCCAATCACAATGCCGGCGAATCCGAAGTTGCCCTGAAATCCTGACTTATGCAGGCGCAAAAAAGACACCGACCACACTGGTACAGGCGTACCTGAGCGGACGGTGTCTAATTTTTTGCGAGAAAGATCTTCTGAAAACTAGATCTTCCGGACGTTGGCGGCCTTGGGGCCCTTGGGACCTTCGCCTATGTCGAACTCGACGGCCTGCCCTTCATCCAGAGTCTTGAATCCTTCGCCCTGAATGTCGCTGTGGTGTACGAAGACATCTTGTCCATCTTCAGATGTAACGAATCCGTAACCCTTGGTGCTGTTGAACCATTTTACTGTACCGGTAGCCATAAATCGGCTCCTTATGCAAATTGGCGTAATCGGATTTGCAAAAGATACGCAGAAGCGTGCAAAAACCCATTGTACGGGAATTGCCGAGAAGGCTGAAGACTCTCGTAAAGGTATGACACTGCTCTCTAAATCCTGCAAATACGTCCGGATGCCAGCCGGACCTTCCCAGCGGGACGGGAAACACTTTCCACTTCAAAACCCACTGTCCTTAGTAACGGAAGGGATTATCCCATAGCGAAGCGGAGTTGTCAAGACTTATATGTTAATTTTTTTCGCTGAAAATAACGGGGAATTGGTTGACTGGTTGATCAGTCAATCAGATGGTGGTTCCGAAGCAATCATCCGACGGAGTTTTGATTTCTGATGCCACCATGCCAGGATATTTTCTGCACCCTCCCTGCACAACGTCTTGTATTCGGGGGTCTTCTCAACATCAAAGGAGTAACAGAAATCATCAAACATCAGTGTTGCCAGTTCTTCTGCATCCACGCCGCGTTGAATCGCAGAGATAGCCCTGTCAATGTAACGATCATATTCATCTTGCGGACAATCGGGATCCGAAAGGAGGCTATACGGAGCAAACGAATTTACGATAGGTCGCAGACTGATTCGATCAGCCTCAACCGCCTGGGCCAATGCTTTTTTCCTGGAAATGTCCACGAACTAACCAGATTCCTTCTGAAGCCTACGACCCATGACCTTTGACTTTTTGGTAATATTTTTGGACGGCTTTTTCGAGTGCGCGGCGTTCGAAGCGTTCGGGCGCGATGATTACCGCTTTGGTGTAGAGTTTGACGCGATAGTCATAGGCGAGTTTGCCGAACTGCTGCCTGCGAAGTTTCGCGGCGATTGCTTCGGCGACATCTTCGAATGTGGATTTTTCGCCCGGCCTGATGCTCAACGTTCTGACGATGTAGAACCCCATGGGGGTTTCGATAATCCCGCTCGTTCGTCCTGCTCCCTGGGCGAATGCGGTTTCCTCGACGGCTTCGGCTCGGAAACTTCCCTTTTCCATCATGGGCCAGGTCCCGCCGGACGACGCCATCGGGCCTCGACTTGACTTTTTGGCGACGTCGTCGAATTTTTTCCCTTTCGCCAGTTCGCCGGCGGCCTTATCGGTCAGGGCTTTCGCCTTGGATCGTGCCTTCTGGCGGTCCGCGTCGGTTATATCGCGGCCTGTCGGGAGAAAAACTCTGATGGGAGCGGAGATAATCTGCATTTGCACGCGGGTTGGTTTTGAGAATTCCCTCCGGTGCGTGATGTAGTAATTCCACATCATGCTACGAGAGACGACGATTTGCCTTCCCAGGCGGCTTTGCATGTAAGAGCGGATCAGCAGCGCCTCGTTCAGTTGCTTAAGCCATGTTTCCAGGTCCGTACCTTTTGATCGGAGGTGCTGGTCGAATCGCACCTTGCTTCCGCCCATCTCGGCGACGGCTTGTCGAAGATTATCTGCGACCTCTTCGGTAACGCGTTCCTTTTCGGGGTCTGTGAGGAAATTTTCCGCTTCGGCCAAAAGGAGCACGTGCTCGACCTGGTTGCGGATTTGTTCGCGGATCAGGTCAAGGGCCTTGGCGCGAAAGGTTTTTTCATTCGCACCGGACTTCGGCGAGCTCAGTCGAGCCGCAGCGAGTTTGGTAAGCATGGGGTCTGCGGGGCGCAGCACCTGGTCGATGGTGATAAATTGATCGTTAACCTGGAGCGCCGCAGCGGTAACGATCTCTGACTTGCTGAGAACCTTATGCGGCGACGGACGGGTCGAAACAGGCGGCTTGGGTTGCGGTTCGGTGTCGGCTACGGGGTTCTTTGCAGGCTGGGTGGTCGGCGCGATAACGGGGGCTTCCTCGTCAGGCTGGATGATGCGGTCCTTACGCTTGAACCGGTCGCATCCGGCCATAAGCGAGACCAAAATCAGGATTATCGCAATTCGTTTCATCGCTGCTGTGATTATACCTTCTCCTCCGCCCGCTGCAATCGCTACGGGAAAATGTAGGCTGGGCCGATAGGCCCACCTTTATTCCGATAAAGAGAATATTGAATATTGAATATTGAATGGAGAATTTTGAATGACGAAGTAAAAAAAACATCCCTCATAGGCGTGTTGTTTCTTCTTGTTTCTTTTACTTCGAAATTCGACATTCTTTGTTCCACGTAGTGGTGCTACGCACAATATTCAAGATTCATTTTTTCCATGGATAAGGTGGGACTCCGCTTCCCGTAGGGACACTACGTGTCGCTCCGTCCCAGCCTACGCCTCCGCCCGCTGCAATCTTCTAAGCAGGACGGTTAGTAATGTCGGGCCTTCCAGGTATGCCGGTGGGGGGCGCCAGTGTACGGTCCGCTCATCGATCAGGCGAACGGTTCCTGCCAGGGGCGCAAGGGCTGAATCTGCCAATGCGGGGTCGGTAATGGAGAACACCACGTCCGGCTTCATCAGGACGATCCGGTCGATACCAAGCCCACCGGCCAGCAGGCCGATTTCCGTGATAGTCAGCAGGTCGCTCACGACCGGCGGGACCGGTCCGAAGGTGTCGGCAAGGTCGGCTGACAACTGCGACAACTCCTCGCCCGTCCGACACGTCGCCAGACGGCGATAGACCTCCATCCGCTGACGGTTCGACGAGATGTACGACCTTCCGATTCCGACATCAGCAGCCAGTTCCACGTGCGCTTTTTTCGGCGGTTCGACGGGTTTTTCGCCTCTCATCCGCGCCACCGACTGTTCGAGCATCCGGCAGTATAATTCGTACCCCACAGCCGCTATGTACCCGCTCTGGGCGGAGCCGAGGATGTTACCCGCGCCGCGAATTTCCAGGTCGCGCATGGCGATTCTGAATCCGGCGCCGAGGTCGGAGAACTCCTCGACGGATTTGAGTCGTGTGGCGGCGATACGACTGACGGAACGGCTTCTCGGAAGCAGCATGTAGCAGTACGCCCGATTTTTGTAGCGTCCTATCCGCCCGCGCAACTGGTGCAACTGCGCCAGCCCGAAGCGGTCGGCATTGTCGATGAACATCGTATTGGCCGACGGGATGTCCAGGCCCGACTCGATAATCGTCGTGCATACCAGCACGTCAATATCGCCGGCGACGAAGCGGAGCATCGTCTTTTCGAGCGTGCGTTCGGGCATCTGTCCGTGGCCGATTTCGACGCGGGCTTCGGGGACGAGCGACCGGATGTGGTCGGCGACCGATTCGATATCGAAGACGCGATTGTGAACGAAAAACACCTGACCCTCGCGGTCGAGTTCGTGGCCAATGGCGGTGGCGATTCGCTTATCGTCGCTCCGGCAGACTTCGGTATGGATGGCCCGACGGTCCATGGGCGCTGTGGCAAGGGAGGAAATATCCCGCAGGCCCATCAGTGCCATGTGCAGCGTTCGCGGGATCGGCGTAGCCGTCATGGTCAGCACGTCCACGTCGGCCCGCATCCGCTTGAGGTGTTCCTTGTGCTCGACGCCGAACCGCTGCTCTTCGTCGATAATCGCCAGGCCAAGTTTGGCGAATCGCACGTCGGACGACAACATTCGATGCGTACCGATGAGGATGTCGATTTTTCCCGCGGCGGCGGCTTCGGCGATTTTGGCGGCATCGCCCTTGGTGCGAAAACGCGAGAGTACCTCGATCTCGACGGGATAATCGGCGAACCGCTCAGAAAAGGTGCGGTAATGCTGTGCGGCAAGAACTGTCGTCGGAACGAGCACGCCCACCTGCCGACCGGCTTCGATTACGCGGAATGCTGCCCGCATCGCCAGTTCGGTCTTTCCGAATCCGACATCTCCGCACAGCAGACGGTCCATCGGGCGAGCCAGCGCCATATCCGCGCGAATCTGCCGCATCGCCGTTATCTGGTCGGGCGTCTCGGTATAAACGAACTCCTGCTCGAATCGCTCCGCCCATTCGCTTTCGTCGGGGTAACTTGTCCCCGGCGCGGAATTTCTAATCGCCTGGAGCCGCAGCAACTCGGCTGCCAGGTCGCGCGTAGCCTCGGAGACCCGCTGCTTCCGCAACGACCACGCCGAAGAGCCAAGCCGGCTCAACGTCGGTCGCGCACGCCCGGCGCCGACATATTTCTGCACCAGTTGAATCTCCGTTACCGGAACGTGCAGCAGCACGCCGCCGGCGAAGCGGAGCGTCAGGAACTCCTCAGGCCGACCGTCTGTCGATAGCGTCTTGAAACCGATGAATCGGGCGATACCGTTGGTTACGTGGACGACGTAGTCGCCTTCGACAAGGTCGAGAAAACTTTCGATGGGTCTGCCCGCGCGAACATGGCGAAGCCGGCGGCGACGAGCATAACGATGGAAAATCTCGTGATGCCCGACGACTACCAGTCGCTGGGCGGGCCAGTGAAATCCGCAACTGACGTGCCCGATACCCGTCCGGACCTTTGCGGCCAGTTCGGCATAGTCACGGGTGAGTATCTCGACGAAGCGGTCGGCCTCGGCGGCGTTTTCGCAATACACCCGCACCTCGTTTTCATCAAGCAGGGCATTAAGTTCGTTCAGCGATTCGACGGGATTCTCAAGACGCCCGAGCGAGCGGATACCCATCGCAACGGCGTCCCGTGCGCCGCGGGTCTCCTGCCCCGTCGCGCCGAAGGCAGACATCTCTATTACGGCCAGTCGGTCGGTCGGCTCGAATAGCGGTTCGGGCGAATGAAGGTCGCCGGATTCGCCGAGACGACTGCAGAATACCTGGGCTGTTGAGCGTATATCGTCTGGCCCGATGAGGCAGAGGATTGACCCGTCGGGCAGATAATCTCCCAGATGCGTCGTTGAGAGCGGGTCGGTTTCCATTCCGGCAGAGATTGCCACCAGGTCGCATCCTGCGATTTGCGAGGTGGATCGTTGCGTGTCGGGGTCGAACCGGCGGATGGACTCGATTTTATCGCCGAAGAACTCGACTCGCACTGGTAAGTCTCCTGCCGGCGGGAAAATATCGACTATTCCGCCTCGATGGGCGAATTCGCCGGACCGGTCAACGGCATCGACGCTCTCGAAGCCCGAATCGACCAGCCATTCGATTAGTTTTCGCGGGTCCGTTTCGCTGCCTGTGCACAAGGGCATCCTTGCGGCTTTGAGCACATCGTACTTCGGTACCGGCTGGAGCAGCGCCATGGCTGAGGCGACGATAAAATTCGGCTTTTCACCGTTTCCGGACAAGAGGCTGCACAGTCGCAGACGCTGACCCGTAATTTCGTCGTTGAGGTGATCGCCTGCGACGGATGCTCCGCCGAGTGAGTCGTCGATTCCAAGGTCCCAGGCGGGGAAAATTTCAACGGATTGACCGGTGAGTACTTCGATGTCGTCAGCGGTATTGTCCGCTTCGTCGGGGCCTGAAACGACCAGCAGGACGGGACGTTTTTTCAGTTCCCCCACAGCCGCCGCCAACATAGGCGCAGAGGCTCCCCATACGCCGGTCAGTTCAACCACCCCCCCGGCCCGGACCAGACCGGCCACTCGGGCGACAGGTTCAGAAGAAAGGATGCGCTTGAACACCCGCATCTATTATCGTCCGATTGCCCGACAACCACAACTTATCTTGTCTTGTGTCTCCGTCTTTGCGTTTGTATTGTGAGGGGCGATATGTCCAAACGCCCTCTATGGATTATCCTCTATGTTGCACTTTTGTTACGAGCGGGTTTGCTGGTTGCAGGCTGGCATGATCCACAGCGGTTCTTCGCGCCGGATTCGAACGATTACGACTTCCTGGCGATGTCGCTCGTAGAGCATGGCGAGTTTTCGCGCACGCCGGACGGACCGGCTGAACTGTTCCGCGCGCCGGGTTATCCGCTCTTCCTCGCTTGCATCTATGCCGGCAGCAACTTCTCCGTTTATGCGGTCCTGATCGTTCAGATACTACTGGACGTGGGGCTGTGCTGGCTGGTGTATCTGCTGGGAGTGCGACTTTGCTCACGGCGAGTCGGTCTGTGGGCTGCCGCTTTGCAGGCTCTCAGCACCGTGGCGATCGTCTCATCCGTGCGAATACTCTCCGACAGTCTGTTCGCCTTCATGTTGACGGCTTCGATACTTCTGCTACTGAATCATTTCAAGACGTTACGTTGGCAGCCTCTGCTTCTGGGTGGAATTGTGGCTGGGTGTGCCTGTTACGTCCGTCCCGTCGGCGTGTTCTTCGGCGTAATAGTGCTGCTGGTGCTGTTGCTGCGGTGCCGGTCCGTCAGGAGGGCGGTATTATTCGCCGTCGTCTTTGCTGCGTGCATTGGTCCGTGGATATTGCGTAATTATATCGTGGCGGATTATCCGGGCTTTTCTACGCTTTCAGGCGAATGTATGTTCAAGTTCCAGGGGCCTTATGTTTTGGCGAGGGTTGATGGGGTTTCGGTCGAGTCCGCCCGTAGTCGGCTTGAGGCGGAACTGTCTGAATACAAATCTGCCGAGGACCCTACCCCAGGCCGGATGGAATTCAAGCGTGCGTCGATAGGCCTGCGAATCCTTCGCGAGCATCCGTGGACGTTTTTTGCGATGCACCTTCGCGGAAGCCTGATGGTCTGGGTGCCCGGCGAGGTGGAACTACCGGCTTTGCTCGGCGCTGAGGCAGGTGAAAAGGGAACGGTGGAAGTTCTTTCGCAAAAGGGACTATCGTCGGCGGTGCGGTACTACCTTCACGGACGGATGTGGATACTGTGGATACTTGTTCCGTTTATGTCGGTGCTTCTGGCGCGATACGCATTTTCCGCCGTCGGGGTTGTTCGGCATGTTCGGTTCAGGATGGGTCCCGCCGGTTGGCTTACGGTATTGACGGTTTTGCTGTTTGCGATTTTGCCTGGAGTATTCGGGCATCCGCGATTCCGCGTACCGATTACGCCTTTCCTGAACCTCGCTGCCGGTGTGGGGGTGGTCTGGTTCATTGACCGCTTTGTTCGAAGGCGCGGAGTTTTTCGGTGAATTCCTCGATGATCCATTTCGGCGTGGACGCCCCTGCCGTGATACCGGCGACCTTTTTACCGGCGACCATTTCGGGTTGAAAATCGCTCCATTTCTCAAGGTGATGGATATCGACGCCCTGTTCGGCGCATAAGCGGGCGAGTTCGCGCGTATTGGCCGACTGCCTGCCACCGAGGACGAACATGACATCCACCTGTCGGGCGAGTTCCACTGCCGCTGCCTGACGGTCCCTCACCGCGCTGCAAAGCGTGTTAACTACCTTGATTTCGCTGTATCCGCGAGCGACGATTAATCCGACCATCCGCCCGAAATGCTCCAGAGAGTGCGTCGTCTGGCAGACGATTCCTATCTTTCCGCCGGCCGGCAGGCGATCGAGTTCTTCGGGCGTATCGACGCAGATAACGTCTGGGGCGTATCCGCAGACGCCTCGGACCTCCGGATGAGACGCCTGGCCTATGACGACCACGCGGTAACCTTCGTCAGCCAATTTCACGACGATCTGCTGAGCACGTTTGACCAGCACGCACGTGGCATCGACGATCTCGGCACCTCTGTCCCGCAGTTCCGAGAGTACTTCAGGTCCCTCGCCGTGTGAGCGGATAAGGACGGTTCCGTTGACGTCCGAGGGGTCATGAGCCACTGTCAGACCCTTGCGGGCCAAGGCTTCGACGACCTGAGAATTGTGGATAATCTCGCCGAGGCTCATTACGGGACCGCCTCGCTCGGCGAGCGTCTGCTCTGCGGTATCGATGGCGTGCTTGACGCCGAAGCAAAAACCGAGTTTTCTCGCCAGTTTCACTTCCATCACACTTGTAGAGTGTAAGGCGAAAAGGTCGGTATAGTCAAAGCGGATTATCCGGTAGTGCGTTCAACCTCCGCCCCGGCCGAGACAACGCAGTTTCGACCGGAGTTCTTGGCCTGGTATAGCGCGGCGTCGGCGGATTCTATCAGGGCTTCGGGCGAGTCGGCGATGTTGGTGTCGGAAACGCCAAAACTGACCGTTACACGAACCTCCTGACCGGCGAAACCGACGCAAATTTCTTCGATGTCCTTCCGGCATCGTTCAGCCAACGCGGCGGCGCTTTCGATAGACTCATCGGGAAGGAGCACGCTGAACTCTTCGCCGCCATAGCGAACCGGAAGGTCGCTTTGTCGAGATTGCTCGTGAAGAGCCTCGGCGACCCTGCTGATTATTTCGTCTCCGATACGATGCCCGTATGCATCGTTAACGCGTTTGAAGTGGTCAATGTCCGCCATAACAAACGCGACGGAACCGCCGTTACGCCGTATCTTCGCGAACTCCTGATCAAGCCTGTCCGTCAACGCCCTTCGGTTCCAAAGCCCGGTCAGCGGGTCGATTCTCGCGTGCTCGACGAGCAGGTCCTGGAGACGCTTGGTCCGAAGCGCAGCCCGTACACGCGCGCGAAGTTCGAACGCGTCGAACGGTTTGGTTACGTAATCAACAGCACCGAGGTCCAGACCCTTGACCTTGTCGTCGATGTCCGTTGAACCGGTCAGGAAGATTACAGGGATCATCTGGAGGTCCGCATTTTCCTTCAACTTCTTACAAACGTCGAAGCCGGACATTTCAGGCATGTCAACGTCGAGCAGGATCAGGTCGGGTTTTTCCTCGCCGGCGACGACCAATCCGCTCTGACCGTTATCGGCGCAGATCACGTCAAGATCGTCCTTGCGAAGACGAGCCTTCGCGATTGCCAAGGCATCGGGACTGTCATCTATCAACAAAACTTTCATTTCATCTCCATTTAAGCGGCCTGGGTGTTCTTGATACCACGAATGACCGCCGCTGTCAGACCTGTCAGTTTGCTCAATGCCAGATTTTCGGCCTCAATGTCGCAGGTCTTTGCGGCGTCTTCGAGCGCCTTGGCCGCTTCGGTGAGCATCGGGTATCCGTAACTTCCGCCGGCGCCCTTGAGTTGATGCGATAATCGCTGAAGACGCTCATGATCGTTATTGGACGATGATTGCCGCATCTCTTCAAGCCGCACCGAAAGCCCTTCGGCGAAATCGCCTACGATGTCGCCAAGGTCCGGGTCGTCGATAAGTTCCGAGATAATCACTTCGTTATTTTCCGGCTTTGCTTCAGTCGGCGTCGGCGCTGGTTGCGGCGGTTCGGTCGGTGCTTCGTTTTCGGTCTGCTCCGAAGCGACTACTCCGGCGTATCGGGCGATGGTCGGTATGAATTTCGTCCTTTCGATAGGTTTTGTAAGGTGGTCGTCGCATCCGGCCTTGATGCACTTCTCGCGGTCCGAAGCCATTGCGTGGGCGGTCAGCGCGATTATCGGACCGGTGTAACCGTTTTTGCGAAGATGGGCAGTGGCTTCGTAACCGTCCATTTCCGGCATCTGCATATCCATCAGTATCACGTCGAATTTTTGCGATTCCGCCTGCTCGACAGCCAGGAGTCCGTTCTCGACGCCGACGACTTCAGCGCCGGCCTTTTTGAGAATCGCCTTAATCAGACGCATGTTGTCTTCGCCGTCTTCCGCCAGAAGGATACGCTTACCGCTCAAGGCGTCGGAGGACATCTGGACTCCGGCGGACTGCTGAATAACGGCCTCGGCTGGATGCTCAAGCATTTCGACACCTTCGATGTCTCCGGTCGGGACAATTATCATGAAGGTGCTTCCTTCGCCGAAGGTGCTTTCGGCCTTCAGTTCACCGCCCATCAATTCTGCGATTCGGCGAGTGATTGCCAGTCCCAGTCCCGTCCCGCCGTACTTGCGAGAGGTTGACGCATCGGCTTGGGTGAACGGCTCGAAGAGACTATCGAGGTTCTCCGGGGATACTCCGATACCCGTATCGACGACCTGGATTTCAACCGCCGGCGTACCGTCCCGCCACTCATGCAGGAACGAAACGATCATCTTTACCCCGCCGGTGTCGGTGAACTTGACGGCGTTTCCGACAAGATTAATCAGCGATTGCCGGAGGCGGGCTTCATCGGAAGTAATCTCTTTCGGGAGCGGACCGGCGTATTCAGCCGATAGCGTGATACCCTTGTCAAGAGCGCGGACTCGCATCATGCTGAGAACCTCGGACACTACCGGCGGGATACTGTACCGGCGGGACTCGATAACCAACTTACCGGCTTCGATCTTGGAAATGTCGAGTATGTCGTTAATCAGCATCAGCAGGTGCTCGCCGTTACGACGGACGATAGTCAGGCGCTTCATCTGCTCATCGGGCTGCTGCTCCGGCTCCATCATCAACTCGGTGTATCCCAGGATCGCCGTCAGAGGTGTTCGTATCTCGTGGCTCATATTGGCGAGAAATTCGCTCTTGGTCTGGTCGGCCATTTCGGCTGCCATTGCCATCTTGTTGGCGCGTTCGATGGTTGTTTCCAGTTGCTTATTCGTTTCGGCCATTTCGACGGTGGCGTTTTCGGCGGTTTCCTTGGCCTGACGAAGTTCCTTTTCCGCCCGCTTGCGACGGGTAATATCGGTGCCGATCCCCCTGTAACCGACCAATTCTCCGTCGTCGTCAAATATCGGTGAACCGTTAGTCAGCAGGCAGACCCGCCGGCCGTTATTAGTGATGTTCCAGTTTTCCAGGTTGCGGAATGAGCACCTCTGGCGGATAATCTCCTCCAGGTAAGGACGCAGCCTCTCGGCATCCTTGGGGATCATGAAGTCAAACGGCGTTTTGCCTATTACATCCTTCCTGCTGTATCCGATAATGTCGCTGACGCTCCTGGAACAATATGTGTAAACGCAGTTGGTGTCGATCTCCCATATCCAGTCTGACATAGTCTCGGCAATATCGCGGAAACGACGTTCGGATCTGCGGATCGTCTCCTCTATACGCCGGCGCTCGCCCAATTCGCTCTTTAATTCCCATTGGGTCTGCTTGAGTCGGCGATTTAATTTAATAACGAAAATTGCCGTTACCGTCACAACTACCAATGTCGCCGCAATTAGGACAAGCCAATACCAGTACTTTCGGATGATCTCCCCGGCGGTTACCGTATTGGAGTACCCGTCAGCGCCTAAGGCAGGACATGCCACTGCCAAAACCACCGCCATGAGCAAAAACAGGCAGAGAGATCTTCCGTGCCGCCTTTGGAATAACGAAATGATCAGCGACTTGACGGCGTCTGCCGGGGCAGAGTTGAGCATATACAGTGCCTCCATCCTCTCACGCTCACCCCGTAAGGGTGGCGCATAAACCCAAGCCCCGACCCGACCCCGATAAGGACTACAAATTCCATCGACCCCTCCACAACGCGACTTGAATTAGGCGATTGAGAGCACAGTTAAAAAAGAATGTTGAATAATGAACAGAGAATTTTGAATGACGAAGTAAAAAAACATCCCTCAAGGGTTGCTTGTTTCTTTTACTTCAAAATTCGATATTCTCTGTTCATTATTCAATATTCTCTTTTTTCTTACCCCTCTGCGACCAATCCTACCCGTCCGCCGTAGGCTTTGAGCAGTTCGGCTCGGAGCGTCTGGTGCTCCGGGGCTGATATGTCCGGGTCGGTTTGGACGATGGCGAATGCGTCCCGACGGGCGATTTGCAGAAGGTCGTAATCTTCGATGAGGTCGGCGATTTTCAATTCCGGCATCCCGTGCTGGCGCGTTCCGAAGAATTCGCCTGGGCCACGAAGACGCAAATCGGCTTCGGCAATCTTGAACCCGTCATTCGTTTCGGCCAATACCCGCAGGCGCTCGGCGGCGATTGGGTTTTTCGAATCGGCCACGAGGATGCAGGCGGCATTGTCTTTTCCACGTCCAATCCGCCCGCGCAACTGGTGCAGCTGCGCCAGCCCGAAACGCTCGGCGTTGACGACCACCATCACGTTGGCGTTCGGAACGTCCAGCCCGACCTCGACGACCGTGCTGGCGACGAGGACGCGAATTTCCCCGGCTGCGAAGCGGGACATCGCCGATTGCTGCTCGGCTGTGGGCATCTGCCCGTGAATCAGCCCGACGGTGTAATCGGCGAAGACCTCGTCGGTCAGTTCATCGTGGGCGGTTTGGGCGGCGGAAAGTTTCGCGTTTCCGGCGTCGGCCACCAGCGGATAGACGAAATACGCCTGCTGACCGTCAGCCAGCCGTTCGCGGACAAAATCGAACACCTCATTCATCCGCGATTTATCGACGCATCGGGTTTGGGTTTCTCCCCTGCCCGGCGGCATCTCGTCGATGACCGAAACGTCCAGGTCGCCGAATACCGTCAGCGCCAGCGTTCGCGGAATCGGCGTAGCCGTCATAACCAGGCAATGCGGGGCGTATCCCTTGGCGCGGAACCCGCCACGCTGACGGACGCCGAACTTGTGCTGCTCATCGACGATAGTTACCCCAAGCGACCGGAACCGAACCTTCTTGCTCAAAAGCGCGTGCGTCCCGACAACGATGTCGATCTTACCGTCGGCCAATCGTTCGAGGATGTCGTCTTTTTCGGACTTCTTCTGAGCGCCGACCAGAAGGGCAATCCGCACGCGCGAACCGGAAAGATATTGCTCGACCTTGGCGTAGTGCTGGCGGGCGAGAATTTCGGTCGGAGCCATTATTGCCGCCTGTTTGCGATGGGCGACGCCCACCAGTGCGGCATAGATGGCTACGACCGTTTTCCCGGAACCCACGTCGCCCTGGAGCAGGCGGTTCATAGGCCTGGACCGCCCAAGGTCGGAGACAATCTCCGCGACGACGCGGTCCTGTGAAGCCGTCAGACTGAACGGAAAACGCGCGCGGATACGCCGGTCAATCTCGCCGGAAACTTTCAGCGAATACGCAGGCCTGCTTACAGCCCGCATCCGCTGGATAGCGATTCCCAACTGCATCAGGATGAATTCGTCGTACGCCAGTCGATGTTTGGCGAGTGTCCACGCGGCATGGTCTTCTGGACGGTGCATTGCGGCGATAGCGTCGGGACGGGCCGGCAGGTCGCGCCGATGCAGATGCTCGTCGTCGAACCACCGCGCGAACAGGCGTTGCGTCTCCGGAAGGATGCCTTTGATGATATTGGATATCAGTCCGCTCGGCATAGGCCCGCAGGACGGGTACACCGGAAGCAGTTCGTCGGCATTGAGGTTCGTCCCAGCCGGGTCCCAGATAACCTCCCACCTCGGATTGATGAACTGGAGCGTTTCCCGATAGACGGAGACCTTTCCGCTGACGGCGATGTGCATGTCGGGCTTTATGCGGTCGGTGAGGTATCCCCCGTGGAACCATTTTGCGACGACCCATCCGGAGCCGTCGTCGAGTCCGCATTCAAAATATGGTTTTCGGCCAAAGGCCTTATAGTTCGTTTCGCGGATTACGCCGGCGACGGTGGCAGCCGGTTCGTCGCCGCGAAGCGTCCCGATTGGCTGGACCTGCCGACGTAGGTTGAACCGGCGTGGGAAATACAGCAGCAGGTCTTCGACCGTTCGGACGCCCGATTTGGCGAATTGCTCGGACCGGTGGGGTCCGACGCCTTTGACATATTGAACCGGCGTGTCAAGTTCCAACGAGGACACTTACGGAATTCTCAGGACTTTCCCGATTGGTAGTTTGGATTCGTTGGTGATGCCGTTTGCGGCGGCGATTTCCTTCCAGCGTCTGCCGTCGCCGTAGAATTTCTTCGCCACCGACCAGAGCGTATCGCCCTCGCAAACAGTGTGGGTTCTGACCGGCGGAGGTGTGGGCGTTACGAGTATTTCCGGTTCGCGGGCATCAACGACGGGTTCGACGGTAGTTGTGGTTTCCGGTAAGGATTCCACCGGCATCAGTTTGCTGACAGGACGGACCGGCGCTGACAGGTCCGAGGTCTCGGTGGTTTGCGGGCCGGCGGGCTTCTTACAGCCCACCATCGTCAACATCGACAATACGAAGACAATAACGATTCGCTTCATCATTTGCCCCTTATACTTACCTGGCGTGGCCTTCGGCGACAACCGCAACTGCGATAATAGCAGGTGGCGATGCGATGTCAAGGCCGGTTGTTATCCCACCCGTGTTGTCCTATGAGTTTGACGAATCGTACGCCGCAAATGTCCCGACGGGTAACTTTTCCGCCGTGTTTTTCGAGTGCGATGAGGTTTTGTACTTCAAGCCCGCCGACTGGCATGACGATCCGTCCGCCTTCGGCGAGTTGTTCGATCCATGCTTCCGGCACGTCAGGCCCGGCGGCTCCGCAAATTATACGGTCGAACGGGGCGTGCTCGGCCCAGCCTAGAGTCCCGTCGCCGACCGTCAGCGTTACGTTGTCGATGCCCAACTCGGTCAGCACAGCCCCTGCCCGCTCGGCCAGTTCGGCGATCCGCTCGACGGCGAAGACCTGCCGCCCCAGTCGCGCCAGGATCGCCGTCTGGTATCCGCTGCCTGCGCCGACGTCCAGTACGCGGTGGGTCGGAGCGACGGCCAGTTCCTGGCTCATCAGCGCCACGATGTAAGGCTGGGATATGGTCTGACCGGAACCAATGGGCACGGGTCTGTCTTCGTGTGCCTCGTGCCGGTGGGTCGGGCCGATAAACTTCTCCCTCGGCAGGTCGGTCATCACCTCCAGTACGCGATCGTCGCTGATGCCGCGGGCGCGGAGCTGATGCTCAACCATCGCGCGACGCAGACCGGCAAAATTGCCTTCGCAGGTGTCCATTGATGAGGATATTATACACAACCGGACGACGACCAACAGGGAGACTTTTAGACAATGGCGAAACAACGCATCGTAACGCTTTTGACCGACTTCGGATGGTCAGGCCCATACGCCGCCGAGATGAAAGGCGTGATATTGAACATCGCCGCCGGTGCGACGGTGGTAGATATTACGCACGACATTCCGCCGGGCGACATCCTGGCAGGGGCGTTCGTATTGCGACAGGTTTTTCCGTACTTCCCAGCCGGGACGGTCCACTGCGTCGTTGTCGATCCGACCGTCGGGACGGACCGGCGAATCATTGCCGCCAAATACGCCGCCCAGACGATAGTCTTTCCCGACAACGGCGTCATCAGCCTTATCGAACGGGACCAGCCGCTCGAACAGATCGCCGTCGTGCGCAATCAAAAGTATTTCCTTACCTCGGCGGTCTCGCCGACTTTCCATGGCAGGGACATCATCGCTCCAGTGTCGGCCCACCTGGCTGGGGGACTTCCGATGGATCGGTTAGGCCCGAAGCCGGACAAATTCAAACTGCTCGACATACCCGCGCCTTACGTGGATACAGACGGTTCGCTCGTCGGGCGGATTATCTATGTGGACCATTTCGGAAACCTCATCAGCGATATATCAGCCGAGTTGCTGGAGGAAATCTGGGGCGGAGAACCCGCCGACGTGGAAATCAGCCTCGCCGGCAGGGACGTCGGACCTTTGAATTTGTCCTACGCCTTCGCCGAACCCGGCGAGCCGCTGGCATTGATAAACTCAATGTCGCTGGTAGAGGTGGCTCTCAACGGCGGCAGAGCCTGCGATTCGCTCAATTCCGGTGTGGGCAGCGAAATTCGAGTTGCAAGACGGGGAAACTGACCTGGCGATTAGCATAACATCCTTGATAATAAGAACTTACCGCCCAAGACGCCAATCCTTCCACAGGTTATCCACAAAAAAAAGATTTTTGTGCAAAAAAGTGAAAATCCCCAACGGGTTTCTGTAAGGGGTTTCTTTGTAAGGGATTATGAGAATCGGCAATCTGTAAAAAGTCTCACCGACGAGATTGACAGTATTGAACAGGCACGTTATAATTCCGCCCCTGGTTTAGGGAATGATTTCCGTTTCGAACGGATTCTTCGATACAACGGCTGTTTTGGCCGTGGCAAGCCTCCGGTCGCCCGTAAGGGTCGGCTGGAGGTTTTTTTATCCATCATTGGTATGCTTGATGAGTTTCACTATAATCGCTCGAACTGTATTGTTCAGAGATTTGTGTAATGGCGAAGATTCAGGGAATCCTGTTTGATCTTGGTGATACGCTGCTGGACTTTGGTCCGGTGGACACATTGAAACTCTTCGGAGAGGGTGCTCGGAAGGCCTATGCTTATCTTCAGCAACTGGACCAGCCGCTGCCGACTTTTGCGAATTTTCACCGGCGGCAACTGCGGGCTGTGCAGTGGCAATTGTTGAAAAGCCACCTGGTCCGGCGGGAATTCAACTCCCTTGACGTGCTTGGCCGAACCAGCAGGGCGATGGGACATGACCTCTCGCTGGAGCAGGTCGAAGAACTGGCTTGGCTGTGGTACGAACCGCTAAGCCGATGCGTTACCGTCGAGGACGGTGCCGGCGAGATGCTGGAAGGTTTTCGCCGGGACGGATTGGCTCTGGCCGTGGTGAGCAATACCTTTGTGCCGGGCCAGGTGCTCGACCGTCACATGGACCAACTGGGGCTTCTGGAGTATTTCCCGACGAGGATATACAGTTGCGACGTTCATTATCGCAAGCCTCATCCTAAGATATTCCAAATCAGCCTTGAGCGGGTGGGGATTTCGCCGGCGGAGGCGATTTTCGTCGGCGACAAACTCCGTCCCGATATCTTCGGGTCGGTCCGGGCCGGTATGATCTCCGTCCTGAAGGACCCCAGCGGCGTCAATCGCAGCCGCCGAATCCGCCCTCATCACCGCATCACGTCATTGCGTCAACTACCCGAAATCGTTGCCGGCTACAGCTCGCGTTGATTAGCCTTACTCTTCGGCTCCGTTCCAGCAGTAAGTGCAGACCTTTTCCTTCGGCATGCCTATGTCCTCGATGAGATTCTCCAGCGTCTGGTACTTCAGCGATGTGAGATTCATTCGCTCGCGGCTTGTTTATAAGCGGTAGTGGCGTAAATGGGCGTCGCCCGCGCACCGGTGGTCGGGTCGGGCTCCTGTCCGGCGTGACGTTCTATTCCTTTTAGATTGATGATGCTATTGGTTCGACGGAAAATCAAACAATGGCGAAGAAAGATACCTTTCGCCGAAATCCGGCAGGATGACCACGATGGTCTTACCTGCATTTTCCGTCCTGTCTGCTACGACGCTGGCGGCTTTTAACGCCGCACCGGAAGAGATGCCTACAAACAGTCCTTCTTCCTTTGCCGCTCGGCGAGCGAAGTCGATGGCCTCTTTCTGGCCAACCTTGATGACTTCATCTACCGCCTCCAGGTTCATAACCTTAGGCACGAAGCCCGCGCCGATTCCTTGAATCTTGTGTGGCCCCGGCGTCATCTCTTTGCCCGCCTGCGTCTGGGAGAGCACGGGGCTTTCAGCCGGTTCGACGGCGACGGCCTGGAAATCGCCCTTGCGCTGCTTGAGCACCTCGGCGATGCCCGTAATCGTTCCGCCTGTCCCGACGCCGGCAATTACAATGTTTACCTGCCCGTCGGTGTCATTCCAGATTTCCTCTGCCGTCGTCTTGCGATGGATCTCCGGATTGGCCGGGTTGTTGAACTGCTGTGGCATGAAGGCGCCGGGGATTTCTTCGGTAAGCCCCTCGGCCTTTTCGATAGCGCCCGGCATGCCCTCATCAGCGGGTGTCAGCACGACTTCAGCGCCCAGGGCGAGCAGCACCTTCCGGCGCTCGATGCTCATCGACTCCGGCATGGTCAGGACGCATTTGTACCCGCGGGCTGCACAGACGAAAGCCAGGGCGATACCGGTATTTCCGCTGGTCGGCTCGATTATGGTCGTAGTGGACGTGATTTTACCCTCGCGTTCACCCGCTTCGATCATCGCCAGACCGATACGGTCCTTGACCGACGCCATCGGATTGAAACCTTCTACCTTGGCCAGGACGGTCGCGTCTGAACGGATCAGTTTGTTAATCCTGACCAGTGGCGTATTCCCAATCGTCTGCGTTATGTCATTGTAGATACGCGCCATCATCGAACTCCTTCATAATGCTCGAATAACCGCCGATGCAGGTCCGTAAATCGCACACCCAGAGGATCGACATCAGGAAATCTTTCGCTGAGACAATAGCCAATCTCATCAGCGTTTTCCCACATTAGCGATGGCATCTGCTCTCCTGCCGCTCTTCTTGTGCCAGTCCTTGACCGCACTTTCGATACCTTCTTCTGCCAGGACCGAGCAGTGGATCTTAATCGGAGGCAGCGAAAGTTCCTTTGCGATTTCCATGTTCTTTATCTGAAGGGCTTGTTCGACTGTCCGCCCCTTAAGCCATTCAGTGGCCAGCGAAGCGGACGCGATCGCCGAGCCACAACCGAAGGTTTTGAACCTGGCGTCTGTGATGCGACCTTCGTCATCGACCTTAATCTGAAATTTCATCACGTCTCCGCATGCCGGAGAACCGACAACACCCGTTCCAACGTTCGGATCGTCTTCGTCCAACGTCCCGACGTTTTTGGGGTTCATAAACAGTTCCATGAGTTTTTCGCTGTATTCCATTGCAGTTCTCTCCTTCGCTATGTCCCCCGGACGCCGAAAACTTCCTGCAACTCTTTAACAGGACTCATCTTACGACGTCTTCGGACCACCTCAACGACGCGTTCGGATGCATAATCAACCTCGTCAGTCGTATTGAAACGACCAAGACTGAAGCGGATCGAACTATGAGCCATCGCTTCCGGTACGCCCATCGCCATGAGCACGTGGCTGGATTCCAGGGATTCGCTCGAACAGGCAGAACCGGTGGACACCGCCAATTCGTTCGCCAAACTAAGTACCACACTTTCGCCCTCAACGTAGGCGAAGCTGAGATTGACGGTATTAGGTAACCTCTCGGTTGGGTGCCCGTTAAGTGCGACATCGTTCAAGCCGTTCAATATCTCTTCCTGCAACCGGTCGCGCAGTGTGGCGATCCGTCCGGATTCCTTCAGCATTTCACTCCCTGCGATGTCGCAGGCGGTCCCCATGCCGACAATCCCCGGCACGTTCAGCGTTCCGCTTCGTTTGCCCCTCTCGTGCCCGCCGCCGTGCATCTGGATCGCCAAACGTACTCGAGGCCCATGCCTGCGGACATACAGACCACCTATGCCCTTCGGGCCGTACATCTTGTGGGCCGAGATGCTCATAAGATCAATTCCCATCGTCTCCACATTTACAGGCATCTTCCCTGCCGCCTGGGTGGCGTCGCTGTGAAAGATTACACCGTGATTCTTGGCCACCTTGCCGATTTCGGCAACCGGATGGAGCGCGCCGGTTTCGTTATTCGCCGCCATAAGGGAAATCAGGATTGTTCTGTCGGTTATGGCGCCTTCGACCTGCTCGGCCGTTACTCGCCCATATTCGTCGGGTTTCAGCCAGGTTATCCGGCAACCCTTCGTTTCGAGGTACTTGCACGTATCAATGACGGCCTTGTGCTCTGTCATGCAAGTGATGATGTGATTGCCTTTCTCGCGATACATCTCCGCAACGCCTTTGATGGCAAGGTTGTCGCTTTCCGTGGCTCCGGATGTAAAGATGATTTCCTCGGACTTCGCACCGATCAGGTCGGCAACCTGACAACGGGCCTTCTCCACGGCCGCTTCAGCACGCCGACCAAAAACGTGAAACTTGCTGGCAGCGTTGCCGAAGTCGGCGCCGAGGTAGGGCATCATCGCCTCCAGTACCCGTTTGTCCAGCGGCGTCGTTGCATTGTTGTCAAAGTAAATCGGCAAATTAACAGTCATGCCCGTATCTCCTCATGCTTCGGTTAAATGAAGGATTTCCAAAGAAACCTTCAGAAAAACCTTGACACAACAAGAATAATACACTAGTATCCCGATAGAGTCAATGTAATTTTGGAGATTTTCTGAAAATGGGCATGTCACGGAAATGTCAATACGCATTACGAGCGGTTTTTGACTTGGCTAGGCGACACGGCGGCGGTCCGACTACCGTGGGCGAGATAGCCGAATCCCAGGCAATCCCTCCGCGCTTCCTGGAATTGATTCTAGGCCAACTCCGCCAGGGTGGATTTGTCGAATCCCGGCGCGGTGTCCATGGCGGGTACCTTCTGGCCTTGGATCCCCAGGTGCTCACCGTGGGCGAGATAATCCAATTCATCGAAGGCCCGGTCGCACCGGTCCGATGTGTCGCTACCGACAGGGAGGCCGACTGCCCGCTTTACGGGCACTGCGCCTTCATGGACATGTGGACTCGGGCAGGCAATGCTGCCACTGATGTCTATGACACCACTACGTTCCAGGACCTCATTGATAAGGAACCAGCCTCCGCCGACCGCTCCGTCGGCAGTTACAGTATCTAGCCGCGTATTCACGGGAGCGGGGGCGACAGGGACAGTCTGTCCGTCCCTGGCAACCGTTATAGATTGATTAAGAGCATGTACCCCAAGACCTTTGCCTTTGACAGTCAACCGACACCTTACTCCCGTACTCACCTCAATACTTTGCTCGACCAAGCAAAGTATGATCACAAACCGGGCAGTACTTTTCCATCTTCTCCTTCAAACGGAAGGAAGCGGCCTTTCGCAGGGATTCGTCATCTTCCCACGCCACTTCAATCCGGACCTCCACGCCGGCGAACCGCAGGCCATCGGTCGTCTTGTTCATGATGCCCTTGGATGCACTCGAATAGGCCGTCCGGATGGCTTTCCTGAAGAATGACTCCCTCGGCAACCTGCCTTCGGCTGGCCTTACCGCTTGCGGCGGCGGAAGGCCAACAGGCCACCCATGCTCAATAGGGCAATGCTTGCCGGCTCGGGAACGACCGTCACGGTGAAACTCCCCGCACCGATGATCGCGTCAAGGGGGTTCGACGCGGTGATGTCGTCCCAGTAGAACGTGTTCTCGTCTGTGCCGGGCGTCAGTGTGTTCTCGTAGTCGGCCACGCTGAACGTGGTCATCTCGCCTATAACGCCGCCGCCCTGTATAGTGAATGTCGCCAGCAGCACCCGGTAGGTAGTGGCGTCAACCATCGTTGCCTGGACGCCATCGAACTCCAGCAAGTCGCGGTCGGCTATGACGACCATCGGCGGGACGTTGTTGACTACGCCGTTGAAATCCGGGTTGACCATCGACGCGGTGATTGCCGCCGGATCGCTCGGGGCCAAAGTGACATCGACGACCACGTCGAAGCTGAACAGACCGTTTTGCGCGACCAGTTCGGACGACGAGCCGCCGGTCAGCGTCTCCTGAAGGTAGACATCAACCGACACCGTGCCGTCCGCCGCCACGTCATAGGCGGCCGGGTCGGTCACGAAGCTATAGAGCACGTCGGCGCGGGCATAGCTGGCCGCCAATGTCATGGCGACTATTACAAGTAAGCATAGCAGCAGTTTAAGCCTCATAGGTCTTTCCTCCGATGCACTGTCGAGCGTTCATGAATCGTACCACAATATCCTGTTATGTCAAGGTTTTTCTATAGTTATAGATCATCGGCATGACGTCGAAGATGTCCACGTCGCCGTCGCCGTCATAATCAAAGGCGATGTCGTAAGTCCGCAGTCCTGAGCGACTGCCATAGGTCCGAATCAGACCCATCACATCTGTGAAATCCACGTCGAGGTCGCCGTTCCAGTCGCCGTAGAAGCGGTGGAACGAGAAGGTATCGTCCTCGCCGGTTAGCGAATTACCGCCCAAGTCGATCAGCAAATTGCGGCAGACGGTCAGCGAGTACAGGCCGTCGGCCAGAGAACCGCCCACGATGCCCGGTCCGTCGAACGTCAATACGAACGTCCGCCCGTCGCCGCTGGGGTTGGACACGCTCAGGTCCACCGTCAACCCGTCGCTTCGCGTCAGCACAAATGCCGCCGGGCTGGTCTGCACCGCCTGGTCGAACGTCACGGTCAGGCTGCTGACCATAGATCGCTGGGCCGCGCCGTCATTGACCATTACGGATTCAATCTGTGGTTCGGCGACGCTTGTCGCTAAGGTCTGTGCCTGTGTGGTTGTTGGCTCGGGGAAGGCTGGTTCGTCGAGCCAGGTATTCAGACGACTGCGGATCTCACCCACATCAATGTCATCGACCAGCCCGTTGCCGTCGTAGTCGAATGCGCTGTTAAAGCCGGCTTGGCCGTCGCTTTTGTTCAGCGTACCGCGAATCTGGATGTAGTCGCTGCGATCCACATCGCGATCGCCGTCCACGTCGCCGAATAGGCGGAAGAATTCAAAAATGTTGTCTTCCGTCATTGGCAATTCACCCAGATTGGTCACCTTGGCGGAACGAGCACTCATTCTATACCACCCATCTGGTAGTGACCCGCCAATCACTGCTGGATCGGTGAAGGTTATCAGGTAGGTTCTCTGATCGCCCGAGGGGTTCGTCGTGAGCGTCCCTACCGGCGTGCCGGCCTCACTGATCAGGCTGAGGGCGCCAGCATCCAGGAACACCGGCTGGTCAAAGAGCAATTTAATATCCCACACCATTGATCGCTGGATTGATCCGTCGTTTACGGTTACCGACTCCACCGTTGGCGGTATGCCGGCGTCCCAAACATCGATTTTGTCCTCCGCGATGAATGACTCTTGCTCAATGTTGCCCGCGTTGTCCGAAGCGATTGTGCAGAACGAATAGGTATGACCGCTTTCCCCGATGAACGGCGCTGCGGAGAATGTCGCTTGTTGCTGCCACATTTCCCAAGACCCTCCGTTGTCAGATACGTACACATCGACGGCCGCCAACCCTGAACCGCCGGGCGCATCTGCCGCGGACCACGAGGCCGTGAATGCGGTTGTGATTGCCACGTCGTCAACGAGTTCGACTGAGGCGCTCGGCTTATCGGCATCAAGCGTGTGGGATATCTCCGGCGTGTCAATCGGCGGCTGGGTGTCGAACGTGATGGTCGCCTTGGCGTCGATGACGGTTCCGGTGACGACGTCGTCCTTCGGACGAATCGAGTAGGTAAAGAAGCCTTGCCCGCAGCCTGTCCCATCTTCCGGCAGAAGCAGGCCAAGCGCCGGGTCCATTGTCATTTGCCCCGTCGTCGGGTCGATCGCCGTCAGCGAGAAGGTAACCTGTCCGGTGTGGATGTCCAACGCAACGTAGGCATCCACGTAAACACCGATCGCATCCGTTGCGTCAATGCGCCCGCTGTAGAAGGTGCGGTCGGCCTCAACGCTCACCCACGTTGCGCCAAAGCCGAAGTCGCCTACTCGGAAGCTGCGCCAATCGAGGTCCTCGTCAAGTTGCTGCGTGACGACAACCTGTCTGGCGGCAGCGGTGGCGGTGGCATAGTTCTCGAAACGGATGGTGTACTCCATTGTCGAATCGGCCGCCAGCCAGTTGAGCGGCCCGTAGCCCGCCGGGCCGAGAATGTCATTCGGATCCCACGGCTCAGTGACCCACACTTTCTTCTCGTCGCTGCCGCCAGGTTGTGGGCCGTCGCCTGGCGGGTAGTTCGGGTCCTCGGTTTCGAGCCACGTGGGCAGGTTCGGGCTGATGACAAGGGCGTAGTCGGGGTGGAAGTCGCCGCCGAAACCGTCCCCGTATCCGAAGGCCCCGTGACCGTAAACCTTGACGGTGATGGCGTAGGATTCGTTCGACTTCAGGCCCGACAGGCGTACCCGTGCCACGCTGCCGCCCTTGACGACATCCTTTTGAATCTCAATGTTCCCGTTGCCATCACGCTTTTCCACAACCAGGTCGAGGTCGCCGTAGGTCTTGTCAAAGTTGATTGAGATCGTGCTTGTGTAAGTTTTGGGTTCGCCCCAACTGATTGCCGGCAGCGAGAAAGTGAACGTATCGTGCTCGTTGGCGCCATCACAACTCATGATCAGACCGTCGATTCGCCTGGTTTCGGTCAGCATCCCCAGGCCGCCGCACGTGCCATAGGCATCATCCGTGACGGAAACGCCATGGTCGATGAAGATCACATCCAGGGCCCTCTTGGCTCCGGGCCACGCATTGTAGAGAGCCATCAGGCTGCTTGTTAGAGCCGGCGCGCCCTGCATGGCAATCCGCAACTGGTACAGCGCGCCAAGGTTTCTGTAGATATCCCAGAAGATGCTGGCGATGCCGCCGAGCACCAGGTCGCCCGTGCTGGCGTTGTCGTTGACGCCATCTTTATTGAAACTGGCGGACAGGTTGCTGCTGTTGAAGATTCGCTCCGACGGACTGGTCTGGTAACCGTAGGCGTCCGCCCCCATCCAGAAATCATTCGTATCCAGGAACTGTGACGAGCGATTGTAATCCACTCGCTCATGGGACCCCGTGCTGCCGGGGTTCTGCTCGTATTGCCAACCTTCGGTGACGGCCGAGGCGAAGAACACCGCCCACCCTTCGGCGAACGCGGTATTCGTGTACGTTCCCTCTTCCGATTTGCTCTCGGTGATGAGACCGTACGGTCCGGAAGTGAACGTCCCATCGGACTTGTAGCCGCCATAGGAGATATCCCGATATCCGGCCAAGGCAACCTGCATCGCGTGGCCGTATTCGTGAATAGCCGTCTGGGGGCAATACCGGGCATCGTGTGCCAACTGGATGACGTCCGTTCTCGTGTGGCAGCCGTAATCCGGGTTGCTATGTTCGATATGAATGACAGCGATCGGACGACGCTCGAACCCCGTATGCTGAAGGAACCAGTCGGCAGCGATGCGAATGCTTTCGATGGATATAAACAGGGGCATGTCGGCGGGGATGATGGTGATGCTGTCGGCACGCAGCAGTTGTATAGTCCCGTCGGATACGTCGCACGCCAGTAACGGGCTCGTATGGCTCCAGGCTGAGAGGAGGTCAGCCCAACGGTCATCGGTTTCCGTCAGGCCGACCGGTTCGCCCTCGGGATAAAGCGAAACCCAGGTGGTATTCGGCCGATCAACTCTCGGGCATTGCACCCCGAAGGCGTACGGGTTGGCCGCCCGGATTACTATGTAATACTTTGCCAATGCCGGTGCGGTCGGGTTCGTTGGGTCAACCTCGTCATAATCCAGGTTCAGAAGGGGCAGGCCCTGGAGGTCGTTGATGTAAGTGAAGGTGCCGTCAAGGCTGGCATAGATCGAGCCGGTTTCGTCGTTGATGACAGCCACGAGGTCGTCGCACTGGTCGGTAACCTCACCGGGATCATAGTCGCGCTGGCCGTCCTGTTCCCACAACTCGATGCGCACCTGTGCCGCCCGGTCAGATAGTTCCGGCGTCTTGCTATCGAGCGTGTAGTGAACGGTTCCGGATACGTTCACCTCGCCCACGCGCGCATCGGCGAGCAACGCTTCGCGCGTAAATGTCATCGCCGGGTTGTCTTCCATGAGCTCCGGCGGGTCCTCGTACGTAATCGGTGTCGGTGACTCGTCATCCGAACCGTCGATATGTCCGGCAGAGCCAGACGCATCGGAGGCGTCGGGCTCCCCTTCAACGACGGTTGTTGATCCGCCCTCCGCTTCACCGGTTTCCGCGGGCGCCACGAGGGCGGTCGTTAACGGGCCTGTCGATACCGAACCGTCGGTCTCCATGACGAATGTTACCGCACAGCCATCTGTTGCTTCCCCGCCGAGACCATTCCCGTTCTGGTCGAGCGTCAGGCCTGCCCGATCGCGAATACCGGCCCCCAGGACCATGCGATACTCGCCGGTCTCCGTCTGTATCGGGAAGGAAACGCGGTAAAGTCGGTCCACCACTCGCGTGATGACCAGCGGTTCAATCGACAGAGCGGACGGGCCTGTCAGGACAACCTGGTCGAGCGGGAAGTCCGCCGGGTTGATCGCTTCGCTGAAAATCAGATCGACGGCCTGCACCCCTGTCTCATCGGCAATGATGTCATGATCGATGACGTATGGTGGGGTCGTATCGGTCAGGCCCCCGCCACCGCCAAGGGATTTGGCGAACAGGTCGCTCATAATGTCGGCAACGAGGATGTTCGGTTGGTCGCCGACGAAGGGCGATTCGACCAGTCTGTCTATGAGGCCGAGAAGCACCTCGGACCATGTTTCCCCGGCGACGGCCTCGAAGACACGCCAGTTGGCCATCCAGACCTCGGCATCACTGGCATAGGGAGGTTGATAACGACGTCCCAGCGCGTCCCAGTCGATTACCGCGTCATCCCCGCCGACTGTGTAGCCCTCAACGGAGAAGGAGTAGTATCCTTCCTCCATCTTGGCGCAGTGAACGATGATCTGTTCACGCTGGCCCGGACGCAGGATATTCACCGGACCGGATGGACTGTAACCGAGCAATTGAAGTTGCCCGACGCCCGCGGTCGCTCCAAGCGTGAGTCCCAACTGCGCCTCAGCGGGACCGGTCATGGCCAACAGCGGCACGAGCATGTCGGCATCGCCTGTGTTGGCATACTCGACGCGCATGCTGAACGGGCACACCAACACCGCGAAGGGGACGCCGAGACCCACATCGAGCTTGGCCCCCTGTCCTTCGACGACGGTCAAGCCGCCAATCAGCAGTGCGGAGGTTCCGTCCGGTGCGGTGACTCGCACGTCATAGGCGCCGATGGCCCGTCCCTCAAGGTCAAAGGTCGCGAAGACGGTTGCGGCATCCTGAAAGTGAACCGCCGAGGCTGCCAGGGGGTCGCCATCCGATCCGATCAACTCGCAGGTCATCGCCGGGTCGAACTGTGCGCCGCCAAGCTCCACGGTTGCGGATCCGGCGTTGCCCACCGAACCCGGCGTCACCGCGGTTACGTCGAAGGCCAGCACGTCGGCCGAGAGGTCGAAGGCGCAGTCTGCCGGGGCCGATTCGGCCCGGACCATGACGTAATAGGTTCCACCCATGGTGGTCGGAATCGTAACGCTCTGATCAGCCTGGTAAGGCTCGCCGTGAAGGTAGTCGAAATCTCCCCTTGTCGGCATGCGTTCGAAGGCCACGTAAACCTCGAACATCGCGCTATCGTCCGCCGCGTCGAGAGCAAGTCGAACCGTCTCCCCTGCGGTTGCGTCCACACGATAACAGACGAATTCCCCGGCGGACAACACGCCCGAAACCGCACCATTGAGCGGCAGCGCCTCGCAATCGATCTCGACCGCGAGCAGGCTGGCGGCGGCATTGTTGCTTTCGTCGGTTTCCGGCAGGGCATTGAGAATGTCCGAACGCACAATCACCTTATAACTGCCCGGCGCCACCGGAGGCAGCACATCGATAAAGGTCTCGCTGTAGTTCTCTCCGGCAGCAACCGTGCCCACGTGCTCCACGCGTCCCACGAACACATCACCGATATCCCACGTATCATCCGCGGACAGATACAGGGAATCATGCCACAGGCCGATCGCGTCATTGGGTCCAAGGTTGCCGACCGAATAGGTCAGCGAAATCGACTGTCCGGGAAACGCATTGGCGGGAATGTCGATCGTGCCGGCCACCAGATCGCATGGCTCGGCCAGGCGGATGAGAACTGTCCGGGTGGACACGGCACGGTTGCTCTGGGGGGTGCTGTCCGATTCGTAAAGATAGGACGTGGCGTTCCAGTTCAGCACGGGAACATTGGCCGTCACGAAGACGTAGAAAAGCCCGGTCAGTCCCTGCGGCAGGATGAACGCGTGCGACGTTGTTTTCGAGCCGCTCGCAGCAATTGCCCCCACCTGGGAGGCCACCCCGAGGTATATATCGGTTTGCTTATCAAATACGGCATCTCGGGAGAGGTACACCGCGTCCATCCAGTATTTGTCGGCTTCAACAGCGCCGGCGCCGATATTGCGGAGGGTCCACGCGAGCGTCACAGACTGCCCGGCGATTGCGCCGACCGGAACCGAAATGTCTTCGACAATAAGGTCCGGGACAGGGGTAAAGTGAATTGTGGTCGCCTGGGCGGCGGTTGTGGTGTTGTTGCTCTCGGACGGGACCTCTATGACACTGCCCGTCCACGCCGTCTTCCAGGGTGAGTCGGTCATCACGCGCACGTAGTATTCGCCGCTTATCCATCGGGGCAGCGTGAAGACGGCATTGCTGGTATAAGTTTCTCCGACACCCAGCGACCGGGCAGAGGGCACGATTTCCAGGAACAAGGTATCGCCGGGATCGTTGACATTGATCAGGCCGACGGCGTCGCTCCACCCGATCCAGCCTGTCCCCGCCGGGCCTGTATTCTGAACGGTCCATTGCACATTCAGTTCCTGACCGGACCAAACCACCGCGTCGGCGATCACGTTCGTCGTCACCAGGTCAGGCGTCTGAAGCGTCAGCGTCAAAGGCACGGCGTCAACATTGTTGGCCTCGCGGTCGTCTTCAAAGACCCGGTCATCGGCATCGGCCACCGCAATCAGGTAGTAATCGCCCGGCAATACCCAGGGCCACTGCGGCATCTCGACCTGAACCATGTCCGTGTATGACTGCCCCGCGTTGAGCAAGCCCGAGCGATTGAACTCGCCGACCAACGTGTCGTCGAGAGACCATTGATCGTCTGCCGAAAGGTAGAACTCCTCCAACCAGGCAGTTCTGACCGTGTCTGTCTCGCCGACGTTCGTAACCGTTATACGCACCCAGGTCGTCTGATCAATGCCCGCTACGATGGCCCCACCGGAAAGCGAAAGCGACAGGTCCGCCGCGGCAAAGGTGACGTCAATAGGCTGGCCGGACACGAGGACGTTGTTATCCTCGTCGAGTTCGCCGATCCGGTTGGACGCGTCCAGCCGGACGATCACGTAATAAGCGCCTTCTGCGTCCTCGGGCAGCGTCGCCGAAACGACCGACGTCCGCACAGCATCGATGCCGAGTCCGCCCCGGTGTATCCGCTCGCCGACTTTGACGTCCATCACATCCCACAATGCATCCCGCGAAAGATAGATCTCGTCGGTCCAGGTCGGTATGACGGTGTCGGCTGTGCCGCGGTTCGCCGTTCGGTAAGTCGCCTCAATACGATGTCCGGAAATCGCCTCGCTCGGCACAACGAAGCCGTCGCCTTCCAGGTCCGGCGCGAGAAGATATATGACGACCGTCTCGGTCGAGGCCGTCAGGTTGTTGGTCTCGGCAGCACGCTCATAGACGGCCCCGGGCGTCTTGTTGGCCATGAGTTCGTCGAGCACCCACATGTCGGTGGCGACCAACACGTAATAGTCGCCATGCATCTCGGGCGGCACCACAAACGATGCGGTTGCCTCGTAGGTTTCACCGGCCGCGAGGAAGCCCTCGTGCCACGTCAGGCCCAGCCGGATATCATCGTCCGACAATTCCGTGTCGATCGAGAGATAGACGCCGTCAATCCATTCGTCTGAACCCGTCACAGCGACGCCCATGTTGCTTACCTGCCAGGTCACCGTTATCGTCTGTGTCGAGAACGCGACCGGCGGCGGTGTCACGGAGACCACCTGGAGATCGGGGGAGGGTGCGGGCTGAATCACGAAAGGACCACCGGCGGCGAAGTTGTCCGAGTCGTATTCATACTCCCAGACCTGGTGGTATATGTCGGTAACCACCAGGATGTGATACGTCCCCTCCACGTCTTCGGGCAGCGTAAAGAGCAATGAACTGACATGACTGTCCCCGGTATCGAGATACGACACGTTCGCTACCAAGCCAAGGTAGATGTCCTCGTTTTCACCCGTGTCGAGTTGATCGTCCTGGCTGAGCCAGACTTCGTCGTACCATCGTGCCGCGTTCGTCGAGCCTGTGCCCGCATTCGTAACCGTCCAGGTCACCTCGATGGTCTGGCCCGAAAGCGGCGCCGCCGGAACCGTGATGTCCGAAACCTGCAGGTTCGGATACGAGCACAGCAGCACCTCAACCAGTCCCGCCGAGAGGACATTGTTGTCGTTATCCGTCTCTACAATGCTGTTGCCGCTGTCGGTCTTTACCAACAGGTAATAAGACCCCTGCTCTTCGATGGGAATGTCTAGCGTCTGGATCCGCGTGACCGATTCGCCCGGCGCCAGCGAAGCACCCGAGTAGGCAAACCCTTCCGAAATCGTGTTACCGAGCGAGCCGATGTCATCATCTTCAGACAGCACAACCTGGTCGGTCCAGTAACCCGGGGCTTCGGCCTCGCCTGTGTTTGTCACCGTCCAGGTTACCTGCAACGGCTGACCGGAGATCACCTGTTCGGCAACGATTACCTCCGTCACGACTAGGTCTGCGCGCGGCGGATAGGCCACTTCCAGCGGCACCGCCACGATGTTGTTCGTCTCGTCTGATTCGGCCAGGCGGAAGATTTCATTGGGCTGCAGCAAAGGACAATCGACGCTGAAGAGAAGCCACCCTGCTCCCAGCGTTTCACTCGGCAGATTGACCGTGCGATTGAAGGTGTAACTCTCTCCTTCAGCCAATAAAGGTAACGATGACACGTATCTTTTAGAGGCCACACTGCGGTCTGTCGCATCCAGCACTTCATCCGACGACCAGTAAACGCGATCGGTCCATTCAGGCACGGCCAGGCCTTCGCCGATGTTCTCGACGGTCCAGGAGAGATCAACTGATTCGCCCGGTTCAGCCGTTGCCGGAGACGACGTGCCCGTCACAACCAGGTCCGGTTTCGTGATGGCCAGGGCAATGACGACCACGTTGTTGTCGTCGTTAAGTTCCGTGAGATTGTAGGTCGCGTCCGTAACCAGAATGAGAAAGCTGGAATTCGAGTCGTCCTGGGGAAGGCGGATATGGGCATTAACTACGTACTGTCCGCCGACCGCCAGGCCGACCGACTCGTTGTGCGTTACCAAGGCCAACTCCGAGTCGCTGTATCGATCCCAGATGTCATCGGTGGAGTAGTAAACACGGTCATACCAGGTTGTGCCCGACGGCACCGGCAGGTCCCCGGCGTTTTCGACAACAAATGACAGGTCGAACTCGAGACGGGGTGAGAGGGTTTGGGGGATACCTGACCACGAATCGACAATCAGGTCGGGTCCGGCGATGTCAATCGTCACGGTGGAAGCGTTGTTCGTCGCGTCGATTTCAGGAAGCCGGGCACCGCCGTCAGCAGTGACGATGAGATAGTAATTGCCCTCCGACTCCGGAACGGCGTTCAGCGTCACCGTCTTCGAACCGATGTAGGACGCCCCTTCGGCCAGGGCAACCTTCCGGTATGCGCTGCCAAGTGAGACGTCTTCGGCATTCAGCGTCGCGTCTCCAGACAGGTACAGGTAGTCGTACCAGGAGGTGTCACCTTCGATTTCTCCGGGGCCTTGGTTCTGGACTGTCCAGGAGACGGTGATTGATTCGCCCAGGCTGGCTGAAACAGGGGCGGTGATGTCCGTAACGACCAGGTCGCCGCTGCCTACGATGAAGGGCACGGCGAGCACATTGTTGTCGCGGGCCGAATCGACGTAGCTGTAGACGTCCGCAAGGGCAAGCAGGTAGTAGGAACCGGGCTCGACGCTGGAGGGAATGCGGAACGATTCATTAACGGTATAAGACTCGCCGGGGTTCAGTGGATCATCGCGATCGGGTCCTGCACCGATCCACCGGTCCACGCCGTAGCCGTCCCAGACGGCGTCGGTCGAGAGAAACACCTCGTCCCACCAGTACGCTTCGCTATCGGTGGGCTCATCGCCGATGTTCTCAACCGTCCAATCGACACTGACATAGTTGCCCGGTGCACAGTGGCCCGGACTGGAGATATTAACCACCGCCAGATCGGCACTGAGCATGAGCCGTGGCTCCAGTGCCTCCATCACGGCCGGCGATCCCACGGCTACATTTCGCCCGCGCTCGACGCTGCACTCTCGTGAGTTCGTCCTGTGATGCGTTTCTGCCATGCTTTACGCTTCTCGCTCTTGCCCCAGACAAATGCGTTCGGGTACGCGGCGTACCGCAACAAGCACCCAAAGCGAAAACAATAGAACCTAACTGGAAACAGCACTGGAAACCGCAATCATCTCTTGAAACTCTCCTTTTATATGCACGTAGATAATCAGTATAATAGAAGATTGGGTTTTGTCAATCCAGAACTGCCTGAACATCGTCACTTGGTATGGCACGCGCCTTGCGCCGCTCATGCAACCCGGAGGCCGCCGGGGGCGAAATTAGTGCAATGAATGCACAAAATTCCCTTGGCTTTGTCGTCGACTTCTTGCCCCCTGTGCCGTAAGAGGTTACGGCGATTACGCATGCGTCCGGCTCCTCGTGGATAGAGTGACTGTTAACCGCTGGGTTGGAGGGTATATCGAATCGTTCAACGGAAAACTTAGAGACGAGTGCCTTAATGGAGAGCTGTTCCTAAGTCTGATCGAGGCGAGATATATTGTGGATCGTTGGCAGCTGGATTATAATCACCATAGGCCGCACAGTATGTTAGATTGGATGACGCCTGCGGCGTGTACGGCGTCATGCCCCGTAAGTGTAAGTGGGTGCTCGTGTGTTCCTCCGGCTTCGGCTACGCCTCAGCCTCCGGAACACACGAATGAGAACATGGCCCCGACTCTCACAGAAGTTGGTACATAATTCGGGGGCAGGTCATCGTCAAGGTTGTCGTCAGTGGGATATCGGTCCCCATTGAAAAAAAATAGTCTTGACGCAACCATCTATATGACAAAGAGTTAACCTAATAATGGTAGGGTGTCCGAGTGGCCGAAGGATCCGGTCTTGAAAATCTTCCTTGCATTTCCTGGGAAGACCTTTGTTTTTCGTTAGTTACGGAATACGACAGGACTTAGCCTTCTGTTGGCAATACCGCCTGAACCGCCTCAAACCGCTCTACCGGTTGTCGCGACAACCGGCTTGTCTCAAGGTAACGGTTCAAGAAACCCACCGCGGGGAATCAAAACACAGGCCGCGGTTATTCCATAACAGGTTTTTTCATAATCATCCGCTGGAACGTAGCCGGTGGTTTCGAATATGTAGCGGCGTGATGCAGTCAGTTGCCGTTTCAAACACTTTCGAGTCATGCTGAACACCTCACGATTGATTCCAGGCTGATATTCTGTAAGATTCTTCCATGGGTCGTTGTTGCCGCTGTGGTGACGAAGTGTTGAAAGTGTATGAGGTTTGAATTCTTTTCTTCCGGGTCGATGGATCAGAAAAAGACAGAATATGCCGCTCTGCGGGAGCGGGTAAAAGAGCTGACGTGTCTCTACAGCCTCTCGCAGCTTGCCACGCGGTCAGGCGCTACGCTCGAAGAGATTCTCCAGGGCTGCGTAAGACTGCTACCGCCCGCCTGGCAGTATCCTGAAATCACGGCTGGGCGCATCGTTCTCGATGACCGTTCCTATGTAACAGCGAACTTCCGAGAAAGCCCGCACAGGCAGTCGGCTGACATTGTGGTGAACGGCGAGCGGCGCGGCGCTGTTGACGTAGTGTACATCGAAGAAAGGCCGGAGTGCGACGAAGGCCCGTTTCTGAAGGAGGAGCGGCATCTCATTGCCGCCGTCGCACAGCAGATCGCCCTCATTGTCGAACGGCGGCAAGCCGCTGAAGAAAAAACTCGTTTGCGGGAGCAGTTACGCCGGGCCGACCGTCTGGCGACTATCGGACAGCTTGCCGCGGGCGTTGCGCACGAACTGAATGAACCGCTGGGCAACATATTAGGCTTCGCTCAACTCGCACAGAAACACCCCGATCTTCCGAAACAAATATTTCAGGATATCGAGAAGATCGTTACGGCGTCGCTTCATGGCCGGGAGATTATCAAGAAGTTGATGCTGTTCGCTCGCAAAACCCCGCCCCGGAAAGAACAGGTCGATCTCAATGACGTGGTTGAACAATCGCTACATCTCCTTGAGTCGCGGTGTACCAGGAACGGCGTGGACCTTATTCTACGCTTGTCGCCGGAGATTCCGCAGATAACCGCCGATCCGTCGCAATTGCAGCAGGTACTGGTTAACCTCGTGGTCAACGCCATTCAGGCGATGCCGTCCGGAGGCGTCCTGACAATTACCACGAGCGTATTCGATAGTAACGTGGTGCTGGTCGTCGCCGACAACGGAGTCGGAATGAGTGAGCGGGAACTCAAACAGATATTCGTCCCATTCTTCACTACCAAGGACATCAATGAGGGCACGGGGCTTGGCCTTCCGGTAGTTCATGGTATCATAACATCGCACAGGGGCACGATTCGTGTTGAAAGCACTCCAGGCCAGGGCACTCGGTTCGAGGTTCGGCTTCCCATTGTCGCGGCTGATGAGTGCGAGGAAGAACACTGGAATGACTGACGCGAACAGGAAAGAAACGATTCTCGTCGTAGATGACGTAGCGAATACGACCGAAGTGTTGCAGCGGAATCTCACGGCCAAGGGCTACGAAGTTTTTACGGCTCCGGGTGTGGCCGAGGCGCTCATCGTAATTCAAACCACGCCTATCGACCTGGTGATAACAGACCTCAAGATGCCCAAAGTCAACGGCCTGGACCTGGTGCGCCATGTCCGGGACAACTTCAAGGACACCGAGGTAATCATGATTACCGGATACCCTTCCATTGAAGGGGCGGTCGAGGCGATCAAGATCGGAGCACAGGAGTACCTGCCGAAGCCTTTTACCGACGAGGAACTCTTTTCCGCCGTCCGGCGTGCGCTTGAGAGGCTCCACGCTCGCCGCGCCGGCCAGGCCTCGATAAGTCCGCCTTCCCGTGCGCTGCACGGACTGATCGGCGAATCCAAACCCATGCAGGAAGTTTTCAAGGCCATAAGCAAAGCCGCCTCGGCTTCGGCGACGGTGCTCATTTCAGGGGAAAGCGGCACGGGCAAGGAACTCGTCGCCAGGGCGATTCATTACAACAGCCCCAGGGCTTCGGCGGCTTTTGTGCCGGTGAATTGCGGCGGTATTCCCGAAGGGCTTCTCGAAAGCGAGTTGTTCGGCTATGTGAAAGGTGCATTCACCGGCGCTGACGAATCTCGCGCGGGCTTCTTTCAGACTGCCGACGGCGGCACGATTTTTCTCGACGAGATCAGTGAAACAACCCTGAATATGCAGGTCAAACTGCTTCGCGTGTTGCAGGACAGAGAGGTCTGCATGGTCGGCGCGAACCGCGGCAGGCAGATGGACGTGAGGGTTCTGGCATCGACGAATAAATCGCTGCCGGACCTGGTCGCCAAAGGACTGTTCCGCGAGGACCTCTTCTTCCGTCTTAATATTCTCACCATCGAATTGCCGACCCTTCGGCAGCGCGGTGACGACATTCTGCTGCTGATCCACCATTTTGCCGCCAAGTACGCGAAGGAATCGGGCAGACCACCGCTGCGTTTCTCAGACGAGGCGTTGGGCGTCTTGAAAACCGGCTACCGCTGGCCCGGCAACGTGCGGGAGCTGGAGAACGTCATCCACCGCCTTGTAGTCATGACGGAGAGCGACTATATCGAGGTACCGGACCTGCCGGTGCCGTTCAGATTCTCCGCTGTCGGCGGAACGGACCTGACCCGCTCGCTGGCCGAAGCCGAAGCCGAGTACATCCGCGGCGTTCTTGCAAGCGTTGGTGGCAACAAGACCCAGGCCGCCAAAGTGCTACAAATCGACCGCAAGACGCTGCGGGAAAAACTGGCAAAAGCCGAAAATCAGTCAAATCCATGATCACACCAAAGGTGCTCCGTTACGCCGGAAAAGGGATATGCGTAATGGGCATCCTGGTGTATATTGCCTGTAACGTTTTCGTTCACAAGGGAAGCAAGAGTGTTTTTGTGCGCTCCTCCGGGAACAGAAACACGGGTACGGGTAGCGTTCCCATGTTTAAGGTCAATCCTGCGGCGTCGTCCTGCCGTGAGCGAAAAGAAAAGTCTCATCTCACATGGATTTCCTTCCCCGCGAGCGATACAATTCACACCAACAGAAAAGACAAACTATCAGAGGTGCGACATGCTGAAGAAAACATCACTGATAAAGGTGACAATGATGCTGCTTATAACCAATCAAATCCTTGCCGAGGGTCCCGTCAAACCTCCAACGGCCCAGACCGCGCTGGCGACTCTCAACAAGGCGCATCCCCGGCTGATTCTGACCGATAAGCGTCTGGCCGAGTTGAAGGAGTTGATGAAGCGTGATCCGCTGCTGAAGAAATGTTACGAGGACGTGATAAAGCAGGCGGATGAGTATTGCACCGCGGCGCCTCTGAAGTATCGCGTCTCGAATGCGGACGGCGTTCGCCTCCTTTGGGTTAGCCGGGCGTGCGTCAGTCGCGTCTATACCCTCGGTCTGGCCTGGCGTCTGACAGGCGATGAGAAATACGCCGCCAAGGCCAAGGAAAATCTCCTGACCGTCTGCGCGTTCAAGGATTGGAACCCGCTGCATTTTCTCGACACTGCCGAGATGTCCCACGGCGTCGGCGTCGGGTACGACTGGCTGTATCATTATCTCGACGCCGAGTCGCGCGAAAAGATACGCACCGGTCTGATTACCAACGGTCTGAAGCCGGGACTGGTGCAGTACAAAGGCGAAGGAACCTGGCGGGTAAATTCGTATTTCAACTGGAACCAGGTCTGCAACGGCGGGCTGATTGTCGGGGCGTTGGCTATCGCGGAGACCGACCCTAAATACGCCGAGGTGATTATCCCCGGCGCGGTGAAGTTCCTGCCGAACGCCCTTTCGACCTACGCCCCCGACGGCGCCTGGCCGGAAGGACCGGGATATTGGAATTACGCCACCAGCCACACGGTCTATGGTCTGGCGGCACTGAACACAGCCTTGGGGACGGACTTCGGACTCTCGAAAATGAAGGGTTTGTCGGAGACCGGTCTGTTCCCTATCTATATAACCGGTTCGACAAATCTGTATTTCAATTTCGCCGATGTCGGCACCAACCTCGGCAGCAGCAGGGAAAACATTCCATGCCTCTTCTGGCTGGCGCGAAAATTCAACAAGCCCTTCCTCGCCAAGGCAGAGCGCGAAATGCTCACAAAACGCAATGCCTTCCCGCTGGACTTTATCTGGTACGTCCCGGCGGCTAAGTCGCCGGCGCCGAGTCTCGATAAGTATTTCCGCGGACCTGTCGAGGTGGCAGTCTTCCGAAGCGCCTGGGACGATCCGAACGCCCTGTTCGTCGGCGTCAAAGCCGGGTTCAACCAGGTCAATCATGGCCATCTGGACCTGGGAACATTCGTGATCGACGCGCTCGGCGTCCGCTGGGCGCGCGACCTGGGAAGGGAAAACTACAACCTGCCCGGATACTGGAACAAGGGCAAGAACGCCAAACGATGGACCTACTACCGTATCAGTTCCTTCGCCCACAACGTCCCGGTCCTCGGCGGGAAGAACCAGGACGTGAAGGCCGAGACGAAGATTACGAAATTCAAAAGCACCCCGGCGAAAGGCTTCGCCGTTCTGGATTTAACCTCTGCCTACAAGGATTTCGCCAAAAAGGTAACCCGCGGCGTGTCCATCGTCGAGAACCGCCGAGCCGTTCTTGTCCAGGATGAGTTCGAGATTACAAAGCCCTGCGAGGTGGCATGGGGCATGACGACGGACGCGAAAATCGTCGCCGACAAAAAAGGCGGAGCGGTCCTGACTATCGGCAAGAAGAAGATGACGGCACAAATACTTTCGCCTGCCGGTGCGGTATTCACGGTCGAGTCGGCCGAGCAGGAGCCTCCGCTGTATCCCAATAAGGGAATCAAACGTCTGGTAATCCGCCTGAAGGATCAGAAAGGTCCCTTGCGAATTACCGTATTCTTTGCGCCCCTCCGGCCTGACGGCGGACCGTTAACGCCAAAGGTCAAGGCTTTGGATCAGTGGTGATGCTGATTCGATTACGACAATGCAGCCTGGTTCTGAAAACATGGGGAAACATGGGAAACGCTACCCATGTTTATGTTTCAGCTTGCTGAGTGCGATTACGTTCGATCCGCGAAGGCTGCGGCCTGGCGAGATGGACATTGCGAGAGATCATGACGACACGACTTGCACAACTGGACGTTGACCTCGGCGAAAAGGCCGGCGAGATCCGGGCGCTGCACGGCGTGAACCTCGGGCCGATCCAGAATAACGGAAGCATGGACCTGTCCGAGTGCTTCAAGGAGCTCGCCTTTCCTTCCGTTCGCCTGCACGACTGCCCCTACGTGGTGGCCGATACGGTGGACGTGCACTGCATCTTTCCCATCTTCGACGCCGACGCTGACGACCCCGGCAACTATCGTTTCGCGCCGACCGACGATTACATCCAGGCGATTCTCGACACCGGCTCGCAGATCGCCTACCGGCTGGGCGAGAGCATCGAGCACCACACGCGGCGCAAGTACTTCGTCCACCCGCCCAGGGACTTCCAGAAGTGGGCGGCGATATGCGTCAATATCATCCGCCACTACAACGACGGATGGGCGAACGGTTTCCGGCACAACATTCGCTATTGGGAGATATGGAACGAGCCTTGGCTGCACCCGAAGTGCTGGACGGGAACGCACGAGCAATACTACCACCTGTACGAAATCGCCGCCAAGACGATCAAGGCCCACGACGCGAACCTGATGGTCGGCGGGCCGGCGGCGGCCGGCGGCAAGCCCTCGCCGTTCGCTGAAGGATTTCTCGAGCACTGCCGGAGGACCGACGCGCCGCTGGACTTCTACAGTTGGCACAACTACACGCCCGAGCCGTTGGACATTACCGAAGACGCTGTGGCGTGCAAGAAGATGCTCGCGCGGTACGGTTTCGACAAGACCGAGTCCCACCTGAACGAATGGAATTATCTCCCGGCCGAGGGGTGGACTTTCCATGGCGCAGGCAAGGCGCCCGAGATGATGCGCCGCGCGTTCGCCGAGATCGGCGGGGCGTACGGCGCAGCCTTTACGGCGGCAATGCTCATCTACATGCAGGACTGTCCGATCGACATGGCTAACTTCTACTGGGCACGCGTCGGGCGTTGGGGTTTCCTCGACCAGTATGGGGCGCCGCGGAAGAATTTCTGGGCATTCAAGGCGTTCCGATCGCTTCTGGACCACGCGAAGCGCGTCCGAACGACGCCGAACGACCCCCACACCGGATACGCTCTGCTTGCGGGTCTGGCCGAGACGCATGAGGCGGCCATGTTGCTGGTTAATTGCCGGGCGAGGGAACACACATTCGTGGTAACCCTCAGAAATTGGCCGTGGAAAGGCAAGGCCGTCTGCAAGCGGTATGTGCTGGACCATGCCCGCGATCTCGTCCTGACCGGGCAGGATACGCTGGAAGAGAACAACGCCACCGTGAGGGTGCCGATGCTCGCTCCGTCCTTTTGCTACATGACGCTCACACCGGACGGGAAAGACTGAGGGGCGAGCGCATCGAACATGGGGAGTTTCGCCCCGGTGGTTCAAAATTCCCCGTCCTGCTGCTCGTCTGAGTTTGTCTTGTATCCCTTCCCTATACACATTCCTGGGAATTTCTCCACAAACCATTAGCCCGTGTTTTCGGGACTTTTATGCTCAATCCGCCGCGCCCTCCGACACGCCGCAAGAGAGATGGCATACGACTTGCCTATATCTACATGCAGAAGGTTGGATTTCAGTTTTTGATGTCGCTAGCAGCGATTCGAAGCAAGTGAAAAACGCCGGTCAGGACGTTGGAAATTTGCTGCATACGAGGAGACTATTATTATGTCGAGAAAGCATCCCGGCCCCAGCCCCACAGACATTCCCCAAAGCGTTTCAGGGAGAGCCTCACCTTCCGGGACACACCTGGACCTTTGCTCGACGTGCAATCACGCAAAGACGTGCAGCAACTGCGGCACGCCGGAGCGTCCCATCCTCTTCTGTGAGCAGTTCGAAGACTCCGTCTCTGTATCAGCCTCCGCGCCGGCCTCCGGATTGCCGGAAAAGCCGGAAAGTGAACAAGACGCCGGCCAATACAAGGGGCTGTGCGTGAACTGTGAAAATCGTCAATCCTGCACTATGGCAAAGCAGGCTGGCGGAGTCTGGCATTGCGAGGAGTATCGGTAGAATGAATCAGGCTGCGACAACGGAAAGCGAAAAGGACATCCTGGAAATCCTGGCAAAGCACGGCGACGACCAGGGAGGGCTGATCGCCATCCTTGAAGAGATACAGGCCCGGCATGGTTATCTTCCCGAAGATGCGCTCAGGACGGTGGCCGACGAAACGGGTCGATCTCTGGTGGACATATACGGCGTCGCCACGTTCTACCATTCTTTCAGCCTCGAGCCGCGCGGCAAACATCTCGTCTCCGTGTGCGTCGGTACTGCCTGTCACGTCCGCGGCGCGCCGATGATTGCCGAGGAATTCGAGCGGCAACTAGGCGTCGGGGCTGGTGAAACCACGCCGGACAGGGAATTCACGCTGCAAACGGTGAACTGCCTGGGCGCGTGTGCGCTCGGTCCGATTGTCGTTGTGGACGGCCATTACTTCTCCAACGTAAAACCGAGCAAGGTGGCCGGGATAATCGCCAGGACGCGGGAGGGTCTGGACGAGATCGAGGTTGAAACCGACGAGCGTGTCTTCCCCCTGGAAGTCAACTGCCCGCACTGCAACCACAGCCTGATGGACCCGGCCCGGCCCATTGACGGCCTGCCGTCGATCCGGTTAACGATTTCTTTCGATAATCAGCACTGTGGATTCAACCGCTCCTGTCTCTATGGTAGTTTTCATATCAAGTCGCAGATCGATATCCCGACCGATACGGTTCTCTACTTCTTCTGTCCCCACTGTTATGCGGAACTTGTGAGCGCCTCGAACTGCACGGAATGCGGTGCGCCGATGGTCCCGATGGTCCTCCGCGCCGGTGGGATGATGCAGGTCTGCTCGCGCCGAGGATGCAAATCGCATCGACTGGACCTGGAGGGCGTCCATGTTTAATCGTCGAACCCGTTCACTCCTGCAAACGCACAAAAGCACAGGGTTATATTACAAATGCTGAAATTGAAATCACTTGACGACTTCAGGACGCTTCAGGACAGGTTGCGAACCGGCCGGGATAGCGATATTCCCACCATTGTCATTCCTGCAGGAACTTGCGGCCAGGCCAGCGGCGCCAGCGACATCATCCGCGTGGCAAAGCGCGAAATCCTCGCAAAAGAACTGACCGGAAAAGTCAAACTTCGAATCACCGGTTGCCACGGATTCTGCCAGATCGAACCTTCCGTACTGATCGAACCGGCCCGTACGGTCTATCCCAACGTCGGCCTGAAGGAGATGGCGCGGATCGTTGAGGCTGTGGCGAAAGGCGAGGTGCTTACAGACCTTCTTTTGAAGGATCCCCAAACCGGCGAGCAGATCGAAAAGCAGGACGACCTCCCGTTTTTCAGTAAACAGGTTCGGACGTTGCTTGACCGAAACGAGAAAGTCGATCCCATCCGGGTTTATAACTACCTGGAACATGGCGGATACAGTTCTCTTGTCAAGGCGCTTGATAAGCGTAACCCCGCGTGGGTGATAGAGCAGGTGAAGGCTTCGGGTTTGCGAGGCCGGGGCGGCGCAGGGTTCCCAACGGGATTGAAGTGGGAAATGCTGGCCAAACAGCCCAACGGCCGAGAGAAGTTTCTCGTTTGTAACGCCGACGAAGGCGATCCGGGCGCATACATGGACCGCAGCGTACTCGAGGGCAATCCGCACAGCATCATCGAAGGCATGCTTATCGGCGCTTACGGCACCGGCTCCAAACACGGGGTGATATACGTCCGCAATGAATACCCGCTTGCCATCAAACATCTCATCATCGCGCTTCGCCAGGCGTCGGAACTAAGCCTTCTGGGCGAGAACATCCTCGGTACGGGATTTTCCTTCGATATTCAGATTGTTCGAGGCGCAGGTGCGTTCGTCTGCGGCGAGGAGACCGCGCTGATTCGGTCAATCGAAGGCAAGATGGGCGAGCCGCGTCAGCGACCGCCGTTCCCCATCCAAAAAGGCATCGACGGAAAACCCACTGCCATCAACAACGTCGAAACGTGGGCGAATATCCCGGTTATCATCGACAGTGAAGCCGAGGCGTTTGCGAAAACCGGAACGAAAAACAACTCCGGTACGAAGATTTTCAGCTTGGTCGGAAAGATCAGGAATACCGGCCTTGTCGAAGTACCGATGGGCATCACGATAGAAGAGATCGTCTATGACATCGGCGGTGGACCGTCGGGCAAAGCCAAAATCAAGGCAGTGCAGACAGGCGGACCGTCGGGCGGTTGCATACCCGCCGACAAGTTCGACCTTGCCGTCGATTACGACAGTTTGACCGAGGCCGGTTCGATTATGGGTTCCGGCGGCATGATCGTCATGGACGAGAACACCTGCATGGTCGATGTCGCCAAATACTTCATGAATTTCCTCAAAGACGAGTCATGCGGAAAGTGCTTCACCTGCCGCAAGGGCACGCAGCGGATGTACGAAATTCTCGACGATATTTCAGCCGGCAAAGGCACACCGGAGCACCTGGACCTTCTTGAAGAACTCGCAGTCGTAGTCAGAGATACGACGATGTGCGGCCTCGGGCAGACAGCGCCGAATCCCGTACTTTCCACATTGCGATACTTCCGGGACGAATATCTCGAACACATTGAAAATAAGCGATGCCCGGCAGGCGTGTGCAGGGAACTTATCCACTATTCGATTAATGAAAACTGCGTGGGATGCCAGGCCTGCGTCAAAGCCTGCCCGGAAGGTGCGATTACGGGTGAGAAAAAACAACCCCACACGATTGACGCCGACAAGTGTATCAAGTGCGGCGCGTGCAGGAGCGTCTGTAAATTCGAGGCAGTGGACGTAACGTAGCGTCTTGAAGGAATAGAGATACCGATGATTAATCTTGTCATTAACGGATTGAACGTTTCAGTCGAAGATGGCAGCACCGTGCTGGAAGCGGCGCGGTTTTTGGGATTTTCCATCCCGACGCTCTGCCACGTGGACGGCCTGTCGCCCTACGGTGCTTGCCGGCTGTGCGTGGTGGAGATAGGAGAAGGTCCCAGGGCAAAACTCGTCTCCTCCTGCACATACCCAGCCGAAGAGGGCCTGAAGGTCCGCACCGCGTCGGCGCGCGTGATTCGCGCGCGAAAGATGATTCTCGAACTCCTGCTGGCCTCCTGCCCGCAATCCAAAACGATACAGGACCTTGCCGCCGCACACGATGTGCGTCAGCAGCGGTTCAAACAGGAATATGAGGATTGCATCCTTTGCGGGCTGTGCGTGCGGATGTGTGAAGAGCAGATGATGGCCAAGGCCATCGGCTTCCGCGGCAGGGGCGAGAAGAGAAGCATCGGAACGCCGTTTGACATCAAATCGGACGTCTGCCGGCTGTGCGGCGCCTGCATGTATATATGCCCCGCCTGCCAGTTGCGATGTACTTACAACGAACCGGAAAAAGCAATCTGCGGCGCTTGTGCAAATCTCGCCCCACCTTGTGTTGAGAAAGACCAGTTCGACGACATGATGTGCTATATGGACCCTTGCGTCGCCTGCGAGATACAAAAAGACAAATAAGAAAAGAAGGAGTCAAATATAATGTCAGTTACGTTTTCAAAGATAAACGCCTCGGCAGCAACTCTTACGAAGAATCGAACGGAAGGTTCCGTTTCGCCGGCATCGGGTATGTGCACAACCTGCGTGGACGGATGCATCGGCATGTGCGAGATCGGCAAGAGCGCCTATCGCGGACACGAGGTTATTTATCCGCAACCGTTCGGCGTGATAACCACTGCCGCCGAGAAGACCTATCCCATCGATTACTCCCACTTTAACATCATGGGAACGGCAGTCGGCGCGCACGGTATCGAGGCCGACAGCGATAAAGCCGTCTTCCCCGCCGTTAATCTGGAAGTCGCCTTCGGCCACGACAAGGGACTGAAATTCCGTCTTCCGTGGATCATTCCGGGGATCGGCTCGACGAATATCGCCAAGAACAACTGGGAAGGTCTGGCCATCGGGTCTGCTCTGGCGGGGACCGGTCTGACCATCGGCGAGAACGTCGTCGGTATGGACCACGAGTCCGTCATCAAAGACGGTCAGATAATTGATACGGTCGATCTGAAGCGCCGCGTAAAGCTTTACAAGGATAATCAGCGCGACGGTTACGGCGCTATTGTTTTGCAGGCGAACATTGAGGACACGCGGCTTGGCGTGCAGGAATACGGCATTGAAAAACTCGGCGTTGAGTGCGTGGAGCTCAAATGGGGTCAGGGCGCGAAAGACATCGGCGGCGAAGTGAAAATCGCAGACCTCAAAAAGGCCCAGATGCTTTACGACCGCGGCTACATTGTAATGCCGAATCCGACCGATCCTGACGTTATCAAGGCCTTCGAGCATGGCGCGTTCAAGGAGTTTGAGCGGCATTCGCGCGTTGGTATGGTTACCGAAGAAGCGTTCGCCAGGCGAGTTGAGGAATTGCGAAGCGCAGGCGCAAAATACATCTTCCTCAAGACCGGCGCGTATCGGCCTGCGGATTTGGCGCGAGCGGTCTTGTTCGCCTCACGTTACAAACTCGACCTTCTTACCGTCGATGGCGCAGGCGGTGGCACGGGCATGAGTCCCTGGCGAATGATGAATGAATGGGGCGTCCCGCCCGTCGAACTGCACTCGCTTATGTATCAGTACGCCAAGCGATTCGCCGACAAGGGCGAGCACGTGCCCGCACTCGCTCCAGCCGGTGGCTTTGTCTTCGAGGATCAAATTTTCAAAGGTCTGGCCATGGGCGCGCCGTTCACGAAACTTATCGGCATGGCCCGTGCTCCTCTCGCCGCGGCAATGGGCGGCAAGACAATCGGACGCACAATCGACGACAACCAGGTTCCGGTGTACATTGAACGCTTCGGTAATTCGAAGGATGAAATCTTCGTAACCGCAAGCGAGTTGCGCAAGGAACTGGGGGACAAAGAGTTCGAGAAATTGCCGACCGGCGCGTTGGGGCTTTATACCTATTACGAACGCCTTGCCCAGGGCTTGCGTCAGATAATGGCCGGCAGCCGGAAATTCGCCCTGGAGCACATAGCAAGAGGCGACCTGGCGGCACTGACGCGCGAGGCGGCACAGGTTAGCGGAATAACCTATATCACGGATGTGGACAAGGAAGAGGTTGAGACAATTCTTAACGGATAAAACCCCCGTGTGGTGTTTTATCTTACATGTGCAGGTTGGCCCTGTTTACGACTTGACGGGAGGGACATGCAGACTTCCTTGACCGTAACACCATCAGGCGATAGATTGCTCTTTGGTTGGCGGCCAGCGTGAAGATCTGCGGCGACTGAGTGATAACGGTCAAGGGCGGCTTGAGAGGTCAATAATATCGTTCTACTGTGCAGGCCGGTTGTCGTCCAGTGGCAATATCGGTCCCCATTGAAAAAATGTCCTTGACGCAACTATCTATGTGAAAAAGACTTAATCTGATAATGGTAGGGTGTCCGAGTGGCTGAAGGATCCGGTCTTGAAAACCGGTGTGGGCGCAAGTCCACCGTGGGTTCGAATCCCACCCCTACCGTTTTTTTGCGGAGGTTTCCGCCTCCGTCAGACCAGCGAGGCCGGGACGAAATTCCGCTTCATATCTGATTTGCCGAAATAATAATTACCTCGTCGGCGTGAAGTGTTACAGAACGCAGTTGCAACGTCCTATGCAGTCCGTCAACCCCGCTGCCTGCCAAATGCGATGTTCTTCGAGGCAAAGGGCCAGTGCCAGATCGGGGCGGATTTCCCGCGCGATGCGAATCACGTGGCCATACATTCGCGCTCTGATGTCGCTTTTGTAACGAAGTCGTCCGTCCGGTGATGTTGACTGTCTACGGGTTAAGTCCGATACGTCATTGGCCTTGCCCCACTTGCGTTCCATCAGATGCGAGGCGTTCCTGTAACTACAGATTCCACCAAGTGTCAAACGCTCCAGCCTCACCGCCCCCAGTAGCCGGCGAACGAAATCGGCATAGATGTCCTCCCAATTTTCAACCGGGATCATGGGCATCATTACCGCACGGATGGGGTATCCGTACTCTACGCACCGCTGCATCGCATCGAAACGATCATCGACAGATGGGACGTTCTCTTCCGAACGCTGAACCACTTCGGGGGGATTGATGCTCCAGGAAAGGATTGTGTGCCCCCCGTGATCCAGGCCGAGCAGGCGAGTTACATCGGCGCTCTTGGTAAGAATGATTTGTCTGGCATATCGGTGCCGGGCAAAGAAAGGCGTCAGTATCGTGGAATAGGCGGTCAAAGGATCGAGCGCCAAACCGTCCTGGAGTTTCCCCAGGTAGAAGGCGGTGGGTTCAGCCAGGCGGTTCGCGGTCGCGTCGATCTTTTGGATAATCTCGGGAAGGTTGACGTAAATCTTGACCGTCGGCGAGAACCACACTCCCGGCGTGCCGGCCAGGTAACAATACTTGCATCCATAGGGGCAAAAGGAATATGGCGAGAAGTGCCAGTAGTTTGGGCAGGTGTTTTGCTCCTCGCTGCTGAACCGGACTGAATCACCGAGTTCCCCGAAAACAAGTGTCCGTTTGCCTTTTCGATGGCGGGCCAGCGGGTCCGGCTCGCCAAGGTCGATCTTGTTGTGAGGGGTGTCCAGACGCTCGGCTACCTCGGCATCGCCGAAGCACCGGCAGATACGCTCAACAAATTGCTTTCGGTCATCAGAAGACAGACTGCCCTTGCTAAGATAGATACGCTCCGGGTGAAAATGCTCGGGTACGACAGGCTGATAATCCACCGGAAGCCGAGGTTCCGGCTTACTCGCATCGATAAAAGATAGTTGCTGATACACTGTCGAAGCCCCACGGTTTGCTGTTAGATTATGTCGTGAGTTCCAACCGTACGGAGCATCACGTTCCCTTCGTCCCATGTGAAGGTTATGCGCAGTGACCGGCTGGCTCTGATATACCACATCCCTCTTGATTTTGGTGAGAGTTTGCTCGTCTGAAGGCTTGGATGATAGGAATTCTCGGCAAACATGCGAATAGCGGTTTCAACCCGATCTTGATCTACTCTGGACAGTTTTTTGAAGCGCTTCTTGAAATGGGACGTGCGCCTTATCCGCATCGGCCGGGCCACCTAGGACCGAAGGTCTCTAATCAGATCGTCCACGTTGTCGAAGGTGGCAACTCGGCCCGCCTCAATGTCAGCATCAGCTTCGGCCTCGGAGGCTTGATGTTCCTTTGAGAAAAACCAAGCTTCATCAGCAAGGTGGCTCCGTTCTTCCTGCACACGGCTATCCGAAGACAGATACGGCCAAGAATTCGCATGCACAGAATATGCGCGGAACATGCCTTCGCCGGCGTCTTCCTCCACACGAAACACGTATCGCGCCGAAGATGGCTGGCCCCAAGTTTCCTTCTCGACCATTTCCTGCTCGTCAAGGCGGGTTTCTTCTAATCCTGGTATAGGTGCCATATGTGTTTTCCTTTCTTTCAAAGTCCTCACTTTTTACTCGTGTTGCCCAAGAAACTCCAATGCTTCCTTCATTCCGTATTCTTCAACTTCCCTCAGTATTCCTTCAGGGTCAATATTATCATTAGGCTCAAGCGGGTTTTCCCACCTGAATTGCGTCTCGATAAACACCTTCCCCGCGTCTTCAAAGTATGATTCTATTTTCAGCTCGACAAAGGCGTCTTCGGGCTTTTTGTCTTCGGGCTTTTTGGGAGGCATGACGACCCGTAGGCCACCGCCTAAAACTTTACGATTGAGTACGGAAAGTTTTTTTTCTGTTTGTCCGAGCATGCCTTCCCACAGATACTTAAATGCGTGTTCGCCTTCTGTCGGATAAAGGTGCCTTATCGCCACGTCACGGTGTACTATCTGGTACTTTCCAGGCCACGTTTTTGTGAAAGAGTTACAGGCAGCCTTTGCTTCCTTGATAAACACCTCAAGAGTCCGATTTGGTCGGGAAGCAACTATAAGAATCTGCCCAACCTGTGGCCCAACTTCGCCAACCGTGACTTGGAGCGACCCAGGATCAGATTCTCTGTTGAATATCCATTTTGTCGGATTTGACTCTTTTTTGAGAGCATTGAAAAACAGTCCTTCCTTAATCAGATTCTTTTGGAACTCGAGATGGGATTTGTCCCCAAGTTCCCGGAGAGGCGCAAGCACGAAATTCACGCCAAAATGCAGCGACATTTTATCGTCAGTCTTTATCATCACTTACGCAAGCAACCATCTCTCAAAACCCAATCGATCTACCTCCCTGTGAGAACGTTGAAAGTAACAGGCTCCATCCACATAACCATTATAGCAACAATTCCAACAACTGGTACAAGATTTTTATCGGACGATTCTGTCCGAGTCCTTGCCTTTTAAATCAGCCGGTTCCAGTCTTACTGCTTTTGGAGTGCATAACGCATAAGGATACTATCGCTACTGCGGCAAGGTCTGTAGCAGTTTTTTGTCTTTGCGGCGGGACCACCATGCTGATGCTGCGGCGATTGCAATTGCCGCAAGAAATGCGCCCAGGCTGGCGGCGGTGTCTTTGGTGATGTTTTCTACGCCGGTTTTGGCGGCAAGTGCGGCGGTGGCCCAGAGGATTCCGCGTGCGAGCGTTCCGCCGAGCAGTTTTATTGCTTCAGTCTTATCCACGATTACCAATCTCCAAAAAAGTCTCCACGCCGTCGCAGCGTTAAAGCCCGGCAGCCGCGAGCGCGACTGCCAAGAGTATCCTCATCAGGGCTGTCAGTGCCGACTTCTGCAGCGCAATGCGTTCTGCGTTGCGGGCGTTCGCCTCTGTCCAATCGGCGTTCAGACTGTCCCATTCATTCAGAAGGGCGGAATTGTCCATCTTCGCCAACAGGCTGCGGTAGGCAGCCTCAATGTCGCCGACGATAAGCCGGTTGAGCCATGCCTTGAATTCGTCGCCGGTCATCGCCAGCAGCGCCGGGCCGTATTCATCGACCCAGGGCTGCAACTTTTCGGGAACCTTCGCTTTGAGTTCGTCGATGGTCATTTATCCTGCCCGTCCTTTCCGCTTGTGGCTTTGCCATCACGTGCATCCCTGAACTTCCGCCAGGTTTCGGACTGCTTGACGAGCGCCTCGGTCATTTCATCTTGTGTCAGCGCGCCGACCTTTGCCCGTGTAGCCGTCTCGATCGACAAGGTCGTAGTCTTGTCCAGAAGTGCCGAGTATTCGGCGTTCATGATGACGCCTGAGCATCCAGCCACGACGGGAAGGACAACCAGCACCGCCAGAAGGCACAGCACCGACAATCTCTTACTTCTGTCTTCCATTTCGAATCTCCTCTTTCAGGTCCGCCATTGCCCGGCGGACGAATTGTTGCGTTTCGGCGAAACGCGTCATAACGGCCGTATTGTGTTCGACGACTTCGATGAGTTCGCTGAGGCGTTGCTCGTCGCGGATTATCCTGCCATGGGCTTCGGTGAGTTGTTCTTCTCTGGTTCTGCTGTTTCGTCGTTCCCAAAGCCACATTCCGCCCATAAGACCGGCAGCGCCGAAACTCGCCAGGTCGCTGATAAGACTTGGGCCTAACATTGCAATTGCTCCTTTTTAGAAAAGAATTTCGCCGCAGAGAACGCAGAGAACGCAGAGGTAAAAAAACAGATGTCATTGTTGTTTTTATTTCTTTTTATACTAAACATCTCTGCGTCCTTTGCGTTCTCTGCGGTAAATTCCGTTTCTTCTGTTTCTTTCGATACATTCGCGTTTTCTGCGGTTCATTTTGTTATGGTTTCTTAGTTTGGCGGCGAGTCGAGGTCGAACTCGACGGTCAGTTCGCCGGAGACGGCGATAGTTTGGTATCCGGTATCGCTTCGACGTATGAGGAAGTTCTGCTCTGACCCGTCGATCATGTTCTGGACGGCGGTAACCAGGGCGGTGTTCGAGAGTTGCCCGGCTACATTGGCTGTCAGGCTCATCGCTCCGATATATGTCGCGTCGCCTGCACCCGTCCCGCCGGGCGTAGCCCATGATGCCGACGCGCTCGGGTCGTACTTGTTCCAGGTCGGCGGGTCGCCGGTAAAATCAATCGCGCGGAGACAGTGATAGATCTCGACGTTACAGGTCGTATCAGCGGTCAGTTTGATTTTTGTGGATGATCGCGCGGTAACGTTCGTCAATCCCAGAGGCGGCGAGTCGCTCGTGCGTGCGCGGACGAATCCGACGCATCGCAGTTCGTTCGTGCCGTTGTTGGCTATCGAAGAACCTATCCAGGGCGTATTTGGTAGTTGCGAGAATATCCCGCCTGAGAGATAAATCGGAAATTTCCATCGTCCGCGTCGGATGTATTCGATGGCTTGTCGAAGTTCGTTGAAATGTACTGCCCGGACGGAGGATTGTCCTGCGGTCAGCGTTACGTCGGTCCACACGCTCGTACCGTTGAGTTTGCCGAAGAATGCGACTTCGCCGCTTCCGGGGTTCATCACGACGAGAGTTTTGTTTTCGTCGGCGTCGGCGACAGGCCAAAGCCAGTCCATTCCCGCGGGCGAGGCGGGGCTTCCGCCGAGTCCTCCGATAGCCGGTTCGAGAATGTCGCTGGTAATAGACGAGCGGAAATTTTTGAACGGAGGGGGAAACTGCGTAGCGATTGTAGTAACCCAGACCGATTTACCCGCACCGATCTGCGAGGAGAAATCCTGCCCGGGCAGATACACCAGGCGTCGTCGGCGATTAGTGGCGCCGGCCTGTTCGGACGCATCGTCGTCGCGGATGGAGTGCGCTCCGGCGTCGAGTCGGCCTTGGGCGTTAGCGTTTGTCCATGTAGCGGCGTAAGTCATAAATTCAATCCAGATATTTGGCGTATGCGGGATGGTCGAAGACGTACCGGGTAGTCGCCGGTGTTCCGTTGTCGGTGATCGTCAGCGCCAGAATGATCGTGTCGTTTCCGACGGCTGCTCCGGGTCCGAGAGACAGTTCCGCCAGGTTATGCGCCGTCAGGTTCGTCGCGCCGGGCGCGTCGGTGAAAGTACCGGCTCCGGTGGCGACCTGCTCGCGGACGGTGTATGCGGCATTACCTTGGGAGGCGGTTATCTTTGCCGGGAACATCGCCGATCCCGTCGGCCTGATGAAGACGATCCACCGCCCGCCGACGTCTATTGCGACAGCCTTGGTGTTATCCGGTAGAAGCCCGTCGGTATCGGTCGGTTCGGCAAGGTTGGTAACTGTCATCGTTTCGCTGCCTACGGTTTCGGCTTCTCCGGCGGCGTCGAAAGCGATGGGTCTGGCGGTGTACTTATTTAACTGGTCGTGCGTGGTTATTTTGACCAATTGTGCCGCTTTGCTTCCGGCAACTTCCGTCCACCGCTCCAGTGCGTCGTAATAATTGTTTTTTCCGGACATGATTATCCGCTCACTTTCAAATGTGTTGCCCATTCCTCACCGCAGCGGTGTTCGACGGCGCGGACGTACGCCCAGGAACCGGGATAACCGCCGAGGGTCAATCCCCTGCCTTCAATCTGCTCGATTATGTCGCCGACGTTGCAGGTCGGATCAATTCGTCCGAGCGTCAGGTCAGCCTCGATTATGCCTGCGTTGGATTCGCTGATGTTGTGAGCCAATTGTTTCAGGCGTGCCGAATCGTCGCGTTCTGCCGGGGCCGGCAGGTCTTGGCATTGGTAAAATATGCTGCTGTCGTGCACCTTCGACCATTGGGCAGAGGGAATCTGTATTATTTCGGTCGGTACCGAGACGTCGCCCGAAACCTCGGCGCTGATATGCCTGTCCGAAGCGAGGGTGGCCGTTACGCGGACCTTTATGGTTGCGTCAATGGCGACGGCCTGGAAGTAATCGGCAGGAAGTGCGTCGTCGGACAGATAGATTGCGCATTCGTCGCGGGCGACTCGAATTGCCCCGCCGTAGCGCCGCCAGGCGGCTCCGTCGTCGTAACTGACCTCGACGACGATTCCCAGACTTTCACCGGATGGGTTCACCGACAGGCAAGGCTCGAATCGCCTGTTAATCGACAGGAGGAAATCGTCGCTGCTGATGTCGGCGAAATCGAATTTTTCAAGGTTGCCGGGCCCGTCGCAGTATTGCCCCGATTCGTTCAGCACCCACTTCCTGAACACCTCGGACGCTGCGGGCCAATCGTCTGATTCGTCGCGGATGAAATCGCGGTAGTGGTAGGATTCCAGTGCAGTGTCCCATCCTTTTTTGAGCGTGAAGGTTGATTCGTACCGTTTCAGGTCGCCGATGATCGAGACTTCCCGGCGGGCGGGTCGGCGGTTGAACGCAACCTTACCTTTCCAGAGATTGCTTCGCTCCCCGTCGAGAGTTTCGCCGGCCCGTTGTAGTCGAATCGCCCTGCGCCTTCCTGTCCTGCCCGGACGATAAAAAATCAGGGATGAAGGACCGCCGCCCCAGCCGCTTCGTATCGACAGACCTGCAAGAGCAGCCGTTCGCGCAAGCGCCTCGCGCACAGGCAACCCCGTCAGAGACAACCGAGGGGGATAAATTGCCCAGGCTGGGCTTTCGGGTTCTTCATAACCGAATGCATCAATGTCCGACGGGACGCAGCAAGCGAGGAGATAATTCAGAATATCGGCGACGGACCAGAGTTGTCCACCGGAATCTGCTGAAAATATCCGGCAGGAGCGGGAATTGACCTGGTAAGTTTCTTCACTTGCCAATCCGGTCGGTTCGGTGTTGAAAACGCACTTTCCGGTGGGCACAAACTTTGCGGATGCCTCGTTTTCCTGCCGGCGTCCACCAATGGCATGGTTCAGGCGCGTTGCCAGGACGTTTTCGGCTTCTATGGCGAGAGATTCTTCATCGGGACCGGCGCCGGCAAGATGACGGGAGACGTAACCGTCGAACACCACATGCTCACCGACGTCGGCCAGGCGTATTTGCAGACTTTCGCCGATTGCCGGAAGGACGCCGACGTCCTCAATGCGACGGTTCGGACGATACCTGCCCGACATGGCCATTACGATTTTCGCACGGGCGAAATCAGGAGCCGGAAGTATGCTCCAATTCTCCACGTGCAGGTCCCGCCTTCGCAGGCCGTTGACATAGACCGGCATCGGTGGGGGGCTTGTTACGTTTGTCGTCGCCGAATCCGGATGAATGGTCAAATCGCTCACCTTCACTCCTCACAAAATCTGGATGGACGCCGGGGCTGAAACCAGGGGTACGAACACGATTTCACTTATCGGACCGACCTGTTCGCCCCGACGTGCGCGGACGGCCAGAAGCACCGGCGTGTCGGGCCTGTCGATGGGGACCTCAAAGTCGAACCGGTCATTCCGCGACTTTTCAACCGTCGCGACGGGGTTTTCAAGGTCCAGTTGCCCCGTACCGTTGTCGCTGAGAACATCGAAACCGTCGGCATCTGCAAAACCGATCGGCGTCAGATAAGTAAATCCGATTAGCAAGGCGCTGTGCTGCACCTCAACCGTCGGGTCTTTCGGGCGCGTGAGCGGAGCGGGCAGGAGAATTCCCTGCTCGTCGGTATTGGCGTATGCAATGACGTGGGTATTGCGCTCCTGGACACCCGATGATGAGACAGATCGGACGGCATAGATGTAACGCTGTCCGGGCGACAGGTTCTGCGAGAGTGTGATGCTGTTGGGTCCGGGCATGAGATACGCAATAGGATTTTCCCATTCGATGCCCTCGAGACCGCCGAGACCTCGATAGACGTTGTTGCCAGTGGTCGAAAATGCCACTGTCATAAGCGGCGAGCCGACGGCTGCGGCGAGGTAATCGAGGTGCTCGACCGCCACGGCGAACGCCTCGGCCAGTGAGCCGCCGATGCGGAGCATCTCGAAGAAACTTTCGGCATCGACGTTTATCCCGTCGTTACCGGCGCTACCCATCGCGGCGGCGTAAAGCGCCGTCAGCACGGCTTCGCTGCATTCGGTCGTAGCGGCCCGCATTGTCCCCAGGCTGGCTACAGAAGGGTCCACAAAGACCGCCCTGCTGCCGGCGGAACCCCAGTCGGGCATGGTATTGCCCCAGACAAAAGCGTCGTCGGCGAATGTTCCAAGCCCCGCCGTGATAATCCGTAGATGCTGACAAGCGAGGCTCGCTCGATAAGCCGAATCGTTACTGAAAAGTTTGTCCGTGGCGGGAAGAAATCCGCAATCCGCAATCCGCAATCCGCAATCCAGCACGTCTTTAGAGTGCTGCAACGTATCGGCGTCGATCCGCGTGCAGAGATACTTTCCGCCCATCGCCGCTTTCGTCAGCCTGGCGACTGTGGCGGGGTTGTAGAGCGGGTTCGTCGTCTGCGACGAAAACGCCGTTCCATAGTTCATCAGTCGGCTTGTGGCCGAATGCTTCAAGCCGCCGGAAGTGAAATATCCAGGCACGCCGTAGCCGAGCAGGAAGCACGAGCAATTAGCCGCCACTGTCGGATTCAGCGTCAGCCAGGCGGCAAGGTCGGTCTCCACTTCGGCCTCGAACGTCGCGTAGTCTGCGAGAGATTCGTTCGCCGTGGCGTTCGGCAGCGGGCAGAGATTCGCACGGGGGATGTCCAGTTCGCTTACGCAGTAATCGGCGAACTCCCTTGATTCCGAATCGTCCCGCCTGAACAGAACGACAGTCCGGGCCGCTTCGGGATAATCGGTCAGTGGCGTCGACGTGAATGGTTCGGGGTATTCATCGAGTGCGATTTTTACCTCGTCGAAATCGTACCAGTAACCGTCGCGTGGCCCCGCCGGGCAACCCATTCGCAGTAAGTCCACGGATGCGAAACGGTCGTAATTGTCTATACCCGTAGCCTCATCGAGCAGTTGACCGTCGAAATATAAACGCAGAACGCCGTCGTTGGCGGCGACGCCGCTTGACCGTCGCAGCGCGAAAACAAGATAAGAAAAACGGTCAAGGACAAGACCGGTTACATAACCGGCGGTGTGAGCAGCGCCTCCGTCGTCCTTTGTGCTTACCTTTATTTGCAGGTCAGTCAAAAGCAGCGAGTACAGGCCGGTCGTTGAACCAAGGGCGTCTTTCACCATTAAGGGATACGTATAATTCGACGGGTAACTGCCGGGCCTCATCCAGAAGCCGAAATAAATCCAGCCGCCGGGGTCAAGCGAAACATTGAGGTTTTTCTGCACGTAAGCGACATCGGTTCCGACGATAGTCGTTCGCAGCACTGCATCGCCGCGACCGCAGGCATCTCCGGCAACTGGAACGATGGTCGAATCACCGGCTTCAAATTTTAAATCCCACTCGCCGAGAGCGGGTACCTCGTTGTCGATGTAATGAAGGAGGCTCATATTTCGCCTCCTGATTGCGGATTGCGGATTGCGGATTGAGGATTTTCGACAACAGACAGAAGGTCTTCTGTGATAGACGCGAGGCGGGATTCGTCGTCGGCGGGATGCCCATGATTCAATTGTACAAAGACAGGGCGTAGGGCGTAGGGCGTAGGGTGTAGGTTGTTTTCGCCTGGTCCCAAGTCCCAAGTCCCAAGTCCCTGAATCTCGTAGAAACGAGATTCGTGCGTCGGATGCCGTTCCGTCCGCTTGTGCTCGGCTTCGACGCTCGGCGGTTCGCCGTCGGTCAGATACTTCGGGTCGATCCGCTCTGCTCGGAGCGTCAGCGTCCGCTTCTCGCCTTTACTGAACGGCGGATTGTGAATTGAAAATTCCATTCTTTCTGTTTTCCCCTATTCCCTATTCCCTATTCCCAAGTCCGTGTCTGTTAGCGGCATGGAATAATCGCCTGCGCCTTTCCGATTTCGGCGTGTCCGTTCGACGAGCCGCCGGTATCGTCGGTTTCGAAGGCCACCTCGACGTAAAGTATGTCGCCCGGCGCGAGTTCGTCGCCGGTCGCGTCGCCGTCGATTGTGAAATCCTGATCGGCGAACGCCGTTACCGCTTTGAGGTCTTTCGCAGCCGTCAGGCATAAGTCGGTGGCGTCCAGCCCGGCGTTGGTTACACGCTTGACAACCACGTCCAGCAGCGACTCGGCGTTGCGGGCTACGTCCACCTTCGCGTTCAGGCGGATAGTGACGTCGGCCTGTGCGATGTACTCTCTGGGTAGCACAAGGTAGAACGCGGCCTTCTCATTGACCTGCGTATTGTTTGTGGTCGAGCCGACAATCACGCTTCCGGCGGCGTCTGCGAGGCCGAGATACGTACCGTCGCCGGCGTCGGGCAGGGCGTCCTTCATCGCGTCGTGCTTGAGAAGGCTGGTGACGGGGATGCCGATTGTGTTGCTCGATCCGCAGACGTTGATGAACATTCGGCCTCGATAGTCGGTTATGTCGCCGCCTTCGGAGAGGTCGCGTCCGTCGTAGGTCCCTGCGTCGGTCAGTATCGTCGCCAGCGGGATGTGGGCCGTAACCGACGGCGTGGGAAAGCCCGTCGTGTTGACCGTCAGGACACCGGCGGCGGTCAGGTAGATGTAATTCGTCTGATTGTTCGTCAGCGCCTGGGCCAGCACTTCGGCGTAATTGACGGCGGTGTCGCCGTTGTAATATCGTCCCGCCCGGACGCCGAAGGTAAGGTCGTCGTCCTTGAAGACTCGGCAGTCGCCGCTTCGTCTGGCGACTTTCAAAAGTCGATAGAGCGTCTTGTAGAAACTTGTGTAGTAGGGCGCTTCGCCGGTGGTAATAAACAGGACTTCCTGTTCGTTGTCCGTCGTCCCCGAAAGTCCGTTCAGTTCTGCATCCGATGGGTACTGTTCCGTCATGGTTATCTCCCTAATAAATCTGAAGAGTCAGTTGTTTTTGCTGGTGGTCGTAGTTTGTTACCGATAAACCTTCCGCTGCATCGGGCAGGGGGTTTGCGTCGATGTACATTGGGTCTGAATCCGCAACCTGCCCGTCGGCCCGGCGTGATCGCAGGACGATTTGGTGCGAGCCTTCTTCCGGAAGGTCGGCTTCGAGGTCGATAAGGTCGGCGTTTATTCCGAACATACCGGCTCCGAATGCTCCCTCGCCCGCCCCCGGTGCACATGTACCGTCGTATCCGAATCCGCCTTTTCCGAATTGGTCTTCTCCGAACTGCCATCGCGGAACCCATGCCGGCCAGGTTTGGGTCGATGCCAACGGTGTCTCCGACACCTCGCCACCACCGGCATGATTTCCCAGAACCTCGACCGTGTCGTCGGGGCGACCGGAAACAGGCCTGGGGATTTGTGGGCGAAAAACCCAGGAAGGATTGCGATCATCGACCGGTAATTGTTCGGATAAGTCTGTTGTGCGGTATTTACCCTCAACGGCCGCCACGCAAACAGCCGTCGGTGCGATGTCCGGTTCGTCGATGAAAAATTGTCGTTGACCCGGCGTATCCGTCCAGTCGGAGAGTCTGCCGTTGAGGTATAATTGATGATGCAGATCGGCATTGTCCGAACTGAAGCGAACGGACCATCCCCCGGCAAAACTCATCTCGCCGATGACGTACTCGATCCCGGTTGTAATCAGTGTAGCGGTCATGGTAATTGGCGATACTCGATCTCATAGTCGCAGTAGAATCCCCTGCTGTGTTGCAACGGGGTGGTGGTTCGGAATCGTTCCAGTATCACATGCTGGTGGGACTGGTTGTGGTTATCGAGAAGGACGTGCTCGGCTCCGTCGCAGAGTGCGTTGATGTCGTCCAGTATTTCGTTCAGGTTATTGGCGGTGTCGGCTTGGAGTCGTCCCGTCTGCGTGATTTGTCGTGAACGGAGTCCGAGGTCCAGGACGATTTCACCATTGACGCCGGCAAAGCCTCGACGCTGCACGCTTCTTTCCCAATACCCGAAACGGAAGGCGTTGGGGCCTGAACCGAAAAGATTTTCCCCGGCGTAGGAACTCATACCTGTGCCTCCTGTGAAGCGAACGGGTCGGTGTCGCCTTCATTGGCTTGGGCGGTAAAGGTCAGTTTCGCAACGGCAGGGGCGGATTGCTCGTATTGGAACTCAATCCCTATCAGTACGGCGTCGGTTATGGAGATGCTCCGTCCGTTCTGTTCGCTGCGAGTGGGGGCTATTTCGACGGCCAGAACGCCTGCCTGTCCAAGAGAAAGACTCTCGGCAACGGCTGTGTCGCGAATGCGAATCTCGATATTAATTACAGGTCTGGACAGCTGGATACTAATGGAAAATGCGTCGTTGTCGCCGCCCATCGGAGCCGGTTTGGCCTGTCGTAGAATCCTGACGGAAACGGGTCCTGACAGGGCGGTCTGGTCGAAGGTCGCGCTGGTAATGTCGCCGTAACGTTCCATTATTGCGCCTCCTCCGATTCAAAGTTGCAGCGGATTTCAAACGTAACCGCAAGGTAGGGTTTTTTGACTTTCGGTTCGATTTTGAGAGGCCCTGTTTCCGTCGCTTTTCCCGTCGGTAAGTCCCTGCACATGTTGGTTCGGAAGCGGTCGGTCAGAAGCGATTCACAGGCCGATGCCGCCAGGTCCAGCGCGCGGGCGAAGGCGTCCGAAGTGTTGTGACAACGGACGTGGACGCATACTTTTGCCCGCAGGGTGTAGAATTTTCCGGTGGGACTGTCGGTTGCATTCGATTCATCCATACCGATGAGGTTCACCTCCGCGCGGGGAATCTGTGCCGAATCGGCGTCAGACCCGATCGTAACGGCGGCGAATAAGTCGGCGACCCGAAGGGTGTCGCGGATGTCGATCAGGATGTTGCGGGCTTGGATTGACATGATTTTCAGGTTCTCCGTAGCGAGATGTTTGCAAGCGTCCGGGTCTGCTCGGCGAAACCGTCGCCGTCGATGTCTTTTGCCAATCTCAGCGCAGCGACGGCGGCGACGTGCTGCCTGCGATAGAATTCGGCCTTTACCCAGTTCGCGTCGGAATCTGCGGCGTTGGATGCCTGTGCCGTGAACACAGACGACAATACCGCAAAGGCAATCGCTTTACGCATCTGCGACGAATCAACGAAATTAGTCGCGGAAATACCGTTGGCTTCACCGATCTGTCGGAGTTTTTCGTGTAGTGTCGCTTCGCAATCGGCAATTTGAGGTCTGAAGGTGTGGATGTTATATTGCAGATCGGACTCTGCCGGTGGTGCGATAGCCTCGGCTTCGCGATCCGCGCGAAGAACCGATATCGTCAGCATCGAAGGTGAATCCACCGAGATAATTTCATAACACCGCCCCTCCGACGGAACAGTCGAATAGACGCACAGCACCATACCGGGCTGGATATCCACGGATTGAAAATTACCCGATGCACTGAAAGTCGTTCCGCTGATGGTGCCGTAATCCCCGGATGCCGGTTGCTGGGAATTGAATCCTCCACCGGTGAATACATCCGGCTCGATGGCCAGAAGGTCGCGGTCTTTACATTCGTTCGCCATTTTTCTTGTCCTTGTCCGGCTTTTCCGCCCCCCGCCCGGTAGGCGGGAGGCGTCAAAGCGATCATCGCCGTTCCGGTCGAAGATACGCCTGGGCGGGCGATGGTTAAATTCCTAGGCTGTATCAAGCCCTTTGATGATCCCGTGTGCGTTTTCGTTACGCAGTTCCATCGTGTACTCGCCGATGACTTCGCCGGCTTCGTAATCGCCGACTGCCGCCAGGGGCTTGTAGTAGAAACTTCGTCCTGCAAGCGGAAGCACGCCGGTTCGGGACGAATCCAGAAGAAGGACGCAATCGGCGGGAACCGCCCTGCACAAGATGACCCGGCAGACGCCGAAATCGCTCTCATAGACGCCGACCATATCGCGGTAGGCCTCGTCCGAAGGTCCGTACGCTCTGCTTGAGGTGATGAAGGAGTTAATCCGTCGCTTCTGGTATCCCGATACGACGACGGTGTCGATCCGACTGGATGCCTGCTCCCAGACCAACCGCAGCGCGAGGTTCAGTTGCGCCTCGGTCAGGTCGGTGTCAGCCGGGAATCCGCCGACGTTGGGTTTGAAGATGTTCGTCGCCAGGTGCGGGACAATCCCCTTCATCGTCCGCCGGACGCTGCTGCTGCCCTGCGGGTCGGACGATGGACTCGTACCGTTGATTACCGTCGCTTCCAGATCGCGGAGCAGTTCGCGCAGACGTTCGGTCTTCTGGTAGTCCAGTTCGTCGGCGACCGAGAGTTTTCTGACCGCATGGTCCGATCCGCTGACGCGAACGGCGGCGGTGAAAATCTGCGTCCAGTTACCTTTTCGGGTGCGATTGGTGAATCGCACCGACGGAGAATCGTCGCCTTCCAAGGCTGCGTTTCCGAGGATGTGCAGCACCTGGTCGTCGTTGAGATTTTCCGGCGTGGTCCCGCCGTAGCCTCTCGTAACGGTGATAGTACCTGCTCCGGTGTCGTGGGATGTTACCAGAAGCAGTTCGCTCGAACCGGCCGGTCTGACCTGGTCGCCGATGCGGAAGCGGTCTGCGTTGTCGATACCGAAGGTCGTATCAACGGCAGGATCGGTCCAGACGGCGTCGTCGATTGTGTCGATGTTCGGAAGCAGTTCGTCTTCAAGCCACTCGTGATACGTGCTCGAAGCCGGTCTGATCGGGTCTCCGAGGTGGTCCAGAAGCGGCGTCTCGTACGGTGAGACGATGCTTACGATGTCGGAAACGTCTTCTGCAATTTCCGGTAACGTTGAACCGGATGAATATGTCGCTTTACCTGTAAATGCCATTTTGTTTCTCCATGATTGTTCCGTAGGGATGCCTACGGCATTAGTAGTTATTGTTTTCCTGTCGTCGCAGGCGCAGGTATTCAGCTACGTCCCGTCGGTTCCCCGTTTGGGCGGCCTGTGTGGCCGATCGCGTCAGGCGAGCAGCGGCATCGACGCCGTCAACTCGCGCAGAAGCGGTTTTTCCGGGAAGCCCCGTCGGGACCGAAGTCAGGATGGGTTTGGTCTGAAGAAGTTGATCAACGGCTTGACGCATCTGCTTTTCGTCGATGTCGTTGGAAAAGACGATGCGTTTTTCCAGAAGCGCCATTGCCGTTTCGATGTCCGCTACACCGGCGTCGCGAAGCATTCGCTCTGCCGACGATTGCGTATGCAGCGTGTCGATTTGATGCCGGAATTCGTCACGCTGCGATTCCGCTTTAGCCAACTGATCCAGACGTTCTTCCAACTGCGTCTGTGTATCCTCGAGCCTCTGCTCAAACTGTTGGAGCACGGATTCCGCCTGCTGGGCGCGACGACGATATTTTATCGCCTCGCTGACCGGTATAAGTCTGGACTCCGGCCCGGCAGTGGGAGTGTGAGGTTCCGCATCAGCAGACTGTGAAACTTCCTGTGTTTGCTCCGGTGATTGGTTCGTCATTTGTCTATTCCTTTCGATGTTCATTTCTTGTTGGAGGTGTTCAGGCTTTCGGTGTCGTATCCGAGTTCGGCGAGGACGCGATCGGCGGGAACCCCCAGAGACGCCTTGACCTGGGCGTCGGCGAGACGCTGGGTCTGGTCTTCAGGAAGGGGGCTTGGCCAGTGAATCTCGACGCGACGATCTTCGGCGTCGGTTCGCAGCACGCCGGCCTTGTCGAGCAGGTCCAGAACAAGTGAGATAATCTCGCCAAGCCCGTGCCCGTAAGTAATCCGCTTCTTCTCGGTCCGGCTGATGAGTCCACTCAGCAGGACTTTCAGGGCAGTCGCGCTCGTCAGGTTTCCGACGTTTCCCCGAAGAAGTCCCGCTGCCAGACCGGTTACGCCGGAGACTTTGTCCATCGCCTCGCGGATTTGCTCGATGTGAATATCTTCGCTGGGCGAGCCTGAATCGTGCCCGAACTCCTGCACCGATGCGTCGGGATTATGCGTTGACCACATCTGGCCGGGACCGACGGGTCTGTCCAGGAAATCGTCGATACCCTTGGCGAGGTACATCTTGAACGACTGATAAGTTACGCGATAGGCCCGATCGCTAAGCCGGGTGTTGAGTTCGTCCTGGAGCGAAAGCATCGGCTCGACGTCGCTGATTCCCTCGTAACTTCCCGGAAGCGAGACGTTTTGGATATGCACGAGCGGGATTCGCCCCAGCGAGTTGGGGCCTTCAGCCACAAGGAGACGGTCTTCGTATCGTTGCCACCAGTTGGCTCCGAGTATTTCCACTACTTCGACGGTTTTTGGATGGACGTCGCGCCGCCCCGACCATCCGAAACTCATGATACCGTGATTGACGCCTTCGAGTTGCGAGGTCTGTTTGCGGAAACACTGAATCCAGTAACGCGCGGTGCGGAAATCGTTTTCATCGAGGATGGGGATAATCCGCGCCGCCTCAACGACCTCCAGCGTCAGCCGGCGCACGAGTTTTCCGATAGGCGGGACCGGCAGGGAAGAATCCCGCTGATTCTGGGCTTCTTCCCCTGCCGGCGGGTTGGGACGGGTGAAAGGAGGTTTATTCGCGTTGGCGGGCCAATCGACGGGCATCCGAAGGATTACGTCCACGAATCCATAGACCGATCCCATCAACGCCAGCGTCTGAAAAAACGTCTGGCCACCGTTGGCGTCAAAGAGATTTTTTATGACCGATTCGATTATCTCAGCCGTTGCCGGTTCGCGGGCCAGACTTCGGATACTGACGGGTTTTCCGAAAAGAAAATCCACCATCGTGTGTATCCGCCAGGCAATGTCGTTTTCGATGACCACTTCCTTGCGGGCAAGGTTTGTTACGTGCTCTGCGCCGATACCGAAGCGGTTGATTCCGGTAATCCTCGCAGGCAGACCGATCTCCTGTGCCTGAAAATAGGGCCTGCTGTTGGTATTGAGCGCGTCGGCGGCCAGACCTACTGCCGGTGCGATAGGATTGCGGAAATAATCCCAAAGCCTGGAAAAATGCAGATGTGCATCCGTCGCTTCGGCGTCCACGAGATAACCGACGTAATCAGTTTCCAGCGTCGGGTCGTTGAAGTTTTTCAGTTTGAAACCCATATATGCTCTCCTCACCCTTTACTTTTGCGTTCGCGTTTGCGCGCGCAAACGCGCACAAAAAAACCATCGGGGCGGCATAAGTCCTTGGGGCCCAACGAAATTATTTTTTTACTTTTTTTGTTCCCCCTGATTTTTACGTTCGCGTTTGCGCGCGCAAACGCGAACACAATGCAGTTAAGGTGGCGTGCCCCCCGAAAACTGTACCAGTTGAAATGGGAGATTTTTCGAGAGAAAAAGGTGATCAATCGGAGTTGTCCAGCGAGCCGCGACCGCAAAGAAGCGGACACAGCACACCGATTCCCGCAAAAATCCGCTTCCTTGCGGTCGCGGCTCGCTGGGCCGTTTAGGCAAGATGGGTAAGGATCATTTCATCCCCGTCGGAATAAAACAAAAGGTCGCCGCGTTCTGCGGCGACCTTTTGGTTTTTTTGCGGACCAGTGCGATTTCCCCAAAGGGTTATTTTTTGCGTCTCCGCCTTACCATTGCCAAACCGCCAACAGTCAACAGTCCCAACGTGGTCGGTTCGGGAACGGATACATTAACGAATACGACATTATCGTCTGTTATCGGAACAAAATTATCATAGTCGTCCTGGGTGTAGTTCCGCAGGGGCATCTCGCTGAAAGGACTGGCAAAAACAAAAGTATCCACCGCGGCAATCGCATCTACAACATCCATACCGTCGCCGAGAACCTCTCCGAATACAGTGAACCCACCGCTGTTCGAGGGGTTGTCCAGGGATGCGGAGTTGTCGCTTAGGTTAAAGAAAAATTGGCTGGTTGCGCTGTCAGGGTCGCTGGTCTTGGCCATAGCGATAGTCCCGCGAACGTTTGACCTTGATGGGTCAAATTCGTTGACGATCGGATCGAAGGCAGGCACGGCTTCGACATACGGATGGTCATATGTGAAACCGCCGCCCTGGACTATGAAATCCGTCACCGATCGGTGTATGAACGAGTCCTGATACCGCCCACTGGTAACGTAAGCCAAAAAGTTCTGAACCGTAATCGGGGTGGCTGTGTCATACAATTGGACGTCGAACGAACCGAGGGACGTGTCAAAGCGCGCAATTGTGTCTGCACTTGCCGCCGGCAAACTGAAAAACAGCGTAATGCACAGAAAAAGACCTAAAGCCGCTGACCTGAAACCAAAAAAACGAGCCATGAGCAAATCCTCCTGAAAAAGCAGAATGGAAATCGACCATTCTTCCGCTGAAAAAGAGGCCTGATGCTCCGGGACGACCGAAACGAGCAAAGCCTCCTCCTTTCGAACAAATGCAAAATCCAAGCAACAGCAATTGAGCACTAATCGCGAAAAAACATCATAAGGGCAAATGGGCTTTTTGTCAACCCGTTTTCCGATAAAAATCAGGAAAGCAGGGAGACGAATATGTATTACGAGGTGTATTTCGTAGAATATCTCATACCGATCAACCGATCAACCAGTTGACCAATCAACCAGTGAACGGTTAAACTATCATCTATTATGAAAGACCACATCGAATACGAAAGTCCGTTGGCTGGGCGGTATGCAGGGTTGGAAATGCGGGAACTGTTCGGCGCACAACGCAAGTTCTCGACCTGGCGGCGACTTTGGCTGACACTGGCCGAAGTCCAGCAGAAACTGGGCTTGAACATTTCCGACGAGCAGCTCAAGGATATGTCCGACCACCTCTACGACATTGACTTCGCCGCAGCGGCCCAATACGAGAAAAAGTTCCGACATGACGTAATGGCGCACATTCACACCTTCGGCGACGCCGCCCCCTCGGCAAGGGGGATAATCCACCTCGGCGCTACCAGCCAGTTCGTCGTCGATAATACCGACCTGATACTGATGCGCGAGGCGATGGACATTCTCGCCGGTTCACTTGCCGGCGTCATCGACGCCTTCGGCTCGCTGGCGAAGCGATACCGATCTCTGCCCTGCCTGGGATTTACGCATTATCAGCCGGCACAACTGACGACCATAGGGAAGCGGGCTGCTGTGTGGTGCTATGATTTCGTAACGGACCTGGGCGAACTTCAGCATCGTCTTGACTCGCTGGAGTTCCGGTCCGTCAAGGGCACTACCGGCACGCAGGACAGTTTCCTGGCATTGTTCGACGGCGACCATGCGAAAGTCCAGTCGCTGGAAAAGGCGGTGGCTGAAAAGATGGGCTTCGAGCGGATTTGTCCCGTTACGGGTCAGACCTATAGCCGAAAGGTCGATGCCCGGATCGCAGCGACCCTGGCCGGTATCGGCGCGTCGGTACACAAGTTCTGCAACGATATTCGCCTGATGAGCGGAATGAAGGAAGTGGACGAGCCGTTCGGATCGAAGCAGGTCGGCTCCAGCGCAATGCCTTACAAGCGTAACCCGATGCGATGCGAGCGGGCGACAGCTTTGGCGCGGTTCCTGATGGACGTGTCGGTTTCGCCGTTGCACACTGCCGCCGAGCAGTGGCTTGAGCGGTCGCTGGACGATTCAGCCAATAAGCGTCTGGCGATTCCCGAAGCCTTCCTGGCCGCTGACGGAATCCTGCGGATTGTCCTGAACGTCGCACGCGGGCTGGTTGTGTATGAGGGGTCAATCGCCGCGCACGTCGCAGCCGAGTTGCCGTTTATGGCTACCGAGCGCATCCTGATGGAAGCAGTCAAGTCCGGCGGCGACAGGCAGGACCTGCACGAGAAGATACGCCAACACTCCATCGCCGCCGGCGAGCAGGTCAAAGTCCACGGCCGGCCTAACGATTTGATTTCACGCCTCAAGGCCGATGCCGCCTTCGCGGAGGTCGATATTGATTCACTGCTGAAGCCAGCCGGTTTTATCGGGCGAGCGCCGCAGCAGGTCGATGAATTCATCGCCGCCCACGTCGAACCCGTCCGCCGCCACTACGCCCACAAACTAAACGCCGACGCGGAACTGGAAGTTTGATAAGTTCGAAAACTTGAAATTCCATTTTGGAACATCAAGTGAGTAATGACTTGAGGCGCCAATCTGGCACCTCAAGTTGGAGTAGTAAAGCCGACGGATATCTATCCGTCGGTTTTTGTTCCAACCAGTCGCACGAACGTTTCACCGCGTTGTTCGTAGTTGCGGAATTGGTCGAAACTGGCGCAGGCGGGCGAGAGAAGCACAATGTCGTCGGGGTCAGCGAGGTCGCCAGCGGCGGCGACGGCGGCGGCGAACTCCGGCGTGCGAATGACAGATGGTACACCAGCATCACCCCGTGCATGTTCGACGCCATCGGCGATTGCTTCGCCGGTCTGTCCTGTTGCAACAATGGCTTTGGCGCGATCGGCCAAGGCGGAGCACAGATCACCGAAATCCACTTTTTTGTCGTAGCCACCGACGATGATGACAACGCTGCGAGGGGCAAAGGCCTCGAGCGCAACGACAGCCCCTGCCGGTGTGGTGCATTTGGAGTCGTTGAAATATCGCACGCCGTCGCGCTCGGCGATGAGTTGGAGTCTGTGCGGCAGGCCTGTGAAACCCGACAAAACCTCAGCTGCAGCGGAACGGGAAACGCCGAATTGTCGCGCCACCGACCACGCAGCCTGCGCGTTGGCCTGGTTGTGCGAGCCGGGAACATTCAGGTCGAACGGCTCGTCGTCGGCGCTGAAGGTGTCTGTTCTGCCGGAGGCCTGGTGAGTCCAGGACGCCACTTCGGAATCGTCGCGGTTGACGATCAGCACGTCGTCGGCGCATTGGAAGCGGAAGATATTCTTCTTGGCGTCGGCGTAATCGGTCATGTTGCCGTGGCGGTCGAGATGGTTCGGGTGGAGATTGGTAACTAATGCTACGTGCGGGCTTTGCGCGAGCAGCGGCAGGTACGACAATTGGAAACTTGACAGTTCCAGAACGACGACGTGGCCTGGTTTAATCTCCGGCAGGTTTTCCAGCAGACTTCGACCGATGTTTCCGCCGACGTGGGTGGGCTTGACGTTTGCAAGTATCTCGCCGGTCATAGCGGTGGTGGTTGATTTTCCGACCGAGCCTGTAATCCCGACGACCGGCGCGGCGCAGCGGGCGAGGAAGAGGTTTATCTCGGTCGTCAGTTCGACGCCGGCGTCGCGAGCGGCCCGGATGTACGGCGAGTCGAACGGAACGGCAGGATTGACGACAACCAGGTCGGCATCGGTGAAGTCCGATTGTTCGTGCCCGCCGAGATGCAGCGTTACGTCCAGCCCCGCCAGTGCGGAAAGCGGTTCGGCGAGTTCATCGGCTCCGGCTTGGTCGGAAACCGTTACGCGAGCGCCCTGTTCGACAAGCCAGCGAGTTACGCCGAGTCCGCCTCCGAATCGGCCCAGGCCCATTACGGTTACTCGCTTGTCGGAAAAGAGGTTACTCATTCGGTCCCAGCGTCAGTGTTGTCGTGGCGTTCAGGTCGAACTGTTTCGTGAGTTCGTGAACCTGCTCGGAAGTAACGGCGAAGATTTGCTCGATGTGATCGGACATCGGTTTGTATTCCTGCCGATAGACCCAATCGAACCCCAGCGCGGTGAGTCTTCCCATCGGAAGTTCACCCTTGAGCGTAGCGGCGGAGGCGATCTTGTTGGCGGAGGCGGTCATCTCCTGATCGGTCGGACCATCGGCCATGAATTTGTCGTATTCGTCTCGCGCGATTTTAACGGCTTGGGATGCACGGTCGGGATCGGCGCTGATGAAAGTCATGAATATGCCGGTCCCGTCCATCGGTTCATAGGAACAGGAGGCCTCTTCCGCAATTGCCGGTTCGATGAGCGCGTAGAAGAGTCTGCTTCCGACAAAATCTCCGAGGATCATTGCCAGCATGTATGCTGCGTATCGTCGCTCGTCCTGCGCGCCGGGTCCTGCCGACATTTCCCCGATATGCTGGCGCAGGAGTTTGCTGTCCACGACGGAGCCCGATTGGCGCGTTCCGGAGTTTTCGGGCGTATCGCGCGAGACCGAATAATCTTTCCAGTGTCCGCACGCCGAAGACGCCTTGGCGACGAGCGCGTCCCAGTCCAAATTACCCGCTGCCACCAGAGTTACGTTACCCGGACTGTAACGGCGGTTGAAATAGTCCAGCATATCGTCGCGTTTCAAGGCCCGGATCGATTCGGGCGTACCGAGGACGCTGTGCGAAAGCGGATGCTCGCCGAAATGTCTGGCCATGAGTTTCTCGAAAAGTCGGAACTGCGGGCGGTCCTGGTAGAGGGCGATTTCCTCCAGTATGACTTTCTTTTCTGTCTGGAAGTCATCTTCCCGCAGTGCGGGCCTCATCATATCGGAAAGAAGGTCCAGGACACGGTCCTGAAATTCCGGCAGCACCGCTCCGAAGTACACAGTGTTCTCTTCGGAGGTGAAGGCGTTGTAAGCCGCCCCCATTTCGTCGAATTCGCGGTTGATGTCGAATGGGCTTCGTCGGTCGGTTCCCTTGAACATCATATGTTCGAGGAAGTGGCTCACGCCGGAAATCGGCAGCGTGGGCGATTCGTCCCGGCTTCCGGTGCGGACAAAAAATCCCGTCGCCATTGAAGCGGCGGATGGATTTACCTCGGCGATTATCGTCAGGCCGTTTGGGAGGGTCTGTTGCTCGAACTGCATGTGGATCTCCGTTGTGTGTTATGTCGGATTCGGAGCCTGGAGTTTATCGGGTCCGATGGTCAATGTTGTCAGGTTCTCGGCTGGGTACGCGCGGACGTATTCCATTACGTCATTGACGGCTACGGCGTCGATTGCCCTGGAGATTTCATCCAGACCTCGCAGACGACCCAGGTGATGGAAGTCTCCCGCCAGTGCATCGGCGCGGGCGGACGTTGATTCGCCCTGCATAATCAGGGCGCTCTTTAGTTGTATCTTTGCGCGTGCCAGTTCATCTTCGGACACGCCTTCAGCCAGGCGGCGCAACTCGCCGACCGTTACGTCAAGGGTCTCCTGTGCCCGTTGCGGCGTCGTACCGGCATAGACAAACAAACCGGCGAAATCCTTGAGGCTGTGATACCGGGCCGCTATGGCATAGACCAACGCCCGCTTTTCGCGGACCTCGGTGAACAGCCTCGCGCCCATCCCGCCGCTGAGGATCATCTGCGTTACCCGTGCGGCGTAATAGAGTTCGCCGTTAATCGTCGCAGCCGGATACGCCAGCGTTATCTGGACCTGGGCGGTGTCCTTGGTTATATGCGTTGTGCCCTGTTGGGCCGGGCTGGTTGACACTTCGGCCGGCGCAGGACCTTCCCAGTCGCCGAAGTGTTTCTCAATCGTTCCGGAGAGTTTTTCCCAGTCGAATTGTCCCGCTATTGCCATAATCGTTCCGTTCGGCGTCAGGCGGTTTTTCAGGTGCGACCGTAACGATTTGGGTTTCAAATCGGCCAGGGACTCCTTCGTACCAAGCGGGTGATTGCCCAATGGCGGCGGATAAAACTTTTCGCGGATAAGTATGTTGCAGTTGCGCATCGGCTCATCTTCCAGACCGTCGAGCGTTTGCGCGACGAGGTCTCGGCAGGGGCTGAAGGTCTCGTCAGACAGGCGTGGTCTGCGGAGGATGTCGCTGTAGATTTCGAGTAGTTCCGGGAGGTTTTTTCCCAGTTGGGCAGACGAGACGAGCAGGTGCTCGCTCTGGGCGGCTTCGTGGTGCTGGCATCCGAGCGAATCCAGCACGTCGTTGATTTGACGTGTGTCGCGGTCGCCTGCTCCCCGAAGCAGCCAGAGCGACGCTGTCGAGGCGGATCCTGCGGAGTCGTCGGGATCGCAGGACACCCCTGCCGATAGGGCGATTGTTATCGCCGATGAGGAAACATGCGGCATCCGCTGGGCTACCAGCGTCAGTCCGTTATCAAATTCGCGAGTGAAAAATTCTTCCGCCACGGTTGGGATCCTTTCAGAATCAAACTGGAGACCATTGTAATACTATTTACGGCGCTTACCACCGCGAAGAATGAAACTTTGAAAAAACAAAGCCGACGGATATCTATCCGTCGGCTTTGGATGCTCAATGTAACAAAGCGTTATCTGCTTTATTTCTCAAGTAGTTTTTTTGCTTCGCCGACGAGGTAGAAACTTCCCGTTATGCAGATGATGTCTCCGCGAGTAACGGCGTTGTTGGCGATGCGGACGGCTTCGGCGAGTGTGGGTGCTATTTGTGCGGGTTTTCCTGATCGCTCTTCATATCGTTGAGCCAGGTCGGCGGGGTCGGCGGCGCGCGGGTTGTCGCTTGCGGTGAAGATGACTTTGTCGGCTCCACGCATCAACTGACCGAGCATTCCGGGAATTTCCTTGTCGCCGGCACATCCGAAAATTACCACCATTGAGTCGTAGTGGATATATTGCCCGACGGACCGCATCAGCGCCTCCATCGAAGCGCCGTTATGAGCGCCATCGACGAGGATTCGCGGGTTTTCCCTGATCAGTTCCATCCTGCCCGGAAGAGAGACTCTGGAAAGCCCTTCAATGGCGGCGGCATCGTCGATATCAAAACCATGGTCCTTTAGTTGATCCAGCAGCGCAAGGGCAAGTCCGCAATTCAACGCCTGGTGCTCGCCCATCAACGGGACGGGAAGGTGCTCGAACTTGCTGCGAGATGTGGTCAGGCAGACTCGCGTCTGCGGACCGGTCTCACGCGACGACTCGAAACGATAACTGAAGTCGATATTCTTTCCTGTAATCAGCAGCGGCGTATCGACCTTCTTGGCCGCCTTTACCAGAACTGCTTCAGCGGCGGGAACCTGACGGACCGACACTGCCGGTACGCCACGCTTGAGTATCCCCGCCTTTTCACCGGCAATGGCTTCAACCGTGTCGCCAAGCTGGTGAATGTGATCCAGGGAGATGTTGGTGAATCCGACCACCATCGGTTTGACGACGTTGGTACTGTCAAGCCGGCCACCGAGACCTGTCTCAAGAACGGCTACGTCGATCTCCTCGTCCACGAAATACATAAAGGCGATGGCAGTGAATATCTCGAAGAAAGTCGGCTTGTCGTCGCCCATCTGTTTGACGTGCGGAGCCACTTTGTTGATGTATCGCGTCAGGGCGGCGCGTGTGATGAGTTCGCCGTTTATCTGTATCCGCTCGCGGATGTCCATCAGGTGCGGTGAGGTGTAAAGCCCGACCTTGTGCCCGCAGGAATGGAGCATCGCCGAGAGCATTGTCGCGGTGGAACCTTTGCCTTTTGTCCCTGCGATATGGACGCTGCGCAACTTCTTATGCGGATCGCCAAGACGCTTCAGGAGCGACCTCATACGAACCAGGCTGAAGGTGTCGCTGTTGTAACGAACCCGAAGCATTCGCTCGTAGTCCGTCTGCGCAAAAAGATACCTCAATGCCGCGTCGTAAGTGCGAATCGGCAGCCTGAGAGCTCGCCCTGACTTTCCAGGGGATGTTTTTGGGGAAATCGACGTTGCCATAACTCCCAGAATATACCACACAGTGATTGTATTTGTCAAGGGATTCCGCCCGTAAGCGGTAAAAATACATAAAATTTCGCTGATTCCGGGCATGATAAAAATCGTAAGTCCCGTATCCCCAAATCTTTGTCTCTTGATACCGATGCGGGACGGATATGCAGGGGGAAATACGTCTTTATTTTAAAAACCAAGCCCACGGAGCGCAGGCCGCGGGCTTGGGGATACTCCTACTCTTTCAACCAATCAACCAGTCAACTAATTTACTATTTCCGGCGTCGTCTCATCAGCACGCCGATTCCGCCCAGAATCAGCAGACTCATCGTTCCCGGTTCGGGAGTGATTACGAACGCCATGTCCAGCGACATTTCGGGAAATTCCGGGTCACGCAGTTCAACCCAGCCGCCTTCGCCCGTACCATACAGGTCCGGATGCCAAAAGACCGCATCGTCGTTCCAGTGATCCTGTGATGTCTTCCAGCCGATCGGCGGATTTTGATCCTCTATCATATCCACACGAATGTCGAGCCAGTAGATAGTGCCCTCTTGCTGGGTATAGGCTTCCGATTCGGGGATAAGCACGTTAATCTGGAAGAACTGCTGGTGATCGGGACGCTGCCAGAAATCATCTATCGGACAGTACCATCCCTGGTCGCCGAAATCGGGGTCCCGCCACCGGAAATTCAGGGTGTCATATCTCCAAAGTTCTTCTCCGGGCATACTGTAACCGCTTGTGCTTTCTTCCTTCGGTATGTCTTTGTGAAGGCTTAAATGGAGATTGGTTATCTCTGGCCACAATACGTCGTCGCTTCTCCATGAAGCCCAGAAATGGACGTCGAGAATCGGACCGGTCTGCGTACACATGAAATCGTCCGCAATTGTCTGGTGCACGAGGCAGACGTCCCAGCCGTCCGGGTCGGGAAGCTGTGGGTAGTGCATCTTGTGCCCGTCGTCCCAATCCCAGTCTGCCGTCGCCGGTGCGGCTACAAACGCCAGTACAGCAATAAGCATCAGTGTTTTTGTCGCAGTTTTCATTTTTTCGCTCCTTTTCTGAATTCCCACATTCCAATTAACCAAACCAATAACTATCCAAACGAACGATTTGTATTAACTTCTGTTATTTTTTCCTGCGGACGAGCAGGGCGATGCCGCCCAGAACCAGAAGGCTCATCGTCGCCGGTTCGGGAACCGCAATGATGCTGCCCGTCGAGGGAGGCCAGCCGCCGCTCCTGCCGGCAATACCCAGGCTATCGAAGGGCGTAGGTGAGCCGCCCATCTGATTGAAGAAATCCTGAATGATGAACTCCCACGTTTCGTTGGCCTGGAAGATGTTGTCCACTATCATGCTCTCGAAGACCAAGGGTTTATTGATTCCGATGTTGTCGATCACGAAGGCGAATTGTGCGTCTGACGTCCCCATGTTGCCGATCCTCCCGTCGAAGTTGCTAATAATGGTTTCCGGATCAGCAACATAATGAACATCATACCAATCAACCCTGGTAAGGTTGGTCATGGTTACCAGCACGTTGAGTATGGCCGGGTCGTCGTTGCCGTCCCAGCACGCCGTATCTTCCGTGGGACGATCGAATGATTCGATCAATTCGTTGAGCGGGAACCCGTCGCCCAACTCGTGTACCGGACCTTCGATGAACAACGGATCCTGAGGGCCGTCCTGACTGTACACATCCACAGGGTTCGCCATCGCCGGTGCGGCTACAAACGCCAGTACAGCAATAAGCATCAGTGTTTTTGTTGCAGTTTTCATTTTTTTGCTCCTTTTCTGAATTGTTTCCCTGTTCGCTAACTGTTTCCAAATTCCGATAAATCGACTTTTTATAACTTCACCTCTCTTTATCTTTTCCGGCGGAGGATTAAGCCGGCAGAATCAGGCAGTGTCAGCGCGAACGGTTCGGGAACATTTGCAGCCTAATCGCTGTGCAATCAGAACAAGTCTGGGACATTCCCCTGTTTCTTGCGGTGAACGGCCATTTTTCCTTTTGTCTCTGTTGTCTCCTTTGGGTTTCACGGGGTGCTTTCGGCGGGCTATGATCTCCGTCGTCGCACTGGTTTAATGCGTTTGTCCTGTCGGGGATTGAGCGGTTTCACTGATGAGCGGGCGTTTATCTCCGCCTAGACCACTTAGCCTGCCGACACGAAAAATCTATTCTCCGATGTTTCTCGGCAAATGCCCAAGGCAAGCAAATAAGCACTCCTTGCAAGACGTGGGAACCCGGCTTGACGGCCTGAGCAGGCCCGAACCCAGCGAGACCCGCATCCTGTTCCAATTTGAGACAAACGAATTTCGTTGCTTTCTGAATGATAGCCTGAGAATTGGAGCGATAATTAAGTATACCGCGTTTTGGGGTTTTGTCAAGGAAAAAACGGTAGAAAGGAGACCCTGCCCGTTGTGCTCACGGTATAACCTATTGTCCGGTGTCCCTTTAGGACACCGGACAATAGTGAAAACCAAACCTGCCCCACAAGTGCAGGGTAGGATTGTTTGCAACTTATTTCCGGCGTCGCTTTATCAGCGCGCCGATTCCGCCAAGAACCAGCAGGCTCATCGTCGCCGGTTCGGGGATGCACTCGTGAGTGATGCACCCGTCGAGAACGAAGTTGAATCCTCGAATATCGACCGATATCCATTCCGGATTGTAGTCCGGAATGATAATCGAGTCGATGATACAAATCGGATCGCCAGAGAGCTCTCCTACGAAGATTGACGGGTCTGCGCGCATGATCCACTCGTTTTCCAGTTCGAGCGGCAGGCCATCCGGAAGAGGCGGCTCGCCGGGGTTAGGCGGATAAAACGGCGTTGACCAATTATACGTAACCTCGGCCCAGCTATCCAGCGCCAAATCGAGCGGTGCAATGGTGAAGGCAATATCAATCTTTTTCCATCGTGTCGGGTCATAGGGATGGTCGTAGAACCACACGTTCCACCAATCGGTATTTTCGTAGTAATACCATTCGCCTCCATTGAAACCGCTGCCGCCACCGCCGATAACGCCATTCTCGCCGACCTCAACCCAGAAGGTGTCAGTGATCGGTCCATCAGGCTGGGCAACTGCTGCATCAGCGGTAATCAGCAACAGACCGAAGGCCGCCATGATTACTAAAATTCTCATTTCACTCCTCATCTTCTTACTCCTTTCCATTTGTACAGAACCTCTCTTGGGCCCGCTACGAGCGGACTCATTTCGTGTGCCGTTAATATTTTTATTTCTTCCTGCGTCGCAGAATCACGCCGATCCCACCCAATACCAGCAGGCTCATCGTCGCCGGTTCGGGAATGCACTCGGTATCAACGACGATCTGGTCGATTACCGTGCAGTACGGAACTTCAATTATGATTTGCTCCGATTCCGGGTTCGGGCGAATCGTCAGGCCGTAGTTGTAGGTGTACCACGAACTACCGGGAAACGGCGGCGCGGGGGTACCTTCTTGGGCACTGGGCCTGCCGGTTGGAAACGTTCCGGGCACGTACTCGCTTGCGCCGCCGGAACCCGTTACCGTAACGCCCGTAGGCTGCTTGGAGGAGGTGATCTGGAGGAAGATACGCTTGTACTCATTTGGTTCTTCGTTGTTCGCGATTGTCAGCACAATTTTTCCGCCTTCCGGACTGGTACAGTGCCAACCGCTGCACACGCCGCTACCGCTTCCTTCCGGGTCTCCTATTCCCGGAGGGCACGGCCAGCCGTCCGACCATTCCCATCCGCCGGTGGGGAATTCAGCAGAAGGATCGCCGAAGGGGTTCGTAAATTCCTCGGGGTAAGATGGCAACTGTTCCGTGCTGAATTCCCAGTGCGCGAACGTGCTGTAATCGGCGGTGCGGTCCCACCCGTCAAGCGGACCGTAGTCCCTTGCCAAGGCTGGGGTGGCCAGTAACGCCAAAACCGCCAGAAGCATTAGTGTCTTTTTCATTTTCCGTACTCCTGTCTGTTTCTATTTTTTCCAGCGTAACTTTACCAGATCCGCAACGAGCGGCCTGTGCCATGCCGGATTCTTCAATGTTCACTTTTTTTTTCTGCGGATGAGCAGGCCTATTCCGCCCATAACCAGCAGGCTCATTGTTGCCGGTTCGGGGACGTCGTGTACGTAATCATTTTGCCACCAGTGAAAGTCCACCGGGACGCGCACATATTGCCCTGTGGAGCCCCAGCCGTCCTGACAGATGAAATACTCGTCGCCATTATAGACAGCCGGAGTTAAATCGTAATATCCGACGCCGACGACCGAGTGCGACTCGCCCGTAAGCCAGGCGTACTCTTCGATTGTTGCTCCGGGAAATGTTGCGTTGTCCCACGGCAGGATCGGTATAGTCGTATCCACCCAATTGACGAAGGTGCATTCAACCGGACGCCCGGCGTCGATCTCGGCGGTGTACGTGGGCCACATGGCGGCCAGGGGCGTACCCTGTGGATCTGTTGTTACATTGACATTCGGATAGGCGACCTTGACGATACCGGTGCCGGGTGCCGGAACGGGCAGGGGATAACTGTTATCAACCCACGCTCCCGTGGCATATCCAATCAGTCCCACGGCGATCATAGGCAACTGGGTACCGCTGGTGTTGGGTGGAAACGGGATGGGGGGGCCAAGACCCTGCCAACCGCCCGTATTCATGTGCCAACCCATCTCGATTTGACCGTCGTTGAACAGACCCTGCTGCCACGTGCCTGGGGTGGCAGGATAGCCCGGGCCGGCCGATTCAACCTGCCGGTCGGTTAGTCCTGTGCAACCTTTGACATCTTCCCAATAGCCCATGATGTTCCCACCGGCTGTCGGACTGCACCAGCCCGGATAGCCGGCGACCCCATAGGCAGAAGGCTGATTCCAGTCCGGCACATTGGAGATTAAGGCGTCCGCTGACGCATTCGGGACAGACCACGCCAGAAGAATACCAACAACCATAATTGTCGCAATTCGCTTGCGTTTCATTGTCATTCTCCTACTTGCAAAATATTCTTGTTTCTCACAGAAAAGATTCATTTTCCCTTTTGTCTTCTCTACGCTCTATAGGGTGCTTTCGGCGAGCTGCCATCGCACCGGTTTAACGTTTTTGCCCTGTCGATGGACGAGGTGGCCTTGGAACAACGAGCGGGCATTTATTCCTGCCCAAGTCACTCCGCTTACCGACACGAAAAAAACCATTTTCCAGTACCTTTCGACAAAAGCCTGAATAGGCAAAAACACACTCCGTAAGACGTGGGAACTAGGCCAAGAGGCCTGAGCAGGCTTGAATGAGCGAGATTCGCTCCTGCTCATATGAGATGAATAGCTCCGCCGCTCCCTGAGCGAGCTAGAGCAACAATTAAGTATATCACACTTTGGGGTTTTGTCAAGGAAAAAACGCGGGAAAATGGGGAGGATTTGCCTTACCGTCCCAGGCGGGCGAGGATTTTCAGACCTTCTGCGAGTTTTTCGTTGCTGGTGGCGTAGGAGAGGCGGAAATGCGTATCCCGTTCGGAAAAGACGTTTCCGGGGATAATCAGAACGTTATTTTCAATTGCCCGTTCAACGAACTCGCTGCTGGTCATTCCCTTGGGCGCGGGTACGAATGCGTAGAACGCTCCGCCCGGTTTTATCAGGCCAAAGGGTTCAGCCAGGGCTTCCTGGACCATATCGCGCTTGCGACGGTATTCGGCGACCTGCTGCGACATGTCGCACGCCAGTGCCGCTGCACCGGCTGCCTGGGCCATACTGGGCGCGCAGACGAAACTGTACTGCTGGAGCATGGTCATTTTTTCGATGATTTTGACGGGTCCCGTACACCATCCCATCCGCCACCCGGTCATCGCGTAACTTTTGGAGAATCCCCGCATCAGCAGCGTGTTTTCATACACCGACGCCATTGAGGCAAAGGGCGTATCATAGCAGAAGAGATTGTATATCTCGTCGGAGACCACCAACAATCCCGCTTGCTCGGCGACCTCGGCGACGGCTCGCAGTTCGTCGGATGAATAGACCCGTCCGGTGGGATTTCCCGGCGAGTTGACGACCAGGAGGGTCGTGCGATCTGTAACGGCGTCGGATATTCTTTCGGGATCGGGTGTAAAGTCCGGATAGGTATCGACTATAACAGTCTTACCCCCGGCGAGGTGAACAAGGTGCTTGTACATTACGAAATACGGGTCGAGGAGGATGACTTCGTCGCCGGGGTTGATAAGTGTCATAAACGCCAGAAGCAGCGCGCCGGAGACGCCTGATGTAATCAGATAAGGTTTCTGATCGTCCCATCCGAACTCTTCGGCAGCCGCCGAAGCGACGGCGGCGCGGAGGTCGGGATCGCCTTGGGTCTGGGTGTACTTGTTGAAACCCCGCTCTATGGCGGCGATGGCTTCGACCTTGGCCGGCGCGGGCACGTCAAAGTCCGGCTGGCCTATGGAAAGGTTAATCGGGTCGGGCAACTTGGCGGCCAGATCGAAGACCTTGCGGATACCCGAAGCGTCCAGCAGTTTCATCCTCTCGGCAATATGACAGCGAGTGGGCATAGATATACTCGGAGCCTACCAGCATCGCAGGCGTGAATTCGTGCATTGAGAGTCGTTTTATGACGAGGCGATTTCGTCGGTTTCAGCGGCTTGGTTTTGTTCACCTTCGGTGGTTTCGTCCGCGTTTTCCTCGACCTTCTTCGACTTGGTACCGGCCTTGCTGTGGCGAACCTTTACCTTGGGTAATCCAAGCGGTCGTCCGGTTTCGGGGTCGAATTTTTCTTCATCGACGAGGCGAGCAATTCTTTCCGCCCGCGTCAGGACGCTACGATTTTTTGCCAACCCGCCATGGGTTCTGAGTGTTCTGTCCATGCTCATTGCAGTGTCTTCTCCTGTGTTACTTTTCAGTTTCCATCCAGATTCCGGTGTTGCTTGTTTGTTTGAAGTTATATCGACCTTTCTGTCGGCCATATTCCCGCCCAAGTCGCTCGATATGCGCGACGTATTCAGCGATGTCGGCGATAGTTTGCGCTGAGCGAATGTTCTGGAAACCGTGCATATCCTTGACCATGTATTTACGGATGCTCATCCGGTGGATCGTCGCGCTGACACCCTTGCCGTGAAGGAACCGCTTGATGTCCCATGCTTGTTTGAGCGTATCTATACCGCCCTGGATGACGAGGTAACTATAACCCTTTGTGCGCGGTTTGTCGTTGGGGACCATCTCTGAGCCGTTCGGTTTGGGCTGGTCCGGTTTGGGCTTGGGAATTACATCCGCAGGTCCCGTACCGGACTTGATCACATTGGGATTATGCGGCGCTTTGATTCCATCAGGTGAGGCCGAGGTATTCTGCGAATTCATTCGGCCTAGCATGTACGCCCCGATACCAAGCAGTATTATTGCCACAAACACCACAACGGCGCTGATCTGGTTTAGGGAAATAACCAACCGTCCTGATGAAACGGATAATATCGGTTCGGCGCGTGTTGTCGTCCCTGATGGAATGGGCGTAGGCGTTACCATCGGCGAAATCTTCGCCCGCTCGATGACAGGGCGGTCATCAGTCGGGGGTTTCTGCCCGTCCTGGTCAAACCACGACGGGACGTTCATCGACCCGCCGCTGTGCGACGCGTCGTTCCCGATAACTTCAAACAATGATTTGCCGTCTTTCTTCCTGGCCACAGGTCTGGTTCCACCCAATCGACTTTTTTATCCACTTGCGGTAATTACAATAGCTCCGCAGAGGACTTGAAAGATACCTTAATTACCCTGGGCTGTCAAGATACCATAAATGCGATGATTAGTTGCCTTGACGGGATATTTCGCGTAATATCATTTCAAGGTAAGAAAAGGGATCAGGGGCTAGGGATTTAGGGACTGGGAAAAAACGGAATCAGTCTTACGCCCTGCGCCCTGTCTGTTAATGCAATGAAAGTTTCGGTGATTATTCCGGCGGCTGGGGCGTCGAAACGCTTCGGCTCGAAGAGAAAGAAAATTTTCGAGCGGATTAAGGGTCAGCCGATCTTTATCCGCGCGATAGAGTTGTTCGTCAATCGCAAGGACGTCTGCGAAGTGCAGTTGGTCGTATCCGAAGACGACAAAGAAGAAATGCGGACCCGCTATGCCCCCAATATCGGATTCATGGGCGTCAAACTCGTCGTCGGCGGCGATACGCGAACCGAATCGGTAAGCAACGCACTGGCGAGGGTGTCGGATGAAGCGGAATATATTTGCGTTCACGACGCCGCCAGGCCTTGTGTCTCTCAACTGTGGATAGACGACGTTTTCGCCGCAGCCGAAAAATTCGGTTCGGCTATTCTGGCTTATCCGCTTCATGGTACACTCAAGAAGGTCTCGTCGGACAATAAAATTGATAAAACCTTATCTCGTGATGGTTTATGGGAAGCACAGACACCACAGGTCTTTCGCAGGGACATACTCAAGCGTGCTTATGAGAACGCAACGGGCAAAGCCGACGACGATTCCGCTCTGGTCGAGGCTATCGGCGAGACGGTAGTTACTGTAGCCTGTGATCCGCGAAACGTGAAAATTACAAGACGGTCCGACCTGCAACTGGCGACAGCGGTAATCGACTCGCTGCCGAAACCGAAACTTACCACCCGCGCCGGACCGTTCGATGAAGCGCAATGGTAACGCGAATGACGCGAATACGAAAAGGAGCATATGATGACAATCGGTAAAAATATCGTATTGGTTATGGCGCTGATGGTTTTTGTGGCTGGTTGTGATAGTCCGCCGGCCGGACCTAAAACGGCTGACGGCGAAACGGTCAAGGTCGTTGCGGTCAATCCGTCGGATGCCGCTGAAGCAGCAGCGGTAAGCGACCTTCAGTCCGCGACCGTCGCTTACAAACAGGCCCTCAAGGTTCTCCGTGCCTACTACGTCAAGACGGGCGCTTATACCAGGCAGGTCTGGGCGGAAAAGGAACTGGCTAATCTTCTCGGCGCTCAGACGTTCACGTTTGAGGGCGCAGGATCGCCCGCCGTCCCGCCGAGCGCGTCGGTCGAGGCGATAAACGAAGCCGCCGCCGTCGAAGCAGTCCTGGCTGGACGCCGAAATTGGAAACGATGCCTGACAGAACTGGCTGACTACTACAGTCAAAAGGGGCTGAACTTCAAACTGGCGCTGGTGCGGAATATCCAGGCCCGGTTCGATCCGATCCGCGCATATCCTTACTTCATGCACGCCGAAGTCCCCCCAGCCGACCTGAAACCCGCCGAAGTAATCCCTGCCGCCGATACGCTCTTCGCCGAGGCGCTCAAACTGTACAAACAAGGGAAAATGCTGCCGGGTATTGCCGATTATTCCAAGCAGCGACAGGCGCTGCTGAAATTCCGCCAACTTGTCGATAAATACCCCGCCAGCACCAAAATCGCCCGGAGCGCATACTACATCGGCGAAATCTACAAGGAGTATTTCGCCGAAAACCTCCGTGCGCTTGCGTGGTATGAACGCGCTTGGCAGTGGGACAGGCACATCACGCTTCCGGCAAGGTCGCAATCGGCCTACATCTACGATTTCCGCCTGGGCCAGTACGAAAAGGCCATTGCCTTGTACCAGGAAGTGATAAAACACGAACAGTTCGACTGGAACCGCGTCAGATACGCACGCCAGCGAATAAAAGAACTGACAGAATCCGCAGAACAAAAATTGCAGACGGAACAACCAAAGAGATAAAAAAATCTGATTTTGTGGAACGCTCCAGCCCGATGTACGTTTATAATAGATAGGGGTGGCATGGGGATGTTTTGACCTCTGCGCCGGGGTTGTGGATTTATGAGGTGAACGATTATGTTTATTATGTCGAAAAGGGCGTTGTTGACGATTCTGACAGTCGCTGTCGCTGTTACTTCCGCGCCGGCGGCGTTTGATAATCCCAAAGCAAAAAAACCTCCGCGCGCCAAGCCTCACCGTCGCAGCGCCGGCGAGTCGCTCCCGCCGCTGCCGTTGCCGGCTACGCCGTTGCGGCGTTCCGAACGCAAACGTCAACCCGCGCCCCCAGCCCTTATCGGCATGGTTACATTTACCGATTCTCGATTTGTAATGCGGGACGGCAAGCGGGTGCGGGCCCAACAGTTCCCCACAACGCAGATCGACGTCGAACGCCTGACTAATTACGCCAATTATCGTCTGGGAATCCGCTATCGCTATGTCGCAACCACGCTGAAAAGTTTTTCGTGGGACCCCGTCGAGTTGCCGCTGCTGTACATCACCGGATGGACGCCGATGCCGAGGCTCTCCGACGAGGAGATCGCCGGACTTCGACGGTACATCTACGACGGCGGAACACTCTTCGTGCATGCACAGTGCGGAAGGGCCGAATTCACCGACACTGCCAGGCGGGAAATCTCCAGGCTGTTTCCCGACAGGCAACTCGCGCCGGTCGATACCGACTCGCCTTTGTTCCGAAGTTATTTTCGTATAACGACGATGCGGGTCCGCCGGAGCGACGAACCGTTTGTAACCAGAGATCCTTACATCGAAGCCGTTTATGTCGGATGCAGGCCTGCGGTTATCTTCTCGCCGATAGACCTGAACTGCGGGTGGGACGTCGCCCGCTACCCAATCAAAGGCGGAATCCTTTACCATCAGGACGACGCGCTGGCTTTGGGCGTCAATATCATCACAGCCACTCTGGCCAACCTGAAATACGCCCGCGCATTCGCCACTGAGAAAATCTATCACCAGCAGAGCGAAAAGACGCGCGACCAGTTGGTCATAGGACAGATCGTCCACAACGGCGACTGGGACCCGACCCCGCACGCGCTGCCGAACCTCCTGAAATACACCGCTGCAAATACGACGCTGAACGTCCAGTTCAAACGCGCCAAGGTCAGCCTCACCGACGATGCAGCCTTCGACCATGTAGCCCTCTATATGACCGGCCTGCGCGATTTCAAGTTTTCCAAGGTCGAATTGGCACGTCTGCGAACGTACCTCTCCAGCGGCGGGATGCTGGTAGTCGATGCCGCCGCCGGGCGAAAAGCATTCGACGTCGCCTTCCGACGCGAACTCAAGCGAGTCCTGCCGAAGGCCGAACTCAAACCCATCGCACTGAGAAGCCCGTTGTACCAGACGCCGTTCAGGATTCGCACCGTCGATTACACCGACGCAGCCAAAGCCGCCCAGCCCAAACTCAACGCACCGACGCTTCTGGGCGTCTATATCGACGGCTCGCTGGCGGTCATTTATTCGCCTTATTCGCTCTCCAACGGCTGGGAGCAAATCCCCTATGCTTACAACGTAGGCTACTCCGACGCCGACGCCCTCCGCCTCGGCGTCAACATCTTTGCCTACGCAGTAACGCATTGACCGGAGGACCGAAGGACCGGATTACCGGAATACCGAGGAAACCGTTCCAGTTTCTCCATATCTACTTTTGCCTTCGCCGCCGCCTAATCACCGCCAGCCCACCAAAGGCCAGCAGAAACAGCGTTGCGGGTTCGGGAATGGCCAGGATGGTCGCCCCGGAAGCGTTCACTGAGATGTCCACCACCGAACGCGTTCCATCGAACCACTCGCCGATCAGGATGCCCGTGCCCAGCACCTGGTCGCCGTCCAGCGAAAGGCCGTAGCCGAGGCGGAAGCCCCGCGCGTTGAAGGTTACGGTGCTGGTGTTGTTGGCGCGAAGGGTGCTCACGCTCCCGCCGGAGATGTCCACGGCACTACTGTTGTTGGCGCAGAGTATGCTCACCAACCCGCCGGAGATGTTCACGGTGCTGGTGTTGAGGGCTTCGAGGTAGCCCACATCCCCGCCGAAGAGGTTCACGGCGCTGGAGTCGTAGGCATAGAGGTTGCTGCTCACGCTCCCGCCGGAGATGTCCACGGCGCTGGAGCCGTAGGCGTAGAGGAACGTTACCGACCCGCCGGAGACAATCCGCGCCTGGCCCTGGTCGTACAGCCACCCCTTCGAATGAAGCGTGGTGACCGTCAACTGCTCGTCATTCCACAGGATGAAATCGGCGCGGCCCTCCGTGGCCAGCGGCCCGGCCAGGATCAGGGCCACGGTAACAACCAGGTACCACGTGCTGCGTTGTGTGTGCTTAAACATGGTGATGCTCCTTTCTGAAAAGGGTTTCTGACGCCGAGCACCGCGCCCGGCGAAACAGTCCTCACTTGAGGTACGGTCAAGCCTGAAATCGAGCGTAAAAAAGGGAGCCGCCGATTACTACCCCACAGGAGGGCCTGCGACGGCCCACAGACGAGGATTCACCGGCAGACTCCCATTCGGGAGTCCGCCAGCGGTCGCATCGTCTGTGTAAAAATGTCGCAGTTTTCCTATGTAGCGAACGCTTGGTCAGACCAAGATCAAATTGTCATTGGGTACGCTTGCCCCGTATCGGCTGCAAATGAATAGAGCAAAAGGGCACGCCTGCCCAACTACCGTATTCTACGCGACAATCCCGAAACTGTCAACTAGCAATTTGCCTAAAGTGCCGGTGGCAAATGCGGGTAAAGTGAGATAAAATAAAAGGATAGCATTGGGACGGCGGCTTGCGACCGCCAAGCGGCTGACCGGCGGCAGGTGTATTACCTGCCTTTCTCACCCGCCCCGGCCAGCCGACCCGACCTTATGAAAGGTAAGAACATGCAGAACGACATACCCAATTGGCTGGCCGCGTTCGCAACCGACGTATCGGAACTGATTAGAAACCGCAAGGCCGAGACCCAATTCAAGGATGCTGTCCGCGAGTGGGCAAAGGCGCTTGATCCGAAGGACTATCCGATTCCATTCAGCCACGAACATCCGCTTACTCTAACCGAAAAGTATGCCGTGCTGGCCGGTGTCTGTGATTACGTCCATCGAGGCGGCAAACCCATCGGACCTAGCCTCTCGGAGATGCCAGAACCGTCGGATATAAGAATGAGCGCAGCCTACTGCGCGTTTGTACGCGGAAAGGTCCCCGAACTTACAGAAGCCGACCTACCAGACTTGAAACTTTGCCTTGCCGACGTGGAGGCGGACTTTGGGACCCGTGCCACTCAAAGAGATGGAGAGCAAATAACAGACAATCCCGCAAAAAGTAAGCGAAGCATTTTGCAACGAATTATAGAATCTATTTCATCCGGAGTCACGAAAGGAACACTGGACCATTTAGATAAATGATAAGGAGATCGTCATGGTAGAAACACCTAGCCACAAAAGGGCAAAGGGACACGCGGCTGGCAAATCAGGAAGGACAGAGCTTCCGATAAAGGGTAACAGGCGATTGGATGCCGCAACAAAGAAGACAGCCACGGAAGTTGAACGGAGCGGTTCACGGTCGGCCTTGGAGCGTGCAGCCCGACGGTTGAGGGCAAGTGGAAAGCAGCAAAAGGTTTTACAGGTCCCTCAAAAGGATCTGCCCAAAGCCGTAGATGCCATGAAGAAGATTGGCGTCAAGGGCTCCGTTAAGAACATGGGCGGAACCAAGAGAAGGTCTGTCTGAAAAATTGACGTCCGCTATTTTGTCAGCGCCATCGCGCCTGCGCGGACGAAATCGGATACTCCGCGGAATCCCTTTTGTTTGGCGGCTGCTTCGATAACGGCTCTTTCCTCCGACGTCAGACGAACGTTGACCTGTTCGCTCCGCAGGCCTGAACTTGCGGGGACGGGTGGAGTTTCTTTGCGTTCCAACATGGTGGCCACCGCTGCGATTAAAGCGTCGCGAGTATTTTTGACGCATCTTGCGACCGTCTTTCCGTCGGCAAAAACAGTGGACAGTTCCAGCCCGTGGCCAAACCATTCGCCGTCCTCATACGTCAGGACAATCTGGTACTTCTCGGCAAGTTTCTTCGCCTTGGCCATAATGGACGCGGCGAACGGACGATTGACGGCTTTAGAGTTTTTTGATTTTACGGACATCGCCGAATCTCTTTTCGCTTGGCACGATATTAGTATAGCACAGGCTATGCAGAACGGAGGAGAAATTTTCACAGGAACTTCAACTATTGTTTTGCTGTTTGAATTTATCCGCACGCAGGCGTAACCTTTTCATTTCCGTTGCGTTTGATATTGTACGGGCGGGTGCCGTGGTCGCTGTGTTTGCGACCACGTTTGTGTCCACGTATCGACGTGGCCGCAAACGCAGCGGCCACGGCACCCGGCGTTTTTTTCTCTTCGTGAAATTCGTGGACTTATCGGGAGGCTTCGAATGACTGATGTGGCGAAACAACCGGCGGATGTGCGGATTATTGAGAACCTCAGGCAGGCAAAGGCCAAACTGTTGGCTGAACTTCACAAGGTCATCATAGGCCAGGACGACGTTATCGAACTTCTGCTCCAGGCGATTCTCTCGCGCGGGCATTGCCTGCTGGTGGGCGTGCCGGGGCTGGCAAAGACGCTAATGGTCTCGACGCTGGCAGAGGTGATGAAACTTCAATTCAACCGCATCCAGTTCACGCCCGACCTGATGCCATCGGACGTTACCGGAACGGAGATTATCGAGGAGGATCGCACCACCGGAAAACGCGAATTCCGCTTCGTCAAAGGGCCGATCTTCGCCAATATCGTCCTGGCTGACGAAATCAATCGCACGCCGCCTAAGACGCAGGCTGCACTGCTCCAGGCCATGCAGGAGTATCACGTAACGGCTGCCGGGACCCGCCACGACCTGGAATTGCCCTTCTTCGTGCTGGCTACGCAAAATCCGATCGAGCAGGAAGGAACCTACCCGCTGCCCGAGGCCCAACTGGACCGGTTCATGTTCATGATCTTTGTGGATTACCCAAGCCGGGATGAGGAGCGACTGATAGTCAAGACCACAACGATGGACATTGTCGGGAAGCCCGAGCCGGTCCTTTCGGCTGACGACATCCTCGCCCTCCAGCGAATCGTTCGCAAGATACCCGTCAGTCAGCATGTAACCGATTATGCCGTCAACCTGGCGCGGGCATCGCGCCCTGACGACCCGACTGCTCCGGAATTTGTCGGAAAGTACCTCACCTGGGGCGCAGGCCCGCGGGCCGGTCAGTATCTCATCCTCGGCGCAAAGAGCAGGGCGCTGCTGCACGGGCGATATAACGTTTCATGCGAGGACGTTCGTGCTGTAATCCAGCCTGTCATGCGGCACCGAATCTTCACCAACTTCAACGCCGACGCCGAAGGAATCAAGCCTGAAGACCTTATCGAGATGCTGCTCAAGACCGTTCCCGAGCCGTCCGTCAAAGACTACGCCGCAGCGACGTAGAAAAACCTACTCACTTTTCCAGTGGTCTTGGGCTGGTAAGGGCGGTGGTTTCTTTTGTTCCGATGCGCATGTCCATCGGCGTGCCGAAGTCGCGGTGGTCGAGGTATTCACCGGCTCCACCGGCGACCCTGCCCAGTGCGAATCCGAGGAAGGCGAGATCGGCGGCGCGATCAAAGGTTATGGACCTGTCGCGAAGGCGAGGCCAGGCGATTCCCATCCAGACTGTCGCTATTGCGGCATCGAGGTTGACTGCCCAGACTTTATTGGCGGCTCCGACTTCGAGCATCGCAGCGGCGAGTTTGTGATAGAAATCGAGAAAGACATTGTACACGCCGTTTTCTGACATGCAGGTCGAGATTACCCGTTCGCGCGGGTCGTAGTTGACGGCCTTTGTGCTGAAGACGGGATGCCCCAGGCATGGTATGCGTTCGTAGTCCAGACCGGCCTCTTTCCGCGCGTCTTTGGTATTCTTGAATTTCCTGGCGGTTTCCATCGCCATTGCTCCGATGTCCAGGCCATGGTTCGGGTCGTAGGGGTCGAGAAGGGACGTTTCCCTGAAGATATTGGCGAGGAATTTGACTGCCAGTTTTCCGTTCCCGCCGTGGAATTCTCCGATGGCTGCAAGTGTCGAGATCATCGCGGTATTCGGCGAGTTACCCGCGGACGCCGAGAGTTTCGCGCCTTGTGCCGATATTGTTCCAGGCCCGTTTGTCAGGGCGGCGATGAGGCACATTTCGACGAGTTTCGGCTCGAAATCTCTGGTGGCTTCCTCTCCTGTCCAGTAGAGGATGACGGCTTCGGCGAACGAGCGTTTCGCCATCAGTTCGGTGAGGTCTCTGCCATGGATGCGTGTAGTTTCGCCGTCGTTTGACGAGGCGTGCGAGAGGTTTTTCATCGTCCGTCGGCTTGGACTTGCGCCGAGTTCTGACTTTATCAACCTTCTGAACTGTCCGCCCCATGGTTCTGGTGCTTTTCCCGGCGTGAGGATCAGGCGTGATGGGATTTGCTTTCCCCAGTCGCGCATATTGACAAACCACGGATTCAGGACCATTTTTCGTTTTACCGGCGTATCGCGTTCGACGCCCAGCATACGGAACACCAGCTGCGTCGCTGCCGGTATGTAGTGCAGACTGCGGACTCGAATGCCCTTTTTCAGGAACGAGACCAGTTCAGCGGTTTTTCGGTAGCGTTTGTCGATGTCGAGCGGTTCGTTCCCGAAGTATTCGTCGAATGCCGCCGCTTTTGCCGATGCGCTGGTCGCGCCGCCCTCAACGACGGCTCCGGCGTGTCCGAGTGAGACCGATTTTCCTTCCAGCGCGCCGCCGGCAACATATACCACCATCGGCTTGGTGAACCCGCCGGACCGCGCCAGTTCCAGCGCTTCGTGTTCGTAGAGTCCGCCCGGCTCGACGTACAGGATGACTACCTTGGTGTTTTTATCATTGGCCGCCAGTTCCAGCAGGTTTGCCAGGGGCGTTAGTATAAGCGTGTCTTTTCCGGTGGAGATTCCGAAGGAGGTTCCGATACCTGCCGAAGCCAGGTACGAGGCGATTGTATTGACCATGTTTCCGGAGTTGGAGATGATCGTCGCGCTTCCGGGGGTGAAACTTTCATCCGGTTCGTTCCCGCCGACTGCTCCGACGCGGGTGCGGTCGTGGACGTTGATGATTCCCAGCGTGTTGCATCCGATGATGTCGATACCGGCGGCTTCGGCGAGATTGTGAATCTTGGCGGTTACTTCCACCGAGACGTGTTCGGTAATTACGAAGATGGTTTCGATTTGCCCCGCGCTGTAAGTGATTGCCTCTTTCACGTCGCCATAGACCGCTTGCGGGGGCGAATAGACCACGATTTTGTTGGGGTGTTTTTCCGGCGTCAGGCCTTTCATCAGGTCGGCGCAGTTTGCAAAGACGGGAATGTCGTCGCCCTTGCCGCAGGTGATTTTCTGTCCGCCTTTGCCCAGCGCCCATCCGCCGACGATGTTATTGCAATAGGCTTGTGAGTCTATTGAAACCTTCGACGCTTCTCGTCCGGTAATGTTGCTGACGGCTACGCGGTCGGTTTTCTTCAGCAGGTCATAAAGTATTTTTGCCCTCATATCTTCTGCTCCTGCTTGGTGGGAGTTTCATCGTTGTGATTGTTTTCGGACAATTTTTGCCCTGCGATGTCAGCGAGTCTCGCGGCGTATTCTGCCACGAGTGTGATTGGAGTATCTGGTCCGAACATAACGTAAGGCATTTTCAGGTCTTCGAGCGCCTTTCGCAGCGTGAGCATACCCTGGACGAGTCTAGGCCCGCCTCGGCCTACGACGACGGGGATTTGCACGGGTCCGTTGCGTTCGCAATAGTCCCGAAGTGCGTCGGCGATTGCCTGAAACGTTATATCGATAAGCGTGTTGTTGGCCTTTCCGCCGAGGATCAACAGGAGCGAGGCGTCCGCGAGTTTGTGTTTGAGGCATCGCTCGATCGTGCCGTACATCCGGTCGTAGGGCGGGTTCCCTCCGAAATCGGAAAGAAATATCGGATCGCCGCCATATTCCAGAAGCGTTTCGATGATTATGGTGCTTGCCCCGCCGCCGAAGAGTATCGGGAGGACTTTTTTACCGCCGAGATCGGCTACGTGCGCTTGGCCGCGGTGACTGGCGGCGTCCCACTCGGACATGTCTTCTTCCAGTTCCGTTTTTCCTTCGGGATACTCCGGAAGGTTTCGTCCATACTCGCCGAACCGGTAATTACTGTCGTCGAAGACGCCTTTGAAGTCGCAGGCGTATATTTTTCCGTCCGGCGTAATTCGCCAGGGGTTGATTTCGGCCATTCGCATTCCGGTGGTGATGAACATGTCCCAGAAACTAACGAATGTTCGGGACAGCAGGCTGATGAGTTTCTGCGGGCAACCCAAGGATTGGAGCATGTCGGATGCCTGGTATGCGTCCAGACCCTTGAAGATGTCGATGGGTATGGTTTTCTTTTTTGCGTCGCCGATTTCCTCGACGTCCACGCCGCCGGTCATCGAGATAGTGAATGACGGACTAAGCCATCGCGAGTCGTAGGTAATGGCGGTATATACTTCCTGCTCGGACGGGACGAACTGGGCGAGGTAGGCGGTTCTGGCGTTTCGACCTTTTATTTCCGCCGTCGCTGCGAGTTTGAGTTTCTTCATCGCCTCGGCCGTAGTGGTAACGACGGCGACCTCGCCGGCCTTTCCGCGCTTACCGCAGAGTATGTCGGGTTTGACTATTCCCTTGTCGCCCCATCGGGTCAATGCCGTTCTTATCTCGCTGCGCGAGGCATCGGCGGTGAGGTATTCAGGGACGGGAATATCAAACTGTTCCGCCAACTGTTCCAGAAACGTCAATTCACCAATTTCAACAGGCATCGCAATTTTCCTCCGCTCTTGGAGTCAAACGGTGCAGACTATACGACCTTGTCAAATATGGACAAGGCTTTTTTGCGATTTTTATTACAATGTTTTGCGTCATAACCTCCAATTCGCAATTCAGCGCTGCAACCCATATTTCCGACACAAGGCCAACTTGATCGCGTCGCTTACGCGTCGGGCGTTATTGAAGACGCGGAACCAATTCTGCGCTGTTGTGTTCAAGGATAATAGGCGCGAAAGCACCGAAGCTCGAAGATGGATTATAATGTTTCGGGAATGACCGGATTATTCAAGGAGTCATGAAGATGCTTATCTCGAAAATAAAGATTATGGTGTTGGTGTGCGTGATGGTGTTATCTGTCGGCGGGCTTGCCTCCGCGGGACAGGACTTTGCCAAAGGCGAGCTTCGCGTAGCGATGCCCGTGATAAAAGAGTTCTCCTCAACCGGAGGTAGCCCTCAAAATAAGACCGGGCCTGGTGATTTAATGTATCTCGTCAAATCCGGCGAGAAGACAACTTTCACTATCAAGGCCGACGGCGCGGAAAAATATACATGGCAGGTCAATAAAAAGGCGCAGGCCGAAGCGACGGGCAATACGTTCACCTGGACCGTTCCGGACGAAAAAGGCATTTGGGAGATTCATCTCACAGTAAGCAACAAGGACGGCGCTACGCATCAGGAATGGGTGGTCTCGACTCTGGCCAGGTCCGAAGCGCCGGTTCTGTTCGACTATTTCTGCCCCGACAGGTCGCAGAAGGACCCGTGGGGCAGGGCTTTGCCGAAGTGGGGCAAGAAGGTGCAGGGCGCTGACTACATGGTTCATGGTCGCCATATGGTGAAGCCCTCCACGGTTGCCTACGGCACGTGGATATTCCAGCGCAAGTATGGCCCCAAGGGTAAGAGGGGTACCTTCTGCTGGCGTCTGACTCTCGGCGAAGGCGAGGTGAGGTATTACATCCTCGGCAAGATGCCCAACAGGGAATCGTGGGATTATCATGTGCCTTCCGAGCGAGGCATTATCGGGGCGCACTGCTTTGGCCGGCGGGTCATGGGGGAATGCTGCTCCCACATGAACGACGATACCGACGACTGGAACGAGGTAAGGATAATCCGAACGAAAGACGGGTGGTTTTACGTCTGGATCGGCGGTGAGTTCTGGTTCGAGTCCCTGGGCAACGAAAACACGATCAAGGAGATCAGTTACCTGCTACTGGTTGCTCCGTCGCTTGACTGCGTGGAGGTTTATGATCGGCCTCTCTGGCCGGCCAAGTCGATACGGTTCGGCGAATACGTCGATGACAAGTATCGCGACGGCAAGCATGTAACCCACGAGGTAAAAAGGACCGGCGTCATCATAGACGGACACGGCGTCAGGCTGGCCGATATCGCCAAGGCGATAGGCGACCCGAAAATCTTTCGTTATGATTCGGCCACCGGAACCGCCGTCTGCTATACCGACCTGGTTATCTACCCCGCGGCTGAACTTATCATTGACAATGAAACCCTCAAGATGCACTGCGAGAAGGACGGGGAGCACCAGATTCGCGTAGGCAACTGCTCGACCATTCGGCTGAACCGGGCTACTGTTACCTCCGACAACAAGTTCTATTACAATTGGGCCTTCACCTCTCCGTGCAAGTGGGAGTGGTACAGAAAGTGGTCGGGATACGCCAGTTATAATTACTCAGGCAAGTTCCTTGCCGCCGATTCGACCATATCCAACTGCGGAAACCTCTTCATCGACACTCCGGGCGAAATGGTCCTGAAGCGGTGCAGGTTGGTGGATTTGGTGGAGGTCGATATCGGCAACTACTGGGAATGTTCGGGCACGTATCACGACACCAGCAAAAGGAGGGCGGCCAAGGGCAAAAAGGGGCTGTGGTTCTATAATCGCAAAACGCTGCATCAGTTCAGAATAGAAGAGTGCGTCATCGGCGGTAAGGACAAGCCGCTGGACATCACCTTCATCGGCGGAGACGACATACACGATGCAGCCATCCTGAACAGCGACCTCGACAATATCGCAGTCAAAAGCGGATATGTTTTCAGGGACTGGCGTGTTCTCTGGCCTTTCCAGACCGAGCAGATGGGCTGTACGGTCAGCCTGGTCAACTGCAAATTCGCCGACCTGAAGGCCCAGACCAATAAGGCGTGGATCCTGCCCAAGTACTACCTGGACGTTCTGGTCGTCGATAAAGACGGGAAGCCGACGCCCGAATGCAGGGTGCGAGTGATTAACGAAGTGGACGACATAAACTATCCGGCGGAGAACCTTCATCAGAAGCGCGTCCAGGCTTACTACAAGGTCTGGCCTGACGTTAACGACATGAGAACGGCTGTGCCCACGGGCAAGGACGGGCACACTGCTCTTCCCGTCGTCAAGACCAATACTATAGTCCTGACCGATTTTGCCCGGGATAAGGTTGAGCGGCGGGAGTTCACCTACACCGTGGAAGTTACCGCTCCCGACGGCCGGTACGGCGAGCGTAAGGGCGTCAACCCCGCCCCCGGGTGGTATCGGCCCGACCCGCTCAAGCCGACACATACCGTCAAGGTGGTCTTGGACAAGGTCGCTCCGCCGCCAGCCAAACGCGAGAAACGCAAGAAAGCGCCGGTGAAGGCAGCCCAAAACCCCTGGCCGAGTTTCCGCGGACCTGACCAGGCCCACACCGGAAGGAGTCCATACGTCGGGGCGAAAAAGCCCCGCTTGCTGTGGAGGTACAAGACCGGTGAAGGAGCAACAACTTCCCCGGTAATCGCCAAAGACGGGACGATCTACATTAGCGCCAGGGAGAGCGGGCTTCACGCGATTAACCCCGACGGCAGCCGGAAATGGCGTTACCCGATAGCGATCGGGTATCCGCAGTTTCCTCCAGCCGTCGGCCCTGACGGAACCGTCTATCAGGGAGAGGGCTCCGGGAAAAAGAGGATGCTTCACGCCGTCAGCCCGGACGGGAAATTGAAGTGGAAATTCGAGCACCCGTGCGGGCATGAGCAGAGCGCCGCCATTCCCGGGCCTGACGGGACGATTTACTATGCCGCCGGCGGTTTCAAGAAAGAGCGCCTCAATCAGTTCTGGTTGTATGCAATCCGACCGGGCGGGAAGTTAAAGTGGACCGGCGGATACGAAGGCAGAACCCACGGTGCTTACGGGCAGGGCCAATGCGGCTCTTCACCGACCGTTGCTGACGACGGGACCGTCTATATCGGCGGCAGCCACGTAATGACCGCCGTCCACGCCGTCAAGCCCGACGGGACGGTGAAATGGACATACAAGGCCAAAGGCAGGGTTGTCTCCACACCGGCCATTTCGATTGCGGACAAGACGGTCTATGCCGGTTCGCGGATAGGAGGGAGCAGATGGTACTTGGAGGGGAACGTAAAAGGAGGTCTCCTGCTTGCCCTGGGATTCGACGGGGCTTTGAAATGGGACTACAAGGTTGCCGGCGAGATAACCTGCTCGCCTGCCATAGGGGCTGACGGCACGGTTTATTTCGGTTCGCGCGACGGGTATTTCTACGCCGTGGGCAAGGACGGCAAAGAGAAGTGGAAATACAAAACCGGCGACCATACTCATTCATCTCCGGCGATTGACGCCGACGGGAAGATATACTTCGGCTCGCTCAATCACTACGTGTATTGCCTGAGTCCGAAGGGAAAACTTATCTGGAGATACCTGGCAGGAGGTTCGGTAACTTCCTCGCCGGCAATCGGGGCCGATGGAACCGTTTATATCGGCTCGTCGGATGGATACCTGTATGCGTTCGGCGACTGATTATAGGACAGGGGAGGTTCTTTCGCTCGTCGAACTGCTTGCAGTGAGTTGTCTGTTGCGAGTGTAGAACCTCATTCCATTTCGGCTGGTCGGTTTGCCGACCGGTGGTATAATAAGGTTATGAAGAGTTTTCGAGAAGCGATCCGGCGCGTAATCGCCGGGAGCATCCTGCCACGGATCGAGCGGGACGGTATCAAAAAACTGATCCTGCCCGATCAGATTACTCCCGCCGATTGCGCAAAACCGATGAAATGCACCCAGCCGCCCCGGTGGAAGTCCCGGAGGCAGGAACTTATGGTTGGGCTGACGGGTAAAGCGCCGTACTGCATCGACTACAAAACGTTTATTTTTACGCCGGGCAGGATATTATTGTTGCCGAACGGCGTCCGTCGCGGACCGGCTCATGCGTCGGTCCGGTTCAATGACAACATTAATCCCAACAGGCTTTCCTCGTTCCTTTTGGTGGAGAGTCATCCGTCAGGCGTTCGGTTACAGTTGCTCCGCGCCGTGGACGAGCCGAACGTACTGGAGGCGACCCAGCAGTACCTCTTTCTGGGCCGGCACTTCGGCAGGCTGGCGACCTGCCTGATGGAAGAGGTCCGTTCCCGCCCGTCCAATTACGCCCGCATCAGCCGATGTGTCCTTATGGAGTTCTGGGAGCGAGTCCTGAGCGCCACCGCCGACATCACAGCGGGCATACCGACACCTTCTCCCGGTTTCGTGCAAACCCGGGCGGGTGATAAGCCTATGCCGGACCGGGTTCGGGCCGCTGTGGAGTTCATCCATTCCCACTATCACATCCACGGCCTCAATCTGAGCGACATCGCCGAAGCGGCAGACACCAGCGACGGGTACCTCATCGACCAGTTCAGAACATCTGTCGGACTGACCCCTATCGCTTATCTCATGGAGATCCGCATGGAAGCCGCCATGCGACTGCTCTTGACCGACGTCGAGATAAAGGTCTCTGAAGTGGGCGTTATGGTGGGAATTCCGGACCCCGCCTATTTCAGCCGACTCTTCCGTCGGAGCAACGGCGTCAGCCCTGCTCGGTACCGTAAGATTTCGGCGAGCTCAATCGAGCAGCGAAAGACCCAATAAACCGAAAAAACCTCCGTTATCGCCCAATTCCATATATTAATATAATCCAAGAAGATATTAGTATTATCCATTGACAAAATCAGGTTTTCGCTGTAGAATGCGGAAAGTTGAGTTGAATGGAGGTCGGGTTTCAAGTCAAGCCGACCAGGCGTGAGAGGGTTTTATAGGATGTTTCCTGCCAAGCCGTGAGTTAATTGATAGGGAGGTGAATAGGCAGCAGGCAAAACGAAGAAGTTGTACATATCGTGAAGTTTGGTTTTTTTAGAGCCTTTTTTAAGGGAGAGAAACAATGAGAATCGCAAGTCTATTGGCAGTAGTAGCAGTATTGGGCCTGTTGGCTGGAGCGGCAAACGCAGCAACCACTTTCGAATGGAATGTCGCCACCGGTAGCTGGGACACGTGGGGTAACTGGAATCCGCCGAACGACGGCAACCAGCCGGATGTCCAGTCAGCCTATGCCAACAGCGACACCAACATCATAGACAACGGCGGAACCTGCACAGTTGACAGCGGGACGTCCAGCATCCCCATGGAAACCTACAATCTGAACGTGGGCCAGACCAATGGGGCCAGCCATCTGGAGATGACCGCCGGCTACCTCAGGACCTTCAACTCGAATATTTATAGTACGTACGAGCAGACCGGCGGCTACCAAAGTGCGATCTTCTTCCGTCCCTATAATGGCGCAACGGCCACAATATCAGGTGGTACACTCAAGGCTATGGATATAGGGCCCAACAGGAACACCAACCCCGCCAACCAGATCATTCAGACAGGTGGCACAGTCATTGGGGTCCTTACACTCGGCAACTATGACGGCCAAATTACGTACACTATGTCCGGTGGCACGCTGTCTGCCAGTAAACTGATTCTGGACGCCCAGAACTGGGCCTCTGGCTACGGTGCGTTAGCCATCACCAACGCCGACGGCACCCCTGACATTACAGCCAGCACCTATGTGATGTTCGGCGGCGACAACGCGACTCTAACGAACAATCAGGTCGTTTACAGCGCCGTTGCGGGAACCACCATCAAAATGAGCAGTGCGCATCTTTACAACCGCGTCCTCAACGGTGATACCGGCAGCGATTTGTCCGGCCTGAACAATACGACCTTTGCCCACTACAACGCCGGTACATTAGCGGACACCTTCGAAGTGGCCTGCGATGACGTCGGAACCAGCGAGGCAGGGCTGGCGCTGTACTTCGCCATCGAAGGGCTGACGCTGGGCGACGGCGCCACAAACGGCATGGTCCAGTTGGTGGACAACAGTGACAACCAGGGTGACGGCGTAGGCGGCGAGGTCCTGTACGTCAGGAACCTCTCCGTATTAGCCGGTTCGACGCTGGACCTGAACGGCCTGACGCTGTATTACCTGAACGGCGAAGCGCCGACCGCCTATACGGGCGACGGCCGCGTCTTCGACGGCGCAACTGGCGGACAGTTAATCCAGATTCCCGAACCGGCGACGCTGGCGTTTCTGGGCGTAGGACTGGTCGGTGTGCTTCTGCGACGCAGACGTAAATAGGTCGTAGGTGTTGTAAGACAGGAAAAAAGGGACGTTCTTTCCGTTCACGCTGGACGGAAAGAGCGTCCATTTGCATGGAGTTAAGGGGACGGAGCCAATCCCCTTAACTCCCTTACCTGCATTATAATCCAAGGAAATACTTATTTATCCTTTGACAAAATCAGGTCTTTGCTGTAGAATATAGAAAGTTGAATGGAGGTTGGGTTTCAAGTCAAGCCGTACCAGACGTGAGAGGGTTTTATATGATGCTTCCTGCCAAGCCGTGAGTTAATTGATAGGGAGGTGAATAGGCAGCAGGCAAAACGAAGAAGTTGTACATATCGTGAAGTTTGGTTTTTCGGGGCCTTTTTTAAGGGAGAGAAACAATGAGAATCGCAAGTCTATTGGCAGTAGTAGCAGTATTGGGCCTGTTGGCCTTGCCGGCCGGGGCGGCGGTAACGACGGTCTTCTACGACAGTTTCGAAGACATCACCAGCGACGAAGGATGGACTCAGGGCAATGCCGGCAATCCGGTTGTCGCCGTCAACACGAATCCCCGTACCGGCGGGACAGGCGAGACTACCTGGAGCGCCATGATCTCCGCACCCGCATCGACGCGATGCGACATTCTCAGGGACATCCCCACCGCCGCTGAGGACGCCATCGCCGCCAACGAGCAGTTCACTATGGAAATGTACGTCTGGATTCCCACCGGACTGGCCGAGGGGTCTAGTGAAATCGGCCTCATGCCCAACAAGGATACGTGGGAAGGGGCCGGCGCAAATCTGCTGCTCCCGAGCTACGGCTGGTCGTGGTACGACGCAGTTAATCACCCCGGCGAGGTGAGGCTCAGCGATTCTCAACTGGGCGGCTGGAACCACTACTGGATACCGGCAGACGCCTGGGTTCAACTGAAGGTAGTGCACAACCTCTCCGAGACCGAGACTCGGACGATAGAGGGCGCTACCCAGGAACTGGGCCCGAGGCAGGCAGAGATTATCATTGACGGTGTCTCCCGTGGCGTCAGGAACATAAGTGCGGGTGGCTACTCTGATGTTCCACGCAAGATCGGCAACTACTATGGCGGCCTGGGAAGCAAAGGCGGTCTCTCGTCGGACTATACGCTTTACGTCGATGAGTACACGATCACCACAGTTCCCGAACCGGCGACGCTGACGATTCTGGGCGTAGGACTGGTCGGTGTGCTTCTGCGACGCAGACGTAAATAGGTCGTAGGTGTTGTAAGACAGGAAAAAAGGGACGTTCTTTCCATCCCGTCGGGACGGAAGGGGCGTCCCTTTTGCATTGCGGATTGCGGATTACAAACCCGCCAATCGCAAATGGCGCTTCCGGATAACCCCCGCCAACACACTTTCACCGTCCATTGGGCCCGACGGAACTATCTATATCGGCTCGTCGGATGGGTATTTATATGCGTTCGGTAAATAGACATCAGGAGTATTGACAAACACGGACGAATTCAAAGACACGAAGCCGCTGTCGTCGAATCCGTTCGCAGGCGAGGTGTTCCCGGTGGGTGGCATGACTGAGAATCGACTGGTTTGATAAAGGCTGGGGCGATAATATCACGTCTATGAAAAACGCAGCGAAGGCGGTATTGATTCTGGTGCTGGTAGGGGCAGGATGTGATTCCGGCGTCTTCCGACGGTCCAAAAACCGAGATGAGCAGAAGAACCCCGAAGAGTTCTACCTCCAGCCTCTTCCCGTCCAGCAGGCTCGCGCATATACCGAAACGGCTACAGGGCGCTTCGTCTCGCTGGCGGATTTTGAGGATTCGCCAATGCTGGGTAAGGGATTCCGCCAGGTAGAGCATTTCGTCATCCTGCCCGCCAAGGCTGGAGGACTGAAAAAATTCGTGGTCAATATCACCCGCACAGGCTCCGGGGCGATGGAAGTGTCCCTGCCTCAGGGGGCGAAACTGGAATATCGCATCCCCCATGTGCATAACTTCTCCGATTACACGTTGCTGATGCTGTCGATCTACACCCGGGGAATCCGTGACGACCTGGCGATTCGCATTTCTACCGACCGTGCAGGGTGGGAGTCGCTTCCCGTGCTGCTTCGGGATGGATGGAACAGCGTGCTGATAGACCTTCAGCGTCTCAAGGCGATGGGCGATTTCAAGTCTCGCGGCGTGCGCTCCATCAGCCTGTGGTTTTCCGACTCAACCGAACCGGTGCGGATTAATATCGACGACATAATGCTGATAGACAACCGCCGAGATATCGAACCGATGCCAAAAGGAATGCGATTGGTCAAGAACGGCCTGGACTACACACTGCACTTGCCGCACCGTCGCAATCCCGTTGAGATAAAGCAATGCGACGACGGCCTGTGGCGACTCGGCGCGGACCAGGCACTTTTGGAATTATCAGCAGCAGCATTGACCGGCCCCGGCGGCGAAGACCTGGTTTTGATGGGCCTGCGAAGAGTGGGCGAAGCCGAAATCCTGGAGCATAATTCCATTCGCCTCCGCCTGGTAAATACGTGGTATTTTCCGACCGAAGCCGGCGAGTGGCTGAGCCTGTCAGTCAGACGAATCCGATGGGAATACACGTTTTATCGGGACGGGCGGTGGATAACGGACGTAATGTTGAATAATGCCGGGGGCGAGGCTATATCAGCCGTGCGGATAACATCGCCGGCGGCTTCGGTTTTTTCCGACGGCAGCAGGGGGGCTGTAAAGCATGTGCGACAATTTGCCGGACTTGCCGGACGATGGCATTTTATGATCGCGCCCGAAACGAAAAAGAAAAAGATATTTGAAGCCAATTTCGCACATCCGGGACGGATAAAAGTCAGTATAGGCCTACTTGACGAAACACAAGCCGATACCGACGGGTTCGACCGGTCCCAGGGCTGCTATCGCTTGCGAGCGAAGGATGGGCGTTGCCGATTCCAACTCATCCCGCCGGCAGGGGGCGTTACCGACGCGGTAATTTGCGTTTCGGGGATGCCGAATGCGAAAAAATCAACCGTTTCAGCCAATTCCGAAGGTCTGGCCTTGCGAAACCTGGTGAGGCTGCCGGACGGGTCGGTCCTGTTCGTCCTTCCGGGAATGACGGACAGACCCAGATGGGTGGAAGTAACCAAAAGCAGGTAGCCGTCTTTTTTCCCGGCCTTATTCTATTATGGGGACAGACACCATCCATTGTCCCCATAATTACGGCGCTGTAATCAGGTTCAGGTCGTTCAGCATGGTCGTGTTGTTCAGACGGGCGATCATCTCGTCCATCGTGCTGACCACGCCGCTGCGATTGTAATCTTGAGGATTTTCAATGTCCGCCGGATTTAACAGGCTCTTGTGCGGATCGAGCCTGGCGCGCATCTCGTCCATTGTGTTAACCGCTGTATCCGTCGTCGAGTTGCCGGAATCGCCCACCGCGTTGCCGAAATAGAACACGTCGGGGCTTGCCAGCAGCGTGGCGAGATTGGCCTTGACCGTAACCTGAAGCCACTCTTTCTGAATGGCGCCGTCTGCCCAGATGACGGTAACGCGGTCCGAGCCGCCCACGCCCGCGCCCCTGCGAACGGTAACGCTGGTTGGCGCTGCTGCGTCGGCCCAGTCCGGCGGCGGGACGGTAGCTATCTTTACGTCGTCAATGATCATCTCCGTCGCTTCCAGGTAGTGGTTTTTCTTGTTATTGTAAGCGCCGATTTTCAGCGTGTGGCTGCCCGCAGAGAGCACCCCCAGGCTTACCTCGGCGTGCACCCATCCGGTGGTTATCGGGTCGCCGTACTCGCCGTCTCCGGTGATCCTGACCACGTAGTCGTTACCATCCGTACCGAACAACTGTCCGTCAACGCTCACCAGCGCGTCGGAATATTCGTCCGGCTCATAGGCGTTCGTCTGGGTAAGTTTGTACCACAGCGACAGGCTCACATTGCTCTCGGCTGCGAGTGTGAAACTCCGGCCCCACCCGCCGGACATACCATTGACGGACACCATGTCGATACCTCCCATGGCCACGCGCAGCGCGCCGCCCGAATGCCCGCCGGAAGCGATTCGCTCGCCGTC
>JAUWNJ010000032.1 GCA_030612725.1 Planctomycetales bacterium
GCAACCCTCGCGTCGGGGACATCCATCCCTGATAGAGCAAGATTCCCACGTCATCGGGGATGGGCATTGTCTCACGGAAGCGATTCGGCGCATCGGTCGGATTAAAGCCGTCCGGCCTGTTGACGGCATTATAAACAACCATCGGCTCGGCGATTTTGTATCGTTTGGCCATCTCTTTGGCGATGAACGGATTCACGGTGATAACCTGATCGCAGTAGCGGATGAGACGCTTTTCCAGGCGCGAGAGAGTTTGCTTCTGTGGCCAGGAGAGCGTGTTGATTTCCGGATACAACTCGTGCGAGTCGTAAATCAGGGGCATGCCGAAACGCTGTTTGGCATAGACGGCAACCTTCAGACGGGGCAGGTCGTGGGCATGGATGACATCAGGGTCATACCGCTGCACACGTTTGACGATTGCTGATTCGAGGCATGATAAAGCACTTTTGCGGACCGGCCCCCGCATAACGGCCTCTGCGAACAGCCCCAGCCCCTTCAGGCAATACGCAGCCATTCGCTTCAGACGGCGATTCAGCACTTTGAGTTTATCCATCGGAAACATTGATGGTGTGCCGTCGTCGCCCGGTCCATTCGAGACCATGCGTTCGGACGACGGCGCCATAAGACAGTGCCGCACCCGCTCAACCTTCACCCGGCCGATTAATTCGAACTCCGGTATGGTTTCGGGACCGTCGGCCAGGAGAATAACCTCGTGCCCCTGGTCGATCAGCGTTTCTGCCTCCTGAATGATCCGCCGATCAATCGCCACGTCATCTGTCAGCATAAGGATACGCATGATTATTATGAATCCTTTTGGTATGCGTTGATGCACATTCCGGCCACCGCATACATGTCGTGTACTTCCTTTACGTACCGTTTCGATTTTTCACCGGTCTGTGCCCACCATTCCGGATGCGTAACCCACCGGCCCAGCGTTTCCGCGAAATCATCGACAGAGACGTTTATTATAGGGCAATCCTGATGATACAGACGGAGGACATCCGGGCGAATATAGCAACATGTGGGTATTCCCAACGCCATCATCTCAACCGCGCATTGCCCATAAGCGCCGATGAGCAACTGGTCCACACCCAAATCGCACGTGGCGCATATCGACATCGCTTCGGCGTATGTCTTGTTCTGTACAAGGACGAGTTCCAGTTTCAAACCCTGCTTGTTGAGCCGATTAACGGCGTCAACGATTATGTCCGTCCCCTTCATTTTTGGGTTCGAGGGTGCGTGAGCCAGTCGAACCGGACGGTCAACACCGGGCCGACCTGGCGGGGTTGCGTCATTGTGCCTGCTGACAATTGCCTCCAGACGCTCCAGATTAATTGGCTGGGGAAGCAGCGTTGCGCCCGGTACATACTCAAGCAGATCGGGCGTGCTGACAAATATCCCGTCGGCGTATTCCAGGGCGATGCGTCTTGCGCGTTTGCGATTTCGGCTGCAATTCATAGGCCAGCAGACTGCACACGCGCTGGTTTCGTAAGTTGCTATGGTATGTTTGCTGTCGCGGATATCGCATCCGCAGAAGTAGAAAAAGACGCGTTTTCCCATTCGCTTGAGCCACGGTACGTCCCAGAGTTTCGGTCCGCAAAGCGATTCGCCGAAATAGAAGTGGAACACGTCGAATCTCATCGACCTCGTCAGAAGAAAGAGCGCCCATTGGCCTATTCTACCGGTCGTTGTCGGTGAACTGAGTGTCTCGTCGCAGGGAAAATCGAAACCTGTGGGATGATAGTTGATGGACCATGCATCGTATCCGAGTTGGCGTTGCGCTTTTGCCAAAACGCCCGCCATACCACCGGTATTTTTCGGTCCGTGAAATATTTTCATGACAGCATGGCCTCAATTGCCTCTGCCACCCGTTCGGCGGCAAGGCCCCCCCCGAAAACTTCATCCCGCACGTTTTGTGGGATATCCGGATATTGGTTGTCGATGCGTTCGTATGCGTTCAGAATATCTTGGCTGCGCCAACCTGAGAGGATGGACCAACCGCCCTCGACTATTTCTCGCCACTCGGTCGTCTCACGAAGAACTACGCTGGGTTTGCCCCAGAAAAAGGCTTCCCTCTGAACGCCGCCGGAATCCGTAAAGATACATTTAGCGCCCGCTTCCAAAGCCAGCATCCCCAGGTAACCGACCGGTTCAATCGGACGCAACGCTCCGGGCGAATCGACGCTATCGGTATATTCCCGTATTTTTCCGGCGACGCGGGGGTGGACCGGAAGGATTACCGGAAGCGGCAGGGCGTCCAGGGCGCTGAGAATGCTCCTTAACTTCCCGGCATCGTCGGTGTTTTCGGCCCGATGTACGGTTGCCAGGAAATAATCACCCGCCTTCAGGCCCAATCGGTCCAGGATCGTCTTGTCGGCCCGCTCCTTGAAACTGTTGAAGCAGTCGTACATCAGGTCGCCGGTTCGCACCACGTTTTTGCTCAGGCCTTCTTTATCGAGATTGGACACTGCCGTCGTTGTAGGCGCGCAAAGCAGGTCTGCGAGACAATCCGTTACTATCCGGTTGACTTCTTCGGGCATTCGCATGTCGAAACTGCGAAGCCCTGCTTCTACGTGTACCAGCGGTATGTGCATCTTGGCCGCTACCAGCGCGCCGGCGAGAGTTGAATTGGTGTCGCCATCGACCACCAACGCATCGCATGGATGCTCCAGAAGAAACTCCTCCAATGCCGACATCATACGTCCGGTCTGAGCACCGTGTCCGCCTGAACCTGCCTCCAGGTTCACGTCGGGGCGGTCCAGACCCAGATCGTCGAAGAATATCCTGCTCATTGCCTCGTCATAATGCTGACCGGTATGAACGAGAATTTCCCTGTGCCCGCGGCGCATAAGTTCCCGCCGCAGGGCCGCCGCCTGCATGAACTGGGGACGCGCCCCGACAACCCGTGTCAATGTAACTGCTTTTACCATACCACCTGATACTCCGTAACCACTATTTCAGTAGTGCGATGATTTTTTCGGCGCTGTGCCCGTCGCCGTAGAGGTCGGTGGGGCGGTTGGCCGGCAGTAAGCAGCCGGCCTGCTCAAACTCATCCACAGCCTCGACGATTTTCTGTGTATCCGCGCCGACGACGCGGTTGCACCCAGCCTGGACCAGTTCGACCCATTCGGTCTCATCTCGCAGTGTAACGCAAGGCTTCTCGAACCAATACGCCTCCTTCTGCACGCCGCCGGAGTCGGTGAGGATGATACGGGCGTTGGCTTCCAGCGTCAGCATGTCCAGATACGTGACCGGTTCGATTAAAATAGGGGACGCTAACCTATTTTTGCTCTGGTGGCGGTGCCGAGGATGCGTACGTGAGGGCTGGGAAGGCAAAAATAGGTTAGCGTCCCCTATTTTACCACGCGTACGCGGGTGCATCGGAAGAATAATCGGCATATCAATCTGCTCGAAGGCCTGGGCGATACTGTTCAGTCGGTCGGGGTCGTCGGTATTTTCAGCCCGGTGGATCGTGGCGAGATAATACGAATTCGGCTGAAGTTTCAGCGTCTGCATTATGTCGCTTTTTTTCCGTGCAAGTTCGGCATTGAACAGTACCGAATCGTACATCACGTCGCCGACGTTGTGGACGCCTTCGGTAATGCCTTCTTCGGCGAGGTTGCTGACGGCTGTCGGCGTCGGACACAGCAGCAGCGTCGAGAGGCGGTCTGCGACGATGCGATTGATTTCTTCGGGCATCCGCCGATTGTAACTCCGCAGGCCTGCCTCGACGTGCGCTACGGGGATGTGAAGTTTGACAGCGGCGAGCACACCGGCCAGTGTTGAATTTGTGTCGCCATAGATGAGCACCCAATCGGGTTTGGTTTCGGTCAGGACAGTTTCGAGTTTTTCCAGGATTGCGCCTGTTTGTCGGCCATGGGGTCCTGAACCGACTTTGAGGTTCACGTCCGGGCGTGGAATGTGGAGTTGGTCGAAAAACACCTTCGACATGTTTTCATCATAATGCTGCCCCGTGTGAACGATGCGCTCGTTGAGCGTGATGGGCGTTTCTTTCCGGTTAAATTCGGCGACGGCCCGGCTGACCGCAGCGGCTTTGACGAACTGTGGACGTGCGCCCACGATGGTAATTATTTTGATGCCATTCATGGCGTAACATCATACAAGAGGTTTTCTCGAACCGATAGAGTCTTGACCGGAGAAGCGAAACCGGGACAATCTCTATTGGATGGTTTTGGTTTGCTTGTGGAGTTGGTTTGAATAATTTATCGGAGCGTAACAGATGAGGTTTCTTTTCGATTTGGGTCATCCTGCGCACTTTCATTTGTTCAAGAACGTCATAAGTACGCTGAAGGACCAGGGGCATCGCGTTTTGATAGTTGCCCGTCAGAAGGATTGCCTTCCTGAATTGCTTCATGAATCCGGTTGGCCTCACATTTTTATTCGTCGCAAGCGGCGTGGGCTTGTTTCCCTGGGGGTCGAGGCCTTGAAAGTGCTTGGGCGGGTATCGTTCAATGGGTTTGTTAAACCGGTCGATTTGATGATAGGCACTTCCATCGTGATAGGTCCGGCATCACGTTTGACCGGTGCTACTTCGGTTGTATTCTGCGAGGATGACGCTTCGGTGGTTCCGATGTTCGCCCAGGTTGCGTACAAAGCATCTCACTACATTGTTACGCCGCGCTCGCTGGAGCACGAGGCTTATGGCCCTAAGCACCTGACATACCAGGGTTATCACGAATTGGCTTATTTGCATCCTGATGTATATCGTCCGGATCCCGGTGTGCGCGAATTGCTCGGCGTAAAACCCGATGAAAAATACTTCGTTCTTCGCCTGGTCGCGCTGACTGCCCATCACGACATCGGTCAGAAGGGCGTCAGCCCCGCCCAGGCACAGGCAGTGGTTGACCGGCTCAGTCCGCACGGACGGGTTTTTATCAGCGCCGAAGCCGGGGTTCCCGAAAACCTCAAACAGTACATTCTCCCGACGCCGGTGGAGAAGATTCTCGATGTAATGGCCTTTGCCGAGATGGTCGTAGGCGACAGTCAGACCATGACAATCGAGGCTGCGGTGCTTGGAACGCCCTCATTACGCTGCAATACCTTCGTGGGGCGGTTGTCCGTCCTTGAAGAGTTGGAGCATCGTTACGGACTTACCGTCGGCATCAGGCCCGAGAATTTCGACAAAGTACTCGAACAGATAGACACCTGGCTTGCCCATGACGATCTGAAGCAGCAGTGGGCGCGGAAGCGGGAAGTCATGCTGGAAGAATGTGTCAACCTGAACGACTGGATGCTTAAACTGTTTGAACGTCTCGCGCATCACAAGAGTATCGGGTCTGGTGGTATTTTTCGCACGCAACGCAGGCTTCCAAAACGTGCTCCCGTTTCTACAATAAGTTTCATGGAGACCTATGGCCCACTCGAAAGGGACAAGCCTCTCCAGGATAAATATGCGATACGCGAACCTGTCGCTCGCTCCCTGGTGAAGCATTTTTTCAAGTCGCTGGAGGAGTTGCTGCACATCGCCTCCGGTCGGATTCTGGACGTCGGCGCAGGTGAAGGTGACGCATACCAGTTTCTCTCGCCTGAGATAGTTGCCCGTGGCGTTACGGCGTTGGAGATTAATCCAGCCTGCTTTGCCCGCATGGCAAAGATTGCCCCTTCGCTAACACCCATCGAGGGTAGTATTTACGAAATACCGTTTAAGGATAACTCATTTGAAACCGTGCTTTGTTCGGAGGTTCTGGAGCATCTTGATGATCCGGACAAGGGTCTGCGCGAATTGCTGCGGGTCAGTCGTGGATGGGTTCTTATCAGCGTGCCCCGCGAACCGATATGGCGGATTCTGAACATGGCGAGAGGGGCTTACTGGCGTCAATTCGGTAACACTCCGGACCATGTGCAGCATTGGAGCAAGCGAGGTTTCATCCGTTGGGTGGGAAAATATGCCGAAGTAAAGGTCGTCCGCTCTCCGCTGCCATGGACTATCATCCTGGCATCACCGCGAGGCTAACTTACTGCGTGCATTTGCTTCAGGTTTCGCCATGTAGCCGCTACGCGGTCCATCAAACCCATATTCTGGAGCGACAGCGCCAATGCCGCCCGGACCTGCCTGTTTCCCGGCGCAAGCGAAGCAGCCTTTTCCATATGCTCAACGGCTTTGGAGAACTGCCGACGGTCCGTCTGCAACAACGCAAGGCGATAGTGCAGGTCCACGTATTCGCCCTTCAATTCCAGGGCCTGCTTGAAGGTTTCAACGGCTTGGTCTGTCTGTCCCAGTTCCTGCTGGGTAATTCCCCGTCGGATAATTGCGGCGACGTACGTCGGATTGATACGGACGGCTTCGGTGAACTGTTCGAGCGCCTCGCCGAGGCGCCCTTCAGCCCGAAGAAGCACGCCGTATCGGTATCGCAGGTCGGCGTATTCGGGTTTATCGGCGACCTGTTCGGCGTGGCGTTCGACCTGGATTTGCAGCAGGTCGTCGTGGTCGAGTTCGTCGTCGGCGTGAGGCGATTCACCGGACGAATTCAGGCTTCGCTGGAACTGTTCGGCGGTTGAGGCTTTGAGTTGCAGTTTCGCCATTTCCGACAGGAGCAGGGTCGAGTTGGGTTCAACCGCTCCCGCCAGTTGAAACGTTTCGATGGCTTGGGTTTCATGTCCCGCGGACGCCTGGGCGACCCCAAGACCGACGTAACAGGTCAGCAGGTTATCGTTGGTTTCAGCGGCGTGATGAAATGCTTCAGCCGATTCGGTCCATCGACCATACGCGAGATAATGCCTTCCCAGCCCAATTCTTGCTTCGAGGTAATCCGGGTCGGCCTGAAGCGCCAGGAGGTATTGGTTCGTCGCCTCGCTGTCTGCGCCCATCTCGCTGAGCACGTCGGCAAGGCGGAGATGCAGATCGGCGAATGGTCCCTGGACTTCGATAAGCCTGTAAAGTCGTTCAGCCGCTTCGCGCAGTTGCCCGGTCGTCACGAGCAATTCGACCTCGTCATCCATCAACGCCCAGTTGTCGGGTTCCATTGCAATGGCGGTTTCAAATTCCTTAATGGCTTGGTCGTATTGCCCCGATCGGTAGTACAGATGCGCCAAGGCGGCACGAATGGACGTATCGGCAGGGTCAATGGTGTGGAGGTGTTCGTATTGTTCGATGGATTCATCGATGTCATCGTTGAGCATTGCCACAGCGGCCAATCGTTGTCGGGCGGGAACCATGTCTTCGTCTATTGCGATGGCATCGCGATAAAACTCACCGGCCTCGTTGTTGCGGAAAAGTTTTTCCAGGCAGTACCCTATGGCGAACAGGACCGTCGGTATTCCCGGATGTGTCTGGTTGGCGATTCGGAGGTGTTCCAGAGATTTTTGCGATTGACCCATCTCGTCGTATGCCGACGCCAGCGCCAGACGGGCCTGAAGGAGGTCGGGTTTATGTCGGCAGGCGCAGAGCAGGTGTTCGGCTGCGTCGGAAAACCTCATGGCGTTCAGAAGGGACAATCCGAGTTGGTATCGTGCATCCGGATGGTCGGGATGTTCCCTGACCGTTTCGGCGAGTTCTTCCAGTGGTTTTGTAACTTGTTTTGTTTGCCGGCTTTCCGGTAAGCAGGAGTGGTAGGGCGTGCATTGGGTATCGTGGGTTCCCATAGCGACGCCGTCGCGAAGGTGGCGATCCAGCGTCTCTCCGACGTTGGACTCAAGTCCCTTCGAAAGAATTTCCAGCAGGTAACTCACCTTTTAAATATCTCCATCACACTGCCAGCGAGTCCATATTAAATATCTCCATCGCGCTGCCAGCGAGTCCATATTAAATATCTCCATCACGCTGCCAGCGAGTCCATACCGTCGGTGGCTCGCGGGTAACGCGGTTTCAGTTCCAGTGCCCGGGTGTAGTGCTTTTTGGCGGGGACGTTCATTCCTCGCTGCTTCATCAGGTCTCCGAGGCGTGCGTGAATGTCCGGGAAATCCGCACCGGCAAGAACTGCCCGCTGGAGGTTTGCGATTGCTTCGTCAATCTCGCCTTGATGTGCGTCGATTTCTGATAGATGTATCAGTGCCTTGGTATATCGAGGGTTAATCCTGACGGCTTCGGCGGCATATTCCCTTGCCTGTTCGCTCTTGCCCAGTCGCCACGAAGCCACGCCGGCGTAGTAATGCAGGTCGGCGTAATCGGCGTGGTATTCCAGGGCGGTTTGAAGTATCGACAGCACCAGGCCGAAGAGTTCTTCGTCGGTGTCGCTTGGTGGGAGGGCGAGGAAGGTTTCGATGAAGTCCGGTTCGGAGGATACGTATTCCGCCAGTTGGCGTATTGGTTTGACCTGTGCGTCCGATATGTCCTGATCGGTTCTTTCCGGGTTGAATTCCGGCATCGCCAGCGTCATGGGGTGGTTTGTCTTTTTGGCTGCGTCTGCCGCCAGGCACAACTGGTAGGTAAGCAGCAGGTTTCGCGGTGCAAGATCGCAGGCTCGCTGGAATGATTTGGTTGCGAGATAAAATTTACCGCGCGCCGATTCGATAAGTCCGAGGTGGCGATGGGCTGCGACTGATGTGCAATCGCACTCGACAGCCTTGCGGAGGTGTTTTGCGGCGGTGTCGAATTCTTCCCTGGATGCGTAAAACAGTCCCAGGTTCAGATGCAGTTCGGACTTATCGCCGAATTCGCGAAGAGCGCTTTTCAGCGTCATAATGGCCAGTGGACGCCGACCGGTGTGCCATTGGGCCTGGGCCAGACGGACGCGAGCGGAAACATCGTCGTGTTTCAGTTCGCTCAGCACCTCGGCTACGTCGGTGTAGCGGTCGTACTGGGTTGTCCTGGCGTAAAGTATAAGGAGGTACTCCGCCAGTTCCGCCTTATTTCCGATTAGTGCGACTGCTTTTCGGAGATGTCCAGCCGAGGCCGAAAATTCGCCCGCTTCAAGATATTCAATTCCCATTTCCCGATGCGCCATAGCGCAGTAATAGCGAGCCAGTTTACCGGGGAGGTCTTCTCGACCGGTCATGGTATTGAGGATATCGACAGCGGCGGGATAATCGCCGTTGCGGTATGCACGCATTCCTTCAGTGAAATTGGTCAGATTGCCCATGCTTCTCGTCGCTCGCAAAAGCCTCCTGATGACAGGACAATACCTTTATCGGCACAGCAGGGGGGGAGTGAATTAGTAAAAAGCAATAAGCCCCCCGCATTGCGGGGGGATTTGATGCGCTCCATGTGCGGACAGACTATCCCCCGGCAGTGCCGGGGGCTTATTACTAATATGCTCCGTGTGCCGACAGGACGGCGGGGATGGTTTGCACGATGATTATCAGGTCGAGCAGCAGGCTGCGATGGCGGATGTAGTACAGGTCCATGTGCATCCATTGTTCGAATGTCAGTTCATTTCGTCCTGATATTTGCCACAGGCACGTCAGTCCGGGTGTGACTGTTGTCCGGAGCCGGCCTGCACCCCGGACATTTTCGGCTTCGGCGACCGGTAGAGGTCTGGGTCCGACCAATGACATCTGGCCGGCAAGGACGTTAATCAGCTGGGGAAGTTCATCGAGACTGCTGCGACGGAGGAAACGTCCGATGCGTGTTACGCGCGGGTCGCGTTTGATTTTGAAGGCCGGTCCGTTGCTCTCGTTGAGTTTTTCCAGAATGGGTCTGGCGTCTTCGGCCCCGGCGGACATGCTGCGAAACTTGTACATCGTAAAGGTCCTGCCGTTCAAGCCTGTACGTTTCTGCCTGAAGAATATCGGTCCTTTTGAGGTCAACTTTATCGCTATTACCGCCAGGATCATCAGCGGCATCGAAAGTACCAGCATGACAGTTCCGGCGATGATGTCGAAAACGCGTTTGCTGAAGCCATAGAGACGGTTTGCTCCGTTCAGGAGCATCCGGGCGCCTTCGCTCTCTACATCGTCCAGGACACGCAACAGTTCGTCCGGATTCATTACTGTGGTGTTGGTGTACGTTGTTATCTCCGCGCTGCACATTGGTAAAGTCTTTCGTACTGTCGGGCGATTGCAGGCCAGGAAAACAGTTCTGTAACCCGTCGTTTCGCCTCTTCGCCTTTTTCTCGGCTCAGGTCGGGGTCATTGAGGCATTTTACAATTGCCTCGCCGAGCGACTCGGTCGAATCGTCTCCGAATGTTATTACCCCGTCGCCGAGCGCGTCGCGCGTAGCGGGCATATCCCGCGCCACTACGCACCGCCCATACGCAGCCGATTCCAGCAGCACCAGCGACATCCCTTCCAGTTCACTTGGCTGGACCACTACGGCGGCGTTACTGTACAGTTCAGCCAGTTCGTCTCCGAACCTGGGCCCGACGAAGCGGACCAGTTCATTCGCCTCGCGTCTGCACGCTGCTTCATAGGCCGGTTCCTGCTTCCCGTCGCCGGCCACTACCAGCGGTACGGCGATTTTCTTCTCACGCCAGGTGCGAACCAGCAGGTCCAGACGCTTCTCCGGTACGATCCTTCCGACATAGAGGCAATATCCCCGGGGCTCCAGACCCCAGCCGGCTATTTGCTCAGGACGGCGCGGTTTGACTGAACGGACGCCGTTGGGGATATATTCAACCTCTCTATTATAGGCATCGGTCAGAAAATCACGAAGATTAAGTGAAACCGCACTGACATCGGAGGCGAATTTCATTCCGCAATTTAACCCTGCTTTCAGCGCCATCTTTCCCAGGCGCGACCACCTCGCCCGGCTCCATTCCGGCGCGTGAACGGTAAAGACTACAGGTAGCGACGCCGCCCACGGGAGAAAACTCAACAATGCCGGTCCTGCGCAATGGATATGCACCACATCGACCTTTCGCCGGAGCATGTCGAACATTGCGGTGGCGGTGTGGGTCAGCGCATCGGCGCTTTTACCGGCCAGTCCGGGAGTTGTTATCACCATGCCGCCTTTTTTCCATAGCGGTCGGTTTTGCTCTCGGATGTACCACGGGCGGGCATAGACGAGCGTTTCGTGTCCGAGGGCGGTCAACTCGACCGTCAATTCCTCGACCACGCGCTCCACGCCGCTCAATGCAGCGGGAATACCACGGGAACCAATCATCGCAATGCGCATCGGTCGATAGCGTCCTCATAAAATCTGTCCAGTTGACTAATTATATGCTCCGGATTATGCCGTTGGTCAACAAGTGTCTTTCCGGTGAGAGCGATTTTTTTGCGGCTTTCCGGGTGGCCTAGAACTTCTTTAGCGACTTTTACGAGCGAGTCGGCGTCACCGGGGCGAAAAAGTCGTCCTGTCAGTCCGTCGCTTATCCATTCGCGCAACGGCGGATGGTCCGGTACGATTACGCATCGACCGGCCAGCATCGGTTCAAGCATAGCATGGGGGCTGTTTTCTATCCACCGGCTTGTAACGACCACAGTAGTCGCCCGCGCCAGATACGCCCCCAAATCCTCGTGATTGACGTGCCCGGTGATGGTTATGTTCGTCAGGCCTGCGGTGGCGACTTTGTCGCGAAGTTTTCCCAGAAGGGGACCTTCTCCGACGATAACGATATGCGCTTCCGGCAGCAGACGGGCGAGATCGAGCATGAGATGAGGCGATTTTTCGACAGTCAGCCTGCCTACAAACAGAATCTCGCAATCCGACTGTTTTTCATCCGCCGGCAGGGCGATAGGCTCGACGATATTTCGCAGAACGACGGCTTTGTTGGCGGGAAGATGCGTTTTCAACAGTGTCTGCCGCATGTACCGCGTCGGGCAGAGGAATAGTTCTATTGGCTGATAGTAGCGGCGGAAGAATCGTTGGATGTAACTTTCAATTGCCAGCGCGATCCCGCCCAGGCCCGCGCACTTTGGGCTTGCGGCATGGTAGAACCGGTTCGGCAGGCAGCGGAGGCACACGCCGTCGGAACGTAGAAAATGCTTCGTCGGGCACATCAGACGGTAGTCATGCACCGTCATAACGATTGGGATCCGTCGTGCTGACAGAACTTCGAGAACGGATGGCGTCAGGTGGTGATAGAGATTGTGCACATGCGCGATATCGATCCGCCGGTTTCGCAGGAACGATGATAAGTCCGCCGCGGCTTGGCGATTATGGATCATTCGCAGAAGCGTCAGGGGATTTCGCGTTTTTGTGAAGTCGAAATACCGCACATGGTCGGTCGGTTCGTCGGGGTCTGCGCAGCCGAAACTGCACACTTCATGCCCGCGCCGGCGTTGATAATCGCTCAACCCGCGAACGTAACTCGTTACGCCGCTGGTGCGAAAAAGCATCTTGTCTATGTGAAGTATCCGCATTTCACGAATCCGTCAGCAGGCGATAGAATTTATCGGCCATTCGTTCCGTGGTGAATTCTTCAGCCCGTTTTCGACCGGCATCGCCAAATTGTTGTCGGAGGGTTTCATCATCCAGCAGGCGTTCGATCGCCCCTGCAAGCGCATCGGCATCGCCGGGACGGACCTTCAGCCCTTCGGATTCGTGCGTAAAAACTTCTCGCAGCGCGGGCACGTCGCCGGCGACGACAGGAAGACCTGAAGCCATTGCTTCAAGCACCGCGAGGCCGAAACTTTCGGTTTTCGTCGAAAGCACGAGCATATCAGTCGAGGCCAGTATTTCCGGAACATCTTCACGCTTGCCCATCGGCGTAATAAATTCGTCGGCACCGGCCTGTTCGATGGCGCGTGCGATTTCCGGTCCTTTGGTTCCCTCGCCGATGAGGACCAGGTGGAAATCGTCGCGCCTTTTCGCCAGGCGGGCTGTTGCTTCTATCAACGTTTGGAAATCCTTGTCCGGTACGACGTTAGCGACCTGGACGATAATATGCTTATTCGCCGGCAGGGACAGGTACGTACCACGGGCGTCTCGCCCGTGTTCACTTTCACGGGCGGGACGCCCGTGGTACGTGAAGTGTGACAGATTAATACCGTTATGGATGACGCAAACGTCCCGTTGCGACAGGCGTTGAGAAATTAATTCCTCGCGCAGGTATTGGCTGACGCACACAACGTCATCCAGCATCCCGGCCGATCTGTACCATCGGAGCCGACGAACGAATCGTCCTGCCTGCCCGCCGGGGACGGAATGGCACCAGCAGATTATCCTGACGTTTCGCCCGCTCAGCAGCGAACCGAGAGTCGTAAAGAGCATCCCGTTTCGCAGCGTATCGACGATGATTACCGACTCGATTTGTTCCTGGCGGATGATTCGCGCGATGCGAACCGCCGCCATAAGGTCGAACCTGTTGGAGGTAAGTCCGTCGTGGACTACTGTCGCGGCGCGGGCGAATTCGTCTCGTCTTCCGCCGCCGCTGCGAACCGAGGCGATGGAGACATGACAGCCTCGCTTTTTCAGCGCACCGGCCAGTTCCAGCGCGACCGTTTCCGCCCCGCCGAGAATCAGCCTGCTCATTACCATCAGGACTCGCATGACGGACCTGTAATTCCCTTTGCAACAGCGTGGACGATTCCCGAAATCAGCCCCCGAACCACGCCGAAGTGAAATTTGTGATTTCCCAGCGGGATATATATAGTATGCACCAGCACCAACCCCGCCATGTTCCACGCCAGGAGCATCCACTTGCCGACGCCCGGCTCAAGCACCTCCGAAACAATATGGATTTGATTCATTACCAGCATTCGGCCATAGGTGAACGCATCGGGTCTGGCGTTTTTGTCGAAGTGATGAGTCAGTTTCAGCGACGGCGCGACAAACATCGCGTATCGCTGCGTGGCGCGGTAGCAGAAATCGCGATCCTCAAAGAGGGCGTAGCCTGCGAATGTCTCGTTGAATCTCACGTCCTCGACCACACGTCGTCGGACGCCGACCCTGCCGCCGATCAGAAATTTCGCCGGTTTGAGAAGTCCCCGCAGCGACGCAGGTAGCCGAGTCGTGTTGGCCCGGCACCTTCGGGGCATCCATCGCAGGTGTCCCGTCAGGAACATAAGGACTCCCCACAGGCGGTTTTTCGCGGTTGGAATGACGCTGAAGTCGGTTCCCACCGCACCGATTCCATCGACCTGTCCGGCCTTATCGGCTTCGAACATCCCCGACATCTCTTCCAGGAATTTCCGCTCCAGTTCCACGTCGTCGTCCAGAAGGAGAAGTATCGCGCCGCTTGAGGCGTCTATACCGACGTTTCTCGAAGCCGGTAGCGACGGATAATCGCGCCGCCTGTAAATGAACCGCACACCCGCCTGCCGCACCTCGTCGGAAATGTCGGCGGGTATCTCATCGTCGCCGTCATTGACGATTATCAACTCATCGGGCACGAGGCTTTGCGACAGTACCGACCGGACAGTCCTTTTTAGCGACTCCGGACGGTTATGCGTGGGCAGGATAACGGAAATGCTTTCGGTCATGCACTCGTGGCTCCCCGGCGTATTCGCGCCGGCATGAATCGCTTGAGTATTCGTCGTCCTGATGAACTCAGTATCTGTTTTTGTCTGGAATCCAGCAACCATGTAGTAAATATCGTCACTATAAGTACGGCTATCCACACAAGCCCCAGTGTCCACTTCGACAGTAGCAGCATGGCGGGGGCGGCCATGAGGAGATACGTGCTTATTTGGAACTTGGCGCGAACGATAAGGAAATACCCCAGCGAGACCACAATCATTCCGGCGTACATACCAACCCCGGATGCCAGGGCGGCGCCTTCAGGTCCGTAGCGGTTCATCCAGCGTATCGCCAGCGGTACAATCATCGCTATGCTCAACAGCGGCGCAATCACAGCGATAACCGGTCTTTCGTGAAGCCAGGCAAGGATGTTCAAAAGCGACAGGTGGATGCTCGCTTGGAAGAACAGCAACAACCCGCCAAGGAGAACAAGCCCATTGTGGAAGCCGGCGGGGAATATTTTCACCCACCACTGCGAGGTAACGTAAAGCAGCACCGCCAGTGTCATCGTCGCCAGCACCAGGGCCTTGTAGGCGGTCTGGAGAACGAATATGGCTGGGCGGCGCTCGCCGGTCTCCCAGAGTTTCGCAACGTGCGCGAATATCACCGCGCTGACGGCATTGGACAGGGCCAATATCGCCTGGCCCATGGGCAGAAAGGCGAAGAATATCCCCGCCTTGACTTCGCCGTATTTTCGCGAAGTCATAAGGAAACTTGTGTACCCCGCACCCTGCCAGAGGAAAGCGGCGATTGTGGCGACGAATCCGAAGCGAAGCACGCGGGCGAAACACCCTTTAAGCCCAATCGGTTCGGCGGCTTCGACCTTTCGGACCGGAAGCGGCATGGCGCTGTCAATTCCTACCGCATCGCTGTCGGGTTCGGGAATCAGCGTTTCTTTTGTTCGGGCGGCGGAACCGGACGCTTCGGTAATCGCTTCCGGCGATTTTAACGCCAACTGCAAGAGGAACATTCCCGCGACAAAAACTATCAACACCGAGATAAAATGCGCGAACATCAGCCACAAAGGATCGGCCGTTACAGTCAACGCGCCGACGCCGAGGATGGTAAAGCAGGCGGCGAAGGTAACTTCGAGGGCAGAGACCGCTCGATAACGCCTCATGCCAACCAGGAAACCGAGCATATTGTGATACAGCCCCAGAAGTCCCGCATTGGTCAAAGCCGCCCAGCAGAGATGGAGTTGGTGGTGATGTTCCACCTGCGAGACACGAGACCGCGTCAGGAGTACCAGTAGATCGCTACCGAGCAGGGCGACGGCGGTAATCGCAACGGCAAGGGCAAGGATGAGAAACCGTACCCGGCGGTAAAATTCCTGAAGTTGCCCACGGGCTTCGTAGAAACTGATGTATCGCACCAACCCGTGATGACTACCCAGGGTTACCAGCGATGAGGTCATAGTGAAAGTTACGACGCCAAGCCCCCAAAGCCCGTATCCCGCTTCCCTGAGCAGGTACACAAACAGCAACATGCGCCCCAGAGAGACAAATCTCTGGAAGATGGTGGCGGGGATATAAACACCCAGCGACTCTGTCATCGAGCCGACCTTCAGCAGTCGCGACAGAACGGGCAATGCGGTTACTCCTAAACAAGTTGCAGTAATGTTTGAACAGTATTATGGACAAATCCGAATTTTCGAATGTTCAAAACATCGAACATCGGAAGTAAATGTTTGTCTTTTTATGTTTCGGGTTTTGGTCATTTGAATTTCGACATTGTTTCGTATTTCGATATTCGATATTCGGATTTTAAGGATCAGTTACCTTACTGTTCAAACTTTTCAAAGGTAACTTATATTCCGGCGGGGGTGGTGATGGAAAGGTCCGGTTGATTTTGCTCGCGAGAGTCCAGCAGGCGGTTATATCCGACCATTAAACCGGCAATAGCCCAGAAAAACCCATTATCAATCACGTGCCACACCATATCTCGAAACATCGCATCAGTAAAATAATTAAGAAGCACAATCCAGAAAAGCACGACGAATTCCTTGCTGAGCCAGCCGGTGGATGTCGCCGGCAAGCGGCGATACAGTTGTCTCGACTGGCGGTATATCAACAGGAAAACCACTACCAGGCATGTCAATCCCAGCAGTCCCATTTCGACCGCGGTGTTGAGGAACAGGTTGTGTTCGACCAGGATTCCGGTTGTCATTGCCGACATCGTTCCCGGATCCCACTGATGCTTCAGGACGGCATCGACGAAATGGCCGAACCCCACTCCGGTAAGCGGGCGCTCCTTGAACAATTCCCAACTTCTTTCCAGAAGGATCATTCGCGTAACGATAGGCCCTTTTTGCGCTATTCCCCCGGTCGCTCGCCTGGATTGGGCCAGGTTCGCCCAGGACATCGTTACGCCGATTATCACTACCAACGACACCAGCGTCAGTTTTATCTTTCCGAAGCGTTCTTTGTTGGCCCAGAGGCACCAGACAACCCCGCAGAGTATAAAACTCAGATAAGAGGCGCGGACACCGGTGAAAAATATGGCAGGTGGAATTAGAATCGCCTGAACAATCAGTGCGGTGCGATAAGGTCCGCGAATCCTGCGGATGAGGAACAGGTTGGCAAAAAACATCAGCACAAGCAGACTGCCCTGAGGATACGCCGAGGAAAACGCCCCGCGCGCTCGCTCGAAGTGAATACCGTACGCCGGCCAGTTTATATATGCAGGCCAGATAAATGCCCTGGCGCCCTCAGCGCCCATGATCGCGGCATACTGAAGGTAACCTATATATAGCGCGTACCACCCATACAGCGACAGGAGCAGCAGCACCTTGGGAATCTGTCTTTCGTTCCGCGTAGTGTTATAGACGCAGAAAAACATGATGAAGGGGAGCAGAAACATCCCCAGAAAGCGGTAGTACGGAAGGGTGCTGACTTCGGTCGTGCTGGCCAACCACCCAGTCATCGTGGCGCTGACGGCGCTATAGACCAGCAGCGCCAGCATCGCCCACAGCACCGCGCGGTCGTATCGGAGGCGTTCTCTGCGGAGCAGAAAGTGCAGGCTGAACACAAATACCGCCCCGATGAAGATAAATCGAGGGACGGTCATGTTAAAAAAGCCGGTGATCTCTATCCGCCACTGGGGCCATTCCAACAGGCCATAGGAAAGCAACCATATCCAGGCCCACGGGGTTACATCCCACTTTATGGACCAGTAAACCAGGATTGCCCCGGCAGCCAGAGCGAGGAACGACCACGGCATCGTAGATGGACGGACAACAGCGACAGCCACTGCCGCCAGCACCATCGCCAGTATGACCCACAGAAGTCCCCCGGACGTCGCGTTCCGCGACGAGAGCATCGGTGTAAAGGGTTCCGTCTTGCGCCGGGTCAGTTCGGTCATGTAAGCCTCTCACGCTGCCGGCCTTCGGTCAAACGCGTCGATAGACGAACCTTGGGATTGGGTAAGTCCGCATGTTCAGAACGACGCCGGCGATCTTTCCGCCTCCCGCCTGAAGCCTCTTTTTCGCCTGGAGCAGCGCTTCGCGATGGATATGTTGACAACGGGCAACCAGCACAATGGCTTCGACAGCCTCGGAAAGGACCTGTGCGTCGGGATACTGATTAACCGGAGCGACGTCGATAATAATTTGGTCGTAACGTTGCTGTAACTCATCCAGAATACTCTTTACACGATCGGCGCGAAGGATATCCAGAACCTTCCCGCATTTGCTGCCTGCGGTCAGGACGTCCATCTTTCCCGGTCCGACGTGCTGGATCGCCTCGGATAAATCCATTTTCCCCACCAGGACGTCTGAAACGCCCATGCCGTTGGCGACGTTCAGTGTGTTGCCCACCGCCGGGGTGCGAAGGTTTAAATCCACCAATACGACCCTTCCGGCTGAACGGGCCATTTCTGATTCGTCGTTCGCTTCGCCGTCGTCGGAACCGTTGCTTCCTGCCAGCGCCAGTCCGCAGGCGATGGTCGTAGCGCCCTCGCGGGGGTTGGACGAACAGAACAGCACGGACTTCGGCGCTTCCGAAGTGTAAAACAACGACGCCCACAAACCTTTTAATATGTCCCCAGCCTGGGGTGTCAGTTTGGCAGCGGCTAATTGATTCTCGGCCATGTCTATATACCTCTATCTGGTGCGAATTATCTTGTGAGTGAACTTAGGTACCGACGCCAGTACATTGGTTTCAATGTGTCGCTCAACGTCCTCGATGCCCTTGACCGTGTGGTCGAAGTGGTCGGCCATGAAGGCATAGACCAATGCCAGTACCAGGCCGGCGAAGATGCTGATAAGCACGTTTGCCCACAGTATTGGGCGGTGCGGTTTAGATACGTCCGGTAACGACGGACCACTGATTACAGAGACACGATTCGGTATCTTCGCCGCCATTTCGGCGCTCTTGGCTTCGCGGTATCCTTCCATCTGCTTGCTGTACCCCTTTTGCGCGTCGTTGGCGTTTTTGTCAAGGAGGCCCAGCATCATTGCTTTGGGTCCCAGTTCGATCATTCTTTTCTTGTCGTCATCTACCTTTTTGGCAAGCACTGTCCGTTGCGCCTTCAAAGCGGCGATTTCCTGGTTCAGCATGATGCGCTGCCTGGTCAATTCGTTCCTGAGGTCGGTCAGGTTAGCGACCAGCTCCGCTCGGGTCTCTTTTATTTCCTTGTAGGAATCCTCAAATTGCGGGGTGAGAGTGTTCAGTTTAATCCTCAGGTCTGCAATCGCTTCGATAATCTTGCTGATCCCCAGGTTGTCCACTGTAAGCAGCACCTTCGGTATTACCACCTGCTTGTCGGGGCCTTTTTTGAGTTCTATGTCGATTTGCTCATTCAGCGTTTTCAGTTCCGCCAGACGGGTATCAATCGTGCTTATTTTTTTCTGGTTTTCCGTTCTTTGGGTCTGAATCCCCGTCTCTCCGACACTGCTGCTGCTTATAATCTTTGCCTCAGTAAGATCGGCTCCGATTTCTTCGGTGATGTATTTTACCAGTTCCTCCTGGGCGTCGTCCATGTTCTTCCTGGCATCGGCGGTTGTCTCTTTCATCAGGGCGATGGAACTTTCTTTTGCCTGTCTTACTTCGAGACTTGACCTGCGGAACTGGTAAGCGTCGATGAGGTGTTTGGTAAATTGTTGGGCGCGTTGTGTCGCCAGTGTCCTGCTGTCGGTCTTTCCGTCGCCCGGCCGGTCTTTTTCTTCAGGCCAGTCCACAATGACGTTGAATATTTGCGTGAAGGCTGCGCCCACGCCGCCGGGCGTCGTAACCTTCACCCGCTTTCGCACTTCGGCGAGGCGATTGAAGTTTTCGGCAGTGAATGCCGCGATCTGCGCATCGGTGTACCAGTGTTCTCCGCTCAGGTCCGTTGGTTCGTCTGATGCCGGCGCTACGCCGTCGAGTTTCATCAGCGCCGATGCCTGAACGTATTCGGTGGTAATTAATTCCCGCTGTTTGAGAATGAACAGACTCAGCCTGTCTCTCATGGTTGTGGGGGTTTCCAGCGACGAGATTGTTATGCCCTTCGGATTGGCCATTAACATTGCCTTGGAGCGATATTGCCATGGACCAAGGAAGGTCGCCGTCAGCACACCTGCCACGACGATCACCAGGATCAGTAAGATCCCCAGGAGTCGGGAAAAGATCACCCGCGATAGTTCACGAAGCGTCCGTGTGGGATAAGCCATGTTTCACCTCATCTGCTAGTAGCCTGTAGTCGGTAATCAGTATCCGGGAACAACGGATTGCTTTTCCCGGATGCTGGTTACTTACTTTTCATCATGTACGCTTTTTATTACGGTCTGCAGCGTTATACCAATCCATTGGGTTTGGTTACGGGTTCGGTCCGAGCCAGTCCACGGCGTCGCCGGCGGTGTAGTTCGCGGTGCTGGTAAATCCACCGACGGCGCGGATACCGCGTACCCAGACGTATTCTATGTAATCGGCGCGTTTGGCAATACCACTGGTCGGGACATAGACCATGTCGCCGTCCTCAAGCCAGATGTCGTACCGATATTTCGCCATGTCGCACTTGACTGATTCGCCGTCGGCGCGTTTGCGATTTTCCAATAGTTGAAAGACATTGATAATCGCCGCCGACGGCCTCGGAAGATGACGGCGACGAATCAGAACGACTTGGCTCAACTCGGCGCGGGCGGGAATATAACTACCCGACAAGGCAATTGCCTGAAGAAGTGAAACATCTTTGCTTGCCTTGAGCATTCCAGGGCGATGGACCTCGCCGAATACATATATATTCGTGGCTGCGACAGCCTGGACGTTCACCGTTACTTCCAGTTCGTCCAGCCCCAGGGCCTTGTACGCCCCGTTGAGGTCCCTGTGCAGTTCTTCGACGGTTTTTCCGGCTGCACGGAGACTGACAATGAAAGGAACCGAAATCGTACCGTCAGGCGTAACGGGAACCAATCGACCTTGGCCACGCGGTGCGGTCTTGATTGCCTCTTTCAACTCGGCAATCCTGACGTTCGACTCCATGAAACTAACAGTAACCACAGGCTTCTTGATGTACTTGCCGTACTTCTCCTTGAGGTCCTTTTCCACTTCCTTGATTGTTCTATCGTAGGCCAGTATTCTTCCAATCAGGTCGAGGTTGATCGTTCCATCGGACTGAATCCGCTCGATCTGGTTCATCGTTGGTTTATAAGGGAAGCGGACAGCGATGAGGTCCTGTATCTTGGCGCGATAGTCGGGGTTCCGCCGGTGTCGGACGTGATATATCACTTCCAGCGAGTCGCCTTCGCGGATGCGATAGTCCCGCCTGACGATGTGCGCGACGGGAACTTCCGAAGCAGGCCAATGCTGTTGAAACAAAGCCGGAGCAACCTCAGGCTTGACCTGGTCGTCCGTTTTGCAACCAGTCGTTACAAGGGACAACATCGCAATTGTAATTAACATTCCGAATAAACGCAGTCTGTTCATAATTTTCACCTCGCCGATGTAATAAAGGCATCGGAAACAATTCTTCTGACTCTTCTCAAATCCGCATGCGCCTGCTCGTATGTATGATAGGAGCCGACGCGAACCAGTCGCATTACCCGTCCACTTTTGAGTTCCAGGTCGGTTCGGGCATTAAGCCCGGCGTGTCGAAGCCGACCCTGAAGATGCTTTGCCGAAGTTACTTCGCTCATCGCTGCCGCCTGGATAGACCATTGCACGGCATGTGAATGGTCGGCTGCTCGTTCGGCAAGCGCGGTACCCTCGAAAAAGTGTACTACCTTACTGAAAAACAGGTCCGCCTCACGCCAGCGACCCTCTCGCTGAAGGATACATCCAAGCCGGTACATCGCCTCGTCTGCCGGTGGTACTCCGGGGCGAACGTTCTCCAAGGCTGCGCGATAGTGCTTTTCCGACGTCGCCATTTCACCGGACTGATAAGACATGTCTCCAAGCCGGCAGTGAACCAGGGCGACGAGGTCCTTGCGTTTTGTAAGTGTCAGCGCAATTCGCAGATCGTCTTTACCGGCGCTGCTTTGTTCTTCCCGGCAGCGTGCCAGCCCCCTGATGTAATATGCTTCGCCGGTCTCTTCCAGGCGCGGGTACATTCGGATAAATTGTGAAGTCGCTTTAATGGCGACCTGGTCATCCCCGTGACGGAAGGCTGTGTCGGCAGATCGCAAATAGCCCTTTGCTTCCGGACTGATGGCGGTGTTACATCCTGCCAGCAATGCTGCCAGAGAAACGACCGTAGTTATGCCCGCAAGAAAACGTATCAACATTACTCTCCATCCGTGCCGGGTTTTGCCTACGCACAAAAACACTTCTTTGGCGACGTTATAACATTTTTCGTCCATACCCGTTCAGAACTTGAGGTTATGAACGCATCGCTCGCGGCACAAAGCGCCGTTTGCGAAAAAAAACTCTTGCCGTGTGCGTGTGGATAATATCCAATCGGATAACGACTTGGCAATCAAATTCCTGCAATTTTTTGCAGTGCCGACACTTCCGACGCTTCAAGGCGTCGGAACCGTCCTATCTTCAATCCACGATCATTTATAGACCCTACGGACGATCGATGCAAACGATAAACTTTATGCCCCACTCGCGCCAGCATCCGACGCACCTGGCGATTTCGCCCTTCGGATATTCGCAACTCCAGCAAACTCTCCTTTGCTCCGCGACGAATTACCCTTACCGACGCCTTGGCGGGGGACTTCGGGCTTTTGCGCTTGGCCCTGCCGTCGGGCGATTTTTGCGGGCCCAGGAATATCCCGCGACGGAGCGAAGCCAACTCTTCTACGGTTACTCGCCCTTCAACGCGGGCGATGTAAGTCTTTACTACGCCGTAGCGCGGATGTGTCAGGCGGTTGGTCAGTTCGCCGTCGTTGGTCAGGATGATAAGCCCGGTGCTGTCGGCATCGAGCCTGCCTACGCAGTACACCCGCAGACCCGCCCACCCAACGACGTCGATTGCACGGGGGCGATTCCGTCCGGTTTCGTCCCGTTGTGTGCAGATTACGCCGCGAGGCTTGTTCAGGAGGATATAGACCTTCTTTTCCGGGCGATTGCGGATGGTCTGACCGTCAAGGCGGATTTCGTCGGCTTCGGTAACGAAGCATGGCAATGCCGAGACAATCTCCCCGTTGACACTGATTCTGCCTTCAGTAACCATCTGCTCGACAGCTCGGCGTGAAGCCACGCCCGCTGCCGCCAGAACTTTTTGAATACGAATCTTTTCCATTATCGGTGGCACAGGTTTTCGATCTGTGCTGTTCCATTAGACATTAGGTGCACAGGTTGAAAACCTGTGACACCCGTGAGTATAGATTGGAATGAAAAACGGAACAATGAAAAACTGAATCAAAAGGGACATTAGGGTTATTGAAAAAATCCTGTAATGGAAATTGTTGGCTCCGTCCCCTTAATCCAAACGTATTCCCACGTTTGTAAAGACACGCCATGGCAGTCTTCCTTTCTGACTCTTGTTCGAGTCTAATGGAGACTGCCCCAGCGGCACTTGCGACGCGATGACGGGCCGAAAACGTCGCCAAATGATTACAGTTTGATGACATTTTGGCCTTTTTCGGGCCGTTTTACCCATGGCGCAACAAAAAAGGGATAGGCATTACTGCCTATCCCTACGCAACTTACAGCTGACTAGCGGGGACAGGATTCGAACCTGCGACCTCCGGGTTATGAGGGGTACCGCCGCCGGTTTATCGGCTTCACGCGTAATCACCGTAACCTTTTGCGGCGTAGGGGGCAATGAATCGGCGTCAAAGCCAAGCTGCTTCTGTGCATTCATTGCACTTATTTCGCCCCGGTTTCAAGGAGTGCGTGCGATTGCGCGTAATTACGCGTGCAGGACATGTTGGTTCTGGTCGCTCGGCGGCCTATGCTCGCGGGAAAAGAGTAGTTACTCGCGCCGTCCTTACGCGGCGAGCGTCCCGTGCACCTTGAGCCGCTTGAGGATTTCGTCGACGATCAGGATCGAACTGCTCACGACCAGGATCAGCAGCCAGTCGATCACAGTCAGTGGCTCGGTGCCAAACAGCAGGTGTCCGAAGGGCGTATACACCACCAGCAGTTGCAGCACGACGGCTACACCGATGCCCAGCCACAGCCACAGGTTGCCCAGCAGTCCCACCGACAGGATCGACACGTAGTTCGTGCGGGCGTTGAGGGCGTGGAACCACTGGAAGGCCGCCAGCGTCGTGAACGCGACCGTTTGGGCGTGCTTGGCGCTACCGGCATACAGCTCGTAGGCGAACAGCCCCAGTGTCCCGACCGCCATCAGCGGGGCCAGGATAAGCATGCGGCGGATCAGTTTGGCACTCAGCACGCCGGCCCCGGGAGGGCGAGGCGGCTGCTTGAGCACGTCCCAGTGCTTGGGCTCGACGCCCAGCGGAACGGTACAGGCCCCGTCGGTCACCAGGTTGATCCACAGGATCATGATGGCCGTCAGGGGCAGCGGCATGCCGATCATCAGGGCTGCCGCCAGTGTGATGATCTCGCCGAGGTTGGTGGTGATCAGGAAGAATACCACCCGCTGGAGGTTGGAGAAGGTTACCCGCCCATCCTCGACTGCATGGACGATGGTGGCGAAGTTATCGTCGGACAGGACCATGTCGGCAGCCTCCTTGGCGACCTCGGTACCGGCCCGACCCATGGCCACGCCGATGTCGGCGCCCTTCAGGGCAGGGGCGTCGTTGACCCCGTCGCCGGTCATGGCCACAATCTCGCCGTTGGCCTTCAGCGCCCGAAGGATATGAAGCTTATGGGCCGGCGAGACCCGCGCGAAGACCGACACGGTCTTCACACGCTCCTTGAGTTGCTCGGGCGTCATGGCATCGATGTCCTGTCCGGTAAGCACTTCATTGAGACCGTCGCCTATGATGCCTGCCTGCCGCGCGATCGCCTCGGCCGTCACGCCGTGGTCGCCCGTGATCATCACCACGCGGATGCCGGCCCCCTGGGCATCGGCCACCGCCTGGATCGCCTCCGGCCGCGGCGGGTCCACCAGCCCCCACAGACCCACGAAGACCAAGCCCTGCTCGACATCCTCGCGCTGGAAAGTCTCGCGGTCGGGAGGCATCGACCGAACGGCACCGCCCACCACGCGAAGCGCCTGACTGGCCAAATGCTGATTGGCCGCTACGATCTCTGCACGCCGCTCGTCGGTCAGTTCCACCGCCTGCCCCTCAAGCAGCACGTGCGTGCAGAAGGCCAGCACCCGGTCGGGCGCGCCCTTGACCATCGCCACCGTGCCGTCTCGCTCGGTGGGGTGAAGCGTGGCCATGTACTTGTGCTCGCTGGAGAAGGGCACCTCGTCCAGGCGAGGCTGGGCCTTGACCAGCGCCTCAACGTCCATGCTCGCCTTGTGCACCGCCACCAGGATCGCCCCCTCCGTCGGCGTGCCGCGGATGCTCCAAACGTCGTCGGCGCGGTTCAGCGAGGCATTGTTGCACAGCAGGCCGATCCGCAGCAGCGTCCGCATGTCGTCGCTAAGTTGCCCGTCTCGATTCGGCTCGCCGTGGGGGTGAATCTTGCCGACAGGCTCAAAGCCGGAGCCGGTGACGGCGTACGCGCCGCCGGGCGTCCAGAGGCTGGTAACGGTCATCTCGTTGCGAGTGATGGTCCCGGTCTTGTCCGAGCAGATCACCGTCGTGGAGCCCAGCGTCTCCACCGCCGGTAGGCGGCGGATGATCGCGTTGCGGCGGGCCATGCGCTGCACGCCCAGCGCCAACGTCACGCTGATGACCGCCGGCAGACCCTCGGGTATGGCCGCAACCGCAACCGCCACCGCGAACAGCACCATTTCGACCAGGTCGTAGCTGCGAAGCAGCCCCAGAAGGAAGATCAGCACCGCCAAGCCTATGCCCGCCACGCCCAGCATCACGCCCAGTCTGGCCATGCGTCGCTGAAGCGGCGTCTGCTCCCGCCCTGCCTGTCGGACCTGACCGGCGATACGCCCAAGCGTAGTGTTCATGCCCGTGCCGACGACGACGGCCCGGCCCCGCCCGGCCGTCACGGCCGTGGACATCCAGACCATGTTCCGAAGATCCGCCAGGGGGCGGTTAGCCTCCAGCACCCCAGGGGTCTTGTGCACCGGATCGCTCTCGCCCGTCAGGGCCGATTCGTTGGTGTGAAGCTCGGCCGCCTGGATCACGCGGGCGTCGGCGGCGACCAGGTCGCCCGTCTCAAGCACCAAAATGTCGCCCGGCACGATTTCCTCGGCGGAGATTTCGACCTCCCGACCGTCGCGGATCGCCCTGGCGTGCGGGGCAGCAAGATTGTGCAAAGCCTCCAGCGCCCGCCCGGCCTTGTACTCCTGCGAAGCGCCCAGAACCGTGTTCAGCAGCACCACGCCGGCAATGACGGCAGCGTCGATGGCATGGCCGGTGACCAGCGACAGCGCGGCCGCGCCCAGCAATAGGTAGATCAGCGGGTTGTGAAGCTGCTCGAGGACCAGCTTGGCCAGGCTGACGGTCTCGCCGGCCTCCAAAGTATTCCGCCCGAACTGAGCCAGACGACGGGAGACTTCAGTCGCCTGGAGACCTTGCTCGCCCGATGCCACCTTCTGTAACAACTCCGAATCGCCGTAAGTATGCCAAGGGTGCGATTTCTCATCAGTATCATCCACCCTGTCGGTATGCATCGATTGTCGCTCCTTGTCTCTATTGGTTGCCAGGCCGGCAGCCGAGTTTCCGTCATAAGTGTGCTGCCGTGCCGGGACAGAACTTCACTCATGTCAGGCTGGGGGGAGACCTGGCTGTTGAAGATGTTTATGTTCGGGGTGCACTGTACCGCACCAGACGGGGCGGACAAGCACTTTTTCGCCCCGACGACCGGCACCGCGCCGCAAGTTCGGTCAGTGGTTCCAGGTCCGGCAGCTTGCCGGTGCCCTGGTAGACCTTGCGGGCTTCGCGGATGGCGACGTGGAGGGTCGGGGCACTCCTGCGTACTCGTCCTCGGCCTCGAAGAGGTGGCCGATGGCGCCGCGGCGGCGGAGCCTCGGCGTTTGCGTTAACCAAAGAGGCCAACCGTTTCTAACCGGTTGGCCTCACTAGCGGGGACAGGATTCGAACCTGCGACCTCCGGGTTATGAGCCCGACGAGCTACCAGACTGCTCTACCCCGCGATCATGGATTTATAGTATGGTTAAAAAAGCGGGGCTGTCAAATGTTTTTCTGAATTTATCATCTCGTATAATGTCGGAGCAGTGCGATTGACTGAAATGACCCGACCAACAGAATAGTGGAAAAACAAAATCATCGGCGGTACGATATGCGGCTTGAACGTTTTATGTTGTTTTAGTAACCTCGGTAAGACGACGGTAAAAGGCTTTTTATTTTGAGGCAACGATGCTCCGATTTGATGTTTATCGCGGCGACGGTCCGGCAGAGCACATTGATCTGGCGGGGGCGTACGTTTTCGGTCAGGACAGAATCCCCGTTCGGGCTGACATCGTAGCAGATAAAGGTCAGATTTCGTGTATGAGTCGCAGCAGCGGTGTCTGTGGACTGGCGTTGCTGTGGGATGCCGGAAAACCGGGAAAGATGTTCCTTCCGACCACTCGCCTTCCCGATCGCAAAACCCCTTACAACCTCAACGTCGAACTTGCCCGCGCACGCGTAATGCATCTGATTCAAAAACGGGAAGATTGGGGGCTGTTCGATTATGACAAGGCCCATGCCCTGAACGACGAATTTGAACAGGTTCGTCGTTTATTCATCAACTCGCTTACCTGCGATGATCCTGCGAAAGCGGCGACCGCTGCCGACGATGCGCTTGCCGAAGCCATTGTTCTCAGCGAGAAGATAACACTCTTCCACGGCGATATTTTTCTCAGTCGTCGTCGGCAAAACACTGCCGCCAGACGCGTAAGCTTCGGATGCGTCGTGGACCTGCTCAGCAAAAACCAGCGTTACCGTCAACGGCTCGGTAGCGTATTCGATTTCATCTCCATACCGCTTTCCTGGAAGCATCTTGGGCCAAAGGAACGGTCGTATAAATGGGAAAATGTCGATGATTGGGTCAACTGGGCAGTGGCCAATCGTCGTCCCATTCATGCCGGACCATTGGTGAGTTTTGACCCTGCCGACATTCCGGAGTGGCTTTACCTCTGGGAGCACGACTACGAAGCCCTTCGCGATATGATTTACGAACATATCCAGCGAGTCGTCCAGCGTTACGAGTCGAAGGTGAGTCTTTGGCGAGTGGCCTGCGGTCTGCACGCCTACAACAGTTTCAATATGAGTTTTGAGCAGATTATGGAACTGACGCGGATGAGTTGTTCTCTTGTGAAGAAACTTGCGCCGAAGTCGATTGTGTTGATAGATATTGTGCTGCCTTGGGGCGAATACTACGCCCGCAACCAACGGACCATTCCGCCGATGCTGTACGCAGGTATGGCTGTCCAGAGCGGTATCAGGTTCGACGCTTTCGGCGTTCAGGTATATATGGGTGCTCCGCAGGATGGGATGTACGTTCGCGACTTCATGCAGATTTCCTCAATGCTGGATGAATTCGTCGGTTTTGGCGTTCCACTGGAGATTACTGGTGTCCAGGTGCCTTCGGACGTTTCGTCTGATAAATGGGACGCTTGGGGCGGACAAAAACTCGCAAAGGATGCAGGGCATTGGCACACACCGTGGAATCAGCGCCTACAGGCCGAGTGGTTGCAGGCATTTTATCGAACAGCCATTTCCAAACCGTTCGTCGAAAGCGTTTGCTGGCGCGACCTTGCCGATTACGAAGGTCATTACCTTCCTCACGGCGGACTGTGCCGGAACGATATGCGCGGGAAACTGGCCTTTAATGAACTGCGAAATTTCCGGTCGTCCCTGCATCCCGACGGGGAGTCCGGCACAGACCCGGATGAGTCAAACGAGGCGGGTAAAACGTGAGTAATCCGAGCCGGAAGCCCCATCAACCGGAGCGTTACCCGTTCTGGAATCGGTCGGATCGGTCGGCATTGGTGGTACTGCTGGGGTTATGGGGCGGTGGGCTGATTTATTTTTCAGCCACCCATACAGCGGCGCTTGGTTGCCCGCCGACGGTTAATCCCGATAAAGTCGGACTTGTTCTTGAGAAGATAAACCCTAATACCGCCACGTCGGCATCGCTTCGCCGACTACCGATGATAGGGCCGGTAAAGGCCGATACGATTGTCGCTTACCGACAGGCGGGTCATGCTTTTAAATCTGCCGGGGACCTGGAAAACGTCTCCGGCATCGGCCCTGCAACGGTTAAACGAATCGGGAAATACCTGACATTTAACAAGAGGCTTAAATGAATGTATTAGTTACAGGCGGAGCCGGTTATATCGGTTCGCATCTGATTGGCGTATTGGCGTCGGCTGGGCATAACTGCACGGTTTATGACAATCTCGCAAAGGGCCACGCCGAAGCGCTTCGTAACACGGGCGTCTCGCCCGCCAAACTCGTCGTCGGCGACATATCCGACGCGTCGGCCCTGACGGCGGCTATGCGCGAAAATGATATCGAAGCCGTCATTCACCTGGCTGCGTTCATCGAAGCCGGCGAGTCGGTCGAAAAACCCGAAAAATATTTCCGCAACAACACGCTCGGCGGGCTTACGCTCTTAGAAGCGATGCGGGATGCCGGCGTGTCGAAAATGGTCTTCTCATCGACGGCTGCGGTTTATGGTCAGCCTGAGCAAATCCCTATCCGCGAGACGGATCGCACCGAACCGATTAATCCCTACGGCTCCGGCAAGTTGTGCGTCGAGTTCATGCTGCGTGCGTTCGCCGAAGCCTATGGAATGGGATTCGTCGCGTTGCGGTATTTCAACGTAGCCGGCGCTCATCCCGACGGGCTTATCGGCGAAGCCCATAGCCCTGAAACCCACCTCATCCCATTGGTTCTGGAAGTTCCATTGGGTAAGCGTGAATCGATTAAGATTTTCGGCGACGATTACGACACGCCCGACGGAACCTGCATCCGCGATTACATCCACGTAATGGACCTCTCTGCCGCCCACGTTCTTGCACTGGACGCGATAGAAGCGGCCGCTCGACCAGGCTCGCGACAGGGCCGGGTGAAGGTTTTCAACCTGGGTAATGGCGAGGGTTTTTCGGTCAGACAGGTAATCGAGACCTGCCGGGCCGTTACTGGCCATCCTATCCCTGCTGATGTCGCTGCCCGTCGTCCCGGCGACCCGCCGAGCCTGGTTGCTTCCAGCCAAAAGGCCAAAGATGAATTAGGCTGGAGGTGTCAATACCCCAGCCTGGAGACCATCGTCGCCCACGCCTGGGAATGGCATAAGACGCATCCGAACGGGTACGAGCAGGACGGAAAGGGACAATTAAGTGTTCCGTCCCCTTAATTTCCGACGGATAGCTATCCGTCGGCTTTGATTCACCGAAGCGGGGGAACATTTTCGGTCCGTAGTCCGTAGTCCGTAGGACTCTGCGAGGACTCTGCGAGGACTCTGCGAGGACCACGTTGTGGAACGAAACGGAACGAAACGGAACAATTCGGAACAATTCGGAACGAATGGGAACGATTGGGAACGAATGGGAACGATTGGGAACAATTGGGAACAATTGGGAAAGTTTCCAAAATTCACAAATCCTTGGCGTGTATGGGTTTGCGTATTTTGAGGTCGTTTTTACGCCCATTTTAAAAAATCCGCCATTGCCTATCTTGCCTAAACGGCCCAAGTTGATGGTTGATTAGTTGACTGGTTGATTGGTTCATCTGTTTTTCTTTTCTTCTGTTCCTCTGTTTTTCTTTTCCCTAGTCCCTAGTCCCAAGTCCCTAGTCCCTGTCTTCTCATATTCACTTATCAAAGAACACATAAGCGTACCAAGGACGCTCTGTATTAACTTTTGCGTTCGCGTTTGCGCGCGCAAAGGCGAACACAAAACAGATAGCGACGGCATAAGTCCGTTGCGGCCTTGGGAAAAGTTTTTTTGGAATTTTTCGCCTCCCTGATTTTTACGTTCGCCTTTGCGCGCGCAAACGCGAACACATGGATTTTTTCATAAGCGTATAAAGCCGACGGATAGCTATCCGTCGGTGGTCTGCCCCAAAAAAAACTGTATCAGTTGAGTTTCAGGAAGGTTTTCCAGGAGGCACACAATATAAAGAAAAAAACATGGGTAGCGTCCCCATGTTTTTCATGTTTTTCCATGTTTTCCCATGTTTTCCCCATGTTTTCCCCCATGTTTCCTCCCCATGTTTCCCATGTTTCTGTTTCTCGAAAACATGGGCAGCGTCCCCATGTTTCCTCCCATGTTTCCTGGGTAGCGTCCCCATGTTTCTTCGTATTTCCGAGAATTATCCGTCTTTCACGGCCGGATAGAGTTTTCGGTAGGGACAAGAGACAGGTCCATTATTGTTTAATTAAGCCAGCAAGGAAGCTCATGATATAGTAAAAAACTGCCGTTTGCAGTAATGTTACGATAAAAATACCCACCCCAAAGTTACGCTTTTCTCCAGATATGACCTTTCGGAGTCCCAACGAAGACAATCTGGCCCACTCTGCAGAAAGCGGATAAATAATAGGCAGGGTAAAACTGATAAGCGAGGCCCAGTATAGTTTGCTAAGAGGGGAACTCGTAATCTTTACATGGTCCGCTAGAAAGAAATGGAAAAATAGTATTAGTAAAGGGATTTCGTATATGTACAGTAGAAACCTCTTTGAAAAGCCTTTCCTGATGCACAGGATAATAATACAGACTAGCGCCGTCATTGCGATTACACTTTCCAAAACGACTATAGGAAGGCAGAAAAGATATAGCATGTTTTCTGGGGTAGTCTCTATTCTCATGGTTCTTATTTCCAATTAAACTCTTTAGCATTCTTGCAGTTGCAGTAATTACAGTAATTAAGGGGACGGAGCACTTAATTATCCTTTCTTCTGGTTTTGCTTCTTGATTTTTGGGCCTGGTTTTCTTTTTGTCAAGATTCGTCCCAGCAAAGTTTCCAGGTGTTCGATAAATGCGGGCATTCCGCAAGGACGGCCAGTCTTCGTGTGGTGGCGAAGACGCTCAACGGCCGCCTCTTCCTCATCCAGCAGCCATTCCCGCCAGTCGCCGACATGATCGGATTTTTCCAGGCCACCGGATAGAAGCGAATCCTTCCGCAGACCACAGTGGGCCGATGCGCTGCTCCAGGGATACTCTTCTGCCCGCTCGGCCAGACCGGCACGCACCGGATTTCGCTCGACGTACCGAACGGCTGACCAGAGGTGCCGCTCGTCCAGCGGGCATGAGTAAAACCGCCCCTGCCAGAGGTGTCCGCACAAATCTTGCCGCCGGTTGATATATGAGGTGTACTGAGAGTTCATCCGTCGCATCGCCTGGCCGAGGGCGTCGGCTGTCTTCGGGACCACCACCAAATGCACGTGATTGGTCATCAGGCAATATGCCCAGACCTCCAGCCCATACAATTCGCATTGGTCTTTCAGCAAAAGGAGATACTTCTGGCGATCCGCCTCGTTGAAGAAAATATCCTCACGCCGATTACCACGTTGTGTCAAGTGATGAGGAATATCAGGAACTACGATTCTGGCCAACCTTGCCATGCAGTAGTAACTACCACGGAAAACGGCCTGCGTCAAAATAATTAAGTGCTCCGTCCCCTTAATTTCGCATGGGAATGGCACAGAACGCATCCGAACGGATACGAGCAGGGCGGAAAGGGGCAATTAAGTGCTCCGTCCCCTTAATTCATTAAGTGCTCCGTCCCCTTAATTCTAAGTGTATAAAGCCGACGGATAGCTATCCGTCGGTGGTCTGCCACCAAAAAAACTGTATCAGTTGAGTTTCAGGAAGGTTTTCCAGGAGGCACACAATATAAAGAAAAAAACATGGGTAGCGTCCCCATGTTTTCTCCCCATGTTTTCCCCATGTTTTCCCATGTTTTCTTACGGCCAGATTTAGTTTTCGGTAGGGACAACAACAGGCTGTCCCTATTTTCCTTCAAACCCTATTGTGGGAGTCGAACTTCACACTCGCCAGTTTCAATGGTTCCTTTCCAGCAGGGGGTCTCGTCGGCCGGAGCAAAGACAGCCTCCACCTCTCCTTTCAAACGGATAACTGACCCGGAGAGCATACGTGGCGCCACGCCGTGGCTGAATCTCACCACTTCAGTCCCACCGGGAGGAATCAGAAGTTCCTTCCTCCAATATCCAATTAAGGGGACGGAGCACTTAATTATTTTGACGTAGGCTGTTTTCTGTGGTAGTTTCGGTAATAATTAAGTGCTCCGTCCCCTTAATTACCCTTAATTACCTTTAATCTTTAATTTCGAGTATCCCGATTTGGAGGCCATCGTCGCCCACGCATGGGGATGGCACAAGACGCATCCGAACGGATACGAGCAGGGCGGAAAGGGACAATTAAGTGCTCCGTCCCCTTAACTTCATTAAGTGCTCCGTCCCCTTAACTTCGTCCCCTTAACTTCCGGAACTCCCCGGAACTCTGTCCCCGGAACTCCCGTGTCCTGGGAACTCCTGGGAACTCCTGAACTCCTGTCCCCGGAACTCCGGGAACTCCGGAACTTCTTCACTTTTCGTCCCGGATGGATTTTTCGGCAGGGACAACAGGGACAATTATCCATTTACCTTTATTCGTATCAAACTCAAAAACGCCTTGATCCGTAAGTGCTGACCGGCCTACTGCCTTCTTTGCTCGCACCCATTGGTTGTCTATTAGAATCTCAAAATTCTTCCCGATAAGACGCTCGTCGAAGTATCCATCCGCATTCAGATCCACCCAAATCCGTCCCTCGTCGATAGGACCGCCGCCGATAGGACCGCCTGCGTACAATGCCGATGGAGTACCAAGTTCGCCAGCCACTTTATACTCAAAAATAGCCCCTACTTCCTCTTTCATAACATCAATAGACTGCAATCTGTCGCTCGTAGGTTTGTGGGCTATCTGTACCACGATTCCATCTTTAAGCAGTGGTACCAACAGATTTCCGTCCTTATCTTCACAAATCCCCCATTGCTGTACCAAGCGCTCGGCGGGTGTAACAGCCAGATCGAGGATATCTATGACAGCACCCAATATGAGTGCGCAACCAAAACCAAACAAAAAGGTTACAAGGAGTATAAGGTATCTGCGCTTTTTCATAAGAACTCTCCTTATCAAAGGGCCTTGCGCCGTCTGATTATTTTCATTGATTATCAACTCGCGGCACACAAATGCTCGCCAGGTCTAATTGTCATTTCTTATCTGGACACTTCTTTTCCGTCCCGCTTGTTTCATCTTCTAACTCTAACTCTTCTTCTAGCGAATCCTCCAACCACTCCTAATCATCTAAATATAATTAAGGGGACGGTAATTAAGGGGACGGAGCACTTAATTATCCTTTCTTCTGGTTTCGCTTCTTGATTTTGGGGCCTGGTTTTCTTTTTGTCAAGATTCGTCCCAGCAAAGTTTCCAGGTGTTCGATAAATGCGGGCATTCCGCAAGGACGGCCGGTCTTCGTGTGGTGGCGAAGACGCTCAACAGCCGCCTCTTCCTCATCCAGCAGCCATTCCCGCCAGTCGCCGACATGATCGGATTTTTCCAAGCCACCGGACAGAAGCGGATCCTTCCGCAGACCACAGTGGGCCGATGCGCTGCTCCAGGGATACTCTTCTGCCCGCTCGACCAGGCCGGCACGCACCGGATTTCGCTCGACGTACCGAACGGCTGACCAGAAATGCGACTCGTCCAGCGGGCATGAGTAAAACCGTCCCTGCCAGAGGTGCCCGCACAAACCTTGCCGCCAGTTGATATATGAGGTGTACTGAGAGTTCATCCGTCGCATCGCCTGGCCGAGGGCGTCGGCTGTCTTCGGGACCACCACCAAATGCACGTGATTGGTCATCAGACAATACGCCCAGACCTCCAGCCCATACAATTCGCATTGGTCTTTCAGCAAAAGGAGATACTTCTGGCGATCCGCCTCGTTGAAGAAAATATCCTCACGCCGATTACCACGCTGTGTCAAGTGATGAGGAATATCAGGAACTACGATTCTGGCCAACCTTGCCATGCAGTAGTAACTACCACGGAAAACGGCCTACGTCAAAATAATTAAGTGCTCCGTCCCCTTAATTTCGCATGGGAATGGCACAGAACGCATCCGAACGGATACGAGCAGGGCGGAAAGGGGCAATTAAGTGCTCCGTCCCCTTAATTCTCGAGCAGGGCGGAAAGGGGCAATTAAGTGCTCCGTCCCCTTAATTCTAATTCTTTCCCCAGCGTCCCCTATTTCCCTATTTCCCGGAGTTTTCGGCAGGGACAACAGCAGTGTTTGCGAGCAGGCGCCAGAACACTTGCTCTGCAACTTTTGGATCCATGTCCTCTGGTGGGATCAGATGCGCGATTCCTATGTACCGACCATCCCTATCGCAAATATCAGCGGATAGGTGGCCTCCCTTCCAAGAAGACGAAAATGCTGTCAGATGTGGAAGATCCAGACGAGTAACCGGCGAGTTGTTGATCTTAAGAAGTAGAAGCGTCTTTATCTTCCGTGCGTCGGCCCCTTTGGCCTTGTCCAAATCTGTCGGTGTCACGTCATATACTGCCGTAAGCAATTCGACGTCAGATTTGTAAGTTTCCAAGAAATCCCTCGGATTCGGATAGAACCGGCCTATAATATTGAGAACCTCCGGAGAAGGGGCATTGACATAACTCCAATTATCTCCATGATACGCAAATATCGCTTTGAATCTGTTACCGAGATGAGTTCCTTGTACTTCTAACCTGCTGAATACTCCTCCATCTTTCTTT
>JAUWNJ010000048.1 GCA_030612725.1 Planctomycetales bacterium
GCAACCCTCGCGTCGGGGACATCCATCCCTGATAGAGCAAGATTCCCACGTCATCGGGGATGGGCATTGTCTCACGGAAGCGATTCGGCGCATCGGTCGGATTAAAGCCGTCCGGCCTGTTGACGGCATTATAAACAACCAACGGCTCGGCGATTTTGTATCGTTTGGCCATCTCTTCGGCGATGAACGGATTCACGGTGATAACCTGATCGCAGTAGCGGATGCGTTTTTTCTCCAACCGGAACAGGGTCTGCTTCTGCGACGGTGTGAGAGTGTTAATCTCGGGATACAATTCATGGGCATCGTAGATCAGGGGGATACGTAACCGCTGGGACGCATTTACGGCGACGTTCAGCCGAGGCAGATCGTGAGCGTGAATAACGTCCGGATCATACCGCTGCACACGGTCCATAATGACGGACTCGAACGGTAGCAGGATGTTTTTGCGGAATGCTCGCACCAGGACCCGCACGGGAAGAGTAATCGCCTTGATGAGAAAAATTATCTTGGCGCCCACAAAGCGAATTATCTTTCGAAATGCCTCGCTAAGCGCCTTGCGAATCGGTCCGACTACAGAAACGCAGGCTTTCAGTATGCGGGCGATCACATAGACGAAAAGCGAACCGGATTTCTTGGAAATTACGTCCTGGCGAATCCGCTCGACTTTTACTCTGCCAATCCATTCGAATTCAGGCAGGTCGTCCTGTCCGGCAGCCAGGAGAATAACCTCGTGTCCCCGGTCGATCAGCGTCTGGGCCTCCTGAATGATCCGCCGATCAATCACCACGTCATCTGTCAGCATAAGGATACGCATGATTATTGTGAACCCCTTTGGTATTCCTCGATACACTCCCTGCTGCGATTTGTCCGACTACCCATCACCCAACGTCCACCAGTTGTGATTCGAAGTTCGGTTTGGGATAGTACCCTTCAGACTCAACGGTCAGGCCCCATGAGACCACCGGTTCGGTCCGGTCGGCGTAAAGGACATTGTGCCCAGCGAAGAGCCGGAGGAAAGTCGTTTCCGGCCTCGGCCCGCCCGCGGGTTCATAACTGAGACTGTGCACCCGCACCTTACCGGAAAGATGAAGGCCCAGGATCGTACCGTACTGGTCAGGCCAGAGCCTTTCCGGCAAGCGCGCCTCGATACGCCGGTCTGTCAATCTGATCCTTTTCTTGAAAAGTCTCCGGTCTATGTGACTGATGCCGTCGGCATAAGTAAGCGCAAGGGTGCCCGATCCTATGGGGCACGAGGCGTGAATGCGAATCGTGTCGCCTTCCTCGGCTTCGACGGGAATCCGAATCGGGATCCAAACGGCCTGGGACGCATCCGGGGTCAGGCCGATACCCTCGGCGCTGATCGCTATTTCGGCGGGTAAGTGAAATTGAGCCCATGGCGAGCCGAGCGTAAAACCGAGGCTGACCGATTGGAACTTGTTGCTGAAATCGATGTCCAATGGGCTGCCGATCTTTTCTTCGTGTTGCTGTGTCTCCGGCGTGCGTGTGGTCGGTCCCTTGGTGTAAAGGGCCATGATTTCAGTCCGGTTGTTTCGCAGAGGCTGATCATGAAGCGTCCTGGACCAGACTGTGCAGCAGATGGCATTGAGGGCTTGAAAGAAGAGGCTGTCGCTGTTACCGGCGACTTGCTCGCCGGACCCGCAATCGGGGCAGATACCCTTTTCCCACGTCCGGAAGAACCCCTGCCCGTGTTTGATGGGAATGGTCGGATCCGGCGGCGAAAGCGTAAGGTCGCCGGAGTATCGAATCTCCACAGGCCGGAGCGAACCACCAAATAGATCGCGGAGAATTCTCTCATCGTATGCTCGTTGATGGCGATTAAGGTGATAGACGCACCCGCACTCGGCACACCGAGCCTGTTGGGCCTCCAGCTGCTCACGGTGCGGTACAGTTACAAGCACATATTTAGTCGCAACTCGCGCCAGTTCAGCCAATGCCCTGACATACTCCCCGTCCGGAAGATGTTCGATAATATCATTAGCCATTACCAGATCAAAAGACCCGTCGGCGAAGGGGATCTCGGTAATCGAACCGACCCTGGTTTGGCATTTCGCATGTCGAAGGGCCTCCTCGCTGATGTCCAACCCGATGACTCGGAGACGCTCCGGCAGCGCGTCGGTTATGTAACCATCCCCACAGCCGACGTCCAGGACGCTTTCGATATCATCGGGCAACAGGTCCAGAATGTCCGTCTGGACCTGAACCTGGTACGGATCAGGCTGATGGCCGAACAGGCCTTTCTGCTTGTAGTAATCGTCCGTGCGGGTCATCGCTGGCACCAAAAGGCAATAAACTATGCGATTATTAGCATTCCTATCTTTGAAGTCAAGCCCTGCAATTCTCCGGAAATCCAGGGTTACTTCACAGTGCGGCCCTTCTGCCGGTAGGAGTCAAAGCGCTCCGCGAGCACGCGAATCAGTTCGTCCTGCCTGCGATCCGCCAGGAGTTCCAATATCATTACGTGAAAATCGTGGTACTCCGCCGAAAGTGGCTCACCCAGGTCCTTTCTTTCAACTGGAAGCCTGACGCGATTCAGACCCTTATTGAGGACGACTTTACTTTCAGGCCGCAACGGACGGAAAGCAAGGTCCGTGCACGACAGATCGCGAACGTGAACCTCAAGAATTGTGGCGTTCTCGGCGAAAAGTTCCAGTTCCAGTTCCGCCAGGCCTGGCGGTTCATCAGGTTCCGCACGCATCAGAAGGTAGGTGTTTTGCCGCGTACCGGTCGGCACCGGTTCCGGATGTAAGCCCGGTCCGTACAGGATGTGTCGGCCTCGGAAGGCGTCTTTAGCGAACATGCCGCCGAAGTCGATTCCGCTCGCCCGGCAGCGCCCGTCCGCCATCGCCGATTTGTCCGCCAGGTCGAGCGTCGCGACGACACGTTCGCCCACAATCAGGGCGACCTTGCCCAGGAAAACTTTCGGCTCGGCGGCAACCGGACACAGGCGAGCAAACATCTGCTGCCTGCCGGACAGATCGTAACGGCTCCAGTATCCCGTATCGTAATCGTCCCACCTGTTGCGCAGAAACGTCAGCCCCCGCTGCTGCACGGATTCCAATTGACCATCACGGTGCAGGGCCAAAACCTCATCCAATGCAAGAAGCGAAATCAGGTGCGCGTTGAGTATGTGCGTGCTCGCGGACGGCAACTCTTCAAAGCACACCTCCTGTTCAGAGAAAACGTGCGCAACGCCCCCCTCGGCGCAGGGAACTCCGAACAGCCGAGCGCCCGCGACGGCGCGCTCGAGCCATCGCGCCTCCGACGTGTGGCGAAACCAGCATAAGTACGCCAGCACCACGTACGCCTGCCCGAAAGCGGACACCCAAGGCGCAAAAATCCGCTTGCCGCGAAAGTCAATGTCAAATTGATAAGGCCAGCGGATGCAATCGCCGGGTCCACTCTCAGCGTGGGCCTCAAGCCAATCAAGAGCGGCGCGAGCGCCGGGGCGATCACTGGGGTCGTCAAGCCGACGAATGTCGTAGTACCTCGGTTGCAAGCCTGTTCGACCGTCCTTGTAAGGTCGGTACACATCCCGTCCGATCATTGCCTGCAACGCAACCTCGAAAACGTTATGGACATCCCCTTGTCCGTCGTTGAAGACGATCACCCCCGACGGATCAAACCCTGTCGCACGGAGCATTGTGTCCGCGTGCGCGGTGTCCTCTGGCCCGCCGACCGAACTGCCCCGCCTGCGAAGAAGGCGTTTGACTCTGCGCGCCACGCGCCGCATCGCGCCGGCGAATGTTGAGGATGGAGTAGGAGACGGATCCATTCTTCCTCTCAAGCCTTCCTCTTGACAGGCTCGTATCGCAACAGGCCCAACTCTATCTGGACCCCTTGAGGCTTTTCCACCCGGAAACAACTCCGACGGTCCCAGATACAATAATGGGGTTGAAGCCTGGAATCGTCCGACATGTCAAACTCGGGAAACAGTCCCGTGCTGACCACGTAGTCCCTCGGACCGAACGGGGCCGGATCAAATACGTATTCCATCGAATAGGTCCCCGGCTTGAGAGAGTCCTCGACTGGTGGCTGCGCCTCGTTATAGACCGGAATCCCGTCCCGCGTAAAGATGGCTAATACTATCAGGATTTTTTCAATGGGTTTCAGGACGCGATACTTGATTCTCATCCTCATTGGTTCACCGAGCGAGAATACGAACCGCTCTCGACCCTGGGCGTCCAGGAAGTTAACGCTCTCGATTCGGGCGTCTTCTCCGCCGTGGATATCAATGACTTCCTCGGTCGGCTCGGCGAGCAGCTGAGCAACGGGTGCGACAGCGGGTGCGACAGCGGGTGCGACAGCGGGTGCGAAAGCGTCGCCGCAACCATCCTCGAAAATCAGTGGTAAGACCTCATCCAGAGGCAATTCCGCCACGCACCACCTCTCCGTTCCCGCGGGGTTGATCGTACCTGCCTGTAGATACTTCTCCCCGTCGAACAGTTCAAACCGGAAAGGCTCAGACCCCGCGTCAAAGTGCTCGATCTCCGCCCTGTACGGCCCGCCGGACTCGAGCGCGCTCAAATCCAGCCCCAGTTGCAGGGCGGCGTGGAATGATTTGTCGTCTATCGACTTGAACTCGCGACAGTACCGCTCCGCCACCTTTACCGCTTCGCCCCAGTCGGTCGCGCCAGGCTCAATTATCGTGTGGCTTGGCGCGGAGACGTCGTTATCCATCGTCTCACCGACGTGGACTTCAGCCAGAACCGAATCGGCCCCTCGGATCGTTACCCGGCTTATCGGATGCGGGCTTCGCAGGGAAGGCTGCTCGGACGTGACGAAACGGGCTATCAACTTCCTGAACTCGACCAGTTGAGTCAGAGACGTTTGCGTGCCGTTCTCACGGAGTTTCACGTTCATAGCCCACAGTCGCTTTTCTTCCCGCTCGCGCGTGTCCTTGAGATATCGCTTGGCTACATCCAGCACGTCGCCATCGGCAACGACTCGCCCGCGTTGAAGCCAGATTGCCCGGCTGCAAAAACGCTGCACGGATGCCATGTCGTGTGAGACGAAGATTACAGTAACACCCTCGGCGGTCAAAGACCTCATGCGATCGACGCATTTACCCACAAAGTAGGCGTCCCCCGCCCCGAGCACCTCGTCGATAACGAGGATGTCCGGTTTGACCGAAGTGGCGACCGAAAATGCCAGGCGGGCATACATCCCCGCCGAATACGTCCGAACAGGATGGTCAATAAACTCCTCCAATTCGGCAAAATCAATAATTTCCCCTTCCTTTGCTTTGATCTGGCTGCCGGTGAGTCCCTGATAGGAAAGGCTCGCCCAGATGTTTCGCCGACCTGTAAATTCCGGATGAAAACCCGTGCCCAGTTCCATCAATGCCTGGATGCGCCGCTGGACCTCTACCGTTCCTTCCGTCGGCATGACGTTGCCGATGAGCATCTTCAACAGTGTCGTCTTTCCGGCGCCGTTCTGCCCGATGATGCCCAGCCGCTCGCCCTTCTTCACCGTCAGATCCAGGTCACGCAGCGCCCAGAACTCCTGGTAGTAGTGCTTCCGCCAGAACAGGATGCGGTTGACGCCGAGCGCGTCGGCAACCTTGTCGGCGGGGTGGCGGTAAAGCCTGTACATCTTCCCCAGCCCGCTCAGGCGGATTGCCGTATCAGACATTGTCCACGAACACCTTTTTCATGCGGCTGAAAAACCAGTACCCGCCGAAGAAACTCACCATCGATATTCCCATCAGTATCCAGAAAATATTGTGCATCGGCCACCGCCCCATCATCAGAACGTCCTGATAGGAAAGTATCATGTAGTAAAGCGGATTCAACCCCAACAACGGTCTGAGGCTAGGCGGTATCATCTCAACCGTCCAGGCAATCGGGCTGCCTATCATGAGTATCAGGATCACGATGCCTATGACCGTCTGAAGATCGCGCATGATGACGTTCAGGCTCGACAGGATCCATATCAGTCCGATCGAGAACATGATTTGCAGCAACCATACGGCGGGAAGCAGCATCACCCACCACGTGAGCCTGCCGAGAGCCACAACGGAAACCAGGAGTATGCCTACCCCGACGACCTGCGTGGCCTGAGCGGTCAGCACGGCCTTGACGGGGATTAACTCGATCGGAAACAGCGTGTTCTTAATCAGGCTGGCGTTCATTGTAACGGAGACAACGCCCAGGCTCAATGCCTCGGCGAACCCGAGGAACGGAATCAGGCCACAGAAAATCACCACCACGTATTCTATGCTGGAATCGAGCAGGTCGGGGAATCGCACCGGTACAATAAACAGATACACTATCGCGTATGTCCCCAGAAACAGCAGCGGATAGGCAACCAGCCAAGCCAGGCCGAGGACCGACCCGGCAAAGCGTGCGCGTATATCGCTCAAGGTCGTCTGCCGAAGAAGACTGCGATACTTCCACAGCGCTAAAATAGGATCACTGAAAAAATTCATCCGGCTTCTTATCTACCTTCTCCTGCTCTATATTTTCGACTTTACCGAAAAATCGGGGCGACTGGATTTGAACCAGCGACCTCTGCGTCCCGAACGCAGCACTCTAGCCAAGCTGAGCTACGCCCCGTTGTTAGACAAACGCTTCTTCTCGTGAAATCCTTCAATACTCTTGAGAAATCGCTCACGCTCAATTGCCGAAACGCGATTCGCGTGAGGCTCACTATATACTAATTTCCACGGTCCCTGATAACGAGTAAAACGACCGCCGCGACCTTCTTTATGCTCGGACAACCGCCGATCCAAGTTGTCGGTCTGGCCTACATACAATTTTCCATTGCGAATACTACGAAGGATATACACGTAAAACACGCTTTCACGCTTGTCCATTCCTATCGCTCAATCCCTTCCATGAACCAGCGACCTTCCCAACGGGACACTCTAGCCAAGCTGAGCTACGCCCCGTTGAAATGAACAGTCTAACGATCATTTGCCAAAAATCAAGTTTTCTGCGCTTGCCGAATGAACCATTCAACGATGGTCCCCAGATGGGGGTCTTTGTACCACGTTGGGTAGGCGCGATAATCGTTTGGCGCCCTCGCCAGCCGCGCGGGTTCCGACGTATTCATTTGCAAGCCGTACGTAAATTACCTTTGCCTCGTCCAGCCGCCGCTGTTTCTCCCGACAGAAACCTATCCAGAACAACGATTCAGCCGCACGTTGACGGTAATCGGAAGAAGCGGCAAACCTATCGAACACCCGCCGAAATTTTCCTGCTGCCTCCTCGTAACGCTGAGATTCAACCATCGCAACCGCCTCATTGAACGTCGCCAGGTCCACCTGATTAGCAACCTTTAAAGACTCGCTGTTATACTGCCGTGGACTGAAAGTTGAACTGCATCCGCCCATCACCACCGCGATTAATATGTATAAGGTAGGGCTGACGACCCAGCCTACAGTCTGTTTATGAATTCGTCGTTTATCCCACATTTTCCGCCCCTCCCAGGATTATTCTGGTTTCGAGCAGCCAGGAGCGAACGTCAATGCGTTGACGACCGCCGGCGAGAATCTCGTCAATTTCCTTGATCAGCCCGCCGCGACGGACCAATGCGGCGAAGGTCTTTGCCTCGGCTGGGTCGGCGGAGTTCAGCAGGTTCAGCCTCGTCAGCACCACCTCCAGGCGGTCCACAAGCAGACCCGTGGATGCCGCCTGCACGGATGGACGAATTTCGGCGCACCGCTCCAGAAGCCTTGCGCCCCGGCTGGCCGACTGGCGAACGGAAAGGTCAATTCTTCGTCCCGGATACCTCATCCCCCCCGCCGCTGCCGCCGCCGACAGATACGCTCGCCGAAAATCGTCCAGAACAGACTTGTGCCGGGCATTCATTACTGCAAGATCAGCCTTGGCCTTTTTCCTGTCGGTGAAAAGTTGCTGATACTTTTTTTCCACCCGGTCCAGTTCAGAAGCAGCCGCTGCCAGTCTAGTCCGCGTTTTCCCGGTTTTGCCGGCTAGGTCGTCGTAACGCTCCTTCGCAACGGTAAGGGCCTCGGCCGATTTTTCCAGTTCGCCGGTGAGTTTTTTCAACCTCTCCTTCTGCCCGTCAATAATGCGATTCAGGTTCGTTATGCGCCCTTCCGCCTGCGCGAGCAGGTCGGGCTTATCCTCGAGATTCTGCTTAAGCGAGGCGATTTCGGTATTGAGTTTCCCGATTTCCCGGTCAAACTTGTCCCTGGCGTCAGCGAGTGCATCGCGGGCGTCTTTGAGTCGGGCTTTGGTTTCGGCCAGTTCGGTATTGACGCTTTCAATATCTTTCTGTGCCGGCGAGTCGCTGCCGGCAGACTTGGGATCCCGTGATGGCGCTATACTGAACAGTCCGATAGCCACAATCAGCATCGCCGCTGCCGCCGCCGGCGGACCCCAACGAAGCAGAGGCGCCCACCGTCGTCGCTGCGGATACATCTCCGGCATCGGCGGGATGTTCACTTTCCGCGATGCCTCATCTACGCCCCACTGACGAAGCATATCTTCCATACGGTCGTCCGGGTTGTGATTTTTCTCGTTCATTGTTCCATTATCCTATATCCGCATCGGACCGCCGATGCGCGACTATTTATTCGATGAATCCTTTCTCCTTCAGGCATTTCCGCAGCGCCTCGGCTGATTCTGTCAGACGCAGACGGACGGTCGATTCGGGAAGGTTTATCTCGGCAGCGATTCCTCGCGTCGTCCGCGCATCGACATATCGCAGGCGGACGATGTGGGCAAGGTCCACCGGAAGGGAATCGACGCACCGGCGCACAGCGGTGATTTCTTCTGCCGCCGCGGCGTCCGGACCCGGATTACCGGCCTCTGAAAACATCTCTTCCGCCAGTTCCGGGTCGAAGTTCTCCGGATGCTTTCGCTTACCCCAGTATTTGCGGGCGACGTTACGGGCGATCATCGCCACCCAGGATCGGAACCGCCCTCGATTGGCGTCGAAGGTGTGCAGCGAGCGGAACGCGCGGATGAAGGTCTCCTGCGTCATATCCTCTGCTCCGTGTCGGTCAAACCCGCTTCGGGCGAAGTAAGTCAGAACGCGCCCGGCGTGGTCGGCGTGCAGACGCTCAAAGGCAGCGGCTTCACCAGACAGACACCGCTGAACAAGTTGTGCATCATTGTCGCTCATAGACCGGTGTGAATTGTCGCCCAAAACCGCCCCGCGCGTCAATAAATTGATGGCACAGGTTTTGAAAACTGACCAGTAGTTCAGTAACCCATCGGTAACCTGATTTCTTTCGGAACAAAAACGGAACGAAACGGAACGAAACGGAACAATTCGGAACGATTCGGAACGATTGGGAACAAATGGGAACGATTGGGAACGATTCGGAACGAATGGGAACAATTGGGAAAGTTTCCAAAATCCGCAAATCCTTGGCGTGCAGGCACTTGTGGTTTTTGAGGTCGTTTTTACGCCCATTTTAAAAAATCCGCCATTGCCTATCTTGCCTAAACGGCCCAAGTTGATGGTTGACTGGTTGATTGGTTGATTGGATCATCTGTTTCTTTTTTCCTAGTCCCAAGTCCCTAGTCCCAAGTCCCTATCTGTCCTCTATATTAACTTTTGTGTTCGCGTTTGCGCGCGCAAACGCGAACACAAAACGGATAGCGACGCCATAAGTCCTTGGCGGCCTTGGGAAAAGTTTTTTTGGAATTTTTTATCTCCCTGATTTTTCCGTTCGCGTTTGCGCGCGCAGACGTGAACGCGCATTTTTTTTGCGCAAAGCCGCCCGGCAAGGATATATCCGGGAAACTCAACACCTTTTTTCAGGAGAACTACCGTGAAAAGAACAATTTACCTGCTTCTGATTGCAATTTCGTCGCTCGGCGGGTGCGCCAGCCATTATAAACTGATGGTTCCGGTGGCGGATATTGCCCGGTCAGGCCTGATTAATGATCCAAAGCAGGTCAGCCGACTTGAAAAGGCGATGACCGACGGCGAGATCGCCGACCTGCTGGATGTGAACGTTCGGGCAAAGTTGCCCACCGGCGTTGCCGTCGCCAAGCTCAAGAGCCGATGCTCCGGCTATCAGCCTTTCCTGGCGACGATCAGCGCCGAGGAATTGCAGGGGTGGGAAAAACCTATCGGCTCCCAGGCGCACATCAGCGGCGTTTGCCCGATTTCCTCGCTGGCGATGTCGGAAGGCAAAGTCACGCTCCGGTCGCTCCGAGCGGCAGCGGCAAGGATGAACTGCGAACTGCTGATGGTGTACCTCCAGGCCGATTCGTCGGTGAACAACTTCAACGATGCGGCTGTGCTGTACTGGACGGTCATAGGCCTATGGACGGTTCCCGGCGACGTCGTCGAGCACAGGACGGTGATGCAGGCAATACTTGTGGATTGCAGGACGGGTATGATACTCGGAACGGCCACCGGAGACGCACACGAAAAACGTCAGTGCCCCTCAGCTTTCGCCGACAACCGAAAGAACGAGTTGGCTGACAAGGTTCCCGTCAAAGCCCTAGCCGATTTGCAAAAAGGCGTCGGGAAACTGCTCAAGCGCGTCGTAGAAACCGCCGTGGCCAAAGTTGAGTGAATGGAAAATTGCCGGGTGGCGCGGGGGGGGGCGGGGTGTTGGGCGCCGCCACCACACCACCACAAAACAACACACCAAAACAACCACCCCCCCCCCCCC
>JAUWNJ010000016.1 GCA_030612725.1 Planctomycetales bacterium
CGCGACTGCAAGGGAGCGGTCATTAAGACTTTCGCACTGGTCTGACCGCTCCCTTGCAGTCGCGGCTCGTAGAGCACTTACCATCATTAATTAAATGCCGATGGTATTACTCCCCACCGCCATAAACACGGGTAGCGTCCCCAGGTTTTTGGTAAACAGTGTAACCGTCTTTGCCGGCGTCATCGCTCGGCTGGTCCCCGGGTAGCGTCCCGGGGTTTCCCAGGTTTCCTATTTGTATTTTGTTAAAAAACGGAGCCGAACTCCTAAGCCGATGCTGAAAGTCGGCTTGGGAGTTCGGTTCTGTTTTTCAATAACCCACCTTCAATACAGCAGGTAGGCTGGGCCGGAGCGAAGCGGAGTCCCACCTTTTTATGAGGTTGAAGGTGGGACTCCGCTTCGCTCCGTCCCAGCCTACCTACTGGCTGCGGCGAGGGCTTGGGACAGTAGTCGTGGGCATAAGTCCACGGTAACCGGCTGCACAATCAGTCCAGCCCCAACGGTCGGAGCGAAGCGGAGACTCGCCGTGGCGAGGACGTCGGAAAATCATTCGCTTTCTCCGCCGTCCCTTCGGGACTGATTCTGTAGCCGCACCTTTCCGGGGGCTGAACCGCCCCCGGCTACCATCCCCCGACCCTCCGGGCCGAAACCCGCACGACCTACACGCTCCCCGCCGCCATAAACATGGGTAGCGTCCCCAGGTTTCCAGGTTTCTAAAAGGCTATACCCCAGATTGGCAACCGCGATTCAATGTACTGCTGTAATAAGTAATACCGCACAGCCAGCTTGGAATTGCCTGCGTTACGGAACCGAAGGGCCTCGGATCGCACGAATTCGTACGCCATTCTAACCGTATCGCCACCTTTTAGGTCAGGGCCGAGCAGGTCTCGAAGCTCCTTATCGAGAAAGTCCACGATCCAGCAACCGTCCACATCCTGACAGATGAACGAACGGCATGTTCCGGCAATCTGCTTCATGATCTCGGCGACTTCCCGGTCAGAACTATACACCTGTCCGTCTGCCAGGAATTGGCGGACTGAGTTGGAGACAACTACACGCGGATAACCAGCGACTTCGCTCTCAAGATAATGGGCTTCAGCTAAACCAGGGCCGTAGAAACTCTCATCTTCCAATTCGGCTCCAGTTCCGATACTGATAGCACCCCGCACGGGCGTCTTGGCCGCCAGCGACCAGAACATGGCCATGCAGCAGGCTGCAAGTATCCGGTAGAGGGGTGTTATGGATGCGTCACCGTGAGTGTTCGGAATTGGGGAGCTAAACACAAAGGTGTCCGAGAACCGCTCCACCTTAACGCGGCACTCCTTGAAGCGATGATACTGTTTCTGCTTCTCGCTGGGCAGGGCAGTCAATTTGTCCGGCATCGTGCATTGTCCCAACTGCTCGAAGAATTGGATGAATTGGTCCCGGAACGTCAGGACTGTGCCTATTGTATCCTTCAACGCTTTGATGAAATCGGGTGTTACCTGCCTATCATCAGGCAGCTCTGCCCATTGGGCCAGCTTCTGCTTCTGACCGAGCACATCTATCAGGCAAACCACGTGATAACCCAGAAAGTAGTCGTCGTCTTTGCCGCTCATATCTTTTTCCTCCTGAATCATGGGAATTATGGGGACAGATACATAATCGCCCCTTTCATCTGTGCGCCGCCATCGAATTAAGGTATCTGTCCCTGTGTCTTCTGTGTCTTCTCTTTTGATGAGAGCCCTTCTTCAACATATCCAAGTTTGTCAATCTCTTTATCAATGATTTCAGTAAGGAAGCCAATATTATCTTCATCAAGCGGATGAATCTTGAATTCGACTACGGCAATAGCGTGACATGCTTCACGAAGAGTCCTAATTGGACTGTTGACTTCAAAGTAAAAATCTACCCTTTCTTGCTGCTCTGCTGGCGTATATACACGATGCATGCGCCTTTGGAATATGAGCGGGGCAATTTCGGCTTCTGTAGAACCCGGGGTTTTCTTTTGGGTAAGTTTGAATAGTCTAAACTGCGTTCGAGCAATGCCACGAATAGACCACTTCGTAATGAAATTACCTAATCCCATAATTGCCTCAAGTTAGCAGCATACCTCAACAGCGAGAGAGGAGAAAGTTGGAACAACCGGAACGGCTTCCAATTTCAATTTTGCTTTTTGTCATCACCTCGATGTTGTATGTGCGGCGTCTGCTTTAGCGGCGTCGATTCGCTGCTGTCACTTTGCTCCCGCGGCGCGGAAGAAGGCGACTTCCTCGGCAGGCGTCATGCCCTTGACCTGTTGGCGGATATTCTCCTGGCAGGTTCGTTTCATTTCCACACAATCAAATTTCTTCTTCTTCATAATACCTGCCCCTGCGAACATTATAACACGTGCAACGAAAGCACAGCGCGCAAAAAAGGCCCCGCGCGGTTAGGCGCGGGGCCTTTATATATGGGTAAACAGTGTAACCGTCTTTGTCATGCGTTGCCGCACGGCTGTTCTGCTTCGCCCGCCAATGGCGTGCTTCGCAGGACGAGGTTGTGTTGACTTATCTTCCGGGCAGATCTCTCTGCGTGGCGGGAGTTTACTCGGCCACAAAATTGTGGTCGATTGTTCTCGCCGACCGGCGTCTAGATTTTCCTCTAGAAAGGAGGTGATCCAGCCGCAGGTTCCCCTACGGCTACCTTGTTACGACTTAGTCCCAGTCACCAATCTCACCTTCGGCACCCCTGTAACGGGGCGACTTCGGGTGCTACCAGCTTCCATGACTTGACGGGCGGTGTGTACAAGGCTCAGGAACATATTCACCGCAGCATAGGTGATCTGCGATTACTAGCGATTCCAACTTCATGGAGTCGAGTTGCAGACTCCAATCCGAACTGGGGCCGGTTTTTTCCGGTTTGCTCCACCTCGCGGTATCGCGTCGGTTTGTACCGGCCATTGTAGCACGTTTGCAGCCCTGGATATAAAGGCCATGAGGACTTGACGTCATCCCCACCTTCCTCCGGTTTAACACCGGCAGTCTCGCTAGAGTCCCCGCCACTACGCGCTGGCAACTAACGACAAGGGTTTCGCTCGTTACGGGACTTAACCCAACATCTCACGACACGAGCTGACGACAGCCATGCAGCACCTGTACACGTTTCACCCCGAAGGGCAACGGCACTCCTTTCAGAGGACGTATCCGTGCTTTTCAAATCCAGGATAAGGTTCTTCGCGTTGCATCGAATTGAGCAACATGCTCCACCGCTTGTGTGAGCCCCCGTCAATTCCTTTGAGTTTTAGCCTTGCGACCGTACTCCCCAGGCGGTCCACTTAACGCTTTCGCTACGGTTGGGAATCCGTCAAAGAACCGCCAACCTAGTGGACATCGTTTACGGCTAGGACTACCGGGGTATCTAATCCCGTTCGCTCCCCTAGCTTTCGCACCTTAGCGTCAGATCAGGCCCAGTGCGCCGCTTTCGCCGCTGGCGTTCCTCTTGATATCTACGCATTTCACCGCTCCACCAAGAGTTCCGCGCACCTCTACCTGCCTCAAGTCTGTCAGTTCGCCAAGCAATTCCTCGGTTGAGCCGAGGGATTTCACAAAACGCTTAACAGACCGCCTACGTGCTCTTTAAGCCCAGTAATTCCGAACAACGCTTGCCACCTTCGTCTTACCGCGGCTGCTGGCACGAAGTTAGCCGTGGCTTCCTCTGGGGATCCTCAACGCCTCCCTCTATTAAAGGGATTTGCTTGGTAGCCCCTGACGGTAGTTTACACCCCGAAAGGCTTCTTCCTACACGCGGCGTCGCTCCGTCAGGCTTTCGCCCATTGCGGAATATTCGTTCCTGCAGCCTCCCGTAGGAGTCTGGGCAGTGTCTCAGTCCCAATGTGGCCGGTCAACCTCTCAGTCCGGCTACCCGTCGGTGCCTTGGTAGGCCATTACCCTACCAACAAGCTGATGGGACATGGGCCGATCCCAAGCCGGTAGGTTCCCGAAGGAATCCCCACCCTTTAATCACTCAAACCGAAATTCATGTGACATTATCGAGTATTGCGCCACCTTTCGATGGACTATCCTCGTGCTTAGGGTACGTTACCCATGCGTTACTCACCCTTCCGCCGCGCTAATTGCTCCCCGAAGGGAACTTTCGCGCTCGACTTGCATGGATTAGCCACGCCGCCAGCGTTCGTTCTGAGCCAGGATCAAACCCTTCACTTGATCTATTGTTCTTATCGAACCCGAAGGAACGATCAGTTCAACATAGGGTGATGCTGGTTTATCGGACAGGTTTCACCCTGCCAAAATGGTCAAGCCCGCAATCCAAAAGGACAACGAACCAGGCCAACTCAAAATTCTGCTATGCTATCTGGCTTAATAAGCATCACGAGAACTTTGAGTCCGGACCCACCATCGTGAAATAGCAGGACCTTTTGCAGAATCTCCAGGCCCGACAGCAACCGTGATAGATGCCGCCAAACCTGTCACATCCTCGTGACGATTACACTGTTCACTTGTCAAAGAACTTTTCCCTTCGACTCAACCAGCCGGGGGATTACTTCCAAACATCAAGGCGTACGATACACGTACCCCTCATTTCACACCTATCAAAAATGTTTCATTTACTGATGTTTCGTCTATTACTATACCACCCTCGTTTTCACTCGTCAAGTGTTTCTGGAATGTTTCTGAAAAAATATTTTCACGACACAACGTTTATCGGTTTTCCCGCGATGAACGCAGCCAGATTCTCCGCGGTCGTTTGCATCAATCGCCTGCGGGCAGCCAAAGCCGCCCATGCGATATGCGGCGTAATCAGGCAGTTTTTTGCCGATAACAGCGGGTTTTCGGAGCTTATCGGTTCGGTCGAAACCACGTCCAGTGCAGCCCCTGCAATACGCCCAGCCTCAAGCGCATCGGCAAGATCAGACTCGACGATTAACCCGCCGCGAGAATTATTAATTAAAAAAGCGTTGGATTTCATCCGGGCCAGAAGTTCGCTATTGACCATTCCGACATTCTCAGCCGTCTGCGGGCAATGCAAACTGACGACATCGGCTTCGGCGAATAATTCCTCAACCTCGATCCATTGGAACGGCTCGTACTCCGGCGGATTGGTTTGGTTGACGTCGGATGCGAGGACTTCCATTCCGAATGCGTGCGCCAGTTCGCCGACTCGCCTGCCGATCCTGCCGAAGCCGACGACGCCCATTTTCTTCCCGGCCAGTTCTACCAACGGAAAATCCCAGAAGCAAAAATCCGGCGACTCGCTCCATCGACCGGCCTTGACGGCTTGGTCGTGCGCGCCGACGTGATGGGCCAGTTCCAACAGCATCGCAAAGGTGAACTGCGCGACCGAGTCAGTCGCGTATATCGGAACGTTCGAGACCACCACGCCCTGGCGGCTGGCGGCTTCGACATCTACGACGTTATATCCCGTGGCAAGGACGGAGATAAATCGCAGGCCTGGAAGTTGCGCCAGCGTGTCAGCCGACAGCGGCGTCTTGTTAGTCAGCAGCACTTCCGCCCCATCAGCCCGCTGAAGAATCTCATCGGGCGCTGTCCGGTCATAAACGGTCAGTTGGCCTAGTCCTTCGACCGCATCCCACGGATTATCTCCGGGATTGAGCGTCTTTCCGTCCAGTACAACGATTTTCATAGCAAATTTCCTTTAAAAAAGAACTTCACAGCAGAGCACGCAGAGGCCGCAGAGGAGTTGAAAATAGCCGAACCGAACAACAATATTTTTCTCTGCGATCTCTGCGGTTCATTTTGTTATGGTCTCTTATTCAAATTGTGTCGCGGGATTGTACCCAAAAGTCGGCGCCGTTACACGCATTACGGACCGGTCAATAAAATTGGGCAATGATCAACGACCCCTACCCAGCCGACCGGCCGCGACTGGGGGCTACCGGCACGGATGGCCGCCATCCTCTACACAAACCGGTTGACTTGATGGCACCGAGGCCAGACAATGGCTTCCAGCGAACGGTGTCTAGCCTGCTATAGCGGCAGGAATTGAGTCTCTTTTTCGTTGAGCATGCAGATATTCCCGCTTAACGGAAAAATTCCATTCAATCACCTGTTGGGCGTATAAGAGAACAATGGAACCAGATAAATTGAACCTTTCCCTTATTGAGAACAGCCACACCTTCATGACCGAGGCTGTGCGTAAAGCCATATCTGCACGAGAAGACATCCGGCAGTGGCAATTCGCGATTCTGAACCTCGTTCAATCTGTAGAACTCAGCCTGAAGGAACTTCTACGCCGGGAACATCCAGTCCTCATATTCGAAAACATCGACGCTCCACGCAATACGGTCTCCCTGAACCAAGCGCTGGCGCGAATTGAGAATCCGAAGATATTAGGAATCACCATTCCAGAAGACGAAAAGCGCAAGATTGCCAAGGCCGTCAAACTCAGAAACAAGATTACCCATTTCGAATTCGATCTGACCGCCGAATATGCCATGGCAAAGTTCTCTGAGCTCTTCGCCTTTCTTGTCTACTTCCAGGGTCGCTTCCTGAAATTGGAGATGGACGAAATTCTATCGCAGGATTTGCTCCAGTCTGTAATAGATATCGAGAAATGCTTCACAGAACTACGAGACAAGGCGGTACAGAGAATCAAAGACGAGGCAGTCTCGCAGGATCTTGTTTGGCCCTGCCCAAACTGCGGAGAAGAGACTTTCGTGATCGAAGATGATCAGAACGTGTGTTTCCTTTGCCGTGCCACTGCGGAGGTGACCGAGTGTCCACAGTGCGGGCAACTCTGTTTCGGTCACGAAATGCATGACTTCTCGGACCTAATTGACAGCGACTACTCGGAAGGACAAGTCCTTATCCACAATGACTACGGGTACTCTCGCTTCAATGCATGTCCAGAATGCATCGAGAAGATACGGGAAGACATAGAGCAGCAGAGGGCCGACGAGTATTATCGCTTCATGGAAGAGCAAGAGTGGCACTCACGACGACAGCAATTGCCCGATATCTGATATCCGGGGACACTATACACGGGAAACAACCGGGACGGTTCCTGTTTCTCCGACCATTTTCAGCATAACGTTAACATAAGCAGCCCATCATTCTCCGTCAACACCAATATAGGCGAGCAAATACCGCATGATTGTTTTCGTCTGCGGGAGCGTATAGACTCTCCAGCCGATGAAACGCAGGCGGTTCAAGTCAAATTTCAGATTGCTTACGCATCGCCCTCTGGTTTTCGCACGCATTTATCGATGGGAGTTGTTGTTTCTGCTCGTCGGGGCGACCCTTGATGCTGCGACCACTGTCGTATTTATGCGCAAGCACGGACCCGACGCTGAGGTGCATCTCGCCATCCGTCTAGTGGCCCATATCCTCGGCCCAGTGGCCGGGCCTGTGCTGGGTAAAATCGGACAGGTCGTCTTCGTGCTGTTCGTCGCAAGCCTGTGGCGACCCTGGTGCAAGTGGCTCATACTTCTCTGCGGCGGGCTTTATCTGCTGGCATCCGTCAGTAATCACTTCGTTTGGTTGTAGGCAAGCCTACCGACGGATTGCTATCCGTCGGTTCCGTCCACGTTCATGTGAAGTAAGCCTTATGCCGGGCTGATTGCTTCGGCCGAACATGCGTCGGCACATTGGCCGCAGTCGATGCACAAATCCGCATCAATTACATAAATCGGGTCGCCCTCGCTGATTGCCTCAACCGGGCAGGTCTCCACACAGGTTCCACATTTCGTGCATGCATCACTAATTACGTACGCCATAAATTACACTCCTTATAAAAACCGTTTCCGTAACTCAACTTCGCATTCTTTATATTATTTCCGCCTACAGGTCAAAAGGTTTTTAAGCATTCAGCATTCAGCATTCAGCGGTCAGTAAGAAACGGATATAAATGCTGAACGCTGATTGCTGAACGCTAATCGCTATCTGTTATCTTCTCCAGAATTGCCACCATTTCTTTTTGTTTTCGGTGAGAGTATCGTGCGTCATCCTTGCCGCCATTACTCGCAGATCGGGTAGTTTGCTTCTTATGTCGCGGAGCCTTTGGCGTGTGAATTTCTCAGGGTGTTCGGCAAATGCCTGCCTGGAGGCATCTACATAGAATGCCGATTCGGGGGGAAGTTCGTCGTCGGTGTAGAATTTCAGGGCCTCATCGAGGCACTGGGCTGCACGGAAACCGATCCGACGAGCCTCGACGTCCACAGCAGCGGCAGCCTTCTCGACCAGCATGTAGAACAGGCTTAACCATTGCCCCAGATCGATAATCCGGCTTGGATGAGGCGTCGGGTTAATCACTTCGGGCAGAAAGCGTTGCGGGTCGTCGGGGCGGTCTTCCGCCATGCCTGCCCAGTCGAAGAAGAATTTTTTTTCTGCCCGGCAGTGGACGCATCTGGCAAGGAGCATCCCGTCCGTATGATCGGTTTCGGAATTGTCCAGTTCTTCTGTAATTTCCCAAGGCCCGTCGGAGCAATTCGGGCACGGCGTAACCGTCAGGTACAGATGGGCTTCTTCCTGGCTATGTGCGTGAAGCGTCTGCATTGCTTTTCGCGGGCCTCTCCGTTGGATAACCTGATGAATTTTCAGATGGAGCCTGGCGCGGTCAATTTCTACGGCGACGACGCTCGTCAGGACGGCGACTATCATCGAAACGGCGACGCTCATCAGGACGGCGACGAGGCACGACGGCAGGCTTGGCGGCAGGCTTGGCGACAGGTTTGGCGACAGGAGTATCCGACACATCGGGTACAGGTGTCGGCGAGGCAGTGGTATCCTCGCCGTCGGTCTTTTCTTCAGTCTCGATAGACTCTGCGTCGAGTTTGGCCTGACGGGATATTTTCTTCTGATCGGCCAGCAGGTTCTCGTCGGCGATGACGGTCAGAACGCAGACCGGACCGTCAATTTTCTCGTCGAACCTGTCTGCGTCTTCGGCCTGCCCGACCCTTTTCTCGCATCCAAGGGTCAGGAATATCATCGTCGCGGCCAGAATTATCGTCAGTTGTTTCACCTTCATGCTCCCATTATATGGATTGGTTCCGGGTTTGGTTTGAAGTTTTCTTCTTTCCTGGTCCCAAGTCTCTAGTCCCTGTTCCCTATCTGTAGTTCCGTCATTGCGTCGCGTTCGATTATTCCGCGCAGGATTTCTCTCGGCACGGTCGGCAGGCCCGTACCGTGGGTTATTTCATTTATGCGGTACATTCGCTCGATGGCTTCGGCCGCTGTCGAGAACGGAAAATCGCTTCCGAAAAGCAATTTTCCCGTTACGCCGGACTGATGCGCCTTCAGCAGCGATTCGTAGGCTCCCCAAGGCCTGCGAAGCAGAGCGGCGATATCGGCATAGACCCCCGGCTGCTTTGCCATCAGGGTAACAGTTTCGTTGACCCACGGGCTTCCCATCGCGGCGATGACAATTGTCAAGGCCGGGAAATCCCTCGCTATTTCGTCGAACAGGTGTGGGCGGGCGAATTCGAGAACTGCCTGCGGTGCGAAGTCCGTCCCGCTTTCGACGAACACGCCCAGGCGTCGCTCGGCACAGAAGGCATAGACTTTATAGGCCCGCGTGTCGGCGGGATGAAAACCCTGTGCGGCGGGGCTGATAGTGATTCCGGCGAATCCCGAATGATCGGCGATATTCGCCAGACGTTCCATCGCGTCCGGTTCGGTCGGGTCAATGGCCGCTATACCGACAGCCTGTTGTTTATGTTGAGCGACGTAATCGGAAAGGAAGGCGTTGGGGACATCCGCCTTCAAACGCCGGCTTCGGAAACCCCACACGAGCGTTTTGGTAACATCGCGTGAAGCGGCTGCGTGTTCGCCCGGATCGGCCGACAGATTCTCCTGCCCGCCATGACGCACAAGCCACCCGGCGGCTCCAAGACCCATCTGCCCCGGCGACGCCCATATCCGTGTATGACAATCAATAATCATTTATTAGCCTTCAGCAATCAGCCGTCAACGATCAGCAAACATCCCCGTTTTTTACTGACTGCCGACCGCTTTCGCGTATTCTACCGTTATTTCTCCCTGGGTGAATGATAATTTTCTCTGTTTGTCTGTTACGCTGTTTGTGATACATAAACAGAATGAACCACAAAGAGCACGAAGAACACAAAGAAAACAAAATGGATTTTTTGTTTCTTTTACTCTTGGTGTGCTTCGTGACTTTTGTGGTTTGAATTTTTTTGAGGCTATTCAACATGAGTGAAGCAGCGGAAAACTGGACGGTCCTTCGCCTGATTAACTGGACTAAAGATTATTTTGCGCGATCCGGTATCGACGAACCGAGACTGGCCGCCGAGGTGCTGCTGGGGCATGTTCTGTCCTGCCCGCGGGTGGCGCTGTACACACAGTTCGACCGGATAGTGGAGGCAGGACATCTCTCTGCCTTTCGCGGACTTATTCGCCAGGCAGCCGACGGAGAACCGATTGCATACCTGATTGGCCGGAAGGATTTTTATTCGCTGACGATAAAGGTAACGCCCGACGTACTCATTCCACGTCCCGAGACGGAACTTCTGGTCGATGCGGTGCTGGATTACGCCCGAAGCCGAGGCGGCGAACCACTCCGGTTGTGGGACGTCTGCACCGGAAGCGGATGCGTAGCAGTGGCGGCGGCGAAGCAGTACCCGACATTGACCGTCCTTGCCACCGACATATCCGAAGCCGCCTTGACCGTGGCGCGAGAAAATGTCAAGCAGCACGGGCTGGCGAGGCAAGTGCGTCTTGAACAGGCGGATTTATTAACCTTGCCGGAATCGGCCGAGAGATTTTTCGACATAATCACATCCAATCCGCCTTACGTAACCGATGCTGAAATGGAACAACTTCCCGAACCGGTCAAGCGCGAGCCTGACGCCGCCCTCCGCGCCGGACCGGACGGATTGGAATTCATCACACGCATCATCCACAACGCCTCGGACCATCTGAAACCGAACGGGCTGCTGACCGTCGAAATCGGCTTCGATCAGGCCGAACGGGTCTATGACCTGCTCAACGAAGCGGGTCGATATGAGGATATTCGATTCGGCAAAGACGCCGCAGGTATTGATCGCGTCGCAATGGCACATACCATTTCGGATTGAGGAGTATTATCGGCCGGGGCCGTCAGATTCGCCCTGTTTGCCGATTATCGTCCAATGAGGATGACGCAATGCCAGGCGGGGATATCCGGAACCGTCATGGTCATCTCATTGTTGCGACGTTTCACCGGAAGGGCCTTTTCGCCCGACGACTCCAGTATGGCTACCTGTTTTGATCGGACGCGTAGCCGCAGCGGTAGCGGTCCGGTCGAGTCGAGGCTGTTGTTCAGCAGCACTGCTACGAAGCGTCTGCGGTCCTCGTTGACGCGAATGAACGGCGCCACTCGCGCGGTGGTATCGATCAGGATCGGTAATTGGCCACCCGATATCCAATTGGCTAGACGCTGGAGTTGGCGCATCTTTGCGCCGCGTCCGAGTCGGCGCCAGGGTGAATATGTCGTTACGACGACCCGTCCGCCCAGGTCATTTGTATGGGCCGAGAGGCACATGCCCAGGTCGCTGTCGCTCCAGTCCATCAGATGCGCCAGGTCTTCGACGTCCGCAGCGTGCGCCAGCGTGCAGGCCGGGTTTTCGGACGATATCATCGCATTGCGTCCGTCCCCGGCATCGTCGCCGTTCCAGGGGTGGTCGGTTAGTCGCTCCCATATGCTGTCGTCATATTTTCGCCCCGGTCGGACGCCGGTCAGTTCGCCCAGAGACCGTTCCCAGAGCACCTCCAGGGCAGCGGAGTCCATCATGACGCCGCCGGTGAGTATCTCCCGCAGTTCGTCGTCGCTGAACGCCTCGGCAATTCGACCTGAAAGAACCGTACCGCAGGCAGTGCGCGAATCGGTGCTGAACGGCATACCCAACTCCAGGAGTTCGTCAGGCCCGTGGATGTCGTAAGGCCCGTCTTCCCGGAACCACCCGTCGCTGCGGACCTCCCGCCTGGCCATGAGGCGATCATGATCCGCCGGCCAAAGCCCCGACAGAACCGTCCCTCGACAGGCGTCCACAAGAGCCTCCCAAATCGGCCCATGCTGCGCGATGGCCTGCGTGTCCTTCTCGTAATCGTCCAGTTTGCCGGGAAAAAGACTCGGCAAAGCGAAAGTCAAATCGTTGCATCCCATGACCAGTGCAAGGGTGCACTCGTCCAGCAAAGCCCGCGTTGATTTGTCCAGTGGAATGTGCGGGTAGTTCTCCATCTCATACATAATGGAGGTAACGTCCGAGTGATACCCGCGCACCTGGCGTCCCACTTCCAGGGCCTTGTACAGCATTCCGCGTGGTCGCTGGTCATCATAGAACCCATGGCCGGGCCGACCGCGGGTCGCGCCCATGGCGGCCATCCAGCGGCTGTAGGCCTGACCGGAATACGTGCTGTGCCCCGGGCCGACGGTCATCAGACCCAGCGCCACATCAGGCGCGACCGCACGGACTGCCTCGCCGATCTCACGCAGGAGTCCCTCAATCACCGTGGCGTTGTGTTCGACCCATGCCTCCCGCAGCGTTCCGCCGGCGGGGTCGTTGAGCCGGTCCACCAGCGCTTCGCGGTCCCATCGCCCATCCTGAAATTTGCCCAGGCACGTCGGGCAGAAACAGGGATAGGCAGGCCCGTGGTGGTTCATGCGCACGTCGTCGTCGGCGTCGATAAAATCGGGATGTATCTCCGCCAGTATCTGATACTTTTCGGCAATATAGGCGCGAAAGCCGGGATCGTTCGGGCATGGACAGCATCGGGAGACTTTACCGTCATGTCCCACGGCGTGGCCCCAGGAATCGTTCAGCCCGCCGCTCCATCCGACGTCCCCGTGTCCCAGCGTCCAACCCACGGTCAGACCCACCGACCGGACGCCCGCATGATGCAGGGCATCGATGCGGCGCCTCAAGAGTTCCAGTCGCTTTGCCAAAACCTCCGGGGCCGGATAGTGGTCGGTAAGGTTCTCGGCGGCCAGGTTGACCTCGTTGTAGGCTTGCGGACAGGCCTTCAGCATCGCCACGAGCCGCGAGAATTGCTCGTCGGTCTCATACTGCGCCGGAGCGGTCCGAAGAGATCGTTTCATCGTTATTCTCCAGATTCTCTGCGGTCGGATTGCTGTTCCAGTATTTCGAAGACCGGCGGTGCCGTCAGTCCGTGGTCGTTGAGCATATACTCGTCGGTCCATTGTTCGTCGTGCGGGCTGAAGTGATTCGGGCCGGTCCAGCCGCCCCATGGCGTATGGAGCGGGCCAAAGATGTTCTTCCGCCCGCCGATGACCTCCACGCCAACCTCCTCGACTCCGGCGGCAAGCGCGTCGGTAATATCCGCGCTCATTGGCGACCAGGGCAGCACGAAGGTTTTCTGACCGACATGAATGGCTGCGGCTGTGCATTCGACCGCCGGCAGCGCCAGCCGGACGCTCCGCCCGGCCTCGACAGCGTCGCGGACCGAATCAGGGACGCCGATGCGATATTTCACAGCCCCACCGTAAAAATCCAGACCTTGCCCGACCCACGAACCGGCAGGAAGTTCCGTCGGCGGAGCGGTCAGCGTGTAACCGTCGAACGTTGGTTTCGCACCCGTCCGGCGGACGCCGAACGGCCCGATAAGGTGCAGGTCTTCCAGTTCCATATCCGAGCGATAATCGAATCGCAGCAGCAGTTCGTTGTTGCCGTCGGCTACAGCGCCGCTGATGTCGATTGTCTTGAGGTCTTCATCGACCCACCATCCGGTCGGTTCCGATCCGACCGTTTGCCCATTGAGGACGATTTCGAAATCTTCAGGCCGTTCGATTGCCACGTGCAGGGACGCCGGCGGATCGGAGATATGGAAATTGAACATCATCTCGCACCGGCCAAGCGGTTTTCGGTCGGCCCGACCTGTGGCGGCGAGATACCACGGCTGTTGCGCGGCGTAGTCCCGCTTCGGCAGGCCGAAACCAGTGCGAATCTTCTCATCCGCCAGCAGCACCGGAACAGGGTCCGAAAAATCTCCCTCGCCGACGCGGAACCGGCAAAAATCCAGCGGGAAACTGTTCGGCTCGAGCAGTTCTATCTCCCACGCCGGCGAAACCGGGACGGTGGAGACGACCTCGACCGGTTCGAGCGGTTCATCGGCTTCGACGCGCAGACCCACGCTCACCAGCGCCGATCCGGTCGGCGGAAGGTGCAGGTCGAACTCCACGGAACCGCCTCCGGAGGCAGATTCGACCCGGCGGCGATTGCCCGTCATGTTGTCCCACAGGACGACGGGGTTTTTGCCTCGGACGCAGACATGAACATCATGCCCTGCCTGGCGGTCACAGGACTGAACAAACAGCAGGTGGCCGCCCTTGACCTTCCGCAGCATGGTCCAGACGTATTCTGTCCGGCGGCCTTTCTCGGTAACGACGACCCGCCGTTCGAGACGTTCCTCGATGGCTTCGACAACGGCTTTCGGGTCCGAGGGGCACGTGCCGGACTGTTCCAGCAGGTGCGACAATTCTTCGGAGGCCGCTCCGTCGATTCGGCCCGGCGTGCTTCCGGCGAACAGCACCCGCCCGCCGGCCGAGACGAACTCCTTCAATATCGCCACCGTGCTCGCCCGAAGCGTTTCCGTCGGCGGAACGAGCACGAGACGGTATTTCATCTTCCCGAGGCGCAATTCGTCTTTGGCGACCTTTCCGTAGCGTTCCAGAAGCGATTCGTCGGCGAGGTCGTAGTCGTATTGCCCGTCCAGCAGACCCGCCAGCAGCGACTGGAAGGCCTTGTCGAGTTCCACGACCGGTCCGGTCGAAGGCGCCTCTTTCCAGTCGGGCGTAGCAGTGAACAACCCCCACGCGCTTTCGATGGGATGGATCATCAGCACGTCGCGGACCGCCTTGCCGCGGGTCAGCATCGCGCTCATCCGGGCGAAATAATCCTCCACTGTCCGGTAATATTTCCACCACGGGCTGTGAGGGAAGATACTGGCTGGGTAGTCGCGTTTGCCCCCGCCGGCCAGACTATAGAACGACAAGTGCGGGCAGCGGAAATTGACGCCCAGGACGTACTGCCAGTCGGCGTTGAACTTATGCCCCTCCAGCGGCCAGTCCCAACCAGTGCAGCCGTACAACTCGCTCAGCACACGCTCTCGCCCCAACTGGTCGGCGACGGAGGTGCACTGCTTGACCGTGGCGATTTCGTCGCGCTGATCGGTGAGAATGTCGATGCCGGGCCACTGCTGGTACGGGTAGTGCGCCATGGCCGCGCCGATGTGCTGCGTCTGAAGAGGCAGGGTTCCCTCGGCATTGTAGTGTCCAGTCAACACGATCCCGTTTCGTACGCACCAGCGACCGATCCGGACGGAGAAATTCTCAACGAACAACTCCGTAATAGTCCGGTAGTAATCGTAACGGACCTTGCTGAAGCCCTCGCCGGGCAGGGCGAACGCCAACTCAACCAGGTGCTCCCGCAAATCGTATCCGCGACGGCGTTTGAACTGTCGCGGCAGGTGCTTCGTCCACGGCAGCGTCGCAGCCAGGCCGTCCATGCTGACCGAGCCGTGGGAATAGTTCGGCTCGTCGGTGAAGATTGCCGGTATCACGCCCCCGAAATCCTCACCGAAGCGGTCGGCGTAGGCCTGGTGCGTGAGGTTGACGAACTGATCAACTGCCTCGGCGCTGAGCACGTCCAGATAAGGCGCGTCGTTGAACCATCGTTCAGGGTCGGACGGCGCGACGGCAAATGAAATAAGCGTCTCACCGTCAGCGGGGTGTTCGCCCTTCTTCAGAGGCCGATAATCCAGGACGTGCCCGGAATCGTCGAACTTCACGGCGAATTCCCCGATACGCTTCGTCTCCGCCGGCGCACGCTCCTGGCGAAGCGCAACCAGAAGATGCACGCCCAGGTCGGGCCTGTCTCGTGTAACCATTCCTCCGGCGCTTCCCGACGGAAAGCGGTCTTCATCATAGAGGTAGGCCTTCATACCGAGGCGGCGGGCCTGCTCCACGCACGCATCCACACATGCAAACCATTCTTCGGAGAGGTACGGCGTCTTCAGACCGTTGCGGCTGTGCATGAAGAACCCGCCCATCCCCGCAGAGTGCATCTGCTCGATCTGGCGGCACAGACGCTCCGGATCCAACCAATCGTTCCACGCCCAGAACGGCGCGCTGCGATAGATGCTCGGCGGGTCAAGCCACATTTCGTCGGTCCATTCTGCCGCTTTACTCATCACTCATCTCCTGACTTTTACAAGGGGTTCTTATCTTTTTTGAAAGTATTGTTATCGGTAACAAAGTTACTCAGCGCCGCCCGGTCACTCCCTGCCGAACGGTCAGATAGTGAAAATACTCGGCAACGCACAGTGAATGGGACGCATGTAGGGTCTCGTAGGAATATACCGAAAGTAACCGAAGCATGTCCCGGCTTACCTTCCGGATCAACTCCTCATCATCCGAGAGGAGCACGGTAACAGCGGCTTCCAGCGGTTGGCGAGCAGTCTTGCCCTCGTGCAGCAGCGCCGCCCGCCTGACCATCCAGTACTTCTCGATGAATTTCATCAGGTGTTCGTGTTGGGTCGGGTCGGACAGGTCCAGGCCGGGATTATCGGCGACAAAGTCGCTCAGTGCACCCCGCCAGTCGAAGTCGCACTCGAAGGCCATTTGCTGCGGGTCGTGATCCTTGTACTGCCCGATGACCGGGGCGATGAGCCTGGCCGCCTTCCGCAGCCCCTGGCGGTAAATTTCCTTAACCTCGGCGTCGTCCTCAAGTTCGTACAGGTCCCGAAGGGCCACCTGGTTCTGAAACAGCGCATAGACCGACCAGCCCGACAAGTCCCACCCGCCGGTGAAGTCCGCCAATCTTGCCCGTCCGTTTTCATTCACTTTGTCCCAATAGACATCAAGCCAATGTTCCTCGCCCGTAACGGCATGGCCGACGCGGTACATCTGGAGCAGGCGGCACGCCCGGTCGGGTACGAACGCTCCGATGTCGCCGAAGATCGACTCCCTGCCCGTCTCGGTCAGGAGGCTGAAACCGTCCTGCTCGACGCACCGGCACATGTCCGCCACGATTGAAGCGATCTGCCCGCGATGCTCATCGGTGCAGACGGCGCTGCGGTGGTACCGCCACAGGCCGTCGAGGCAGTGCGTGTACTGGTCCACGGAAGAGTTGACGTAGTGGCTCTTTCCGTCTTCCGGTCTCACGCCGCGAGCGAGGAAACCCTTGCGGTCGCTGACCGTGCACAGAAGGCGAAGCCCGCTGTAAATCCGGCGGATATGATCCTCAAGATCGAAGCCCATCGCCTGGCCCTCGACAATCGCCGCCAGGCACACACCGCCGTTAATCGCGCAGTCTTCCATCCCGGTCGCCCATCCGGCGACGTTGGGTATGCAGCGGCGGATCTCTTCGGCGGTGGGTGGACGCCTGGTGCGATACTCCGGCCAATCGTAGATTGTGAGGTGTTCTGAATCGACGAATCGCCGCCACAGGACATCCCGACACTGCTGTAACCTTTCGTCGAAGTGCTCGTTGTTCTCCGATGTTTCCATCACGTTGCTTTCCTTTTCTCTTACGAGTCTTTCTGTCCGGTTCTGTGCATGAGCACATCGCCAAGCCGGGAGCATTTCTCCTGACGGCAGCGGTCCTCGTCATAGAGACAGGCCTTCCTGTCTTCAATAGCAAACCATTATCCCTGCGAGGAGGGTATTGTCTTCAGCTAATTGTGGCAGTCAAGAAGATAACGGCTTAAACCGTCGAATCTTGCGGATTGAGGATTGCGGATTGAGGAGTATCATCCTAAAGTGAAGCATTAATGGATCAGTTTATCATTCAAGGTGGACGGCGGCTTCGGGGCGAGGTGGCTGTCAGCGGGGCGAAGAACGCCGCGCTTCCGATAATGGCAGCCTGCCTGCTGGCTGACGGACCAAGCAAACTTACCGGGCTTCCCGACGTCGCCGACGTCAAAACCCTTTCAGTCCTGCTGGGCGAACTCGGCGTCAAGGCCGATCATCACGACGATACCGTCGAACTGGAAGTTACCGGCGAAGATAACTCCCATGCCCGATACGACCTCGTCTGTACGATGCGTGCGAGTATCTGCGTGCTGGGCCCGCTGCTTGCCAAGCGAGGCTACGCCCGCGTTGCTATGCCCGGCGGATGCGCCATCGGCTCGCGCCCGATCGATATTCATCTTCGCGGGCTTGAAGCGCTGGGCGCGCAGATCGACCTGAAGAGCGGCGACATCGTCGCAAAGGCAAAACGTCTCAAGGGTGCGGAGATTTTCCTCGGCGGGCCTTTCGGATCGACCGTTACGGGAACCGCCAACATCATGATGGCAGCCACGCTGGCTGAAGGGGCGACCGTTATCGAGTCCGCCGCCTGCGAGCCGGGAGTGCAGGACCTCGCCGATTTCCTCAACAAAATGGGCGCGAAAATCACCGGCGCAGGTTCGCCGAGAATTACAATCGAAGGCGTCGAAAATCTACAGGGAACGACGCACCAAATCATACCAGACCGCATCGAGGCAGGAACGTTCATGGTGGCCGCCGCCATTACCAACGGCGAGGTGAAACTCTCACGAGTCCGCCTCGACCACATGATGGCCGTTGTCGATAAACTCCGCCAGATCGGCATCATTATTGAAAAAGACAACGGCGGAGCCATTATCAGCAGCCGGAGAAGGATTTCGGCGACCGACGTAACAACCCAACCTTATCCCGGTTTCCCCACCGACCTTCAGGCCCAATTGATGGCGTTATTATGTCTGGCCAGCGGCAACAGCGTCATCACCGAGAAGATATACCCCGACCGTTTCCTGCACGTTTCTGAACTTGCGCGGATGGGCGCGAACATTCGCAAGGAAGGCCCGACAGCCATTATCACCGGCGTAAAGCGTCTGGTCGGCGCGCCGGTAATGGCCGGCGACTTACGTGCATCGGCGGCGCTGGTGCTTGCGGGCCTGGCCGCAGAGGGAACAACAACCATCAGCCGGGTCTATCACATCGACCGGGGATACGAGCACATCGAATCCAAACTCGCCGCACTAGGCGCAGACATCAAACGCGTCAATGAATGATCCGTTCAGACCTTGATTCTCCCCTGCGATATGTGTAGATTCCCTCGAACGTATCGAAAGGAAAAACTATGTCCGACAACGGCAACTTGATAATCCAAAACGATCAAACGGTTGTATTCATCGGCGACAGCATCACGGACTGTGGCCGGCGGGGAGAGGCCGCCCCGCTGGGGTCCGGTTACGTCAGCATGGCTGTTGCCCTGATAACCGCCAGGTACCCGCAGCGTAATATCCGCTTCATCAACGAGGGCATTGGCGGCGACGTAAGCACAGGCCTGCGCGACCGGTGGGACGACGACATTATCGTCCACAAGCCCGACTGGGTCAGCGTCATGGTCGGAATCAACGACCTGCACCGCATGCTCCGCAACAATCCCGACCCCGTCCCGCCAGACATCTACCGCAAGGCGTACACACAATGCCTCCAAAGCACTGCCGAGAACACGTCGGCCAGGCTGATTCTGATGGATCCGTTCTATATGAGCCGTGCGACCGACCCACACAGTTGGCGCACCGGGGTGCTGAAGGTATTGCCGGAGTATATCGACATCGTGGCCGAACTGGCCGAGAAGTTCGATGCAATCCACGTCCGCCTGCACGAGATGTTCCAGGGGATTCTTAAATACAGACCGGTTGATTTCGTCTGTCCCGAGCCGGTCCATCCCAATCCCTCAGGCCACTTGATAATCGCACACGAATGGCTCAAGACCGTTGGGTGGTGAGCAGGAAAAGGTGGGCTACTCTGTAACATGCTAATTTCAGGGTGGCACGGAGTACCACGAATCTGTTGAAAAATGTCCCGGTCGACCGGCTGTAAGCCGAGTTCTGTTCCCCGTCCGCTAGCGGACTTTCCGGAGGCGGGACGTTACCGGGCCTGTCTTGAGCGAATTTCGCGGACCGCCGACAGAATGTCTGATGTTGCCGCTTTGGTCTTGACGCCGGTAATATCAAAGGGCGAACCGCCTTGGCGCTGAGGCACTACAGCGAACACCTCCCCGCCGCGTCTGCGGATCGTAACATCTTCGGTCTTGGCGCGATTCAGGACTTGCGAAAGATTCTGCCGTGCCTGTGAGTATGTATAAACTTTCATGTTTGCTCCACAACTCTGATGTCCAATTGTTTCGCCACTTGCTTCATGGCCTTATCAAGCGTCAGCAGCGAACATCGTGTCTCAAAGGCACATTGTAAGAAATAGGCGTCATAGGCATAGATGCCGAAGCGTCCAGCCAGGACAAGAGCCGCTCGAATGTCGATCTCCACCAGTTCGACGGAAACACCGGCAACAGCATCCCATATGTCCGGTAGCTGCTCGGTAAGGACGACCTTTCTTTTCACCAGCGCCGACAGAGCATTTCCGATTTCGTACGGTAGGACCGCCGGAGCCGCCAGGTCATGTCCATCGGTCACCTGGATAAGCCATGATTTCTCCGGTTCATTCAGCGCTACCGCTAGAAACGTATTTGTGTCCGCCACATACTTCATACGTACAATTGTACACATCGGAAGGCTTTTTGTCAATGTCGGGGCGACTGGATTTGAACCAGCGACCTTCCCAACGGGACACTCCAGCCAAACTGAGCTACGTCCCATTGTTCGCAGATAAGTGTATCGGCAGTCTGCTGCAAATTGAGCATACAAAAATGTCCCGGTCGACCGGCTGTAAGCCGAGTTCTGTTCCCCGTCCCCGGCGGACTTTCCGGAGGCGGGGCGAAGGCCATCTGTCTTGACCCGCCATCGCTGACGAGCTCTCCATACGGAAGCGGCCTACCCGCGATCATAAGACCTGAACCGCGTCATAATCGCTGCTTGACCTTGCACCCGGTGGGGTTTACCAAGCCGACGATGTTACCATCGTCGCGGTGCGCTCTTACCGCACCTTTTCACCCTTACCCCCCTTCGCCATACTGCTTTGCCGGAGGCTACGCAGTATCCGGCTTCGGAGGGCGGTATATTTTCTGTGGCACTTTCCCTATCCTGCTTCGCCAAAGGCTATGCAGGACGGTGGGCGTTACCCACCACCGTGGTTCAGTGGTGCTCGGACTTTCCTCTCCCCGCCGAAATGACAGGGAGCGACCTTCCACCGGCCGACCGGTTCTTATTATACGACAAAATACCAGATACGGGTCTTGTAAATCTGGCTTTTATCGTGGCAAAGAGAATATTGAATATTGAACAGAGAATTTCGAATTTTGAAGTAACAGAAAGAAAAAAAGACTCTGAATCCACGCTTTGGGTGTCATTTATCTTCTTTTTCTTCTTCTCACTTCAAAATTCAACATTCTCTGTTCAATATTCAATATTCATTTTAAAAGCACCACCTTGAAAAACTCGCCAGAAAAAAAGGTCGCTCACATGATTCACAGCTCCGGTTCTTCGAGCGGGACGGGGCAGTAGTCCTTTCGGTCGCAATCGTCGCAGTGTGCGCCGGTCCAGATTTCATCGAGCATATCAGCCACGGGGTCAATCAGGGCAAGTTCGTCGGTCCAGACACCGGCCTCGAAATTACGCCGGCGCGAACCCTTCGCACCCAGTCCCGCGCCGGTCAGATTGGCCGAACCTACGTACATCATCCGCCCGTCGGCGATAACGACCTTGGCGTGAGCGCGCGGGCAGCGGCGCATTGTGAAGTTCTCCGGAACATGCCGCTTCAACCGCTTCAACAGAGGCCCGGACGGTACGCCGCTGTGCAGCAATCGTATCTCGACTCCGCGTGCGGATAGTTTCCCGAAGACCTCCAGGATGCTGCGTGCCTGGCGCGGTCCGGACGGTACGTGCAGGTCTTTTACGTTGGCAGTGGCGATAAACAAGCGATGGCGGCAACTTTCCAACGCCTCGGTCAGGACGACCCCCAGATGATCACGGTTCAGTACAATTTTAATCACGGAAGATATATCGACCAGTCGGCAGCGGCATCGCCAGTCGGAAAAAACCGTTACCCAAGCGCCGCGACGGCGGCTTTGATTTGTTCGTCGGTAACGTCGTCGAATATGGCGACGACGCCGGGGGATACCGGGAGCACAAAGCGGACTACGCCGCCGAGCGTCTTTTTATCGTGTGCCATTATCTCGCGCAGCCTGTTCGGGTTACGCGCCTCGGCGGGTAAATTCGACAGGTCGTCGAAGTTTACAGGCAGGGACAATTCGGTGAGGATTTTCCGAACTCTGCCGGCTACCGACGAGTCGATAAGCGAGCGTGATTCAGCGATATCAAAAGCGGCGACCATACCTAAAGCGACGGCCTGGCCGTGGGAAAGCACGCCATACCCCGCCGCCGTTTCGATGGCATGACCGATGGTGTGCCCGAAGTTCAGATGCGCCCGCTCGCCGGATTCCCGCTCATCGGCCGAAACAACGGAGGCCTTTATCGCGACGTTGCGACCGATTAATTCAGCAAGCGTATCGGGTTGGCATGACGTGATTTTTTCGATATTGTCTTCGATGAAATCCAGCAACGCCCAATCGCGGATAACGCCGTGTTTGACGCACTCCGCCAGGCCGTTGCCGAGTTCATCGGCCGGGAGGGTTTTCAGCACGGCGGCGTCGATAATCACTGCTTCAGGCTGGTAAAACGCGCCTATGAGGTTTTTTCCAGCCTGTGCGTTGAGGCCTGTTTTTCCGCCGACGGCAGCATCAACGTCGGCCAGAAGCGTGGTCGGCAAATTGACAAACGGCAACCCTCGCAATGCAGTCGCAGCCACGAAACCGCCCAGATCCCCCACCACGCCACCGCCCAGCGTAACAACGACGGAACGCCGGTCAATCGGCGGCTCCAGAGACAGTATCCTGTCCATTACGTCCTCGTAGGTCGCGAGGTTTTTGTGCTCTTCGCCGGCAGGAAACTCAATTACATCAGACCGCCCGGACGCATCGCTCAGGCTGGCCTGAACGGCATCGGCGTAGAGCGGTCTTACGTTCGAGTCGGTAATAACAACGACCCTGCCGTCGCTCGCAGCGGCAATTCTCCCCAGGCCGGTAAGAATATCTATGCCAACGGTAACCTTGTAAGATCGTCCCGGAAGGTCAACGGAAATTTCATGCGTTATCGGCATCTTTTTCTCTTTTTTCGGCCTGGTGTAATTTGACCTGTCGTTGGAGTTCTTCATCCACCTCGCCTGTCGCAGCCTCTACGTTATTGTCAGGTCGAGTCGGTTGATATTCGCGCACGCCGGCGGCTCGCTGACGTGAAACGCCCCGCCTTAATCGCATAAAGACAAACAGCATAATCATTACCGCGATAATCATAACAGCGACGGCCCACCGGAAATCGCTTTCCTCCGAGCGTGGAGGCAGTAACGATGAAGCCACGATAACCGGGTACTCGTCCTTCACGTTCGGGTCGCCCTCTTCGGCGTCTTCGCGCAATTTCGCCAGTTTGTAGAATAGTCCGACAAGTTCCAAAGGCTGGCGATTTTTGAGGTTCTTCGGGGGTTCATGCCCCATCACGACCACCATGAGTTCGTACGAAGGCGGCTTGGTCTTTTCGACCTCTACAAGGACATCCACCACCCAGACGTCACGCCTGCCCCACCATCTTCCGGACACAACATTTTCCGTCCAGAGCGTAGCCCTTCCGGCGTAGAAAACTTTGAGCCGGACAAGCCGGTTTCGATAACGCCCCGGCTCACGCCAGAGGTTTTTGGGGCTGGGGCGTTCCGCCTCTTCGAGCGTCTTGTCGCCTTCGGGTAGCATTTCCGCCCGACGAAGCAGCACATACATCGCCGGCGAACCCAACGTAGATTCGCTGTCGCTGACATCCCCCAGAACAATCTTTTCGTCTTTACTGTAGTCGAGTGCGTCTTCGACTGTTTCCGCCCGGATTATCGACAAAGGTTTCTTAAACCGCGGCATCGTTATGGGCTGTTTATCGCCGGATTTATCGGCATCCGGCGGGGCTACGGCGCAACCCGCATGGAAAAAAGCCGGTATCGTCAGGGAGAAACACAGAATTGCGGTAATTCTCATGATTACACCTTTTCGAACCATACAAAGGAATCTTTCAGACGTGATTGTAGGATAATGCTATGGATTTGTACATCAAAGGATTGAGGATTGTAGATTGCGGATTTTCTGTTTCTCTTCCTAGCCCCTAATCCCAAGTCCCAAGTCCCTAAACCCTATCTTCTCATCACTCCGGATGCGGAAGCAGGAATGTATCGGTCGGCGAGGCGGGTTTTTCCTTACCGGTGTAATTGGATACGCCTTCTACCAGCCAGATGTTATCTCCGTTGACGCCGATGCGGCAATCCGTAGCCCATTTCACATGCCCGTCCAGATACAGGACGTTCTGCCCGCCATCGGGATGATTTTCGCTGACTGCGCGTTCGGCGCGTTCCGGGCGGAAAGTTCCACCGGTAAAGACCGGCGTGGTATCGGCGAGAATAACCATCTGTTCAGCCACCGTCGCCAGTGAACCGACATCTCTGCGGACAGGTGTGTTGAGGCTATGCTGGTAACTGTAATTTATCGACTGCGGCGATGGGAAATCCGTCATGTCGTCAGACAGCACGAACGCCCGCCCACCGGCAGAAGGACACTGAAACACTTCCGGCGAGGCGCTTCGACCACGAACCAGCAAAAAAAGCACAGCCGAGTTGCTGGCATATTTACGCCCCGGCTGGTGAAGCCACGCTTCGGTCGCAGCCGGGCCTGATGGAAAGTTGCCTTCGCTATCGTTGGCATAGTGATTCAGAGCGGCTCCGACCGCCCATACGTTATTGGCACAAAGGCTCCTGTTGGCCAGGCGATGCGCCTGTCGAAGCGATGGAAGCAGTATTCCGACCACGATCACTGCCGCTGCCGCCAATGCCGATAACTCCCGAATGGAAAACCTCGAAAGCAGCATTCCGCCGCTTGGATGGACAGTTTGAAGCACCTCGGCCCGGCCAGATGAACTCACCCGCGCCAGCGTACGCTCGCAAAGGTCCGCCGGCATCCGCGCAGACTCACAAAGCCCCAATGCAGCGAATGTCCGACTGATACCCTCGTGGAGCAAGGCGAATTCACCACCAGACTCAAGACGACGACGGACATCCTCGGCTACCGGCTCATCGCAGCGACCCAGAATAAAATCTATCAACAATTGTTCATCACCGGACTTACTCATTCTGCGTCCTTTTTTTCGCGTAGCGACGGACCTGCCAATGCCCATTGTCGGGCGAACTGCCTCACCGCCAGGTGCAGGCGGCTCTTGACCGTACCGAGCGGAACGGAAAGGATTTCGGCAATTTCTTTATAGGCGAAATCGTAAAAATAACTCAGTAAAAGCACGATCCTCAGGTTCTCCGGCATCTGCCTGACAATACTTTGTACGGCTTCGGAGGCTTCGTGGTTCTCAATTCTCGTAGTCGGCGATGGAATATTTGCGGGTATCAGGTCGATGAAGTGCACATCGTCCTGGCCCGAAGCGACCGGAGCGTCGAGTTCGGCGGCGGGTCTGCGCAGACGGTAACGCATCGCATCGCGCGCCTTGTTGGCGGCTATTGTGAAGAGCCAGGGTTTCAGGCGACGCGAAACGTCAAAACTGTCGGCGGAAAGGTGAATCTGAAGGAACGTCTCCTGGAAAACGTCTTCAGCCAGGGTCGCATCGCCCAGGAACCTCGCAAGGAAGGCGAACAACTCCCGCTCGTAACGATGCACGAGGGCTGCGAACGCCTCCGAATCGCCGCGAGTGTACCGCAGAAGCAGTTGTTCGTCCGATATATGTTCCCTGCTTTTCATACAGATTTACGCCGCATCATAGGAAACAGCACGTCGCGTCGCAATTTTTTCTTGACCGAGCGCATCGGCGCGACCAAACTCACATGAAGATAGCGGTCAGCAATCAGCGTTCAGCAGTCAGCAAAAGACAAAACAACAAAATCCGCGTCTGACCGTTTGTTGCTCCTTCATCTTTTGCTGAACGCTGATTGCTGATCGCTGATTGCTGATTGCTAAATCATGGTATCTATTCGAAACCTACCACAGGAGACACTTTCGGCGTTGGTCGATGCTTCAGCGGCGATTAACGCCGCACAGGGGCTTACCGAAACGCTCCACGCCATAGCCGCTGCGTCGGCGGCAGTGCTGAGGGCGGAGGCATCCAGCGTTATCATGCTCGACCAGGCGCGGGGCAAACAGGTATTCCTGGCTGCGGTCGGCGACCGGTCCGACCAGTTGATCGGCGTGGAATACGATGCCGGAGTGGGGCTTTCAGGAAAGGCGATCGCCACCGGAAAGGCGCAAATCCACAACGACGTCGCACACGAAAAGGCCCACTACAAGGAAATCGACGATCGCGTCGCGTTTCAGACCCGTAGCCTCGTGGCCGCTCCCATGATCCACAAGGGCGAGTCGCTCGGCGTCGTGGAGGTCATCAATCCCGTCGATGCCGAACAGTTCGGCGACAAGGACAAGGAACTTGCCCAGGTCTTCGCCAACCTTGCTGCAATCGCCGTCGCCAACGCCAGATCGTTCGACCGGGTCAAGCGGGAAAATCGCGGGCTTAAGGAGGCATTCCGCCCACCGGCGAAGATGCTGGGCGATTCACCGGCAATGCGAGAGGTTCTGGGGCTGATTCAGCGCGTCTCGCCGTCTGCCGCTACTGTCCTGCTACTGGGCGAGAGCGGTACCGGAAAGGAACTCGCCGCCAGGGCGATCCACGAAAACTCACCACGCGCCGATCTGCCTTTCATCGCCGTCAACTGCGCAGCCCTCCCCGAAACGCTCCTGGAAAGCGAACTGTTCGGACACGAAGCCGGAGCCTTCACAGGCGCTACGGGACGACGCCTCGGACGGTTTGAATTGGCCGACGAAGGGACAATCTTCCTCGACGAAATAGGCGAAGTCGCCCCCACCGTTCAGGTCAAACTCCTTCGCGTTCTCCAGGAAAAAGAATTCGTCCGCGTCGGCGGAACCCGGACGATCGGATGCGACGTTCGCGTCATAGCCGCCAGTAATCGCGACCTCGACGCCGACCGGCGCGACGGACGGTTCCGCGACGACCTGTACTACCGACTGAACGTCTTTCCCATCACCGTCCCGCCGCTGCGTATGCGACGCGAAGACATCCCGACACTGGTGAGGCATTTTCTGTCCCTGCTGGCGGGCGAACTGAAAACCCCCCGCCCCGACGTTACGGACCAGGCTATGCAGGCCCTTGCCCAATACGATTGGCCCGGAAATATCCGCGAACTCCAGAACATCCTCGAACGGGCGTGCCTTCTGGCCGATAAGAACGTCATCAGCCCGACACAACTCCCGCCCGAAATCGTCGAACCGACCGGTCAACCCCCCTTCGGGTCTGAACCGCATGGTCGAAGACCGGCGGGGCCTCCACCAACCAAACCGCAAAAAACAGGAAATACGCTGGAAGGGATGGAAAAGACCCTGATCGTCAACGCACTGCGCGAAAACGCCGGCAACCAGACCCGCACCGCCAAGGCCCTCGGTATCAGCAGAGACAACCTCCGATATCGTATCAAAAAATACCAAATTATCATAAAGAGAGGGACTGGGGACTAGGGATTTGGGACTTGGCAAAAGAAAAAAAGTGGGACTCCGCTACGTCTCGCCCCGCACTTCTTTTTTTCCCTAGTCCCCAGTCCCTGTCTTTAAGCATAATGATGAAATGAACACTATCCGGGAAGCAATCCGTGATATTATCAATGACCGCATCCTGCCATGGATCGAGCGCGACGGTATCAGTAATCTCATCCTGCCGGAGCAAATCACCCCCGCCGACTGCGCCAGGCCGATAAAATGCAAACGACCATGCCTCGCGCAACACCGTGAGGGCGAACTTGGAATCGGGCTTACCGGCAATACGCCGTACTGCATAGAGAACAAAACGTTTATCTTCACGCCGGGGGCGATGATGCTCCTTCCGGCGAGAACTCCTCACGGGCCTGCTCAGACGAGACGACGGCTTATCAAAGACCTTGACTACAATCAGCCTTCTTCGATGCTCTGGTTACTGAGTTATCCGTCGGGTGTATGGGTACAGGTTATTCGCATTATAGAAGATACGAATACGATGGAAGGAACTTATCCCTGCGTGCTTCTGGACCTTCATTTCAGCAAACTGATGGCCTGGTTGGTCGAAGAGGTCCAGTCCCGCCGACCCAATTACGCCGGCATCGGTCGGGGTACAATGATCGAGTTTATGGAGCGATGTCTGCGGGCAACCTCTACCGACGCCACCGTAGATATACTGGCCGTCCTTCCACAACCCCGGCGCCGTTCGACCTCATCTGTCCCGAGCAAAACCAAGGGGCTCACGACAGGCAAACAGACCAAGGCCAAGGCGAAACAAATCCCCGGTAAGGTTCAGGCCGCACAGGAATTCATCCACTCAAACTACCCTATGCCCATCACACTGGACAACATTGCCGAATCGGCCGACAGCAGCCACACTCACCTCACCCGGCAGTTCAAGGCCGCCATCGGCATGACACCCGTCCAGTACCTCCTGAACATCCGCATGGCCGCCGCCAGGCAACTTTTGCTGACCGACCTGAAGGTCTTCGAAGTGGCCCACATGGTCGGGATCGAAGACCACTGCTACTTCAGCCGACTCTTCCGACGAATCACCGGCGTCAGCCCCATCGCCTACCGCCTGAAAATGTCCAAAAAGGCCGAATAACGCCCAAATAACGCCCAAATCCGCGAAATTCCACAAAGTTGCATAGTCCAATGAAAAGGTTGAATCGTCCATTGGCGATTTCGGGCTTTTGTGATATAATTCGGGCAGTGGGATGGAAGTCGTTCAATTGCAGATTGTGGATTTCAGATCGCGGATTTCAGATTAGCAAAGTCGAATTAAGAAAGGAGGTAAAACCATTGCGGATTGCGGATTGCGGATTTCGGACCTCTTTGTTTTTTCCTGGTCCCTAATCCCAAGTCCCAAGTCCCTAGTCCCTGTTTTTAAAAGTGGAGTGTCTTTTATCGGCGGCGTGTTGCCGCCAAGGCGCTTCACGGAGGCTTCAGTATGTAAGGAGATGTAAAATGAAAAATGCAATTGTTTTATTGGCAGTAGCAGCAGTATTGGGTCTCGTGGCCCTCCCGGCACAGGCCGGTTTGTTCAAACTGGACTTCGGGGACCACAGTTTTTCACTGTGCCCGAACCTGGATTGGGATGTGGTCGGTACTACGAGCGGAGGAACCAGGGTCATCAATCCGACGGACTACCTGCCTCACCTGCTTGTGGACTATCCGGGTCCCGACCCCATTAATCCCGGCAACGAGGACAACGATGTAACCGTCACTATGTTGGCCGGGAGCGTAGCCCTGAGCACAAACGGCGCGCCGACGGTCGGCGCAACGTTCGACGGGATATACGTCCCCGTGCGTGCGACCGGTGACCCCGTCAATTGCCGCGTGTTTGACGATTATTTGTACATGGGATCGGGTGACACCGTCTTCGAGTTCAAGAACCTCGACGCCGGTACGTACAACGTAACCGTTTTCCAGGGCCGGGCAACCAGCCAGCAGGGCAAAATCTGGGTCGGCCCGACAACCGACAACGACCCGGACGCTCATAGTTACAATACCGGCAGTTACAGCAACGGTAGCGGCGACACCCCACTGCCATTCACCGTCAGCGATGGTGATTCCCTGTTCTTCGCCCACCACGAGGATAACAGCGGCGGCACCAGCGGGATGATCATCCGCCTGGTTCCCGAACCGGCGACACTGGCGCTGCTTGGCATCGGCGGAATCGGCGTCCTGTTGCGACGACGAAAAAAGTAGTCCACGGATAGTACTCTGCGAAGTAGCAACACTTCGCTACGTAGCACGAGTTACACAAATAGTCAACAATTGGCAGTTGGTTTGTACTCTCAGTCCACGGAGTTTTTCTCCTTCTCCGTGGACTGGTTTTTTTTACCCTATGCCCTGCGCCCTATGTTTCACAATTGCACCACGCGGTTCATCTGATATAATCATATCATGTTGACCGCATCGGCCAATCCGCTGAATGCCAATGTGTTAATGCTGAACAAGCATTATGCCGCCATTCGCATCATTCCCGCCCGCCGGGCGTTCAGCCTGCTGTACCGCAACCTTGCCGAAGTCGTCAGCATGGAGGACGACCAGTATCTGTCATACGATTTTAACTCCTGGCGAGAGGTAAGCGAGTTTCGCTCCCGGTACCAGCGTGACGGGCACGATTGGATCCGCTGCGTGCGGTTCGAGATTGCCGTACCGTGGATTGTAAGACTGATGTTCTACGATCGCCTGCCACAACAGAGGGTCAAGTTCAATCGCAGGAACATCTACGCCCGCGACCACAGCCACTGCCAGTACTGCGGGAAACGCTTTCCGCTGCCCGAACTTAGCCTGGACCACATCGTACCCCGAAGCCTCGGCGGAAAGGCCACCTGGGACAACGTCGTGTGCTGCTGTGTCGCGTGCAACGTCCGCAAAGGCGGAAGGACGCCAAGGCAGGCCGGTATGAAACTTATTACTACACCGGTCAAGCCGAAGCGTTCGCCTGTGATCCAGGTGCAACTGACGGGGGAAAAATACGCTTCCTGGAAGCAATTCCTCAACGCCGCATACTGGAACGTGGAATTAAAAGAGTGATTGTCAATTTCCGATTTTCAATTGACAAAGAGGAAGAAGAAAAAGAAGAGGAAGAAAAAGAAGATAGCGGGATTTCGGGGATTACTGGATTATGGGGATTGCAATCTTGTGAGAAGAAGAAAAAGAAAAAATCCCTGTAATCCGGTAATCCCTGAAATCCTGCTATTCTGTTTTTCTTTTTTTTTGTCAATCGAAAATCAAAAATCAAAAATCGGAAATTATTTCAACTTCATCCCATTGGCTTTGGGCGTGAAGTCGTTTTCGGTCAGACCGACGTTGAATTCCACGTTGCTGTAGGAATATCGGCATGTTTCCTGGTCGTCCCAGTCTTTGGCCTTCAGTCCTATGGGGACGAGATGATCGACATCAAGGTACCAGACGGTGGTTTTTGCGGGGTAGTCTTTTTTCGGCGGGAGGACGCGTTTGAGGACCATTACCTTGTGGGCCTTGGTCTTGTATCCTTCGAATGTGAATTTTCCCTCGCCCCGACTTACTGCCAGTTCGTTCACTTTCAGAAGACTTTCCATTAAGCGTTTGAATCCGAAGAGCGTAACGGGTTTGCGTGTGTTGGCCATGGCGTCGGGTCCGTCGGGGGCACGTTTCACCGTACCGACCAGCGCCCCCAGGAATCCCTTGGGCTTGACCAGCATCTGCCCGCTATATTTTCCTTCGATGTATAGTACCCGCTCGCCGGCGGGGGCGTTTTTCGTCCATCGCATCGCCACGGAGAACGGCTGATCGAGGAATTTTACCTGAATTTCCTGCTCTTTGCGGAATTTACCATTAATCCGCTCGTGCTTGGTAAATGTGCAGGTGTAATCCTGATAACTCTTGCTGTAATTTACCAATGCCTGCTTCAGGAGGGTTACATGGTCGGACCCGGCCAGACGTTCCAACTCCTTAAGCCGATCCTGGGAAACGCTCACACCCGGACTCCCTGCAATGGCCGTTACCTCCATGCTGCTTCGGAAAGCCTCATGCTGAGTGCATTGAATGCAGAACATCGTCGCCAGCAGGATACCGACAACCAGGCGAATGCGATTATTTGTAGGGCGAATAATTCGCTTTAGCACCATAGTTTTGAGCCTCTCAAGGCCTGTAAAACCAATCCGACCGGTACCTCCTCATACCACCAAGTCGGCATTACACTATAATCGGCATAAACCGGCAATCAACTTTAGTTTTCCGCGCATAACAAAAGCCGGACAATTTGAAGGAATTATAGAGATGCCCGCATGGATTGCAAATTAAAAATTCCAAAAAAACACCCCCTTTCAATTGCAGATTGCGGATTGTGGATTGCGGATTGCGGATTTTTCGGTAATCCGGTCTTCTCACTGTGTCAGCGACATTAATCGGTTGATTCGCTCTTTAATGGGCGGGTGGGTGCTGAAGATGGATTCCGCTCTTTTTTCAAACCTTTTGATTGGGTGGACGATATAGAGGCTGGCTGTGGCGCGGTTGGCAACTTCGAGGACCTCCGGGTCGTCGGATATCCTCGCCAACGCATGAGCGAGGCCTTCGGGGTTGCGCGTCAGTTCGATTGCTGAGGCGTCGGCGAGGTACTCCCGCTGGCGGCTCATGGACATCTGGATTACGCGGGCAAGGATAGGGGCGATAATCGCCAGGACAATCGCGACAATGAGTATAATCAGTTGGCCCAGACCGCCGCCTTCTTTGCTGCTGCTGCGACGCCGCCCGCCGCCGAACCATAAACTCCGCAGAAACACATCGCACAGCATCACCAGCACGCCGACCATCACCGCCATCAGCATCGCAAAGAGAATGTCGTAATTGCGGACGTGGCTCAATTCGTGGGCCATGACGCCCTGAAGTTCGTCGCGCTTGAGTTTCTGGCGCAGGCCTGTGGTAATGGCGACAATGGCGTTTTTCGGGTTGCGTCCGGTGGCGAAAGCGTTCGGAGCTGTGTCGTTGATGAGGTAAATCTTCGGCATGGGCAGGCCTGCGGCAATGCAAAGTTCATCAACCACGTTGAATAACTGCGGGTCGTCCGCCTTCTGGATTGGCCTGGCCTTGGAAATCGCCAGAACGGCCGAGGCTCCACCGAAATAACTGAACATAATCAGGATAAACGCCACAATCGCAGCCACGGCTGCGATGATAATCGAAAATGTCCAGTTTCCCCCGCCCCAGACCGAACCAATCAGCAGGCCTATTCCGACGAACAACACAACAAATACGCTAATCAGCAGCCAGCTGTTGCGCTTGTTGCGGGAAATCAGTGTATGAAAGGTTTCAATGGCCATTGGTTCGCTCAAAAATCAACAGGGAATTAACAGATGAATAATGAATATTCGATTAAATATATCAAGCCTTTCACCCGACAACCACTTTTCCTCGTCCCCGGCCCAGCTCGACCAGGCAGCGAGCGCTTAACTTCCTGCCCTTCCAGATCAAGCCGTCGAGCCGTTCGGGATTGAGAACGATTACGTCTGTACCTCGCGGCGTCTTCACTTCGAAGGCTTCAGCCCGGAACAGTTCGGCGCCCTTCGCCTCAACCGGCCGGATCGTTACTTTCGGCGTCGCGCCCTTGAACGGATACAGCAGCGTGGCGAACCCGACCGTCCCGGTGTACTCGGCAATCGGCATCCAACGCCTTGCCCGCAGGTAATATCTGTCCGACCAGGTGCTCTTGACGGTTACCTCGTCTCCGGCGAAGTCCACACCCGCCTCCAGACGACGGAGATTTTCTGTTCGCGCGTACGCCAGAACCATCGCCGGCCGGTCTTTCGTGCGTGCCAGGCCGGGGCCGGCGACCGTGAACGCAAACGGCGAATGCCAGTTCTGCGTAATAGCCAAACCCGCCGGTTCTGGACTTTCAAGACGACGAACCGAGTCAAAAACAAGCGAGTAACCCGGATCCTTGACGAACACCACCGTCCGCCGCACAACCGCGTTGGCGCTCTCGCTGCCAAGCCGGTAATACTTATAGGCCAAGTGGCAGGCGGAGAAGTAGTCAATCTCCGGGCTGGAGTGCCAGAATACGTCCCGTCCCCGGACATCGTCGGCGTCATCGGCCTCGAAGTGCTGCCCGTCAATCGTAACGACGTTGTGATATTCCGGCGTCCTAATCAGCGTGTCGAGCGGATTGTCGTAACTGTCGAACCGCCCTGCCTCCTCGATCAGAGGCTGCCCCAGCGCCCAGAAATTCAGGTTGAGCACGTCCATGTGCGAGTGCCAACCGGCGAATTTACCGAAGGTGATGTTCAGATAGGCCGAAGCCGACTCGCCGCCGCCGTTGCGCATGATGGCGAATCCCGACGGTTTGAGCAGGCACGACCGGCTGCGGTCGATACCGAGGTCTCTGTCCGTACCTTTTGGGAAATACCGCAGGGCCTTGTCGATGATGTCGCTGCCGGAGCCGAGGTGGCAATCTCCATATTCGGGCTTGAGTTCGTCCGGGCCGAGCGTTCCGGCGAACCAGCGGAAGGCGTTGCGAATCTTCCGCAGGAAGTATCCCTGATCCTTGCCAAGCCCGCCTCGGCACTGCGCCATGTCATAAACGTCGCAGAACCCGCCGAGGCTCATGAAGCCGTAACCCCAACACCTCTCGCCATGCCCGCCGTCGGAGAAAAATTCTCGCCGGAGATGTTCGAGAAGGTATCGCATCGCAGCCTTCTCCCAGCTGCGCGACTCGGAGAACTCCGGGAAAACTCGCGCCAGGCGGAAGAGGCCCGAACAGCCGGCGATCTGATGATTGCCCTCGCGATAAGACTTCTGGCATCGTTTGAGCGAACGCGCAAACCCCAGAAACAGTTTGACAAAGGCCTCGACCGTCCTGCCGGCAATCTCGCCCTCGTTGATCAGCGCCAGGTAGAGCGGAAGGAGCGTCCTGGTTTTGTTCCATGAGGTGAGTTCGTAATAAACCGGGTGGAGGCGCGAAACAGGCCTATTCAGCGAGTTTCGCGCGGCGTAATATGACTCGACGATACCGACCAGGCAGTCGCGATAACGCTCCTCGCGACGCTCGATAAACCGGCGCACCGCCGGGTTGAGCCAGGAGAGGTAATGGAAACCGTACCAGCCAATCCCGCCGAAAACGCCGCAATTCCAGTCAATCTTTGCCTTGAACTGTACCATGTGGTCCATGTAGCCTGCGATCTTGAGTTTCAGCACGTCCTCGGCTTTCTGGTATGGATGGACCGGTTCGCGTTCGATGCGGTCGCGCTCAAGATCCCAGATGTCTTTCATGGCGACGCGGTGGTATTCAGCCAGCGACTTGTAGGCAGCGTCCTTCCTCCCCGCCAGGCCAAGACGAACCGCCTTTACCAGATGCTCAACGCCCTCGCCCTTGCTCGGTACGCGGATGTGCGACCAGAAATCCTTCTCGGAAATATCGCAGATGCTGTCAGGATAATTTTTGCTCTTCATTATTTTAATCTCTCAAAAAATCAGCAGGGATGCAGGGGATACAGGGGATAAGGAGTAAATAAAAAAAAGAAAAAGTTCTTATCCCTTGTATCCCCTGCATCCCTGCTAATTCTGTTTGTGTTTGCCCCTAGAACTTCACCGCCGGTGCTTCGCGTTCGGCGGGTTCTTCTATCTCGAAGTAGTCCCGCGTCTGGAAGTTGAACATTCCGGCGATGACACTGTTTGGGAACGTTTCGCGGGCGGTGTTGTAAATCGCGGCAGTGTCGTTGTAGTGCTGACGGGAGAAGGCAATTTTGTTTTCTGTACTGGTCAATTCTTCCTGCAACTGCATGAAGTTCTGATTGGCTTTGAGGTCGGGATAGGCTTCGCTGAGGGCGAAGATTTGCTTCAGTGCGCCTGTAAGGAAGTTCTCGGCCTTTGCTTGGCCTTTCACGTCGCCGGGGCCTACGGCGATGGCGGCGTTACGGGCCTGGATAACGCGTTCGAAGGTCTCTTTTTCGTGGGCAGCGTATCCCTTGACCGTCTCGACGAGATTGGGTATCAGGTCGTAACGACGTTTCAACTGCACGTCGATCTGGCTCCACGCCTCCCTGCATCGGATGCGCTTCTGGACCAGACTGTTGTAGATTCCGATAACAACAAAAATCACCAAAACGACAACGCCAAGAATAATCCAAACCGGAAGCATGTTCATTGCAATAACCATTTTCGTTCCCCTTATAAAAAGCTATCAGCAATCAGCGTTCAGCAAACATGGCAGTGAGTTTAGTATTTCGTCAACTTTAAATTCGTCAGCATGATTATGCGACACAAAGACGCAGAGAGTAAAAAAAGAAAAAGATATAATTATTTCTTCGCACCTCTGTGTCGAATTATTAACGCCCGAGTTTATTCACAGATTGAATCTTTACAGAACACTACTCCCCCAGCCCCATAAAAATCAAGATAAAACAACCAACAATGCCGCATTTGTGGTAAAATATCGCAACGCCGTTTTTGATAAGAAAATCGGGGAATGTGTGTGGATTCGTTCACGCTTGACAAACTTGAGTTCAATCAGATACGTCAGATTATCAGCCGATTCTGTCGTTGCTCTCTTGGACAAAAACTCGCCCGTCATATAGGTCCGTCGCTCAGACCTGAGACAGTCCGTAAGTGGCTTGAGGAGACTTCGCAGATGATTCGCGCCCTCTGCGACGCCGGTCCGCCGCCGTTCGGCGGGATAAGCGACATTCACAAACATATCGGCAGGGCGCATCCCGGCGGTGGAGCCGGCGGCCAGGATTTCGCAATCATCGCCTCGGCGCTCGAAGGCGCCGGCGCTGTTCGCCGATGGGGGCTGGGACTTGGCGAATCGCTGAACCTGCTGCACGAACTGGCCGGTGAGATACCGGAATTCGGCAAAGAACTCGAAGCCATTCGTTCGATAGTCAATTCTCGTGGCGAGGTTTTCGAGTCGGCATCGGAAACCCTGTCTCGAACCCGTCGCGCCATCGAGGAAACCCGCCGGAAAATCCATGAAGTCGTCTATGGCTACACTCGCCGACCCGACGTAGCCAAAATCCTCCAAAATCCCGTCGTTACGCTCCACGACGACCGTTTCGTCCTTCCGGTCAAGGCTGAACATCGCGGCGAACTTCCCGGCGTGGTGCATCGCGCCTCGAACACCGGCGCAACCGTTTTCGTCGAGCCGAACGAATCAGTCGAACTGAACAACGCCCTTGTGGAACTTCTGGACGCCGAACGTCGCGAAATCGCACGCCTGCTGAACGAACTGGCTATTCTCGTCCACCGTCGGGAAGGCGACATGCTCCAGGCTCTGCGAACACTGGGGCAAATCGACCTGCTCGCCGCCAAGGCCCAATACGCATACGAGTTCGAGTTCACCTGCCCGGAGATTTCCGAACGTGGCGGGATGCAATTGCACCAGGCACGCCATCCGCTGCTCGTCGAGCAGGTCCACCAGCAGAAGAAGCAGCAACAGCCGTCCTTCGAGGTCGTCCCTATCGACGTCCGTCTCGGCGTGGATTTCGACATACTCATCATCACAGGACCGAACACAGGCGGCAAAACGGTAACGCTCAAGACGGTCGGGCTGATGGCGATAATGGCGCAATCGGGTCTGCACATCCCAGCCGGGCGGGGAAGCACGATGCCAATCTTCCGAAACGTCCTGCTCGACGTCGGCGACGAACAATCGCTCCAGCAGTCGCTATCAACCTTCGGCGGGCACATGCGCCGGATAAAAAATATCGTCAGCAACGCCGACCGCTTCAGCCTCGTCCTGCTGGACGAACTGGGCGCAGGAACCGACCCGGACGAAGGCGCCGCCATAGGGCAGGCCGTCGTGGACGCCCTGCGACGGGCGGGATGCCTGGCAATGGTCTCCACACACTTAGCAGCCCTGAAGGCCTACGCCTTCAACCACGACCGCGCCGATAACGCCTCAGTCGAGTTCGACACGCGAACGCTCCGCCCGACGTACCACCTCCGCATCGGTGAACCGGGCGAAAGCCACGCCATTACCGTCGCCGCAGCAATGGGACTACCCAAGCGGATGACATCGGATGCACGGAAATACCTCGACGAAAAAGGAAGCGCGTTCCGAAAGGCCATTCGCGCCACCTCGTCGGCCCGGCGGGCGTCCGAAGACGCCCGCGAAAAAGCGCACACAGCACGCCTTGCATCCAAAGACACGCAGGAACAGTACGAATCCAAACTGGCCGACCTGTTTAAACTACAGGAGAAATTCGAAAACTGGACAGCCTCGCTCGCCGAACTCAAACCCGGCGACGAAATCCACGTCCCGTCAAGGGATAAGTCGGGCCGACTGGTCCGAATCCAGTTCAACAAGCAAATTGCCCTCGTCGATGTCGATAAGGTGCAGGTCGAGGTCCCGCTGGCAGAACTGATGCCCGATATGGGCCAAGCCGGTATCAGAAAGGAAATCTCCTCGCTGCGCGAGCAGATTATGTCTCAATCCCGACAGACGGCCAAACTCCGCACCGAAGCCGAACATCTCCATCAGGAATATCATCGCTCGCTCACCCAGCAGCGGACCCATGCACGCCAGTTCGATCAGTGGCTCGCGTCGATAGGCAGGGTAAAAGTCGGCGACGTCGTGCCCATAACCCCCCCGCCGGGGAAAGGCAAAATCATCGAACTCGACCTGACGACAAGCAGGGCGAAAATCCAAACGCCCTCGACTACAGGCTGGTTGAGATTGCAGGAACTCTTCCCCCAGACCGGTCCGTTCGCGCCGCACCACAAGGGGCCGAAGCACAAACCTCATAAGAAAAAACCCGAGCGAGGCGATAAACCGGTCCACCATCGCCGCCCAGACAGCGCAGCCGCCAAAGCAAGCAGAGACGCAGTCCTGGCAACCGCGCCGGGCGAAAAACTCTATGTCGTACCCTTCCGCAAGCAGGCGACATTAATCCGATTCAATCCCGACAAGAACCAAGCCGTCGTCCAATCAGGCGCATTCGAGATGCAAATCCCCATCGCCGACCTCGAACCGGCAAGAAAGACGAAATAACCGGTGGGGCGGCTACCCGACATATGTTTTCGTTTCTCTTTCAATTGCTATGGATGTAATATAATAAAGAGATGAAACCTTCAGTATATATTGAGACCAGCGTCGTCAGTGCGATTGATGATCATCGCGACGACCCGATCAGCCAAGCCCAGCGTCTCATAACGAAGGATTGGTGGGAAAATCAGAGACGCCACTTCGATTTATACTACAGTCAGGCGGTAGTGGCGGAATTGAATCGCATCGAATTCCCCGGACAGAGAGCGGCCTTGTCGCTTCTGGATGAGATGGTGCTTCTTCCGATTACGCCTGATGTGGACGGTGTAGCAGAGGCATACCGCCAGCACTTGGTAATGCCATCAGGTGAAATGGGTGACGCCGTGCATCTGGCGGTAGCGTGTGTGCACGAAGTTGATTATCTATTGACGTGGAATTGCAAGCACATTGCCAATACCAATAAAATTCAACATATTCGTGTTATCAATATGCGTTTAGGGTTACTGACGCCGACGATGTTAACTCCGGAAATGCTGGCAGGCGAGGAGAAAAACGATGCCTGGTAAAAAATCCGACAGTCCGATTGTCGAATCAGTTCGACAAGCGCGCGAACAAATTGCCAAAGACAACCAATACGATCTTCGGAAGATGCTGAAAGAGTTGCGGAAGGATGAACGGGCATCCGGAAAATCCACGCATAGCCCACGCGATTCCAAAACCAAATCAAACTAATCACCCAATTACTTTCAAAGACCAAGCCGTCGTCCAATCAGGCGCATTCGAGATGCAAATCCCCATCGCCGACCTCGAACCGGCAAGAAAAACAAAATAATTGCGGGGCGATCATTTCTGGTTAGCTTTGGGTTTCGGCGGGGGCCAAGTGGTCTTTTCCGCCGTCGCGCCGAGATGCAGAAGGGGAAGATGCTCTTTCGCCGGTGGCGGACGGTACTGGAAGAGAACGAAGCCGGCCGTCTTATATTTCCGAGTAATGAGAACGTGGTGAAGCGTCTGGTCCGGCGTCATGAGCCGAACCAAACCGATGCCCGGCGTCAGCGGGACCCGCCCGCCGACCCAGCGGCTTATGGCCTGCATCTGGGTTTCAAAGTCGGCGGTCCTCTGGATGTACTGCATGGGGCAGACGAAATCGAGATAACCCTTCTCGACCCAGAGTTTCCAGTCCTGTCCGACCATCACGCGGGCGCTGGGCCAGTGCCAGAACACCGCCGCCGAGACGAGGATGTCCGGCCTGGCCTTGTGGGTAGCCTTGTTGACGGCTGCGACCAGGTTCGTAATGCGATCGCAGCGGAACTGGAGATACTTTTTCTTCAACTCGCCGGTGCGAACGTCGGCGGGCCAGTTTTTGACCTTGACCTTATACTCTGTCTCGAATTGCTTTCGGCATCGCGGGCAGTAGCATGTCTCGTGGCCTGGGAAACGGATGTAATCGAAGTGAACGCCCGCAATGTCGTAATCGCGGGCCATCTCAACCATAGAATCCACTTCCAGTTTTATGTTGGCCGGGTCGGACGGGCACATCGCGTATTCGACCGTCTTGCCGTGACAATCCTGCATCAATCGTCCCTCGCGGCGGAGTTTTTCGTGGAACTTACCGGACCTGCTGGCCCGGCAGCGCAGATTACACTTCCAGGCGTGGACGGCGATGCCGTGTTTTTTACCGGCTGCGGCGCACTCTGCCAGTAAGTCCCGTTTCTTGTCGCCCACCATCGGCAGCAGTTTGCTTTTATAGGCGGCGGCGTCGCCCCATGACATGTTCACAATGATGGCGTTGAACCCGACGTCCGAGAGCGTCTTCAACGCCTGGTCCCAACTCATCCCGCTGATGCCGGCCGGCGAGTGGCACCAGACGGCGCGAAACTCGCCCGGTTTCGACGGTACGCTGGCAGCGTAGGCCTGTATATACGCCTGTTGGGCCTGGTTAAGCATCTTGACCGCCTTGGCTGAATCGCCACGCTTCATCGTCAACCCGGCCTCGCGGGTGATGTTCTCGGCTTTGGTCAGCATCTCCAATACGGTATTGCGACGTTCCTCGCCCTGGCCTCGAAGATTCGCCTTGATCGCGGCGGTCAGTTCCCTGACGCCGCCGAAGCCGGCTACCTTTCCCATCCGATTCAGCGCCTCGGCCAGCGGGTTCTCGGGTTTGCTCGAAAGGCCGCGAAGATTGGAGACCATAATCGTCCGGTTCACCTCGTCGCACAGCACCAACAGACGGATGGCGGTGATTTTGTCCCAGCCGGCGGGTTTGCCCTCCTTTTCAAATTTTTTACACGGCAGCGTGAGGGTATTCGTCCCGGCTCGCGCGCTTAACCAGCACCGATGCCAACCCGGTCCGCTTCGCAAGTACAGCACCATGAACGCAGGCAGGCCTCGGTCGGCGTTAACTTCCAGCGCGATCTCCTGACAGCCCGACAGGTCCCACTTGCCGCTGCGCTCCCAGCCGAGACGCCAATGCTCGTTCGCGCTGAAGTCGCACGACAGTTTCAGCACGGGCCGACCACCGACGGTCCCAACACCAACCGGCGGAAAGTCCTTCTCCATCGGTTTCCACTGCGCGCCGGCTGCCTCGGCTGAGGCGTACTTGCAATCGTCCAGGACGATTACTTTCTGCTCCCCCGCCGCCGGATAAGCCTGTAATAAAATAACGCTCGCGAAAAGAAATGTGATGATACGTTTCATGACGATTTTCCCGATTCGTGGACATTAACAAACGCCATCTCCGCACGGCGGCGCTCTTTATCAGTATCAGGCAAAACGACAAGGAGATAAAAGTCCCTGTTTGACAAACCGTCTCGAATGATTACTGTACATTGCTGTGGAAATCAAGAACCAACAACAGTTACAGGAACAATAATCATGGATATATCAAATCGAATCAAAAGCGTAACTCCCAGCGTAACACTGGCTGTAACAGGTAAGGCCAGGCAAATGGTCGCCGACGGTATCGACGTGGTATCCTTCGGCGCAGGCGAGCCGGACTTCCCGACACCACCGTTTATCTGCGCAGCCGCAAAAGCAGCAATCGACGCCGGCGATACGAAATACATGCCGAAGTGCGGCGCAGACCTCAAGGCCGCTATCGTCGAAAAACTCCGGCGAGAAAACAACCTCAACCTCGCCCCGGAGAATATCCTCGTAACCTTCGGCGGGAAACAAGCGCTGTTCAACGCCTTTCAGGTCTTACTGAATCCGGGCGACAAGGTGCTGATCCCAGCACCCTATTGGGTCAGTTACCCCGAACAGGTAAAACTCGCCGGAGGAGAGTGCGTCTTCATTCCCACAGGGCCTGAAAAAGATTTCAAGATTACCGGCCAGGACGTGCTCGCACACGCCGCCGGCGCGAAAATCCTCATGATCAACAGCCCATGCAACCCAACCGGCGTAACCTATACGCCCGAAGAACTCAAAGACATCGCCGATGCGGTGCTCCAAACGGACTTAATTGTCTTTACCGACGAGATTTACGAGAAACTCATTTATGGCGACACGCGTTCGGTAAGTTTCGCGTCGCTGGATGAACGCCTGGCCGAGCGGACGCTGACGTTCAACGGCCTGGCCAAGACATTCAGCATGACCGGATGGCGGATAGGATGGTTGGCCGGTCCCGCCGAGGTCGTCAAAGCGATGGCGACTCTGGCGTCGCACCAGACCAACAGCCCGGCAGGTTTCATCCAGGCAGGCGCACTGGCAGCCTACACCGATTCGTCCGCCGCCGAAGCCATCGAGACTATGCGTCAGGAATTCGAAAATCGAGGCCTGCATATGCACCAACGTCTGAACGCCATCGAAGGCGTCTCCTGCACCAAACCGACCGGAGCGTTTTACTGTTTCCCTGATATATCAGCCAGTTACGGTAAAGTCTCCGGTTCGCTGGACTTCGCGAGCGTCTGTCTGGAGCAGGCCAGGGTCGCGCTGGTTCCTGGCGTCGCCTTCGGCGAGGATCGTTGCGTCAGATTGTCATTTGCAACCAGTCTGGAGCAAATAGACAAGGGCATCGACCGTCTGGAAAAGATGATCAGGCAGGGGTAAAATCAACCATCAACGCACCCACTATCTCTCATGGGAATTATTGGGAATTACACCGCAATCCTGACTTTCGCGCTATTATTATGATAATTCGCGTTTTAAACTGAATTAATAAAATATATATCCGATTAACTATTCATAGCAATAACTCTGGTCGGGGCTGTTACTCCAGTTTCACAGGAGAAAAATCTTATGTCAATAGATGACCGAGTCTTCTCCGTTGCCAGATGTGGTGACAAAGTTGTAACGATTACCCCCGATGATTTGATTAAATCAGCCGTCAGTAAAATGGCTACACACAATATCGGTAGCCTCCTGGTCATCGATGATCATGGCCGGATTAAGGGAATACTGACCGAACGGGATATTGTCGGTAAAATAGTCAACAATTCAAAGGACCCTAATCGGAGCCGCGTCAGCAGCGTAATGACACGCCGGGTCATCACGTGCTCTATGGACACGCCGCTGGTCCTGGCACAACAGACAATGACCAAGCACGGTATCCGCCACATGCCGATACTGAAAGACGGCAGGCCGGTCGGAATGATTTCAAACCGCGACATTCTTGCCCACCAACTCGTAACCGCCCGGAATACTGTGCGTAAGCAATCCGAGGTTTTTGCTAATCTGGAAGCGGCTTATCCGGGCATAAACCGGTTGAAACACGACGATAGCGGGCGAATCGTCATATGATTTCACAGATACCGAAATGAGAACATCACACGCCGGCATAACCAGGCGGAACATAACAATCTCAAACTGATCGATTTCGCAGCACGGGCGACTTACCTGCTCGTGCTGCGACTTTCTTAACAACTCCAACATCACCTGTTTGTTTTTTTCGTCATTTTCGGTTGACATTTCGCCTTCAAGTCGGCAGAATCCCCAATTCGATGCTCTTGTAGCATTGGGAATTCAGGCGACTTTCGTAATCGGCAGTTTGGAATCAACCAGGCTGTTTTTTCAATATCTTCCGTAAAATCGGAATTAACAAGCAGAAAGGAAGAGGTAAAAAAATGGCAGAGCAAGAAAACAGGGCAATCGATTCGCTTATGAACGAGGACAGGACGTTCCCCCCGTCGGCGGAACGGTCGGCCAAGGCGCATATCAAGTCGCACCAGCAGTACCAGGAAATGTACGACCGGTCAATCAACGACTCCGACGGCTTCTGGCTGGAACAGGCGAAAGAACTCCATTGGTTCAAGGAACCGACCAAAGCCCGCGAGTTCACCTGGGACACAGACGCCCGCAAAATCGAGCACACCTGGTTCGCCGACGGCGAACTGAACGTATGCTATAACTGCCTCGACCGCCACCTCGGTACGCCGACTGCCGACAAGGCCGCTCTGGTCTGGCAGGGCGAGCCGGAAGACGACGCCATAACGCTGACCTATAAACAGTTGCACGCAGAGGTCTGCAAATTCGCCAACGTCCTGAAGTCGTTCGGCGTCAAGAAAGGCGACCGCGTCTGCATCTATATGCCGATGATCCTGGAACTTCCTATCGTCATGCTGGCCTGCGCCCGAATCGGCGCTATCCACTCGATAGTCTTCGGCGGTTTCAGCGCCGACGCGCTCCGCAACCGCATCAACGACTCAGACTGCAAAATCCTCATCACCGCAAACGTATCGCTCCGCGCCGGAAAGCATATCCACCTCAAGGACATCTCCGACAACGCACTGAAAGATACGCCGACCATCGAAAAGGTCATCGTCGTCAAACGCAACGAAGAACCTTGCCACATGGAAGATGACCGCGACGTCTGGTATCACGACCTGATGACCGACGTACCCAACGAGTGCGAGGCCGAGCATATGAACGCCGAAGACCCGTTGTTCATTCTTTACACCTCCGGCTCGACGGGCAAACCCAAGGGCGTCGTCCACACCACTGCCGGATACCTCCTGCACACAATGCTCACGCACAAATACATCTTCGATATTCACGAAGACGACATGTACTGGTGCACCGCCGACATCGGCTGGGTTACGGGACACAGTTATATTGTTTATGGTCCGCTGGCCGGGGGAGCGACAAGCCTGATGTTCGAAGGCGTTCCGACCTATCCCGATGCCGGACGGTTCTGGCAGATCGTTGAAAAGTACAAGGTTACGGTCTTCTACACAGCCCCGACCGCTATCCGGGCACTTATCCGCCATGGCGACGATTGGCCCGCGAAGTACGACCTCAGTTCGCTGCGCGTTCTCGGATCGGTCGGCGAACCGATTAACCCCGAAGCCTGGATGTGGTACCACGAGCACATCGGCAAAGGCAATTGCCCCATCGTCGATACGTGGTGGCAGACCGAGACCGGCGGAATTCTCATCAGCCCGCTTCCCGGCGCACACACTCTCAAACCGGGCAGCGCCGCCAGACCGTTCTTCGGCGTCGAGCCGGTTATCCTCCGCGAAGACGCCACCGAATGCGGCGTCAACGAAGGTGGGAAACTCTGCATCAAGAAGCCCTGGCCGGGAATAATGCGGACCATGTGGGGCGATCACGAGCGGTTCGTCGATACCTACTGGACGATGTACGCTGACCTCTACTTCACCGGCGACGGATGCCGGATCGACCCGGACGGCGATTACTGGCTCATGGGCAGGATCGACGACGTTGTCAATGTTTCCGGGCACCGCATCGGAACGGCAGAAGTCGAATCCGCTCTGGTTTCCCACCCCAAGGTAGCCGAAGCCGCCGTAGCCCCGATGCCACACGAAATCAAGGGCCAGGCGCTGTACGCATACGTAACTCTCATCGATGGCGTGGAAGAATCCGACGAATTGAAGAAGGAACTCGTCAAGCACGTACGCAGCGAGATCGGACCGATTGCCGCACCGGATAAGATTCAGTTCGCACCCGCCCTGCCGAAAACGCGATCCGGTAAGATCATGCGGCGAATCCTCCGCAAGATAGCCGAAGGTATCGTCGATAAAAGCACGCTGGGCGACACATCGACGCTTGCCGACCCGCACATTGTCGATTCGCTGATCGAGGGCAGGCAATAAGAGAACCTTTTAGACACATTGCCACCCCCGTACCGGAAAAGGTGCGGGGGTGGCGTCATTTTCGGAGTTTGACAAATGAGCGAAAATCCCAAAGTAATGAACCGCTATTTCGTCGTCGTCGGTGCGATCCTTATCCAGCTATGTCTGGGCGCTATCTACGCCTGGAGCGTTTTTACCAAGAAGATCACTGCCGTTGACGGCGGATACGGATTCTCGGCATCTCAGGCGATGTGGATATTTTCAGCCGGTCTTGCGGCGTTCGCCGTTGTGATGGTCCTTGCCGGTCGGCTTCAGGCAAAAATAGGTCCGCGCCCCATCGCTGTCGCCGGCGGGATAGTTCTCGGCGCCGGTTACATTCTCGGCGGATTCTTCGGTAAGACGTTCGCTGCGCAATTAATCTGCATCGGGTTGATTGGCGGCGCAGGAATCGGACTGGCATACGTCGTACCGATAGCCGTCGGCGTAAAATGGTTCCCGGACAAAAAGGGGCTTATCAGCGGCCTGGCGGTAGCGGGTTTCGGGTTCGGCGCTACGCTCTGGGTAAAACTTGCCGGTAGTTGGTTTGGCGGAGGTCTGTTGAATACCACTAACCTTTTCGGACTTCCGGGCGTTCAGAGCGTCTTCGTAATCTACGGAATTGCTTTTGCGGTATTGGTACTTCTGGGAAGTATTGTCATGGTCAATCCGCCGGAAGGTTATAAACCCGCCGGATGGACGCCACCGGCGCCACACGAAAAGGCATCGGGTGCAATCGACCTGACCAGCGGGCAGATGCTAAAGACACCGCAATACTGGAGCCTGCTGCTGATGTTCATCGGGTCCGGACTGGCGGGACTGATGGTAATCGGCTGCATCAGACTGTTCGGAGTTGACGCGCTTCAGGCAAGCGGAGCCGCCGACGCAAAATCGGCCGGCGCAATAGCAGGAACCGCAATGGCATGGTACGCCATACTCAACGGCCTGGGGCGGATCGCGTGGGGAACCGCCTCCGACAAAATCGGACGGAAACTCTCGCTGATCCTGATGTGCCTGTTCCAGGGCGTCATAATGCTGCTGTTCTTCAAGATAGGCGGAACCGAGATCGGGCTGATTGTCGGAGCGTGCATCATCGGATTCAACTTCGGCGGAAACTTCGCGCTCTTCCCCGCCGCCACTGCCGACTTCTTCGGAAACAAAAACGTCGGAACAAACTACGGATGGGTGTTCCTCGCCTACGGCGTCGCAGGTATCGCAGGGCCACAGGTGGCCGGTTACTTCAAAGACACCGCAAGCGGCGATGTCAACGCATGGACCACGCCGTTCATCATCGCCGGCGTCGCGTGCCTCGTCGCTGCGGCTATCGCACTGACGCTCAAAGCACCGAAAAAAGCGGCAGCGTAAGAATTAACTACAAAGCACATTTGTACTTGCGCGGCGGGGCCTTGTCCCGTCGCGCTTTTAATAGGTATGAGCAAATATAACGCAATCCTGCTTATCGGCCCGACCGGTTCGGGAAAGACGCCCCTGGGCGAAATCCTCGAATCCCAAGGCCTCCATGGCCGACGATGCCTCCACTTCGACTTCGGACAAAACCTCCGACAGGTCAACACCGACACATTGAACGGCGAAGAACTCGAAGTTGTCGCCCGTTCGCTCGAAACCGGCTCGCTGCTGGAAGATGAACATTTCCCCATCGCACGGAAAATACTGTTGGCCTTCCTGGACAAGCGGAACATCGGCAAAGATGATATTGTTATCATCAACGGCCTGCCGAGGCACGCCGGCCAGGCTGAAGGTGTTGATGCGATACTGAACGTCCAATCTGTGGTGTATCTGTCATGTTCGCCGGAAATTGTTTATAAAAGAATCCACTCCAACGCCGGCGGCGACCGAACTGATAGAATCGACGACGATATTGAGTCAATCAAACGGAAACTCGATATCTTCACCGAACGAACGGCTCCGCTGCTGGAACACTATCGGCAGCGCGGAGCGAAAATTGAAACAATCGAAATCGCCGCGACAACCACAGCGAAAGATGTTTGGGAGAGGCTCAATGCTTGATATTGACAATACCGTTCTGGTGGTGATTGACGTGCAGGGCAAACTGGCGCAGTCGATGCACGAAAAGGCCGACCTGTTTGAGAACGTCGCCAAACTTATCAAGGCTGCCGGCGTTCTGGAGATTCCGATTGTCTGGACCGAGCAGTATCCCGAAGGCCTCGGGCCGACAATCCCCGAAATCGCCGAGTTGCTCCCCGGTGAGGCAATTTCCAAGGTCGCCTTCAGTTGCTGCGGCGAAAAACGCTTCGTCGAGGCGATGGAAGAACTGGGCCGGAATCAGGTTCTGCTCTGCGGTATCGAAACCCACGTCTGCGTGTATCAGACAGCCATTGATTTGCTCGCGACGGCTTACGAAGTAGAGGTCGTCGCCGACGCCGTTTCGTCGCGCGCGCCTGACAACAAAGCCATCGGCCTGGCGAAGATGCAAGCCGCCGGAGCGGCCATTACCAGCGTTGAGACGTCGCTTTTCGAGTTGCTTGAAGTGGCAGGCGGCGAAAAATTCAAAGCGATTTTGCAGATCGTAAAATAATCTGGTTGGGTGGCACGGTCAAGTTTCCGCTCCGCTCCAACTTGACCGCGCCACCCGTCAAATTACGTATCACAGAGTACCGTTACGACGCCTTCGCCATAGCGCGTGGGCGGGATTTCTTTACCTTGGCTTTAACCGCAGCCTTGGTCGGTCGTTTGGATGTCTTTCGTTTGCGGCGCCGACCAGGCTGGGGAAAGTCCGGTCGGGGAATGCGCACAGGATGCTCCATAACGGTTTTGAGCGATTCGGCGGCGTCGGAGGCCGATAGGTCCGCGCGAATTTCCTCATCAAGCCCGGCAGCGCGATTGAAAACCCCACCGACAACCATAATCTGCATCTGCTCATGCGCTCCAATTTCACGAATCATGTCAATCAATCGGCGGATTCCCGGAACCCCTTCCGGCTTGGTGCCGTAAGCACACAAAACGTCGGGACGAAGTCTTCCGAGAAGTTCCACAACTTCGTCGTTCGGTACGCCCGCACCGAGCAACCAGACGCCCCATCCCTCTGCCTCAAACAAATCGCCTATCATCTGCGCGCCAAGTTCCTCGCGCTCGCCGTCCCCGCAGGTTACCAGCAGACGCATCCCGTTCTTGGGGCTTCTGGCGAGATGTGATTGAATCTGGTCGGCGATCATGCGATTAATCCGCGTAGCAATGTGCTCCAGAAGGCGATTAATCTTCCCCTCGTCATAAAGCCTCTCGATCTGCACCATTGCGGGCCAGATTACGAACTGGATTAACTTCCGCCCGCAGATTCCGCGATCAAGCGTGGCTTCGATCATCTCACGCGCTTCACAACGCTTCCCTGAAAGAAGATGCTCCATATACTGTGCGAATACTTCGGCAATTTGCATAATCCGGTACCTTTCAACATTTCAGAGGCAAAGAAGCCTGTTATAAAAAAATCATGCCAATTCCAATACGCCGCTTGGTAATATAGGTAAAATACGCAGCATAGGTAAAATCGGACAAGGCGGGCGAAAATCTTTACTTAAAATGTTAAAATAAATAAATAGGGTATTATAGGGGGTTTAGGGGCGGGTTGTATTGCGAATCGGCAAGCCGATAAATCGGCTTGCCGATTCGCATATCGCACTACTAACCGGTTTGTACCAATTTCATAATCTCTTCGCGGTCAAGGTCTTCCAGACCCAAATCGACCAGTTTTCGCCCTGTTCGGCGGTAGTCCTCGCCGCAGACGACCGAACCGATGTCGATAACCGCGTCGATCAGGGGCGTCGGAACTTTTAATTTCCTGGCGAATTCCGATAGCGGCACCAAGCCAAAAGGAATGTCCTCCACCAGGTAACGGTCGTTCAGCGACTTCGGGCCGATAATCTGTGCAATTACATCGATAGTATCGGACGGAGCCTGGAACGCCACACCCATGACACTGGCGGTTGTCTGAAAGTCGCTGTCCTTGTACGCCAGTATCTCGAATCCCATCGCCTCTGCCAAAGCGGCCGTTTCGTCATAGACCGCTCGGATGGCGCGGGCAACCGCTTCTGTAATACCTTCTCGATACAGGTAGAAGTTTCCGCGGGAAAACTGAATGGCGCCGGTGTTCAGCAGCGAAGCGATCGGATGGACGACGGGGTTTGGGTTGCTGAAGGCCGTCGCCAGGACATTCGCCGCCGGATAGACGACGGGGTACAGTTCCTGTAAGCGGGGCAGAACCTTCTTAGTCCCGGTTGCAGGCAGGGCGGATACGGTGATCCCCTGCGCGGTCAGCAGCAAATCCACCTGTCCCGGAGCGGTCATCCGCGTACCGTAAGGAAGAGTATTCGCCTCTACGATTACCGGCTTGGACTTTATACCATTCTGTTTGAGCAGTTTTTTCAGGTGCAGCGAACCGTAATTTCCGGGCCAGATTACTATGATGTGCTCATCTGTCAGCGACGGTAGCATCGCCTCGAAGAACGCATCGTGCCCGGTGGTCGGTATCGCAATGAAAATCAGTTCGACGTCGCGGATCGCCTCGGCGACGTCGAGCGTTAGCTTGTGTATCTTGGCTGTACCAGTCCGCCCCACACCGGTCAACTCGATACGCCCGCTATCGATAACGGGTTGGAATGATTCGGCAAATGTCGGAAATTCACACAAATTCACGTCCCGCCCCCCCAGTGTCAGGTCGGCAGCCATACATTGTCCGCCGTTTCCTGCCCCGAGGACGGCAATCGGTTTTTTCGCCACAGTTGTTCTCCTGTTACTCGTTCGTGGATATCCCCCAATTATTTCCGGCCTGACTCTGTTTCGAGCGAAGCGGCTATGTCGTCGGAGATATTGAAATTAGCGAAGATATTCTGAACGTCGTCGTGATCATCCAGTTGGTCCATAAGGTGAAGTATTTGCTTAGCATTTCCCGCATCGGCCTCAACGGTGGTGTTCGGGATCATGGCGATTTCAGCAGTGATTGTCTCGATGCTCTTTTGCGCCAGGGCTTCTTTGACGGCGTGGAAATCGGCGACTTCGCAGGTAATTTCGAAGACATCGCCTTCTTTTGTAACATCGTCCGCACCGGCATCGAGGCATATCTCGATAAGTGCGTCTTCGGCGACTGCTGACGTTGCGATGGTGAACGTCCCCTTCTGCGTGAACATCCACGCGACGCAGTTCGATTCGCCGAGTTGCCCGCCTGCCCGTTCAAATATCTTTCGCAGTTCCGGAACGGTACGGTTGCGGTTATCGGTCAGGCATTCGACCATAACCGCCACCCCGGCAGGGCCATAACCTTCATAGATAACGCGTTCGTAGTCTTCGGCTCCGAGTTCACCGGTTCCCTTTTTGATGGCTTTATTGATGGTGTCTTTTGGCAGGTTAGCGGCTTTGGCGTCGTCGATTGCATATCGCAGTTGCAGGTTTTCGTCCGGGTTTCCGCCCCCTGCTTTTGCAGCGACGATGATCCGCCTTGCGAGTTTCGACCATACTCGCCCTCTTTTGGCATCATTAGCCGCCTTCGACCGCTTGATCGTCGCCCAATGTGAATGTCCTGACATATTTCTATTCCTTATTTATCCGCTGTTTTGGCGGAGACTCCCTTTCCCAACGGCGCCACGGACGGTTTTTTACCCTTCCGTACCGATTTTATTTTCCCCGGCGTTCCGGCCAGCACTTTTTTCGTGTCGGTTCCCGGATGCTTTTCCTTCTTGGCCTTTTTTACAGCCTGCTGCCACAATCGAATCGCCTCGCTCTGGAGTCCGAGTCGCCAGCAGGTATCCCCTGCGTGGTCGAGCATAACCGGATGTTTTCCTGCTTCAGTTGAAATTACGCTGTCAAAAACGGTTTTCGCCTCGGAAAAGCGTCCCTGTTTGTACAGCACCCACCCAAAACTGTCCCTGATGGCGACGGAATTGGGGCTGGCCGCCAAGGCTTTGCGTATCATGGTCTCGGCCTTGTCCAGATCGACGCCCTTCTCGGCCAGTGAGTATCCCAAATCATTATTGATAAGCGGGTCGTCGGGGTCGAGTTTGTATATCTTCTCGGCGACTTTCATCGCTTCGTCTTCTTTTTCCATCGACACCAACGCCGTTCTGAGAATGTGAAGCGCTTTGGTCTGTTGCGGATTATCCCCAGCGAGTTTACGGGCGAGTTCCAATGCCTGTTTCTTCCTACCGGCCTTTATGAGGATATATACGGGCGATCCTTGGGCGGTAAGAATTTTTTCAGTCCGCTTTGGAGTATTGGGAGGGAGTTTTTCCTGATGTTTGAGCCAATTTTCCGCGATTTTGAGAGCCTGGTCGTACTTTTCGTTTTCAACCAGCAGGGCAATGACGATACGATACACTTCGCCGGCATCGGCTGACTTATCGACCCATTTTTGCCCGAACTGCACCAGTTTGCCGAACTGCTTCTGCTGTGCGTACAGAATCAATTTCGACGCTCGCAGGCTGTCCATCACCTCCTGGATACCACCGGCGTCTATCCACTCGTCCACAATCGCGTGGGCCTTGTCGTACTGCTTTGCTTCCATGAGCACCGCGATGATCATATTCCGGGGGCTTGGATTGCCCGGTTCGTTCCGAATCCACTTTTTGGCGGATGCGATCGCTTCGTCGTATTTCTTCGCGAGTCCGAAGATTCGTATCTTCTCGCTTCGGAGCGAGTTGAGCAGCGCCGGTTCGGGCGCCGATGCGATCCATCGGTCCAGAAGTCGCTGGGCCTTGTCGTAATGTTCAGCGGCTTCGTACGCCCTCATCGCCTGGAAACGTAACCTCGTGAGTGTCGCTTTATCAGGTTTTTCGCTCATCCACTGCTCGATAAGCCTCTCTACCCGCTCGTATCGCTTGATTTGCAGCATGGACTCCAGCGCCACCATTCGTATTGCCGGTGTTGCCGATTTTTGTCCTGCGATTTCCTCCGCCGCTTCGGCAACCTGTTTGTCCAGACCGGCCTTGATAAGCGAATTGAGCCAGGCAGCGGTAATTCGCTCGTCGCAATGCCTCCGGCGGTGCAAGACCGCCCAGACCTTCGAAGCCTCGGCGTCTTGACCCTGATTGACCAAAAGACCGGCGCATAACCTGTTGGCTGCGACGTTCTGCGGGTCCAGTTTGAGAATGTAGTGAATCTTTTTCATCGCAGAAGCCGCCTGGTCAGGCTGAAGCGGTTCGTCTGGCGGCAGGTTTGGGGGCAGGTCGAAAAACAGTTCAAACAATCTGACATCGACGTTTTCGGGCGCTTCAGACAGAAGTGATTTGAGTATTTTTCGAGCACGTTTGGTCTTATTGGTCGAGAGGTAGAATCGCCCCATCAGCATACGTGCGCGGATGCTTTTGGGGTTATGCCGCAAAATTTGCATCACGACCCTTCCGGCGTCAACGTGACGTCGCCTCGCTATGTAAAGGACAAACATATCCTCGGCAACTGCAAGGTTTCCGGGTGATAAATCCACCGCCATCAGCAGGTAGCGTTCAGCATCGCCGAACAACCTTGCCCGCAGGAACGCTCTCCCAAGCAGGTGCATCGTCGGTATATGCCGGCTGCAACGGGCGTAGGCGCGGTCCAGATTATCTATGGCCTCGGCGGTGCATCCTCGGTCGAGTTGTATTTTTCCGGTAAAATAGAACCTGAACCATCCATCGCCGGCAAGACGGGCTGCCTTTGCGACGAGGGCGTCGATCCTGGCGAACTCCCCGCCGGAAATGTAAAAGTCCGCAAGGACATCATACGCAGGCCAGAACTTTTCATTCGCCTCAATGGCCTGCAGGCAAAGAGCGACGCCTTTTTCCCGTGAACCGGTACTATCTGCCAGCATCGCCGCGACGGTCAGAAATGCCGGTTTCAACTCGCCTTTTTCGGACGCCTCTGCGGATAATTCATCCACAAAGCCCTTTTTGACTCCGTACATGGTCAGGCCCGCGACTTCTTCGCGCAATTGCGAGGTATCACAGGCATCGACATTCAGAAGCGAGGCGAGTTGCCCGACAGCGGCTGGGAGATTTCCCGTACGAGCGTAAAGCCTCGCCAGTCGAAGCGCAACGGCTTTGTCTCCCGACGCCTTTGAGAGATATTTCGTCAGTATTTCGGCGGCATCGTCCGATGCGCCCAGTTCGGCGGCGATTTCGGCCATTGCAACGACAAAATCCGAATTGGGTTTTCCGTCGGCGAGGTGCTGGGTCAGCAGGGCTTTGGGCGCGGACGGCGTTTTCTTCGCCCGGCACCACATCACTGCCAGCGCCGTCGCGTCGCGCCGACGAACGGGCGTAACAAGCATTTCCATAATGATACTTCTGGCCCGTTCGAATTCGCCGGTTTTCGTCAGGGCGATTACGGCCAATCGTCCCGCATGGGGGTCGGTCTTATCTCGCCGATATGCCCGTTCCAGCAGAACTGCCGCCTTTTCGGTCTTGCGAAGTTTCAACAGCAGTCGCCCCCTGGCGACGATACATCGCTCAGGGTTGGCAACCAGAGATTTCAACAGTGGACGACTGGAATACGCCCGCCCGTGCAAAGCGATGAGTTCGCCCAATCGCTCGTAACATTCAAGCGATGCGGCCCATCGTTCTCGACGCTCCAACAGGTCTCCAAGGCGTAGCAGGCTCTCGGCTGCGTCGGGGTTTTCGTCGGCGGCGTCGCTGCACAGTAATGCCCGGCGAAAGCGGATTATCGCCTTGTCGAACTGTCGTTGCGTGGTCGCATACCGACCGAGGATAAGTTGAACCCGCACATGGTCCGGGGCGTCCTTGGATGAAGCGAGCAGGTGAGGTTCTGCCTTTGCGCGGTCGCCCAGGGCGGCGTAGGCTAGGCCCAGTCCTCTGCGCAAGCGGGCAGAGTTTTGGTCGAACCCGATGGCTCGCTCGAACAGATTGATTGCCTGGATATAATTGCCCCTTCGAGCCATCGCTTCGGCGCGAACGACTATTTCACCGGCGCGCTTGGAGAGTTTTCCGGCATCGGGCGAATCGGAGACCCGTTTCAGGGCGGGGAGCAATTTCGCCAGCGGCACTTTCGCAGCCGCCGACAGCGCCGCAGGTTTGGCCTTTGGCGACGGTTTATCGGTTCCGGGTCCGTCAGGCCCGGGACACGCCAGACCCGACATGGAGGCAGCAACAACGCACAGCAATAACCACGCAAAATGTTTCATAACAAGTAGCCCGAAATAATGTTAAACAGCACTCCCGATAATAGAACCCAGCCGCCATCGAAAAAATATAGCGGGATTACAGGGATTACCGGATTATAGGGATTTATTTTTTTCTTTTTTTAATCCTGCTATTTTTTCTTCTTTTTTAAACAAGATTAAAATCCCCGTAATCCAGTAATCCCTGTAATCCCGTTATTCTGTTTGTTTTTTCTTCTTCTTTCGTAATCAACTAATCACCTTGTTGAGCGGATAGGTTATTATCCCGGTCGCTCCGGCCCGTTTGAGTTGTGGGATCATCTCGCGTTCGAGACGTTCGGATACTATCACTTCAAGGGCGACCCAGTCCTCATCGGCGAGGTTGGAAACAGTCGGGCTTTTCTCGGCGGGGAGCAAACTCAGAACGCCCTGGAGGTCCGTACGTCGGACGTTCATCTTCAGTCCGACCTTTTCCCATGCGGAAATCGCCCCTTGCAGCAGCAGTGAGATGTTTTCGATCTTTTCGCGCTTCCACGGGTCCGACCATGCCGCTTTGTTTGCGATTAACCGGGGCGTGGAAAAAAGAATCGTATCAATAACACGCAGGCGGTTGGCACGGAGGCTCGAACCGGTCTCGGTTACATCGACGATGGCATCGACCAGGCGGGCCTTGACTTCCGTAGCGCCCCAACTGAACTCGACCTTAACGTCTATCCCTTTGTCGGCGAAGTACTTGCGAGTAGTGTTGGCCAGTTCCGTCGCGACGATACCACCGGCAAGAGCGGAAGCGTCCATTATCTCGGATTCTTCCGGTACAGCCAGTACCCACTTGACCGATTGGAGGTTGCGTTTGGCATAGACGAGTTCCGCCACCTCTACGACGTCGGATTCGTTCTCTGCAATCCAGTCGTTTCCGGTTATTCCGATGTCGATAACGCCGTCGGCGACGTATCGGCTCATCTCCTGAGCGCGGAACATCACAGCAGTGATGTCCGGGTCGTCCACTGATGGGAAATAACTGCGCGACGAGATCGAAACCCTGAATCCCGCCCGCTTGAGCAGTTCCACCGTGCTGTCCTGTAATGAACCCTTGGGGATTCCCAGTGCGAGTTTTTGCTCTGACTTCTTATCAATCACGAACGCATCTCCATTCCAACAAAACCTTTCCGGCGATTTTATTTCTTCGCGCGGCGCGATGCCGTTTTCTTCTTGCCGACGGTCTTACCGGCCTTCTTTTTCTTCTTTACCGTCTTTTTCCCAACGGTATTCGCGGGCGATTTTGCTTTTTTCTTCGTCGCAGGTTTCGCCTTTCCCTTAGCTTTAGCCTTCGTCTTTGTTTTTACTTTCTTTTTTTTCTTATCCTTCGCCTTGGCTTGAGCCTCCGCCTTTGCCTTTGCTTCTGCTTTTACTTTAGCCCTTGCTTCTGCTTTAGCCTTTGTTTTTGCTTCGGCCTTGGCTTTTACTTTGGCTTGGGCTTGGGCCAACCTTCGGAGACGGGCTCTTTCTCTGGCAACTTTCGGCGCGGTTTTTACCGAATAGGCTTGAAGCGCCTCGTGCCAGGAAATCGCGTCCTTTCCGGGAGTAATACGTTCCAGGAAGCCCTGAAGGTCTAACAGGTCGCTGTCGGGGTGTATATACTCGCCCATCTTCAGCGCCTCAAGCAGCAGGTCATCCACAGGCATGGCGTGTCCGCCGAAGCCGTAGAGCGTAACCACGCTCTCGGACCAGGGGCTCAGACCTATCTCATCGCGCAACAGGCTGCGAACCTCACGTTTGGTCATTTTGGCGAGAAACTCCAGGGACAGCGAGTTGGTGCGGTCGAACACAGCCTGTATCGCCGCGGTTATGGTCCCTGCCTTTTCGCGGACACCGGGGAAATCCTCGCCGAGCACTTCAACAATATCCCGGAGCGGACTGACGCGAAGTTCGTTGAAATCGGTGAATTCTTCACCCAGTGTCGTTATTGCCGCCGACGCCTTGGCGAGCGTTGTGTCTTCGGAGAGGACACCCTCGACCAGCAAGGCGATCAGGTCGGTCTGCCGGACCGGTGCGGGAGAGGCTTCTGAGGCTACGAGACGTTTTATCTTCTTTGCGTATTTTTTGCTGTTCTTCATAAGGCTCACATCCTAATTCCACGAATTACACAAATTACACAAATTTTCAAAAACATTGTTTTAGATGCAACACCAATTACAGGACGACTTTTTCCTGTTTTTATATAATCTGTGTAATCTGTGGACCACTATTCTTTTTCTTCTTCTCTTACGTCCGTGCAATCCGTGTAATCCGTGGACTGTTCCGTTTCTTCTTCTTTTTCCCTGATTTCGTCCATTGCCTGTCGTATAACATTCAGTGTTTCCAGTGTTTTTTTGAACTGGTGGTCGATTTCGAACTCCAGTATGGGCATATGCCGCAGGGTTACATTGTCCCGCACGATTGCCCGTATTCGTCCAGCCGCCCTTTCCAGCGCCTTGATGCAGCGTTGCTGTTGGGCCTGGGTTCCTATAATCGAAATATAGACCTTTGCTCTGACGAGGTCTTCGGTGGCTTCTACCCGCGTAATCGAGGTTCGCGCCGAATCGATCCTCGGATCGGCCAGTTTTCCAAGAAGCACCTTCCCGACTTCATGCTGAAGCAGTTTTCCGATACGTTCTGTTCTACGATTCATATGAATAAGACCCTGGCGACAAAGAAAAAAACATCAATAGCGGGATTACAAGGATTACAGGATTATAGGGATTTGTTTTTTTTTCCTGCAATCCTAAAATCCCTGTAATCCTGCTATCGATGTTTGTTTCTTTACAAAATCTCGACCTCGTAATCCAGCATCACCATTGAGCGGTTTGCTCTGACGGCATCGACTATTTTATCCATCGGCGCCCCTGATATATCTGGCGTCCGACCCGACCATCAGACACTTACCAGTACGGCCTGCCTGATGCTGCCGACGTGATCGACCTCTGCTATCGAAACGTTCCGTCCGTGAGCGATTCGGTCCAGAGAAACTTTTGACGACCCGTCGCTTGTCCTTGAGGCTCAAAAGCGTCGGGGATCATCAGTTTCAGATGCAGCAAGGCCACTTTTGTCGCCATGGTGCAATCACTCGTTACCGGACGATGATCGACCCGCAGAACTACCCACGGGCACTTCCACCGTCTGGTAGGCCTCAATTACGTCGCCGACCTTTATGTCGTTGAAATCGGCGATTCTCAAACCGCATTCCAGTCCGGCCCGAACCTCGCGGACGTCATCCTTGACCCGGCGTAGGCTAAACAACTTGCGCTCATCCACAACAACGATGTTATCCCTGATGAGGCGAATAGCGGCGTTACGGTTAATCAAGCCATCGGTAACGTAGCATCCCGCGATTGTCCCGATGCGGGAAATCTTGAACACTTCCCTGACCTCGGCCCGTCCTGTTACCTTCTCGACCGTTTCGGGAGTCAACATTCCGCGAACCGCCTGTTCGATATCCTCTATAAGTTGATAAATCACGCGATAAGTGCGGATTTCGACGCCCTTTTGTTCAGCCAGCAACCGCGACCTGTTGTCGGCGGTTACTCTGAATCCCAGGACAATCGCATCGGACGCCTCGGCCAGTAGCACGTCGCCTTCGGTTATCCCGCCGACGCCGGAGTGAAGGATCGTAACCTTTACTTCTTCGATCTCCACTTTGCGGAGGCTTCCAAGCAGCGCCTCGATCGAACCTTGCACGTCGGCTTTGACGATAAGTTTCACTTCCGCCGAAGCGCCGGCTTCGATGCGATCGAAGAGGTTTTCCAATGTTGTCTGCGGCGTTGCGGCCAGGCTTTGGGCGCGTTGCTCCTGTCGGCGTTCCTGGGCTACATCCTTGGCGCGGGTCAGGTCTTCAACCACATAGAATCGGTCTCCGGCATCGGGGACCTCGTCCAGACCGGTGATTTCCACCGGAGTGGCTGGAGGCGCCTGCTTGATCGTTTTTCCGCGATAGTCCAGGATTTTCCGTACTCGCCCGGCAGCGCCCCCGCAGAGTACCACGTCGCCGACCTTCAACGTTCCGTTTTTGACCAGCAGACCCGCCAGAACACCCCTGGCGGAATCGCGCGACGCCTCAGTAACCCATCCGGAAGCAGGTGCGTCGGGTTCGGCCTGCAGTTCGAGCAGTTCGGCCTCCAGCGCAAGTATCTCGACAAGTTTGTCGATACCTTCGCCGGTGGTTGCGGAGGTCTGTATCACTTCGGTCTGCCCGCCCCATTCTCTAGGTTGGAGGTCGTGCTCGGCCAGTTGTCCCATCGCCCGCTGAATGTTTGCGTTCGGGAGGTCGATTTTATTGAGCGCGACGACTATCGGAACTTCGGCGGCTTTGGCGTGGTTGATCGCTTCTATGGTCTGCGGCATCACGCCGTCGTCGGCAGCGACAACGAGAACGACTATGTCGGTCATATCTGCGCCGCGAGCGCGCATTGCCGTAAATGCTTCGTGCCCCGGCGTGTCCAGAAAGACGATGCTTTTGCCCTCTACGTCATAACGGTACGAACCGATACCCTGCGTGATTCCGCCGTCCTCTTTTTCGGCTACTGCGGCGTTTCGGATATGGTCCAGGAGCGATGTTTTCCCGTGGTCAACGTGCCCAAGGAACGTAACCACCGGCGCTCGCGGTTCGGTTCGACCTTCTTTGCGCTGGGCGAATTCTTCTTCCAGTAAATCTTCAGCCGTTTTGGCGATTTTCACATTCAGTTCGATACCGTTGTCGGACGCTATTGATTGCGCCGTTTCGCGGTCCAGAGTTTGATTAATCGTCGCGAGGACGCCTTCGCTCATCAGTTTCCGGATAATGCTGTTACTTCTGATTCCGGTAGCGGCGGAGAGACTTTTGACTGTAATCGGTTCGGATATTTCGATTTCGCCGACCTGTCCGCCGAGCCTTGGCTCAACCTGTCCCGGACCGACGGATGCGCGATGGCGACGCAGCGTACCTCCGGCAGCGGCAGCCAATCGGGCGGACCTTTCCATAAGGTCTCTGTCCCGCCACTCTCGCAAACCTTCGCCTGATTCGCCACCGCCTTTTCGACGCGGGCTACGGCGCTGGGATCGCTTGGCCTTATCGCCACCCGCCGCCGCTCCGGTTCGACCTCGTTTTTTTCCTTTGGCTCCTGGCGGCGAAGCCGCCGCTGCCGCCGCCTCCGCTGCAAGGTCCGTAACAGGCCTGGGGCGCGGACGCCTTCTCACCGGGCGAGGCGCGGGAGATGTTTCAACACCGTCGAAACGCACGACCCGTGGTCCTTGAAGTTTGGCGGGAGCGGGAACAACCTGTGGACCTGCGGGTACGACGACTTCAGGTATGACCGGTTTGTTGGGGACGACTTTCGGTAATTCCGGTTCCTGTGGTTTTTCAACCGTCTCTTCGACTTCCGGAGGCGCTTCGGGCGTTTCGACTTCAGCGACCGCCTGTTGAGCCTCTTCAACCACCACCGGAGCCTCGGCTACGGGTTCAGGTTCGGGTTCAACTTCCGCTACAGGCGCTTCGACGGATGCTTCGTCTGCGAGTTCCTGCTCGGAAGCCTTCTTTTCGGCCGCTTTCTTCTTCCGACGACGACGTTGCGCTTCGGCCTTTTTGTGGGCCTTGTCAAGATCGACGTGCGTGGTAGTTTCCACCGCCGTTCCGCCGCTGGCGGCCCCGCTGAACCATTCACTGATAGTCGCCTCAAGACCCGCCGACAGCGCGGTCATGTGGTTTTTGACTTCCAGACCCTCGGCGCGGCATTTCTCAAGGACGGCCTTGGAAGTAACGCCCATCTCCCTGGCGAGTTCAAATATGCGCTTAGCCAAAAATTATGCTCCAGCAGTATTGGTAGTCAGTATCCGGTAGTCAGTAGTCGGGAAAAAACATGAAGAAAAGATACCTGACGCCAATCTTTTTCTTCTTTTCCCGGCTACCGGCTACCGACTACCGGCTACTTATCTTCAGGTTATACTTCAGTATCACTGACGATATTATCGTCCGATGTGGTTTCCGCTTCAGTGGAAACTTCCTTTTCCGGTATCATCTCGTCGGTAGCGGCATCGTCTTTAGTCGTTTCTTGAACAGGCTGGGGCGGTTCGGTCGCTTCGGCGACCTTGACCGCTTCGTCGTTCTGTTGCTTTTCTTTTTCCGCCGCTTTTTCCGCCGCTTTTTCCGCTGCTTTCTTCACTAATTGTTCTTCGGCAATTTCTTTCGCCCGTTCACCGCACCGTCGGACAATTTGCTCTGCGAGGGATTGTTCCATCGCGAGTTCTTTGACAAGCGGTTCCGGTCCGACTTCTTCGAAGTCCAGGACGTTGACCATTCCCAGCGCGACGATTTGGCTGACGATTTGGCTATCGACGCCGTCGATATCGAGCAGGGTCTTTTCCATGGCGTCCATACCGCTGTTGAATTCCGTCGGCGTGAGTATGTCGATGTCCCATTGCGTAAGTCTGGCGGCAAGGCGGACGTTCTGACCGCGTTTCCCGATAGCCAGAGACAGTTGGTCTTCGGTTACCACGACGATTGCTCGTCCCATCTCGAAGCACAGGCTGATGTCATAGACTTCCGCCGGTTTGAGCGCGTTTGCGATAAGAACTTTGGAGGAATCGTCCCATCGTACGATGTCGATTTTTTCTCCGCCCAGTTCATCGACGATGCTCCTGATGCGGCTGCCCCGGATACCTACGCAAGCGCCGACGGCATCGACTCTCGAATCGAGACTGCTGACGGCGACCTTTGTGCGGTATCCCGCTTCGCGCGCCAAGGCGCGAATTTCAATGACCTGTTCGGCGACTTCAGGCACTTCCACTTCAAAGAGTCTGCGGACGAAATCGGGATGCGTCCGTGACAGGACAATTCTGACCTGTCCGGGCTGCTCGCGGACTTCGAGGATCATCGCACGGACGCGGTCTTCGAGAGAATGCGTCTCGCCGGGAATTTGTTCGCTCCGTGGAAGAATGGCCTCGGCGCGACCCGTCTCGACAATCAACGACCCGCCTTCACGACGCACTACCCGCCCGGTGGCAATTTGACCTCGGAGTTCGAGATACTCTTCGTAGATGCTTCCTCTTTCGGCTTCGCGTATCTTCTGAATCATCACCTGTTTTGCGGTCTGCGCGGCAATGCGTCCCAGTTCGCTCATCGACAGGGGAGTCCCGTCAACGCCGGCGGTAACGGTGCCGTCCTGGCGATTTATATGCACTTCGATATCGTCGGCCTGGGCGTTCGCCTTGCGAATAGCGGAAATCATGGCCGCTTCCAGGTCCTCGAACACTGTTTCGGGATCGATATTTCTGTCCCTGGCGATACCGTCCACCAATCGCAGCAGTTCCTGATTCATAATTCTTCCCTTTTCCCGATTTATCTTGCCTCCGGCATATACGAAGCCTTCGACAGGCAAAAAAAAGCGGGCATTGCACGCCCACTTTAAAAACCAATTCCGCCTCCCGACATGTCTCGACGAGTCAGTCGTTCATAACGTCTCCCGACCGATTCGCCGACGATATGCCGGCAACCATCCCAAGTGGGTTGGGACTTTTTACCCGCCGCGGCGGGACAGGCCTATCCGCCCTACGCTGAAACACCGGAGGCCTCTTTACTTAAACACAAGTTCACACCAATATCTCCCGGTTCAAAAATATGAAGTTTGTCCGTATCCAGGTACATCTGCATCTGGCTGTCTTCAGAGATTTCCTCGTGAGCATTCACACGAGCCACAAGGGTGTTATCGCCTATCTTCATGTGAACGTCTTTTGTATCACCAAGAATTTCCACCACGCTGACCTCGACAGAAAGAACGTTGTCGATATCACCAAAACGACCTTCGTGGTTGGAAGACATGTGTTCAGGCCTGACGCCAAGCACAACATCCTTTCCCGCGTGGTCAACCAGATATTGGTTGTGGGCATCCGGGAGTTTAAGTTTCGCCCCGGCGCCTTCCCACCAGACGCTCCCGTTGGAGCCGGTGAGTTTCCCTTCCAGGAAGTTCATCGGCGGCGTTCCGACGAACCCCGCCACGAACCGATTGACCGGGTAGTCGTACACTTCCAGCGGCGCGGCACACTGCTGAATAACGCCCTCAAACATGACCACAATCCTGTCGCCCAGCGTCATTGCCTCTTCCTGATCGTGCGTAACGTAAATGGTCGTGGTGTGCAGGCGGCGGTGCAGGGACTTGAGTTCCGCACGGGTCTCGACGCGAAGTTTGGCGTCGAGGTTGCTCAACGGTTCGTCGAACAGGAACGCCTGCGGTTCCCGCACTATCGCCCGCCCCAACGCCACACGCTGCCTCTGACCGCCCGAAAGGGCTTTGGGCTTACGGTCAAGCAGTTCCGAAATCCCCAGAATCTTTGCGGCGTGGGCCACACGCTGTTTTATATCTTCTTTCGGGAACTTCCGCAACTTCAACCCGAAAGCCATGTTCTTAAACACCGTCATGTGCGGATATAACGCGTAACTCTGGAACACCATGGCAATGTCGCGGTCCTTGGGCTGAACGTTGTTAATCAGACGTTCGCCTATGTGGATAGTACCGGACGTAATGTCTTCCAGACCGGCGACCATCCGCAGCGTGGTGCTTTTACCGCAACCACTAGGCCCGACAAGAACGATAAATTCACGGTCTCGAACCGTCAGGTTTATCGACTTGGCGCCAACTATCCCGCCGTCATAGATTTTTGTCGTATCCTTGAACACTACTTCTGCCATCGCTATATACTCCTGCTGCTGCACAATAACCGGTATATCAATTTAGTCCCTCAATTATAGGTGATGCAATATCGCTGTCAAAGAAAAAGCAACATGAAAAATAACCGCCAATAAACACGCGGCATCTTCGGTGTTGACGAATCGGATTTTCGGCGATAGTGTTAGCGCTTGGTCCACTCGATAAAACAAGGCATATAACAAATGATTGACATCAAACTGCTCCGCGAAAACCCGGACCTGTTCATCCAGGCAGCCAAGGTCAAAAACTTCAAGGTCGATATAAACGCCCTGCTGGAAGCAGACCGTCGTATCCTCGCGGCGCAGCAGGAGTTACAGCAAATACGTACCGAGCAAAACCTGGCGGGCAAGCAAATCGCCCAACTCAAAGGCACTGAAAGACAGGAAGCCATTGAGCAAATGTCCCGCCTCAAGACCAAAGCGAAAGAATTGTCCGACCAGATCGACAACCTCCTTCCCGAATTCAACGATCAGATGCTTCTGGTCGCCCAGCCGGCAGAGACGGACGTGCCCGTCGGTAAAGACGACACCGAAAACGTAGAAATCCGTAAAGTCGGGAAAATTCGCAAATTCGACTTTGACCCGAAAGATCACGTCGAACTGGGAAAATCGCTGGATATTATCGACATCGAGCGCGGCGTAAAACTTTCCGGCTCGCGGAATTACGTCATGAAGGGCGCAGGGGCGATGCTGTACCAGGCGACGCTGAGGCTGGCGATGGATATGATGCTCGCCAAGGGATACACGCCGCTGACCGTTCCGGTGCTGGTACGCGACGAGGTTATGACCGGAACGGGATGGTTCCCCGTCGGGCGGGACCAGGCATATCTGTGCGAACGCGACGGGATGAGCCTGGCAGGTACCGCAGAAGTACCACTGACTGCCTATCACGCTGAGGAAATACTCCAGGCCGGCGAACTACCGAAAAAATACGTCGCAATGACAGCCTGTTACCGCAGGGAAGCAGGAGCGGCCGGTAAGGACACCTACGGCCTGTACCGCGTCCACTCCTTCGACAAGGTCGAACAGTTCATCCTCGCGGCCAACGACAAGGACCAATCCATCGCCTACCACCAGGAAATTCTCGCGAACTCCGAGGATGTGATGAAGGTTCTGGGCCTGCCCTATCGCGTGGTGAACGTCTGCACCGGCGACCTCGGACAAGGCCAGGTGCAGAAATTCGACATTGAAACGTGGATGCCATCGCGGGATTCTTACGGCGAAACTCATTCCGCCAGCCGATTTTACGAATTCCAGGCCCGGCGGCTTAACATCCGCTACCGCGACGCCGACGGGAAGATAAAGTTCTGCCATACGCTCAATAATACGGTCATCGCCAACCCGCGAATTTTGATACCCATCCTGGAACTCTACCAAAATGCCGACGGGACGGTTACAGTCCCGGAGGCATTGCGCCCGTATATGGGTGGGATGGAAAAAATAAAACAAAAATAAAGACGGATGTGGTGGCACGGTCAAGTCGAAGACTTGACCGTGAGGACACCACGGCCAAGCTCCCTGCCTACCTGCGGTAAGCAGGCAGGCACTTACTTCGTTCCACAACGTGGTCCTACGGACCGCTTGACCGTGCCACCCATCCGCAAATAAGGAGACGCATTATGTATTACAAGAATCGAGGTTCTGCGCGGATAATGCTGGCCGGCGGCGGGTTGCTGGGGCTGTTGGTTGTCGTGGTGATTATGTCCTACCTGGGCGGCGAATCGGCAAAAACCGCCGTCAAAACCGGACAGGACATTAAAAAAACGATTAAAGAAAAAATCCAGAAACCTCTGGATGAGCAAGGGCGGAGAATCAACAAAATGACCGAAGGCTCCTTCGACGTAATCCTTGAGGACGTCGGCCCGCATGAGGAAGACGTTATCAAGGCTGTCCGTTCGCTCAAGAAAGTCGGTCTGAAGGAGGCCCGTGATATCGTCAGATCGGAAGACGGTACTGTCCTGACGGACATGACAAAAGCCGAAGCCCAAAACGCCAAGAGGCAATTGGAACAGGCCGGCGCGACAGTAACAATCGACAAACGCAGAGACTGAACGAATTAACAGGAGTATTTTAAAATGATAATCGTAATGAAACCCGGCGCTACCAAGGAACAGATTCAGCACGTTATTGGCCTGGTCCACGACTTCGGGCTTAAGGATCATCCCATTTACGGTACTGACCGGACGGTCATCGCCTGCATCGGCGACAAGCGGGCGGTCGATAAGGGCGCGATCGAAAACGCCCCGATGGTCGAGCAGATCGTCCCGATCCTCGCGCCGTACAAAATGGCTTCGACCGAGGTCAAGCAGACCCGCACGGAAATATCCATAGGACCAAAGGCCTTCGGCGTCGGCGGAAACAAAATCGGCGTTATCGCCGGTCCTTGCGCCGTCGAAAGTCGCGACCAGTTACTCCGCACTGCCGAAGCCGTCGCGTCGGCCGGCGCTATCGGACTGCGAGGCGGAGCATACAAACCACGCACAAGCCCCTACAGTTTCCAGGGAATGAGAGAAGAAGGACTCAAGATTCTCGAAGAGGCGCGCGACGCCACGGGACTGGCAATCGTTACCGAAGCCATCGGTGTCGGCAGCCTCGACGCGGTCGCCGAAGCCTCCGATGTCGTGCAAATCGGCGCGAGGAACATGCAGCATTATCCGCTCCTGGAAGCAGCCGGGGCGTGCGGAAAACCCGTCATGCTCAAACGCGGACCAAGCGCCCATCTGGACGAGTGGCTCCTTGCAGCCGAGTACATTATCAACGCCGGCAACAATCAGGTTATCCTCTGCGAGCGAGGTATCCGCACCTTCGAGACTTATGTCCGCAATACGCTGGCTCTGGCGGTCTTGCCGGCACTGCGACAGCGGACGCACCTTCCGATTATCATCGACCCGTCCCACGGAACCGGACACGCGTACATGGTCCCGTCAATGTGCCGGGCGGCGGTAGCGGCCGGCGCGGACGGACTCCTTCTGGAAGTCCATCACGACCCCGAACACGCACTGTCCGACGGAGCACAATCACTGACGCCCGAAGCATTCGGCGAACTGACAGGCATGCTCAAACGAATCGCAAAGGCAATCGGAAGAGAAATGTAACAATTGCGGATTGCGGATTGTAGATTGCGGATTGAAAAGAAGAAAAGGAAATCGCCTTGACACCGGAAACCGATGTTGAGGAGGCGATTCGCCGCTACGCGCCGCCTGCGCCGCTTGTTCCAGCGGCGGTTGCGATGGTAACAGGAATCGTCCTGGGGCGATACGCGCCGCTGCCGATTGGCATCTGGGCGACAATGGCAATCGCAGCATTCCTGACAGCCGCCATTACGCTCCGGCGCGAGCATCTCCGCATACTCACAATCGCCGCAATCGCAGCATCCGTTATTTTCGCCTCGGCTACATGGTCGTCGCTGTCATATCGGCGAATTCCCGAAAATCACATCGTTACTTTCTCCGGTAAAGGCTCGGTCCTGGCCACCATTCGCGGGCGGGTCGTCTCGGCTCCGAGGCGGCGAAAGGCGCAAACGCCCTACTGGCAGCCGGACAGGACGTCCTTCGGTCTCGAAGCCGACGCTATCCGCAGCAGAAACGGCGAATGGCTAGAGACGACCGGAACCGTTCGCGTAAAGATCAACGAACCGGTATGGGATTTATCCGCAGGCCGGCAGGTCGAACTCATCGGTTCGCTTCGGAGGCCAGGCTCGCCGGGAAATCCGGGGCAGTACGACTGGCGGGAGTCCGACAGGTACAAGGGCATCCTCGTGAGTTTTTCCGTCCCGTGCGCCGACGGCGTTACCACGCTCGCCGAAGCCGGGGAAAATCCGCTTTCGGGTCTGTGGCGACGGGCGCGTATGACTGCCCGGCGGCACCTGAACGGATGCGGCGCCGAAGACGACACCGTCCTTCTGGAGGCGTTGGTGCTCGGCGAACGGTCGCCGGCGCTGCGTGAACTGAATCAAATAATGGTCGAAGCCGGTATCGCGCACTTTCTGAGCATTTCAGGTTTGCACCTGGGGATTTTCCTGGGATTTATTTACTGGCTTTGCCGATTGCTGACGTTCTCGCCTCGCCGTAGCGCGTGGGTCGTGCTGATTATCCTGACTGGGTACGTCCTGCTCGCCGAACCGAGAGCGCCGCTGCTTCGCTCGGCGATTATGGCGTCTGCCATCTGCATCGCCGTCATTTCAAACCGGAGCGTCTCGACCCGCAACGCACTGGCAGCAGCCGCCATTATCCTGCTGGTAATCGACCCGATGCAAATCTTCCGCGCGGGCTTCCAACTGAGTTTCGGGATCGTTGCAGGCATCCTCGTCCTGAACAAACCGATAAGGCAATTGCTCTTCGGCCGATGGCTTCGAACGCGAGGGCTGGTGGTCTTTCGCGACGAGCATCGCATCCGCCGATGGTTTTACTATAGCGGAGCGGATTCGTTTATCGCCATGGTGTGCGTGTCGCTGTCGGCCTACATCTCGGCTTTGCCGCTGGTGGCGTATCACTTCGGGCGGTTCTGCCCGTACGCGCCGGCCCTGTCAATTCTCCTGCTACCGATGCTCGTGGCGGTGCTGGTGCCCGCCTACGTCTCAATGACGCTGGCGTTCCTGATGCCGAATCTTGCTGTACTTATCGGCTCGCTGGCAGCGGCGTCGGCAGGGGCGATGAGACAACTCGTCATGCTCACCAGGCACCTTCCGGGGCTGAGTATCGACCTGTTCGCAGTACCGGCGTGGTGCGTCGCGGGGTTTTACCTGGCTATGGGATTGTGGATTGTATCGAGCAAATCCCGGCTTATTCTTTCGTCTGCTATTGTTGCGACTGTGGGGCTGGCGGCGAGTATTGTCGTTACCCAGTTGCCTGCCACGCCTCCGGTCAACGGACGGCTGCACATCCTCGACGTCGCGCATGGGAACATGACGCTTCTGCACGCGCCCGACGGGAAGACGTACCTCTTCGATGCCGGAACGCTCGCACCAATCGACGCCTATAATCAGATTCTTCGCCCGTTCCTCCGCGCCAAACGCCTGCCAAGCCCGACTGCCGTATTCATCTCGCACGCCAATATCGACCATTACAACGCACTGGTTTCGCTACTGGACCGCAGGCCACCAAAACGAGTCTATCTCAACGAATACTTCGGGCTGAGGGAAGAGGCCGCACCGGACGTCCGAAAACTGCTGGACGAATTCAGAAAACGCGACGTGCAGATTGTTCGCCTCCGCGCCGGTCAGAAAGTATCGCTGACCGGTAAAACGACCGTCGAAATCCTCTGGCCACCCACTGATATACCGGAACTGGACGTCAACAATTGCTCGCTTGTGCTTCGGGTTGGGTGTGGCGGGAAAAACGCCATTATCCCCGGCGACATCGGCGAGCCGGCAGAGACTTACCTTGCGAAACTCCTGCCGGAGAAAATCCAATCCGACGTACTGATCCTTCCGCACCACGGCAGCGCCGCGCCGACGCTCAAAACGTTCATCGAAGCCGTCAATCCGGAAATTCTCGTCCAATCAAGTTCATATCGCCCCGCTCCGGCCGAACTGCTCAAAGCCATCGACGAGCGAAAACGCTACGCCACATTCCGCGACGGATGGATCGGGCTGACTTTGTCCAGGGACAAACTCAATATCGAAACGATGCGTGGGAAATAGCACGGGTAGATGGGTGCCGTGGCCGCGGTGTTTGCCTGCCCCTTTGGGGCGGCCACGCAGATACGCAGACGTTAGCGTGGTCGCCCCAAAGGGGCAGGCAAACACCGCGACCACGGCACCCGGCAGTCCGCAATAAAAAAAGGGACACCCTTCCCAACCCCTCTCGGAGCGGAAAGAACATCCCTTTCTCATATCAACCGGCTGGTAAAATCAACCGATTGGTAATCGTCAACAAACTGCCACTACGCCCTGCGGCGACGAAT
>JAUWNJ010000010.1 GCA_030612725.1 Planctomycetales bacterium
GTTTGTCCAGATATGGAAGGTTTATCGTGGCCGCAAACACCGCGGCCACGGCCCCCAACAAGCGGCGTATATCGGATAGGCCTTGAGATTAGCGGGGTTGTATCGAATGGCCTTTCCGAGAAATTCCCTTCCCCGGCGACATCGACCCTGCTTGAGGAGGATTTTCCCCGCGCTGTAATGGACTCGCGAGAGCCGCCGAAACGCTTCTTTGCGGTCCAGCAGTTCCGCTCCGCCCCGCTCAAAATAAAACCGTTCGAGCATGGCCGCCTTGATTTGCCGCCCCCGGGCACGGTTCGAGCGAGTCAGCGATTTTTCATGCCAACGCCGCTGCGCCAGGGGTTCGTCAATCAGGCCGAACTCGAATTCCGTCGATGCGCGAAGCCAGAACTCGTGCCCCACGCAAACCGGAAGGGATTCGTCGAAACCGCCGCACTTATCGATTAACCGCTTGTGAAAAACAGCGGCAGGGTCGTGAACGAATATGCTCTTGAACAGTTTCCGCGTCAATTGGCCTGCGAAGCACGGCTTGGAGTGGCCCTTCATCTCTTCGCCGTTCAGACGAATCGGCTGCATCGGCGTATAGACGATGCTGAGGTCGTTGTTGGCGGCGAGGAAATCCATACAGCGGGCGAGTTTTTCCGGTATCCAGAGGTCGTCGGCGTCAAGCAGCGCGATCCACTCACCCTTCATCTCGGCGATAGCGCGATTGCGAGCAGCGGCCAGGCCGTGATGCTCCGCCAGGATAGGTCTTATCTTCCGCCAGTCGGCAGCGAGTTCGCGGATAACCTCTGGCGTATCGTCATCCGAACCGTCATCGACGATAATGACTTCCAGGTCCTGATACGTCTGCCGGCGTACCGAATCGACTGCCTCGCGCAGCATCTCGCCACAATTGTATGCCGGAATGATAACGCTGACAGTAGGCCCAGCCATAGGATACGCCTTCGACTATTCCAGTGTAATTGCCCGGATTTCGTTCTGAACGACAAAATACAGTATTCCGTCGTGAATCTGAAGGAACTGTCCCTGCGCTTCGCCCGTCCGTACAATCGGCTCGAACGAAACTTCCGAGCCGTCCAGCGTAAGGGTGCAGATATGCTCGCCGACCGAGGCGTAGATTTTTCCGTCAGGCCCGACAGTCACATCGCCGAAGTCATCGGTAATCTCGTTCAGATATTCGATTGTCCCGTCGTCCGGGTTCCACACAAACAGAATCCCTGTCGTCAAATGCCAGGCGAAGTCAATCTTCCCGGCCAGGCCGAGGACCGCCCCGGACGGAAGCACCGCCAGCAGGCGAGCCGTCCTGGTTCCGTCGCGGACGCCTTGTTGTCGAGCGATGGTCAGGTTTTCGGTGTCGAACGCCACAAGTTGTGCGGTCCGTTCTGTAGCGGGGGTCGAATCGCCGTCGGCATATACTTCGGTGGCGAAATATACCCTTTTTGCGTCGGGGTTAATCAGAAGTCTGTTGGGGGTCTGGTTTGGAACGATATTCCGCCAGACGCGGACCTCGCCGGTTGTCGGGTCCAGGCGGGACAGTGCTCCGCCCAGGTTGCCGTACTCGGCGCTCGATGCCAGCCAGACGAACCGCCCGTCGTGGACCATTGCCTTTGGCCTCATCTGTTCGTGCCCGACCTTCGCCAGGACGCGCGGGTTGTTGGGCCAATCCGGAGGGGAGTTCGGGTCAAAGGCGGTGATACTACAGGTGGTATAACTGGCCATTATCAGTCTGGCGGTCGCCTCGTCCCAGACCATACCGCAGATTTGCCCGCCGCCGGGCGCTGCCTTACCGAGGTCTCGCCCTTCGCCGGTCGCCAGATCGGTTTCCCAGAACCGCTGGTTTATGTAAGGCCCGCCGAAAACGCGACCAATCTTCGGAACGACGCACATCGCGTGAGTATCCATCGGGCCTGACGAGTCGAGTTGACAGTCGAATACCTCGCCGGTCTGCGTGTCGTAACGCAGGTATCGTCCGCCTGTGTCCAGCGCGCAGACATACCGGTCAGCAAGGGCGTGTAGTATTGCCGGCGAGTCGCCGACGAAGCGTTCCCGAGCGGGTTGCCACTGCGAGCCGTCGTCAGCAGGGTCAATGCGATACAGTCCGCCGCCAGGCCAGAACAGGCTGAAAATTTCACCGCCAATAAGACAACAGGCACGCCTCTGTAAATGATGACCTGATTCGGCGTCTCCCGGCGACCCGATACGCCGGAGAAACTCGAACGACGGATACCGCAGGATGAGAATTTCATTTCCGGTTACGACTGCAAGACGCTCGGCATCCAGGAACGCCAGCCACTGCGTATAACTCTGCCCCTCAAGTACTTCAGGCGTATGGGACTGCGCCTTCAGCGTCTCCGGGTCCAGCAGTATGAGCCTCGCCTGGGGAACGTTCAGGCCTAAGAGTATCTTACCGTCCGGGCATTCGAGGACATTGTGGGCATATCGGGAAGGAGGCTCTTCGGAGTCCAGCGGTTTGAGAACCTTCAGCACTTTCCGCTTCCGCCAGTCATAGACGCACGCATCGGAAGGTTCTGTTGACCAGATCACGAATGAATCGGTAACGCACCCGCCCCAGGTAATCCCATGCATCTGATCTCTGACGAGAACCTCTAATTTATCAACATGAGGGTCATAGGCGGCCAGTAAGCCTTTGGAGCATCCGAGGTAGAGCACCCCGTCCGGGCCGGGTTTAAGCATGTACGCACCGCTTACCTCCGGCAGCCGGCGATAGAAACTCTCACCGGTTTCCGGGTCGAAGATGTATATCCGTCCGCCGTTTGAACCGCCGCCGACGCTTGAGACAAGCCGCGTCCGGCCGTCAATTTCAATCTCGGCGATTTCCGCGTTAACGAACGGGAGTCGCGTTTCGGGGATTTGATACTTCTGCATTTGTTTCTCCGTTGAAGGGGTCGTTTTTGTTACGCCATTTCAGGGATGATAACGCTGACAGTAGGATTAGTCATGGAATTCCGCTCTCCGTTTGGCTATTCCAGCGGAATCTCCCAAAGTTCGTTGTGGACGGCACCGTACAATTTACCGCCGCGAATCTGGAGATACCTCGCCGGCCAATCGCCCGTCGCAACGAGCGGCTCGAAGGACGCCTGCGAACCGTCCAGAGTAAGCGTGCAGATGTGCTCGTCGAAGGCGGCATAGATTTGCCCGTCGGGCGCAACGACCATGGCGCTGAGTTCGTCGGTAATCTCGTTCAGATATTCGATAGAGCCGTCGGCGGGGTTCCATACAAACAGAATCCCTGTCGTCAAATGCCAGGCGAAGTCAATCTTCCCGGCCAGGCCGAGCAGTGACCCGGACGGAAGCATCGCCAGCAGGCGAGCAGCCCTAGTTCCGTCGCGGACGCCCTGCTGTCGGGCGATGGTCAGGTTTTCGGTGTCGAACGCCACAAGTTGTGCGGTCCGTTCTGTAGCGGGGGTCGAATCGCCGTCGGCATATACCTCTGTGGCGAAGTATATCCTTTTTCCGGCGGGGTCAGACACAAGGCTATTGGGCGTCTGATTGGGGACGATATTTCGCCAGACTCGGATATCGCCCGTTTGCGGGTCCAGGCGGGACAGCGCTCCGCCCAGGTGAGCGTACTCCGCACCGGAAGCCATCCAGACGAACCGCCCGTCGTGCACCATCGCCTTTGGCCTCATCTGTTCGTGCCCGACCTTCGCCAGTATGCTGGGATTCTCAGGCCAGCAGGCAGGAGCCGCCGGATTGAAGGCGGTTACGGTGCAGGTGGTGTAACTGGCCATTATCAGCCTTTCGGTGTCCTGGTCCCAGACCATCCCGCAGATTTGCCCGCCGCCCGGCGACGCCTTACCGAGGTCTCGCCCGTTACCGCTTTCCAAGTCAATATCCCAGAACCGTTGGTTGATGTAAGGCCCGCCGAAAACGCGACCAATCCCGGGAACGACACAGAAGGCGTGAGTACGCAGCAGACCGCATGAATCCAATTCGAAATCCAATAGCTCGTTCGTCTGCGTATCGTGCCGCAAAAACCGGCCGCTCGTCGTCAGGGCGCAAACATAGCGGTCAGAAAGGGCATACATTATCGCCGGCGAGTCCCCCGCGAAGCATTTGCGTACGAGTTGCCAGTCCGGTAGATCGGCAGCGGGGTCAATCCGCCACAGGTCGCCGTCGGCGCCGAACAGGCTGTAGATATTCCCACCAAGCAGGCAACAGGCCCGTCTCGGCTGGATAAAACTCGCAGCCGCCTCCTTCGGCGGGGCGATCCGCCCGCTAACCTCAAAGGACGGGTACTGCAGCACGAAGAACTCGTTGTCGCACTCGACCGCAAGGTGTTCGGCGTCAAGGAACGCCAGCCAATGAGTGGTGGTGTGTCCTTGCAGTATCGAGGGGGTATGAGACTTCGCCTCCAGCGTGTCGGGGTCCAGCAGCACCAGCCTGGTCTGGGGGAAGTTGAGGCCCAGCAGTATCTTTCCGTCGGGACATTCGATGACGCTGTGTGCGTACATAGCCGGCGGGTCGGAAGAATCCACCCGCTTGAAGGTCTTCAGAAGTTTCCGCTCGCGCCAGTTATAGACGCACGCCTCGCCGGGGTTGGCCGACCAGACCACCAGCGAGTCGGTAACGCATCCGCCCCAGGTAAGCCCGTCCATCTCGCCGCGGACGAGGACCTCGAACTTGTCCGCCTCCGGATCATAGACAACCAGAGCGCCTTCGGAGCATCCGAGGTAAAGCAACCCGTCAGGCCCGGGCCGCAGCATGTACGCGCCGCCGAGTCCATCAGGCAGGTGTCGGCAGATATTCTCGCCCGTCGCCGGGTCGAAGATGTATATCCGCCCGCAATCGTCGCCGCCATAGGTGCTCGAGACCAGACGAACCTGTCCGCCGACTTCGATCTCGGCGATTTCCGCATTGACGAAAGGCAGGCGCGTTTCGGGAATTTGATACTTCTGCATCGTGCTTCTCCGTTCCTTTGAAGATGGGTGGCACGGTCAAGTTGAAGACTTGGCCGTGGCGAGTGCGTCTTGTGTCTCACGACCAAGCTCCACTTCGTTCCACAACGTGGTCCTACGGACCGCTTGACCGTGCCGGCTCAACGATTTTTCTACGCCATTTCAGGGATGAGGCGTTTGAGGTTTTTGTAGAGGATTTTTTCCTTTTGGGCCTTTGTGGCCTCGACGGTTTCAATCGCAATCAGGGCCGGTTTAGGGTATCGCAGAAGCATCGTCGAACCGAACATCAATCTCTCGGCTGTGCACGTCTTCAGTCCCTTTTCGACACCGACCCCGCACCCGCCGTGCATCATGGCGGTATCCTGAAATATCTTCGGCGCCTTTGCGCCTCGCGGCGGCTTGACCGGACCTGAATTGAGCAGCATGAACGATGCCCCGCGGAACTTTTTGAACATCGCCATGATTTCATCGGCCGGAACCTGGCGTGAGTGGTCCAGGTGGCTTCGCCCGCGAAGGTCCATAACCCGTCCATAGACAGCCACCCGCATTTTCAGTTCGTGAGCGGCTGCGACTATCTCGGTTGCCAGGTCGTCGGTGAGTTTGTACGGGTGATACTGCGGGATAAGTCGCAGCACCGGCATTGCGAATTCTTCGCGGCACTGCTTCAGGTCGTCGGCCCATCCGAAGTAGGTCGGATTAATGATAGCGCAGGGGATCAGGCGGTCGCGGTGTCGGCGGACAGCCTCGGCGAGTTCACGGTTGGCTTCGTGGGAATCCTTGTAGAAGATACCCTGGAGCGAACCGACCAGCGCCTTGTCTATTCCCTGGGAATCCATCTGCTGAAGCAACTCTGCTGCGGTGGTGCGAGGCAGGCGGCGATAGGGCCAATGACCAATCCATGTGTCGGCGTCGTAAATCATATCTTCCTCATCTTAAGTATTCTTTGCATGTTTCCGCCCCAGATCATTTCGCGCTGTCGCGGCGTGATGTCGGCGTCGAGTATTTTGCCTACCCCACGTTCTGTGGACATGTCGGTTGCGAACAGCAGTCGCTCTGCGCCGAGGTCGCGGACGGCCTTTTCGATCATTCCGGCGTCGATGACGCTTCCGCTGGTGTCCATATAGACGTTTTTGGGGGCATGGCTCATAGCCTTTATCTGCCACTCCCAGTCGCCGCCGCCGCCGATATGCCCGATGATGAAGATCGCTTCGGGGCACAACTTCGCCGGGGCGATGAAGTGGTCGGCCCCGCTTATTCTCGGCTGGGCGGCGAGGGTCTCCTCGTCGGTCGGATGACCGGCGTGCATGAGCATCGGAACGCCCAATTCGGCGCATCGCTCGATCACCGGGCTGAAGACCGGATCGTCCATCCGATACTGGTGGTAGAACTTCAGCCCGACCATCCCGCTATCCACGACGCAGCGGGTAATCTCGTCCTGGGCAAAACGGATGTGTCCGGGGTCGATGAAGCACAGGCCCAGGATCACGTCGGGATACGTCCGCATCGCCGCCATTATGTCGTTATTGGCCCGGCGAATCTGCTTCGGATCGGTCGGCTTGGTGGCCAGCGGATGGGAACAGCAGACTTTATCTACGCCGAGTCGCCGCGCGTCGGCCACAACCTGATGATGGTTTGGCCACGGCCCCATCGAAACTGAACAGTGTGCATGACAGTCAATTCGCATTGGTTCTCCATTCAATTGGTAGCCAGTAGTCGGGAGAAATAGCCCGCACTTACCGGATACCGACTATTGACTACCGGCTACTATTTTTACAGGCGTTAATCATCGCGCCGAACAACACCTTACGATGATCGGCGTCTTTCATTCGTTCCGGATGCCACTGCACCAACAGACAAAACCTCTTACCGGTCATCTCCAGCGCCTCGATAACGCCGTCGGCGCTGCGGGCGACAACTTTCAGCCCCTTACCAACGTCTCCGACGGCCTGGTGATGAGAAGAGTTCACTATGACCCGTTCAGCGCCAAGGATTTTACACAGCCTACTTGCCGGGTCAATGGTAATCTCGTGCTCAGCACCCTTGCCTCGGTGGATGACCTTTGTGCCGACCTGTGTCGGGATGTCCTGAATGAGCGTTCCACCGGTTACAACGTTGACGAATTGCGTTCCGAGACAAACGCCCAGCAGTGGTTTGTCGGTCTGAAGCCAGCGCGAAATAAGTTTGCTCTCGAACTCGTACCGTTCCGCCGGCATGGTTCTGGTCTGCGGGGCCGGCTCCTGTCCGTAGGCTGACGGCGGGACGTCCGCGCCGCCGATTACCACCAGGCCATCGAGCGATTGAATATATCGCTCCAGTGCGGATTCGTTCCGTATTACCGGAAGTATTACCGGCGCGCCGCCGCCTTCGATAACGGCGTGAACATAATCAAGACCGATACGCACATGGGCCTTACCCTGTCCGCGCCCGGTTCGATAAACGCTGGTCAGACCTATCAGAGGCCTGACCGACGGAGCGGTTGAGGTGGGTTGACCCTTATCGGATTTGTCCTTGCATCCAACTATTAGAAGCAACACAACCAGCGGAAATACCCACGCAAGCCGTTTCGGGCGAGTCATGCGTCAATCCTTCCATTTGAAAAGCGCTTTGGCATTCTCGAAGCCGATAAGATCGACTTGCCTCTGTGACAGACCGCTGTGCGTGAGTTTGTAGGCGGCCATGTCCAGATCGCATATCGGGAAATCCGTTCCGAACAGTACTCTTGCGGCTCCGATTTTGTTAATCGTACTCTCGAAAGCGCCCGCGGTGAACAACACCCAGGCAGAGCAGTCCGTCCAGACATTCTCGCAGTCCTTAATCGCCTCGATTCCGTCCCTCCAGAACCGAAAACCGCCGAAGTGCGCCATGATAATCCTGGCAGCGGGATATTCTACCGCCAATTTGGCTATTGCCTGAAAATGCTCCGGCTCGGAGGAATGGAGATTCAACGGAACGTCCAGTTCGATCGCCTTTTCGATGATCGCGCGAATCTCCGGAGAATCCAGATCGAAATCCAGCACGTGCGGACATATCTCGCCGATACCGACGAAGCCCATCTCCCTAACGGTGCAGTCCATCTCTTCCAGCGACTCGTCAAGGTAGTGTGGGTTCACCGAGCAGTAACAGCCACAGAACTGGTCGGGGTAGTCTCGGGCCAGTTCCGCCATGTAGCGGTTACCGGCTCGCATTTCCCCAGCCGACGGTCCCATCTCGTTCCCGCCGCTGGAGATAATCATCTTATCGACGGGAGATTCCCGTACGACCCGTACTATGTCGGCGGCGGAGATTTCCCCTTCGCCCAGGCTGACCAGTTCCCAGTGGAATCCCGGAACGCCGGGTCCTTGCTTGATGGGTGGATGCGCGTGTACATCAATAATCATCAGGTTTCCTTTCCGCCCAAAGTCCTTTTTCAATCGCTCGACGATACTCGGCGAATCCGCTGGGCGAAGCGCTGGTGCAGTTGGTACAAATCTCGCCGACGTCGGGTATCCGCTCACGAAGACGCTGCTCCAGATCGCGTGCGACAATCGTTTCACCGACCTGAAGTCCCAGACGTCCAAGAATAACGCGATCCCACTGGCGGAGTTTTTCGCTCTGGGCGGCAATTCCGCCTTCAGCGTCCTTGCCACGCCCACATCCTTCGGGCATCTTTATCGGGCAAATCTCACACACATCGTCGAAGTCCGCCATTATCGTAATTTCCAGATCAGGATTTCCCTGTAATTTCCGAAGAAGGTCCGGAATCGCGTTGTCGATACCGAAAAACTCCTTCGCTGTCTCCTTGCCGGAACCATAGAAGCAATATGAACAAATCAAATGATGTCCGCGAACCTTCATCCTTTTGCTTTCACTGACCGTGGTACCGTGGTCGCTGCGTTTGCGACCACGTTCACGCCAAGTCGCTTTCGCGTGGCCGCAAACACCGCGGCCACGGCACCCGACTACCGGCTACTACTTGACGATGTTTTCCTCGCCCGTCTGTATCATTTCGATATTATTGTTCGGGCAGCGCCATATGCACATTCCGCAGGCGACGCAGGCATCTTCGTCAAGGACGGCTTTGCCGTTGGCGTCCATGCTCCAGGCGAAGACTTTGCAGATGTCCATGCAGATTTCGCATCCCGCCCCGCAACCACAGGACAGACATCGCCCTGCTTCGGCGACGGCCTGGGCCTGCGTCAGCGTCGCGGCGTATTCGTCAAAGTTGGTTACTCGCCTGGCCGGGGCGACATTCTCCAGAACGGGACGCCATCGGCGAGTCCGGTCTTCGGTTCTTTGCAGAACCGTGTCCTTATCGACGACAGTTTGCTCGGCATCATACGCCAGGGAAGCCTCGTCGCCGGCCAGGGAAATATCAATAGATGCGGCTGCACGTTTACCGTCGGCGATGGCGGTTATCACGTTTTGCGGGCCGCGAGCACAATCGCCCCCGGCATAGACGCCGGCGACGTTCGTCGCGCCGGTTTTCTCGTCGGTCTTAATCGTATTCCATCGCGTCAATTCAAGGTCTCTTCCGGCATCGACCGTTACGCCCTGACTGACGGCGGGGATTACCGTATCGACGTCAAGAGTGAATTCCGTACCGGGCACCTCGACCGGTCTGCGCCTTTCGGAGGCGTCCTGTTCGCCGAGGACGTAATTCAACATGCGAATTTTATCGACCTTCCCGTCGCCGATAACTTCCTGCGGCGAAACGAGGTACATGATTTTTACGCCTTCTTCTTCGGCTTCGGCTATCTCCTCGGTCGATGCGGGCATTTCGTCTTTGGTCCTTCGGTAGAGGACAAAGACCTCCTCGGCCCCCAGTCGCAGCGCTGTCCGCGCCGAATCGACGGCAGTGAAACCGCCGCCGATTACCGCCACGCGCTTTCCAACGTCGGGCTTCTCGCCAAGCGAGACGGACTTGAGAAAATCGACAGCGCCGACACAGCCGGTGAGTTCCTCGCCGGCGATTCCCAACTTCATTCCTTCCTGAGCGCCGATACCGAGGAAGGTCGCATCGTAACCGTCGTCCTTCAAAGACTTGATGGTTATGTCTTTCCCGAATGCGGTATCGGTTTTGAATTCAACGCCGAGTTCTTTAATTACGTCGATTTCCTTATTTACGTCCTTTTCATTCAGCCGGAACGTCGGTATGCACGAAGTGAGCATCCCTCCGAGTTTCGATGCCGACTCGAAAACCGTTACACCATAGCCAGTCCGACCCAGGTCGTACGCACACGCAAGCCCGGCAGGACCAGAACCGATAACGGCCACCTTTTTGTCTTTCTTGCCGGCCTTATCGTCGAGCAGGCGGGGCTTCCAGCCTTCCTTTTCCGCCATTTCGAGTACGAACCGTTTAATCTCGCGGATCATAATCGGTTCGTCCATCAGGCCTCGGGTGCATTCGTCCTCGCAGGGATGATCACAGACCTTCCCGCAGATAGACTGAAGCGGGCTACGAGACATTATCAATTGATACGCCTCCTCGAACTCTTCCTCTGCCACTTTGCGAACGTATCCCTGTGCCGGAATCGAGTTCGGACAGGCGTAGGTGCAGGGTGCGACGAGGTTGTCGTCGATTTTGCGCGCGTTTCCGGCGTAGATCGTCAGGTCGGGCGCTGAAGTAATGGCCGGTACGAGTATGTCGCGCATATCTCGCGGGGCTTTGTATCCTTTTTCTTTCAGGAATTGCTTAAAACCGTGGATGAATTCGGGCATGAATCCGAAGCCATAGACCAGCGTCGCGGTGCAGATTCCGATAAGGTCCGCCCCGCACATCATCATCTCTACGGCGTCCTCCCAGGTCGTTATCCCGCCGGTACCGGTGAGGTTCGCGTCAGGCCCGCACATTTTTCTCATTTCATAGACGTCCCGCAGCGCGAGCGGCTTGAGCCATTCGCCGTTCATGCAGGCCATTCCGATTTCTTTCTGGAGGAGGTACATCGAGGCGGTCGGGTCGTCGAGGTTAATCGGCGGTATCGCCAGGCGGTTCGCGTTTCCGCCGACGGCGTCTGCGCCGGCGTCGAGCGCGACTTTGGCTATCGGCGCCTGGCGGCTTCCTTCGGGGGTAATCTTGACAAAAAGCGGGATGGACGTCTCTCGCTTGATTTCCTTGACGATCTCGGCGATTGCCTGTTCGTTCTGTCCGAGGCTCGCGCCGGTCTTCGGCCCGCCGGTATCGTGACCGCTGACTTCCACGTTGAAGGACATGTTCGGGCAGCACATATTCAACTCGTTTATGTGCACGCCGGCTTCTTCGCATTTTTTGGCCATATTGACCCATCCGGCGCCGCCCTCGTCGCCGGCATAGGTGATATTGGAGAAGAGCACGAGATTGGGCGCTCGCTTCCGTCCCTGCTCGATGAGTTTGAGCAGGTCGGCAAGCACCAGCCTGCGCTCGGCAGTGAAGGACAGGAACGTCCTGTCGGGATAGTACCCGTATCGTGGATAGCGATTGATGTACGGTTCGGGGTCGATCGTCAGTTTCAGCGACGCGCCGCCCCATCCGCACTCGTCCATCCTCTCAAGTTGCTCGACCGTCATCGTCGTAGGCCCGGACGAAACGTAAAAAGGATTGCGAAACTTTACACCCGCTATCGTTACGGGAACGTCAAAATCTGTGTACTTGGACATAACTGAACCTTATTCCTTAAAAATGCCTAATGTCCAATGTCCAATGACCAATCAATGTCTAATGTCCAATGTCTAATGCCGGATACCGAAAAACACTACTGGCTTCTGTGGTTGTTTCCGGTCATTAGACATTTGTCATTGATTAGACATTATGAATTAGGCATTGGTCATTTATCTTCTACTTCACCATCAACGCCAGAAGCGCCTTCTTCGAAAAAATCGCGTTCAGCGCCTCTGCCTGAATCTGCGACTTCGGGCCGTCCATAACCTCGTCCGTCGCGCAGACGCCCCTGTGGGCGGGGCCTGAATGCGTGTAAAGGACATCCGGCTTCGCGCAGGCGAGGACTTCGTTCGTTACCGTCCACTTGGGAACCTCGACCCGCTTTTCCTCCGGCGACTGCTCGCCGGCGAGCATACTGCGCATCAAGGTGCTGGCCTGAATGTAATCGGCGTCCTTCACGGCCTCTTTCAGGTCCGTGCATATCTCAAGGCGCGTACCGGAGGCTTCGGCCTTGGCCTTACCCTCGGCGAGGATGTCCTGATTGACTGTCTCGGCGTAGGATTCGGGGATTGCCAGCGTCAGGTTGACGCCGAGCACCGGGCAGACGCGAATAAACGAGTGCAGAATCCCGCGCGCCATCCCGGTATAGACGAGGTTCAAACCCTCGAGCCGACCCTTTGTCTGTTCAATCGTCATCAGTTCGCCGATTACATGCGTGGCGTGATCGACGGGCGTGCATCCATTGAGCACCGGAACGTCCATGTTCTCGCAGGCAAGGTCCATCTCTTCCTGCTTCCAGAGCCTCGCCGAGAGTACGTCGATATACTGATTCAACGCCCGTGCGGTATCGACAATAGACTCGCCTCTTCCCATCTGGGTGTCCTTGGCCGCCAGGTATGCGCTCGACCCGCCCAGTTGCGCCATCGCCGAAGTGAATCCCATTCGCGTTCGCGTGGATTCATATACGAACAGCAAACCCTGTACCCTGGTTTTCAGCAGGTCGGCGTAAGTCATGTCGTAACGGTTTTCTCGAAACCACGCCCCCAAGGCCATAACTTCGTGTAGTTCCTCACGCGAAAGGACGCCGATGTGCGGCAACTGCCTGCCGCGAAGATTGTCGCTCAATTTCGGGGCCGGGGACCCCGCCAATGCCTCTACCATGATCTGCTCCTGAAAAAATCCAAACTCCACAATTAACAAAACGCCAATAACCGTCTCCGCTAATCCTTCGATGTCATTTTCTTCAAGTTCCGGCACATGTATTCGGCCAGGTCGAGATTGTTCATCACGTCCGAGATCGGTTCGATTACAGTAACATATCCGTCGAAATTAATCATCTTCAGCGCGTCAAAGACGCCCTGGAAATCCATCCCGCCCGGCTCGCCGATAAGGTGCCGCTTGAAGTGCAGTCCCTCGAATTCGCCGGCCTCGTCGTCGTCCGCATCGACCAGGGCCAGGGACTGGACCGACACGACGAACAGGTGATCCTTCAACTGCTCGACTCCGCGCACGTAATCTATCCGCTTGAGCTGGAGATTGGCCGGGTCGTACATCAGACCGAAATTGTCCCTGTCGATTTTCTTTAGCGTCGCCATCGCCACCTCCGGCGTCTCGAACGGCCCGCCGGTGTGCACCTGCACCACGATACCGAGTCCGCGTTCCTTGAGGTAATCGGAAGCCTTCTGTATCCAGGGGATTTTCTCAAATCCTACCGCCAGGTAAGGGCATCCGAGTTCCTTGGCCATATCCGCAAATTTACCTAATGCCTTGAGTGATTCGTTGTCCTTGACGGCCCCGGCGGGAATGCGCGAAACGCCGATACCACTCTTATTGAGATCGACCCGTATTTGAGAGATCTCCTCCGGCGTCGTCTCGGCGTTGATCTGTGTCCGTCTCAATTCGACGGCGTCATAACCGGACTGCTTGGCAAGTTCGCCGAACTGACCGATGTCCATCTGGCAATACTTGTAATCAATCTCGATGATCCTGCCCGACAACGAAAATTTCATTATGAGTCTCCTTGTACAAACATTTCAATGCCCAGATATTATAATCGCTGATTCAACGATTAGATGTCTCCGGATTCTTCGGATTCGTCCTCATCGACGTCCTGGTCTTCGGCGTTTTGCTCGGCAGGCTTTGAGGCTTGTACCTGCGGGATGCGGAGTTGCTCGATTTTGGGGAGTTCCTTTAGGTCCGCCAATCCGAAAATTTCGAGGAAATATTTCGTCGTGCCGTACAGTATAGGTCTTCCGATTTCGTCGGCCCGTCCGGCAATGCGAATGATGTTCTTCTCCATCAGCCCGCGAAGCACCTCTCCGCAGGCGACGCCTCGAATGGCCTCGATGTCCGCCCGCAGCACGGGCTGGCGATATGCAACAACCGCCAACGTCTCCATCGCCGCCTGCGAAAGACGAGATTCCTTCCTGCTGGCAGAAAGGCGGGAAATCACCTCGTTATACTCCGGCTGGGTCTGCATCTGGTATCCGCCGGCAATCTCAACGATGCGGAACGCCCTGCCGGTCTGCTCGTAGTGTTCGTTCAGCGTATCGACGGCCTTGCGGACGGCGCGAACGCCGCCCAATCCGCAAATTTCCGAGACCTTCGCCGGAGGAAGAGGCTTGTCGGAAGCGAACAGTATCGCCTCGACAGTTACAACGGCCCCGTCCTCGGCTGCATCAACCTGATCTACCTGCGTTTCTTCACCGGCGCTGCTGTCGCTCATAAAAAGCCTTTCCTTCTTACTAACTGATGGTATGGATCGACATGATAGAATATACATTAAATGACGAAACGGCAAGCCGACATTAATCGCCGACTTGCCGTTTCGCGGGAACATCGCCTACGGCAGGCGGACGGGCGGGACTACAAAATCGGTCTGTTGGAGTAAAAGTCGGGGCTTTGCTTCGCCTGGCCCGGCCTGCTAATCTGACCTATCCTGCCTTTTTGATGATTTTCTCAAAGACGCTGCCTTGGTTTATCCGCATCTGTCGGTTCCCGGCCTTCGTAGTGGTCCAGGTTGAAATGCGGATTGGTATGGTGTCCTGCGGTTTTGGCGACATCGGAAGCAGCGAATGTGAAAGTGTTGCGAAGAGTCAGTCGCTCCGGATGCTCGGCGTAGCGATTCCTGCCCGATGCCGACCATCGGCTGAAACCGCCTAGGATCGACTCCAGCAACGGCAGCATTCGCGCCACCCTGCCGGAGCGGATAATCCAGTTCCACAACGGTTCGGCCTTCTTCCACCCGCCGACATAGGCAAGGTGTCGCACCCGGTCGGTGAAAGTGCGTTTTACCGCCGCTGACCGAAGGATCGAACGCCACTGGTAAAACTTTCGGTAAGATCGCCAGTAGCCTTTCTCCAGCGCCTGCGGCGTCATTCCTGTCGGCTGGAAAACCGCGTGCCGCGTGTCGTATAGGTTCCAGTCGTGACGCAGGATTCGCCTCTGGAGGGTGAGACGCTCGTAAAGTCTCGTGCCCGGATAAGGCGTAAGAATGTGGAAAGTGGCCGTCTCGATACCCGCTTCAATCGCCCAGTCAACCGTGCGGTCGAAGACTGACTCGTCGTCGGAGTCCAGACCGAAGACAAAACTGGCGTTAATCATCACGCCCAGATCGCGCAGGCGTCTGACAGCCAGATTGTAATCCTGCTTAAGGTTGTGATATTTTCCCACGCTGGCCAGACCGGTGTGGTCAAGCGTCTCGAAGCCGATGAACAGGCTCCGCAGACCACATGCGACGGCCTTTTCCATCAGGCCGGGCCTCAACACCGTCCGGACGGTCCCTGCCGCCTGCCACAACCGACCCATCCCAGCCATCCCGTCAAACAACGCCTCGGCAAAACGCTCGTTTCCGAATAAATGATCATCCATGAAAAACAGGTGCCTTCCCGGCAATCGGTCGATCTCGCTCAATGCCTCGTCCACCGGCTGGGTATAGAAGGATTTCCCGCCTTTGAAGAACGAGTCCTTATAGCAGAAGTCACAGTGATGCGGGCATCCACGTGAGACCACAATGGCGTTGGGCACAAGATACAGATGCCGCTTGATAAGGTCTCTTCTAACCGGCGGTGCACCGGCGAGGGATCGTCTGCGAGAACGATACACTCGTTCGGGTCGGCCCCTGCGAAAATCGGACAGAAACACCGGCCAGGTGTCTTCGCCCGGACCCAGGAAAATGCTGTCGGCGTGAGCGGCGGCTTCGTCCGGCAGCGACGTAACGTGCAGCCCGCCCAGACACACGTGCGCGCCCCTGGCGCGGTAATGATCCGCCAGTTCATAAGCTCGATGGGCAGATGTAATATAAATCTCGATGACTACCACGTCCGGTTCGTCGTCGAGGTTGAGCCTTTCGACGTGCTCATCCTGAAGATCGATCTGGTCGTCCTTGTCCAGATATGCCGCAAGCGTCGCCAGACCCAGCGGTGGAAACAGTGAGTACTTAATCGACCGCCAGTATGGGCTGATCGCTTCAGTCAACGCAGGTAAAATGAACTTTACTTTCACCGTTTTACTCCCATTCACGTAACGACCATTCGGTTTGACTATCTTGCCTTTTCCAGAATTTCCTGAAGCCGGTTGACGTACCTTTCCAGCGCCTTTCGACCCTTGGCTGTAATCGCCAGCGTCGTCTGGGGCTTTTTGCCCTTGAAGGCCTTGCGAATCCTGACGTAACCTGCACGCTCAAGCGCAGCCAGATGTGTCGAGAGGTTCCCGTCGGTCAGACCCAGTTCGGCCTTGATTTCCTTGAACCCCAACGACTCGGCGCCCGCCAGCGTCGCCATAATCGCCAGGCGAGTCCGCTGGTGTATCACCTCGTCAATCAGATTGTGCGTTTTCTTTTCCGGCAACACTTCGATTCCTAATCCGTAACATCTCTCCGCCTGAGGACCAGGTGAGAGGTTAGAGGTTAGAGGTTAAAAATCGCATCTGCTCTGGAAGGCTCTTTGTAACTCTCACCTCTAACCTCTAACCTTCAAGGACTACCCGCCGTGTCGTATCCAGACGACGGCGCCATAGACAATGTGGAATCCGCCGAAGGTTATTCCCAGGCTCCAATACGGATTCAATTGATAAGAGGCCCCTGCCACCAGTCCGGCAACGATGAATGCTGCACCCAGAAAGCGTACCTCGCCGGGGCTGAACTCGCCTAACTGCCACAGGGCTATACCGTAGAAGAGCATCCATATCGCCGGTATCAGCCCCCACTGGTTAGGCCCGATGCCGTCGTACCATCGGTACATAATCGCCAGCGTCAGCCCGACGCCGGCGACGAACGGCGGGCCAATGGTCAGGGCGATGCGCTTCTTGATGTTGGACCAGAAGGGCATCGACTGCTTTCGTTCGCGGAGGCGGGTCAGGACAAGCACGCCCGTCAACGCCACAAGAAACACGCCCGCCCAGACGCCCATATTAATCCACATTGACGTTTCCGGGTCGTACCGGCACCAGAAATGCCAATCCGCCGCCAGACCCGCCAAGGCGACGGCGCCGGCGAAAATGCCCGCAAGCCCGCTTTGGGTCGAATAGCGAATCGGCCGCTCCATCAGTTGGCGAATGACTTTCAGTTCTTCGGCTGCTCTGTCCGTGTCCATTTTTTATCTCTCCTGCCGGCAGAAGGTATATCACTTTGCTCTACAAAGTACTTTGCCACAATAAAGGCGAAGGTTCAAGGATTTTCTGAAAAAAATTTTGTCGCAATTATCCCTTGGCGCAAGGCCGGAGAAAAAGATACTTTTCAGTGAAAGAGATTTACCAACTTGGCAAAACGGGCCACAGAGACGCAGAGAGCGCAGAGAATGAATAGAATTAAAAAAATTCCTGCTTTATTTTTCTCATCTCTGCGTCCTCTGCGTCTCTGCGGCCTGATTCTGTCAGGAGTTCTGAAAGGAAAGGATTGATTATGAACAGACCCGCAACAATCCGTCAGGCGGTGGTCCTTGCCGCGGGGCCAGGCGAGAGGCTGGAACCGTTCAGCCTCACCCGCCCCAAGTGCGCCCTTCCTCTGGCGAATCGGCCCCTGATCCGCCTGGCGGTCGAGTCGCTCGTCGCCGCAGGGGTCGAAGACATCCTCATCGTCGTCGGCGACAAGGCCGACTCGTTGAAGGAGGCGCTCGGCGACCGGCCGGAGGGCGTGAAGATTACGTATCTTCATCAAGCCAAAGCCGCAGGCCCGATCCACGCAGTTCTGGAGGCCCGCGACCGGTTGGCAGGGGAGTTCCTTATCCTCTGCGCCGATTGCTTCGTCCGGCCTGAGATGATAACAGCCACGGCTGAAATGCTAGGCGAAACAAAGTGCGTTTGCGCGGTGGCTACGGGCGTCTGCGACCTGCCGCTATACCACTACCAGGCCGAATGCGACGCTACCGACCGGTTGACGAAACTCAGCCAGGTGCAAATCGAAAGGCAGCGGACCGAAACGAACATCCTCACCGGTCTGGCCGCCGCACGCGCCGACGTCCTTAAACAGATGGACGAATTCGTACGCGCCGACAGGCAGGACGACTGGGAGGCATTCTTCGAATACCTCATCGGCGCTGCGGACGTCAGAGTAACCAACAGCAATCTCAAATTCGCCCACGTGGACTATCTCTGGGAGATATGGTACGGCGACCTCGCTGTGAAAGAATACCTCTTCGAGAAGACTCCCTCGCGTGTTTCTCCGACAGCCAAGATCGCCGACGGCGTCACAATCGAAGGCCACCATGTTATCGAAGACGACGTGGTCGTTGAATCGGGGGTCTTCATCAAGGACAGTTGGCTCGGCAGGGGTACGAAGGTCTTCGGCAATTCCCACATCAGTCAGTGCATCATCGGCCACGATTGCAAGATCGGCCCGTTGGCCACCGTCAAGTCCTCGACGTTTCCGGCGGATTCGTCGGTCGGGGGGTTTGTGAACTGCTGGGGCGTAACGGCGCTGGGGCGGGTCGGCTTCGGGCATCCCTGCCATGTCTCCGGCGTCTGGGACGCCGGGTCCGGGGCGACCGCCTGTTGCAGCACGTCGGAAAGGCGAGGCCTGACCGAGAGGATCATCGGGGCCGACGGCAAGGTTACGCACCGCTCCGACGTTATCAAGATCCGCACCTGCGGGGAGTTGATAAGTTCCGGGCTGGATTCGGTCAGTTGCTTTGTGGACAGGGACGTAACAATTACAATCGGCGTGAAGATAATGCCCGGAAGGATCATCGGGCAGGGAAGTTTCATAGGACCGAACGTGGTGGTCAACCACGACGTCCCGGCCAATACGTACCTTGCCCTGAAACAGACCCTTGAGTCCCGGCCTGCCGACTTCATAAGAAGGGAATAATCTGATGGAATGTAAGAAAGAGCAAAACCTCAAGCACTGCAACTGCACTTATCCCTGCGATAAGAAGGGCGTCTGCTGTGATTGCATTGCCTATCACCTGGCGATGCGGGAACTTCCTGCCTGCTGCTTCCCAGACAAGGTCGAAAAAACCTACGACCGGTCATTTAAAGCATTCGCAAAGGCGTGGAACCTTTGATTGCCCACGCAGGTCGGGACGGAGACGAATCGCCGGGACTGCGCTTCGCTTCGTCCCGGCCTACAGGCTTACACACAATACTTGACGCTATCTAATTACAAGCATCTATTGACAAAAACGGGATTCGTGGTATAATTGTGGATTAATGCTCAATGCTTGAGTTTCCTGGAATTCGGAGTCTGGCAGCGCTCTTTTATCAGGCCTCATAAATACCACAAGGGCGCGTGTCCGGGAATCGACAGGTTCGGAACTTCAGGAAAGGAGCAGCGATGAGAACACATCAGGTTTTACTGGTTGCGGTATTGGCAGTGGCAATTGTTCCGGCGGTGGCTTCCGGGGATGAGATAGTCTCTTACACCGTGGGCACCGGCATGGTCGGAGGGCTGACCGAAGGGGTGCCGGGGGCGCCGGTTTCACTCGACTTCACAGCCCATCCGCAAATCAATCCACCCGCCCAGCTCGTGCAAATCACTTTTGCATTCCAAAGTTCCGGCATTGCGTTCGACCAGTTGAAGATCCAACTCGACGCCGGGCCGGATATCTACAGTTTTGATTCGCTCAACGGCCAGCAGGTCGCACATTTCTTCACAAATCCTGACCAACTTTGGAAAGATGAACTATCTGACGGCGTCCTGAACTGCCACGTCTGGGTGGAGGGCGTTACCCTCGGCGTTCCGGACGAGTTCATGTTTTCCGCCAGCGGCTCTTTTCTGGTACCCGAACCGGCCACGCTTGGCCTGTTAGGCATCGGCGGTCTGACGTTGCTGATGCGAAGGCGAAAAAGATAAGACGCGTGGGGATTTGCCGATTGCGGCGGCGGGTGGCACCTTCAAGCGTAGTGAAACGGAGCTTGTGGGTGCTCTACCCACTTGTCCATCCAGCACCCGCAACCTCCACTCCGTTCCGGTTGAAGGTGCCACCCAGCAGGCGTCAGCCTGAAAGTCGTAGGCTGGAACGGAGCGAAGTCCCACCTTTTTCTTCAATTGCCGGGACTGCGTTTTACTTCGGGTTTGGCACGAAGTCGCCACGGCAGCGTTTGAGGTAGTTCAGAGCGGCGACCTGACCGGTCATTTCCAACTCGTCGCGATAGACCGGGTCGTGCCAACCCTCAATGTCTATACTGCCGACGAACCCGCCTCGGCGCAACTCGGAGATTATGTCCGTCCAGTTACTGTCGCCGAAGCCGGGCGTGCGGTGGAAGGCGAACTGTTCCGCCCCGGCAATGCCGTGCCGGCGAACCACGTCCCAATAAATCGTGGCGTCTTTGCCGTGGACGTGAAAAATTTTGCCGACCCATCGGCGCAGTTGCGGCATGGGGTCGATCAGTTCGACCATTTGGTGGCAGGGTTCCCATTCCAGCCCTATGTTATCGACCGGCAGAGCGTCGAACATCCGTTCCCACGCGTCGGGGCCGTGAGCGATGTTGTACCCGCCGCGATTCCAGTCGCCGCCCATCTGACAGTTCTCAAAGGCGATCCGGACGCCCTTGTCGGCGGCTCGCTTGGCCAGAGGCCCGAAAAACCTCTTGTACGCCGGGAGCGAATCGGGGATCGGCTTGTCGGTGATCCGCCCGGTGAAGCCGCATACCAGGTCGCAGTCGAAAAGGCCCGCAGCGTCGATCATCTTTCGCCATGCCTTTCGCGTAAGTTCGTAATTCTCGGCGTTCCGGTCCAGCGGATTGCCGTAGATACCCAGGCTGCTGACGACCGCGCCGGAATCGGCGATGACATCCTTGACCTTGCGGGCAAGCGCCGCCAGATTCACGCCGTCCAGCGTCTGCCAAAAGTTAATCTGAAACGATTCAAACCCATGCGGAATGATCTGCCGGATGTATTCGGCGGTCGCCCCGCCCTTTCCGGCCATGGTGCCGATACGAATGTTGTCCTGGGACATTGTCATATTCCTTTTCTGATAGCGGTTACATTATGCATCTGTCTTTACTCAACGATTCGATCGCCGCGAAGTCGTAGGCTGGGACGGAGCGGAGCGGAGTCCCACCTTTTTCTTCTTCAGTCTTCGTTATTACTCGCTTCGCTGCGTGGATGGTTCGCCCTGCTCGATTCGCGATTTGATCTCATCCAGACTGAGCGCGACCTTATAGCCACCCACTTCTTTTCCGCGCCGCTCAAAAAGCGTTACGCCTATGCGAGATATCGCCATGTTCCCCTTCCCAAGTTTCGAAATCCTCATACGCTTGTAGAACCCCTTTTCATAAGCATGTTTCATGAGCGGAAATACTATCTCCAGGGCACGCTCATCGTTCATTTCCACTATGGGAACCTTGACCTTCCAGGGATATTCAATGGTGTATTGAAGCCCCTCCGGCAGGCGCAGTAAGTAGGTTGATTCGATGTGATACTCTTTCCCGTCTATCTGCCATTGCTCCTGCCCGGATTGAGCCATTGGCTGATTGCCGCCTGTCCCCACGGCCTGGGGAACACCGTAAGAAAGCGGCATCGCAACCGCGATAACTGAATGGGTTATCAGGCCGATTCCGCCTATCAGACCCAAGACTTTCTTTGCTGTCGTCAGTTCCAGAATGGTTATAAGTCGAATCGGAATAAAAAATAAAGCGTAAAGACCGAGGGCAATTCCAATGCAACTGATCATGTTGTAATTGACGCCGCCGCCCCCATCGCTCGTTATGCGATTCACAGGTGATTTCCCAAAAGCAAACAGGACAATCACAAACACCACAAAAAGCACGATGCAATTCTCCCCTGCCCTTTTGATAACGCGGGCCTGTTTCTTGTCTTCGACCTCGTTACTGATTTGGGTTTCTTCCATGTTTCAACCTTTCGCTTTTCTCAAATCGCTGTAGTTTTCAATCCGAAATCCGCATTCCGCAATATCAGTCGTAGGCTGGGACGGAGCGGAGTCCCACCTTTTTCTTCAATTGCCGGGACTACGCTCCGCTTCGTCCCAGCCTACTTGCTACAGTTTCTTTTTCCAATCCGCAATCCGCTCGTCAGGGCGAAGCCTGCCGTAGCCCGGCAATCCGCAATCCGCAATCTCAGGCGTCCGCCTCGAACAGTTTTCCGTTTTCTTCGCGGGGCGCGTATTTGACGCCGAGGTGTTCGTAGGCCTTGATTGTGGCGAGTCGTCCTCTGCGGGTGCGGGCGAGCATACCGGTCTGGAGGAGGAATGGTTCGACGACATCGACGAGCGTATCGGTCTCTTCACCGAGCGTAGCGGCGACGGCCTCGATCCCCACAGGCCCGCCGCTGTATGTCTCAATGATGATGCGGAGGAATTGACGGTCCAGTTCGTCCAGGCCCAGAACGTCTATGCCTTCGAGTTTCAATGCGGCATCGACGGTATCGACCGTCAGTCGGCCGTCGCCTTTGACCTGTGCGTAATCCCGGCAGCGGCGGAGCAGGCGGTTTGCGATCCGCGGCGTGCCTCGCGCCCGTCGGCTCATCGCCGTCAGCGCGTCTGCGTCGCAGGATAACTGGAGCATCGCCGCCGACATCTCAATCCGCTTCAGCAGGTCGGCGTCAGACCAGAACTCCAGGTGATGAGCGATGCCGAACCGCGTCCGCAGCGGCGGGGACAGCAGACCCGCGCGGGTCGTCGCGCCGATGAGTGTGAAGGGTTTTAATGGTAAGTTAATCGTCCGGCTGTGCATCCCGGAATCGACCACAAAATCGACCTTGAACTCCTCCATCGCCGGGTAGATGTACTCCTCGACCGCAGGGCTGAGACGGTGGATCTCGTCGATGAACAGCACGTCGGACGCTTCGAGGTTTGTGAGGATTCCTATCAGGTCGCCGGGGCGCGTCAAGGCCGGGCCTGATGTAACCTTTATCGTCGCAGCCATTTCGTGCGCGATGACATAGGCGAGGGTGGTTTTTCCCAATCCCGGCGGCCCGTGGAGGAGGACGTGCTCCATCGGTTCGGACCGCTCGCGTGCAGCGGTGACGGCGATGCGAATCTTCTCCATCAGTTCGGGCGAGCCGATACACTCATCAAGCCGCCGCGGACGCAAGGCGATATTGAACTGCTCATCGTCAGCGCCGGCGGATTCGCTGGTAATTATCTTTTGTCGTGCCATTTTTTTAGTAGCTGGTAGTCAGTAGCCAGTGGCCGGTTACTACCGTCCCCCAGTCTTCAATTTATACACCTTCTGAATAATCTCTTCGGGCGATTGCAGTTCGGGCGCGACGGCGATTACCCGCTCGACCAGCGCGATCGCGTCTGCGCGTCGTTCGCCGAGTTGCACCAGTACGGCGACGGCTTCTGCGGCGGATTCGGGGATCTCTGCCTCATCCGAAGGCGTCAGTTCGCCGGCGAATTCGTCGGCTTTGCCCGAAAGTTCGGCGATAATCTGCTCTGCGGTGCGCTTACCGATTTCCGGCAAGGCGACGAGGAATTTCGCGTCCTTGTTGGCGATGGCGGCGGCGACTTCCGTCGGCGGGCGAACCAGGGCGCGCAGGGCCTTGCGGATGCCGATGCCCTTGACCGTCGTGAACAGGCTGAAGAAATCTCGGTCAGCCTCATTCATGAAACCGATAAGCCTCGGCGTCTGAACGCCGTGAGACGGATTACCCTCGAAATAGTGAATCGTGTGAAGAATGACGTCCTGGCCCGCGCGCCGGCTAAGCCGCTCGACGTCGCATGCCGGTACCAGCACCTCGTACCACATCCCGCCGCCGACGTCGATCAAAGCCGACGAACCGGCAATCTCCTCCAACCGTCCTGTAATACGGGCTATCATCTGTGAACTGTTTTAGCCGCGAACGGCGCGAACTAAAACACCTTTTTCAAAAATGCCTGCTTCCCTGCGCATAGCGCGATGGCCAAAGCGTCGGCTACGTCGGGTGGTTGCGGTAATTCCTTCAATTTGCAGACGGCCTGGATTGACCGCTGGACCTGCTGCTTGGACGCATGGCCGTTGCCGGTCAGTGAGCGTTTTATCGTTGTGGCGGGAAGGTCATGGACAGCCACGCCCGCTACCGAGCATGCCAGAAGAATTACACCCCGCGCGTGCCCCATCAATATAGACGTGTGCGGATGACGGTAATGGGCGTAGAGTTTTTCGACGGCTGCGAGATCGGGCTTCAGTTCGGCGATGATTTCCGTCAGGTCGGCGTGGATTTGCGCGATACGCCCAGCCATGTCGCTCTTGGCGTCGGTCTGGATGGTTCCCGCCTCGATAATCACCGGCTCGCGCCGGCCGAAATCAACGGCGGCGTATCCGGTAATGTTCAAGCCCGGATCAATTCCCAGGATGCGATATGTCTGACCGGTGCTCAATCGGAACTTTCGTCTTCTCCGAGTGCTTCCAGATCGGCCAGGTCCTGTTGCCGACCGACGGCTCTCTTGTTTCTGATGAGATCGCGGCGCCCGATGAAAAAGACGGAGACTTCGGCGCACTTACCGGACGCCTTCTCCGCCCACGATAACAAATTCGATACCGTTAGCGACGAATAACTCTAACAACTCTTTGAAGTCTTTTGGTATGTCGTCCATATCGCTGTGCCCGTAAAAAATCTACCGCGTTGACGCGTTCTTCAGGCGTCCGGCTGAGCCAGTATTGCAAATCGTCGCCAGCGCCGGACCTGTCGTGAAGGTGTCTTTTTGTAACGACCTTTTCGATCACTTTCACCAGTATCCGCAATAGCCCCAGTCAAGTAAAGCGATAAGATACTCAAAGCGGCGGGGAACGCGGGTTGCTTGCAGGCGGTATTCGTGCCATAATTTCCGCATAAGAATGGTTTTGGTTGAAAAGAGGTTTGCGTGATGAGTCCCGGATTAATCGTCATTATCGCCATAGTGGTAATCGCGGCTATTATCTATTCCTACTATGTAACCGCCCAGCGACGCAAGGAACTCTGCGCGTGGGCGCACAGTCACGGGATGAGTTTCACCCCGGCCAAGGATCACAGTTTCGACGACTACTTCAGCAATTTCAAATGCCTCCGCCAAGGCCACAGCCGATACGCATACAACATTATGGAAGGCCAATGGAATAATCTGGCGATAAAGGCCTTCGATTACCATTACGCGACCGGGTCGGGCAAAAACCGCTCCGACCACTACTTCTCTGCTGTCATTCTCGCCGGCGGTATTCCGCTCAAACCTCTATATATCCGACGCGAGAATTTCTTCGATAAACTGACGGAATTTGTCGGGTTCGACGACATCGACTTTGAGTCCGCAGAATTCAGCCGGAAGTTTTACGTCAAGAGCTCCGACAAGCGATGGGCCTACGACGTAATCCACGCCCGGATGATGGAATATCTCATGGCCGCCCCCGATTTCGGTATCCAGTTTGACTTGATGCACATAATCGCCTGGCGAAGCCAGCGGTTCAAACCGGCGGATTTCCAGGCAGCCGCCGAATTAATCAGCGGAATCCTCGACCGCCTGCCGGAATACGTCGTCCGGCAACAGAAAGGAGAAGTGTTATCGTAGTACCTCTACGCAAAGCAATCACCTTGAGGTTGTGTGTGCGGCGGATGCTTTGGATGAGTTGATTCGCTGCTGCAATTTTCCTCCTGCCCGGCGAAAAAAGGCGACCTCTTCAGATGGCGTCATTCCCTTGATCTGCCGACGAATCTCTTCCTGACAGGTTTGTTTCATTTCAACGCAATCAAACGTCTTCTTCATAATCTATCACCTCCAAAGGTGAACGGATATCCACAGCGTGGTAGCCGAACATAGTGTTTACCGCGTTATAGAGGCGTATTTTCTCAAAATGGACAATATGTTTGAAATTCCAACTTACAATCAGGTCCGCTCCGGCCACTGTCGCAGCGGCTACATGGGTAGCGTCGCCAATCGATTTTTCGCCAACTATCTTTTCGGCAATGTAGGCATTGCGAAGGGTGAGAATCTCTTCATCCACTGCAACCATCTGCATGTAGGTATTCATATCCCCAAAGTGTTTTTGCACACGCGCCGGAGCCAGATCGATTTCACTGGCAGATACATCCGACACCAACAGTATAAAACGTAAAACGCCCCAAACCGACCAAATGGAAGAATGCTTTACTGGACTCGCTGAACTCCTCATCAAAAACTCCACCGAATACAGAGGTGTCCGTATAGGCCCGAAGAATTTTCATGTTTTCCGCTTTCAAAGCAAGCCCGCACGCCGAAGGACATTGCACTTGTCCTTCCATACAAAATCATTATAACGCATACATTGGAACAGCGTAAGAAAAAGTCTTTGGCATCCGGCAACAGAAAGGAGAAGTGTTATCGTGATGATATTGGCCCGAGCGGAAATGGTTCCACTGTATATCGTCCTTGGTTTGGTCTTTCTGGTCGTTATATGGGTGGTGGCTACGTACAACGTGCTGGTGCGGCTTCGTCAGCACGTCAAGGAATCGTGGTCGGGGATAGATACCGAACTCCGTCGCCGGTACGACCTGATTCCCAACCTCGTTGAGGCCGTCAAGGGCTACGCCGCACACGAGCAGCAGGTGCTGGTGGCAGTTACCGAGGCCCGTAACCGTGCTGCCGACTCGTCCGGCTCGCCGGAATCGCAGGCAAAGGACGAAAACGCCTTCGTCGGTTCGCTCAAGCAACTGTTCGCTCTTGCGGAAAATTACCCCGACCTCAAGGCCAACGAGAATTTCCTCCAACTCCAGAAGGAATTGGCCAACACCGAGGACCGCATCCAGGCTGCCCGGCGGTTCTACAACGCCAACGTCCGCGACATCAACACCCGCGTCGAGGTTTTTCCATCAAATCTTATCGCCGGGATGTTCAAGTTCACAAAGGAAGAGTTCTTCGAGATAGAAGACGCCGGCGTCCGCCTCCCGCCGCAGGTGAAACTACAATAAGTTGCTCGGTGATTTTTCGGGTTCGTTGCATATAATGCGGTATAATGGCATCAAGCGAGAGGTTAAGATTATGAGTTGCGATATTACAGAGTCAATCCGCAAGGCCGCCGAGGTCTTGAAGGCGGCTGGGGCCAAAGAGGTGTACGTCTTCGGTTCGGCGGCGACGGGCGAGATGGACGAATACTCCGACGTTGACATGGCCGTCGCGGGCCTGCCGGCGGAGGTGTTCTTTCGGGCAATGGGAGAGGCCGGAGATGTCCTTCATCGCCAGTTGGACCTTATAAGTCTGGATCATGACAGCCCATTTACCAGATACCTCAAAGGAGAAGGGGAACTCAGGCGTGTGGGATAAACTCCGCAAGCAAATCACAGTAAATAGAGGAATTAAGGGAATTGAATTAAGGTGAATTAAGGGAATTAAGGGGACGTAATTATAATTATAATTAAGGGGACGGAGCACTTAATTATTACCACATAGCCGAAACTACCACAGAAAACAATCTGCGGCAAAATAATTAAGTGCTCCGTCCCCTTAATTCCAGAAAACAATCTGCGGCAAAATAATTAAGTGCTCCGTCCCCTTAATTCCTCTAATTCCCGCTCATGTCGTCAAGAAGCAGGCAAAAGCCGCAGGATAGTTGTCGTCCGCCTCTCGCCACAGGTGAATCTGCGTTAAGCCCCCCGTCGGCCCTAATCCTCACAGGATAATGGGGTTCGTCCAGGCCTGTCGCCCTGATGAATCGGTAACAGTGGCGCGGATGTAGGGCCAGAGACTGGTCTCGTCGGTTACGTCAATGGCGAAGGAGGTGATAGTCTCGCCTTCGTCGGCCCGGCGGCGGCGACCCAGACCGGAAGGTCCTGCCGAAAAGCATATCTTTGCCGCCGGCGAGCAGCGCACCTGTATCTTACCGTCGGCGATGCGGAAGTCGTGTATCTCAGGCCCGTTCGAGACATAGCATGCCCCGGTGCGAACAGCGCCGGCGACGTTCTCGGCGGTCGGGGCGGGCATCTTCAGCCACGTCCAGCATCCGAACACCTCTTCGGTATCAACGCGGTGTGCGTCGTCGTTGCCGACGGCCGGCAAGACCCACCCGCGGTCCAGCGCGATGGACCATTCGTTCTCGCTGGAGGGTCGGCCGTTAAGGTCGCATCCGGCATTGTAAATCTCTATGGCGACCAGGCCCTCCAGGTTCCTGAAGTCCTCGTATCCGAACCCGCCCCAAGACGGATGGGCTATGAAGGTTTCGCCTCCGGCGGCGCGGACCTGCGCGATGCAACGATTGGCGTCGTCGGGGTCGTCGAATTTGAATCCGTGGGGAATGTTCAGCGCGATCAGGTGATAGAGGTCGAAATTCCCCGAAGTGGCGGGATCGTATCTCTTTTTTATGTGTTCGAATTCGCATGTCGGGCAGACGGGATGATACTCCATCCCGCCGACCACGAGCATCCGCTCATCGGTGAGGCTTCGCACGTCATTGGTGGCGACGTGGTCGGTCAGGGCCAGGACGTCGTAGCCGGCCCGACGGTACTGCTCGACGCGATCGGCGGGGGAAAGTTGCCCGTCCGAGACCGTCGTGTGTGCGTGCAGGTCGGCCTTGTACCACTTACCGGGCAATTCGAATGGGTTAACAAGATGTTGCATCACAGGTGTCTCCTTGAGTCTGGTTTTTCTCGCGCTGTTCTAACGTTTGTCTTCTGGTTGCGAGGTAGTCGCCGGGGTCTTTCCGACGTGGCGGAATGCGAAGCGTTTTTCGCTGATACTGAACGCGCCCGGGCCGCCGAAGCGTATGTCTATCCGCAGGCTGTTGGCTTTGCCTCTGGCGACGAATCGGTGCGTGCCGCGAGCCAGCGAAACCGGAAGGTATTTCCACTGCCTGCCGGCGGGGACGTCAAAAACCTTCCCGTCCACCTCAATCGCCAAGCCACCGCTGAATTTCACCTGGAACTGATACATGTCGTCTTTGGGCACGTCGAAATACCCCTCAAGCCGAAATGCCTGGCCCTTCTTGACACCGGCGGCGATCATCGCTTTCATGTTACGCATATCCTTGACGAGAAAGGACTTGCCGCCTTCGGTAGTGAGTTTCAGCCCTTTGGTTATCGGCTTCCCCTTCGGCGGCGCGACGCCTTTGAGTCTGGCGGGATGCACGATACTCAGTTTCATCGGAGCCGATGATATGGAGACCGTCTTGCCGTCTGTTTCGATAGTTCCTACTGCTCGCAGATTGACCGTTCCCAGCCCCAGTCGGTTTGAATCAATCTTCGCTATTCCGGTGGGTCCTTTGATGGTTGCCAGTTCGCGCGAATTGTGAAAGATGGTGATTTTCTTCGCCCCGGGCAGTTTTACCGAAACCGGAACCTTCGCTCCCAGCCGAGCGGCCAAGACACACCTGGCATCAAGTTTCCGCCCGTGATTGTTGATTGTGATTCCAACGATGAGGTTGCCCTGTGTGGCTATCGCGTCGGCGGTAACAGCCACGATGCGGATTTCGTGCCAACCGTCGGAAAGTTTCGCCGTGTCGAGTTTTAACGACACGGCGGGCGGGCCGACCACCCGTCGCAGACCGTCGATGAAAAGTTCGTATCGCCCGATTTTGATATCCTTTTCTTTTACGCCAGGCGTGAGAGTTATCTCGCCCTTGACGACCTGGCCCGGCTTGATGCCTGTCAGCGTAACGGTCGGAATCTTCGCCCAGGGTTTGCATAGCGGGTCGCCGATTATCAGCAGTTGGTAAGGTCCGGCGACAGACTGGTAGAACGCTTCGGCGAGCGAGCATCCGGCGGCGTAGAAATAGTGCATAAACGACGTGGGGAACTTTGCCTGGATAGCGTAAGGCTCGGTAACGGTCCCGCAGGTCCCCGCCGCTCCGGCGCGAATGAACTCCGTGCAGGACGTCTGGCCTGAAGATTGGCTCATCGCCCCGCCCCAACTGGTCAGGTGCTCGCAGATAGCGCCGGGCAGAATTGAACTTCCGGTCTTTGACCAGTTGAATTTGGCTGAACCGGCGGCAAGTCCCATCACGTCTTTGCGGTTTTTGGGCATGCTTCCCTTGACGGTTTCGCCCTTGACGCCGAGGGTCTTCAGGCCGGCGATGGCCGAATCAAAACCCCATTGCCTGGTGCGGGAGCGAACGTCTTTATTGACCATGTAATAGATTGTTCCTTTCGGGTGCGTTCCGTCGGCGGCGGCGCTTCGCCGGAGGCATTGAATCGCTTCATCGACCGATGTACCGCGCCCGCTGGTAACTGCAAGAACCGTTGAGAGGACATAACCCTGTCGCGGGCCGGTCGCGCCGGCGGTTGCAATTTGCCCGGACGGGGTCCACCCGTATCGACCTGAAAAGCCTATCGGCGGCTGAACGACGACTTTCGGCGGACGGACTTTCTCGCTCAGCGCTTTGAGGTCGTCGTCCTGTCGGCGGGGCGTTCGCCTCCGCATCTGCCGGCGGGCGTACCAGTTGTTATGAAGCGAAAGGTATCCGATAGTGCGCTTCGATTGATCGCCGGGCTGTTTGGGTAGCACCCAGCGATACATGTACGTCATGCTGTTGATAGACGCGCTGGAAGTCAGCGGCTTGCGGGCTTTGCCGTCGGGGAGGTCTTTTCCCAATTGGATGCGGTAGGGCACGTCGGCTGAATAAACGATGCAATCGACCTGCCGCTCCAGGTTTCGCTTTTTGACCTCGTCCAGCACCGGCTTGAGGATGTGCTTGCGGAAGTTTTCGATGCTGATTGAGTCGAACGCCCAGTTGGTTCCGCCGGACAGGTATATCACGTTGTTCGGCGGGATTTTGCGAAGATGGACAAACTCGTTTGCCACCGCCAGCGACGCCCAGCTGTCCTCGTTGACGACAACGATCACGCTCTCAGGTCCGCCGCCGGCCTGTGCGGGCACGCCGACCGAAAGTATCATCCCCGCCGCAATCAACAATCCGATACGCGAAACTTTCCGCTGAAAATCGTTGCTTTTCATACACTATTCCTTGATAAAATCACAAAGAGTCATTCTTTTAGCAGATCGAAATCGTAATGATACTAAATAGAACCCGCAGGCGACAGCAAGGCATCGGAGCAAATGCGGATTCATAATAATTCCCATCTTCAGCGGATTTTCGGTACAATCACCGAAGGCGAGAGGTCAGAACCATGAGCGACGAAATTACCGAGTCAATCCGAAAGGCTGCCGAGGTGCTCAAGTCCTTCGGCGCCAGAGAAGTCTATGTCTTCGGTTCGGCGGCAGCTGGCACGATGGATGAGTATTCCGACGTCGATATGGCCGTCGCAGGCCTGCCGCCGGGAGTGTTCTACAAGGCCTACGCGAGGGCTGTACGTTCCTTCGACTGCGAAATGGACTTAATCAGCCTGGACAAAGACAGCCCGTTCGCGGAGTACTTAAAACGAAAAGGAAAACTTCGCCGTGTGGGATGAACTGGCTGAAGAGGTCGAATTTGAATTGTCTCAGATTCGTCGGCTGCTTGACGAATATGAAGGCCTCCTCCAGTCTGCTTCCGAGAAAAATCCCGGCGGGAAGGACACGTTGGCCTTGGCTGGCGCCCTTCACTGTTTCTACAACGGCATCGAAAACATCTTCAAACGCATAGCCGGCAAAATTGACGGTGGCCTGCCGCGCAACGGAGCGTGGCATCGTAAACTTCTGGATTCGATGACTACTGAGACTCCAAACCGACCTGCGGTGATCAACCCCTCCATATACGCTCGAATCGAGGAGTATCTTCGTTTCAGGCACCGCTTTCGGTATTCATATTCCTTTGATCTGGACTGGGAGGAAATGTCTCCGCTGGCTCTCGGCTGTAAGGAAACGTTGCAGCTGCTGGAGGCTGAACTGAACGAATTTCTAAAACACTGATCCGGTATGACCGGTAGAATCAGCAAAAGGGGAAGCATCATGGGCGAACCTGTTGTGCATTGGGAAATCGGGGCGAAGGACATCGAGAAGATGCAGGAGTTTTACGGGAGCCTGTTCGACTGGGGGATTCAGAACGTTTTTCCGGGCTATGCGCAGGTCAGCACCGGATCCGAAGGAATCGGCGGCGGGATCATGCAGACAAAAGACGACATCCCGCCGTATGTTACTTTCTACGTGGCGGTGGACGACCTCCAGGCGTATCTGGACAAGGCAGAAGGCCTCGGCGGAAAGACCGTCGTGCCGCCCACGCCGGTCCCGATGATCGGGGCGTTCGCAGTATTTACCGACCCGGAAGGACACGGGATAGGACTGTTCCAGAAGGAATAGACTCTTTGACCGGTAGAGAGAGAATCGAGGCTGCGTTCTCGCCCGACGGCGCCGAGGATATCCCGGCGGTGATCTGCTACGAGGGCATCTGCATTCGCGACCATTGGGATCAACTGACCTCCCTGCCCTGGTGGCATCAGTTCTCAAGCGACCTTGAAGAGCAGTTGGCCTGGCGGCGGGAGGTCATCGCAGGCCTCCGGCATGACTGGTTTCGCCTTCCGGACTGCTCCGCTCGCGCCGAACGGGCAGAGACGTTTATCGAAGAGCGCGGCGAAGGCGTTTTTCGAATCAACAGGCGGACCGGCAACGAAGAAAAACTCACCCCGCCTGTCGTCGGCGGTCAGGGGCGGCGCCCTATCGCCTCGGCACGCCTGCCTGAAACGGTCGAGCAGGTCGATGCCTCGATTAACTCGTCCCGTCACTGGGACGTCCGGCAATTTGCCGGGGGATTCGACCCCGACCGGTTCGTCGCCGAAGGCCGGGGGGACCTGGCTAAGAGGATGCTGAAGGAATTCGGACGGGGCCTTTACCCTTATACCTACGTCAGTTCACCGTTGTGGATGTGCTATTACCTGTGGGGTTTCGAGGGAATGATGATCCTGATTGCCGAGAAGCCCGACCTTGTCCGCCGCGCCTGCCGGCACCACCTCGCCATCGCCACCGACGCCGTCCGTCAGGCATCGGCCCTGGGCGCCGAGGCCGTGTGGATCGAAGAGGCTTTCATGGACATGATCAGCCCGGCTGCCTACGAGTCGCTGGGCGTGCCGGTCATGCGGAAATTAATCGAACAAATCCGCTCGCTGGGCATGAAAAGCATCTACTACTACAGCGGCAACCCTGCCGGAAAATGGGAGCAGATACTCTCGCTCGGCATGGACGCCCTGGCGCTGGAAGAGAGCAAGAAAGATTTCACCATCGACATTGAAGAGGTCGCCGAGCGGGTGTCAGGGCGGTACACGCTGCTGGGTAATCTCGACGCAATTGGCGTTCTCCAGGACGGCAGCGACGAGCAACTCCGCGCCGAGGTCGCCCGCCAGATCGCCGCCGGTCGTAAGAACGGCAGCCGGTTCATCATGAGCCTCGGCAGCCCGCCGACGCCCGCCACGCCGGTCGAACGCGTCCGCCTCTACCTCGAACTGGCGCGCGAACTCGGCGACAGGTAGGCCGGGGCAAGCAAGGAACGTAGCATGGGCGTCTCGCCCATGTTTTTTTCACGGCCGGGACGCCCGTGCCACTACTTCTCGGAAATCATCTTCTTCGCCTTTGCCGCCAGGGGCGATTCGGGGTAATCCTTGACGATTCGCCGAAAAGTCTTTCGGGCAAGGTCGGTCTTTCGCATTTTGGTGTAGGCTTCGGCTGACAGCATCAGCAGTTCCGGCGCGTAGTGGCTGCGGGGATTGACACGGATGAGTATCTGGGCCTGACGGGCGGCTGCGGCGTATTGCTTCCGCGACGTCGCCAGTTTCGCGCGGATTAACGTCGAAAAACCCTCCAGTTTGTCGGTGGGAAATTCGTATTCCCATTTGTCCAAAGCCCCGGCTGCATCGTCAAACAATCGCCGACGGAGGTAATCTTCGGCATGGCGGGCCAGGTCGCCTTTTCGGACGGCGGGTTTCATTTTCGCATCGCCTTTGACCGCCCCGGATGCTCGGTACGCTTCGGCGGCCTTATCGTAATTTCCGCGATGGCGCCAGACGTCGCCGATACCGATTTTCGCTTCGCGGATTGCGCGATGCGTTGTCAGTGCGGCGTATTTTTTAATAGCGCGGGCGAAAATGCTCATAGCTCTGTCGATTTTATCATTTTCCAGGGCGATCTTTCCGGCGCGCACAAGCATCTCGGCTGACACGTCCGGCGCATCGGTCATCTTCGCCGCTTTGACCAGTGCATCGACGGCCCGCCCCGGAGCGTCGGCGGTACGGATAAGCGCATCGGCGTAAATCCCCATCGCATCGCGCAGGACCGCCGAGGGCGCCTTGTTGCGAGCGATGAGTGCGTCGCCCGCGCGAATAACCGCCTCTTTCAGACCCGCGCGTTTGAAAATGATAACAGCCCCGGTGATGTCGCGCGAATCCGAAGCGGTAAAATCATAACCGGCTGCGATGCGTGCGTAATTGGCGGGAGGGTCCATGAGATTTTTTGCAACCTTATCCCACCGGCGCGATACGTATATGACGTTGGTCCGCGTGAGCGTCTGTGAGCCGATTTTAACCCTCAGCGTTACCTTATATCGCCCGTCGCGAAGATATACATGCTCGCATTTTTTATCCGAGGACTTCTGCCCGTCGCCGAAATCCCAATGGTATTGAACCTTGCCGCCGAATCGCCCCTTCAGCATGGCTTCAAATACGTACCGCTGAAAGTAGCGATTCGCCAGAAAGGTCTCCCCGGCGTGGCGCGGTATGAAATCGGCGTGCCGGCTCCGGCCATATCGTTCCAGGATACCGGGGGTCGCCCGACGAACCGGCGCGAAGGCGCTGGGCGGAATTTTCCAAAGTCGCCGACCATTGGGCGTGCGCCATGCAGCCACAACCACCGGATTACCACCGGTGCCGACGTGATAGACCTTCAATTCGTGCAGGCCTTTGGAAAGTTTTATCCGTCCCTGCCTGACCGCACGACGCTGAGGACGATGATGCCGGCCATTGGAAACGATCACCTTACCATCGACCAGCAGGAAAGAGGCGTCCCGGCTGGTGGTGGAAAAAATGTATTGCCCGTCGGCGGGGCAAACGAGATAACCCGTGAAGATGCTGCATATCCGGTTCTGCGGGCCGAAGGGATTATAACCAAGGAAAATATCCCTGCGGAAGTCCCTGCCGAGCAGTTTTTTGCTTCGCTCGAAGATTCGTTGGACTTGCTTGAAATTCGCAATTCCCCCGCCGGTGTAGGCCCACGTCTCCATCAGCACGCCACGACGGATTTGCAGTTCCTGTTTCGGCGCCTCGGCCTTGGGATTTCCGAAATAGAGGAAGTATTTTTTGATTGGCGGCTTCAGTTCGAACGCGACGCGGACGCTGTTGCCGGGGCCGACCATCAGCACTCGATGAGGCAGTAGCGTTCCGGTGGCGGTGGTTACGCGGATGTCGCGCCCGTCCGCGGCGGTAAGCCCGCCGGTCGGCATGGTAACGACGGCGATATCCCGGCCTGTTTTCAGATTGGTCTTCGAAACGTCGCTCACCGTTACAGCCCGACGGTACGGCCAGTTATAATTCCACCAGCCTCCCTGCGCAGACACCGGCGCAGCCGCCGCCAGCACCGCCGCAACGATGCAAATACGTAATGACCTGAAAACACTTTCCATGACAGACTCTTATGCTTTAACGCAACCGGTCCGACAAAGTTGCTTGCGGATAATAACTACACGGAGAATATTGAATATTGTGCATAGCACCGCGTAGCGATACTACGTACCACTACGTGGAACAAAGAATTTTGAATTTCGAAGTATAAAGAAAAAGAAGAATGGTAACGGTGCGACATTTTATTACCCTTTTTCACCATTCCTTTTGGCTGCGCCTAGCCCCGTTCAGTCTTCTTCTTGTTCATTGATCCAAATAACGGGCAGGAAAAGATATTTACCTGCCTTGCCTGTCCCCGGTTCAAATGCCAGTTCATCTTGGTGATCTTTCAGAACCTTGACGCCCCAGCTTTTCGCTTTCCTTGCCGTTTGCCTATCTGGAGTCAAAAACCCTTTCAAAGCCGCCGGTGGAACGACGCATCGCTCCCCACTGTCCTTTTTGAGGAACTCGACCATATCAAACCTGTCCCAAGAGTTTGCCAAACTTGGTGATATGTCCCACCAGTAGAGGAAAGGCATATCGTCATACCTTCTACTCCGTTTGACCAGAACCGCTTCTTTTTCTTCAAGCACAGAGCTTTCTTCCATCTTGGATTCCGCATGACATTGCTGGTGGCACTCCGCGTGCATCAGGACGCAATTGTTTTTGCTGTATCCTTTTGTCTGATCCAAGCGGTGCAAGTGAACGTTTCGTCTGGTCTCAAAGGGCTTTTCACAGTAATGACATGGCTTGTTGGCATCGAACAGTTCTCGCTTGATGCCGGTCTTCGTCTTCCGCTCGTCGAGTCCAAGCCTGGCGAAGACATACCGGTTCGCGTACCACCACTTGTCTGTGTCGCCATCGGCATGTTCGACGATGAGTTTGCGAGTCTGTTCGAGAATTTCTTCGGGCTTCATGATGCTTGTCCTTTTTCTTCTTTTTTTAAACTTCGAAATTCAAAATTCTCTGTTCAATATTCAATATTCATCTTTTCCCTACTTCATCATTCTCCCTGAATCGCAACCTTGGCGATCCTGAAGCATCCCACCGTTGAGATGATCCCGAAGAATTCGTCGGGGTTGCCGTCGCCGGTCGTCAGCATGATATGTCCGGCATCGTATCCGTTCAGGGCAGCATCGAAGCCGACCCATTTTCCGCCGATCAGTACGCGATTCCATGCGTGAGGCCCGAAGACGCCCTTCCGCCCGCCGAAACTTTCGACGTAGGCCACGCCCGTTACGACCTGCGCGGGGATTCCGACTGCCCGGCAAAGAGCGGCTGCCAGGACGGCATGCTCGGAGCAGTCGCCCTGCCGGCTGGCGGCGACCTCAACGGCGGATGCGTAACCGACGGAAAGGTCTTTCTTGTTGATGTATTTTCGGACGAACGCCTCGATTTTCCTAGCGGCTTTGAGCGTATCCTTCGTGTCCCCGACGGCCTGGCGGGCGAGGGATTTTATCTTCTTGTCGTCGCACTGGATAAACCGCGTCGCCTTCAATGCCGACAGTGCGGTCTTGTCCTTTCCCTTGTACGGAAACGCAGCGCCGACTTCGGCTTTGACGGGGCAGACCGTTACAACAACCGTGCCGGTTTTGAGGTTGCGGACCGTCTGGTTGTCTGTGGCGGGAAAATGCAGCTTCGCTTTATCGGCCGGTTTGCCGGGTTGAGCAATCGGCTCAAGCGTATATGTTATCGACCTGGCCGACGCGACGTTCTTGAGCGGTTGTGGCGGCGAAAGCAGAAACCGGGCAAAGAAATCCGCAACGTCGTTTTTGCTCAGCGCGAACACCCGGCTGCAGGCGACGATTTCGAGAGTCATGCCCATCGCGGGAAGAACGACCTTCTGGTCGTGGAAATTCCTGTCCACGTAGTTCGTCGCGGTTACGCCCTTTATGGTGGTCTTGACTTCAGTCAGCGGAACGACGCGCCCCAGCAGGTCAACGTTTTTCGTAGGCCCGACGAGCCGTTCTTCATCCTCTGCCTTGAGAGTCAGAGACGTGAATATCTTTGCGGTATATTTGGTTCCCTCGGTCAGACCCTTTTTCTTCGCCAGGATTCGCAGACCTTCGCTCATCAGCGCCCCTTCGGGCCAGTCTATGACACGTTTCTGAACACTTTGTCCGGTGGTGATTGTAACGTTGACTTTCCCGGCCGGAGTAACGGCGCCTTCAATCGCCATAGCCATAATGCCAATGTCCTGGACGGACTTGAAGCCTATCGGCTTGCCGTCGGTGGTCTCGATGTCGGTGTAGCTCAGCCGGGCGGTTATGGCAACGGCTCCCCGGCTGATTGTGAATACCTTTGTTTCGGAAGTGGTTACCTTACCGTCGGAGACCTGGCGAGTGCGTTTGCTGTGCCCGACTTTCTTTCCATCTATAAAGATGGCGAAATACTGCGTTTCGGTCTTTGCCGCAGGTTTCGTCGTTGCCCGTGGCGCAGCCGCTGCGACAACCGTCATAAAAATCACCGCCAGTACACATAAGAATCTGCGTTTTTGCATGACTTATATCCCTTTCATTGATATGAACGCCTATTGTAGCACTGACGTAGAAGTATTCCCCGGTTTTATATTGGAAAGTTACCAGCAGGAACGATTACATTCGTATAGTTGAGAGCAGGGCTGCGTATGAACTGGAAATTACCGAATCAACTGACTGTCGGGCGGATTGTCTTGTCGGCGGCGTTTTTCGTGCTGCTGGGGCTGTACGAGCAGGGAACGTCCGGCGGCGTCCGCCTGCTCAATGTCGCGCTGGTTATTTACATCATCGCCGGCATCACCGACATACTCGACGGATGGATCGCGCGAAAGTGGAACCTGACAAGTGCGTTCGGGCGGATTGCCGACCCGTTCGTCGATAAGGTGCTGGTCGTCGGAGCGTTCGCAATGCTGGCAGGGTCGAACTTCGCCATCGACGAGCAGATTGCCGGCGAATTCGAGCGAAACCTCCCAGCCTGGTTGAACGGCGGAATGGCTAGCGGCGTACAGGCGTGGATGGTCGTAGTAATCCTGGGAAGAGAGTTTATCGTCTCGGCAATTCGCGGATACAGCGAATCGCAGGGTATGAAATTTCCCGCAACGTCGGCCGGTAAAATAAAAATGTTCGTCCAGTCGGTGGCAATCTGCGCTGTGCTCTTCCAATTGGCCAACGTGAACCAGCCGGCATGGGCGGTGGTTGCCAAAATCGTGGTCGTCTGGCTGGCGGTGATCGCTACAGTCCTCAGCGGACTGGCGTATGTCGGAAAAACCGGAAGGCTGCTTATGAGCGATGAAAAGGATTAAATTATTTATTGCGAGCGGTCTGGGTACGGGTTATCTGCCCATCGCGCCTGGTACGTGGGCCTCGGGGGCAACGGCGGCGGTTTTCCTGCTCGTGGCGTGGGGTTCGGAGGCGAATCCGTACTACATTGCAGGTGCGATGGCGGGGATTTTAGTCCTGTCGTCTGTGGCGTGTGTGGCGACGGGCAAATTCGCCGAAAAACAGTTCGGCAGGAAAGACCCCTCTCAAAGCACGCTCGACGAATGGGCCGGCCAGGCGCTGACATATCTGTTTTTACCGATTGGGACCGGTTGGTGGAACTGGATGATTGTCGCCGGCGCGGGCTTTGTGGTGTTTCGCATATTAGACATCCTCAAGCCGCCCCCGGCGCGCCGCCTGGAAAATCTACCGTATGGATGGGGCGTCCTCGCCGACGACCTGATGGTGGCCGTCTATGCGAACCTGATATTACAGGTGATTTTGCGCTTTTGGTTCTGGTAACGGAGTTTCTGCGTCGAATTTTATATAACAAAACTTGTCAATGATTGTTATTGGTGTATAATTAGAATTGAGCAGAGGAATGTTCAAGTAATTAGTTTCGGGGTGATATTATGAACGTATCGTTGACAAGCAAATTGGAAAAACTTGTAAAACAGAAGGTGAAATCCGGTCTGTACAATTCCGCCAGTGAGGTGATTCGGGAGAGTTTGCGCCTTTTGGAAGAGCGAGACAGGATTAACAAAATCCGCATCAGGGAACTTCGGAAAGAAGTTGCCGAAGGGATAGGGCAACTGAGGCGCGGCGAATTTACGGAAGTTACGGACGATTCTCTGTCAAAGACGTTTGGCGAAATCAAGGCCCGAGGCCGTAAGAAACTGTCCGCCCGGAAGAAAAATCGCACCGCATGACTCGCTATCGAATCACAAAACAGGCCGAGGAGGACCTGGAGGCAATTTGGCTTTATATTGCCGAAGATAATCCTTCTGTTGCGGATCGAGTGCTGGATACGTTTCAGGAGAAGTTCCGCCTGTTGGGTGAACATCCACAAATGGGCAGAAGCCGGAAGGACCTCGGAGAAACCCTACGGAGCCTTCCTGTTGAGAAGTACGTAGTGTTCTATCGCTACCGTGATGAATGCGTGGAGATCATTCACGTCATACATGGTGCGCGTGACATCCCGTCACTTTTGTGATGCGCCCTGCTCATATCTTTTTTGGTTCTGGTAGGTTGATTTCCGTCAGAAGCGCGGCGATGGTCGCCAGTACTGTGAAGATAAAGAGGCTCCAGAGCATGTTGGTTCCGAGGTTGTTAACGATTTCGACCGCTCCGGGCTGTCCGCCACCCAACGCGGGAAAGCACGCCAGAGCGGCATGAACGACTGTATATCCCGCCGCCGTGATAGCGGCTGCGACTATTGTCAGTTTGACCCGCGAGAGCATTTTCGCCCCGCCTGCTCCGAGCGTCGTCGCAGCGCCGAGAAGCATCGGAAGCAATATCGCCGCAGGCCAGATGTTCTTCAGCGTCGGCAGAGACCCCCAGACATTTCGGCAGATAACGTCCGTAGCGCCGAACAGCGCCACAGCCACGATGGCGATGGGGATTACGTGCCAGATTCTCGTTCGCAGTTTGTCGCGGCGTCTGGCTCTTTCGTGCATTCGTCGGCGGACCGTCAAAGGCCAGTTGTAGAACAGGTCGAAGACGCCGTGCTCCATCAACGCCCCGTGTTCGCCGAAGACCGGAACAATATGCACCGCTTCGGTCGCCCAGTGCCCAGCCATGAAACGCGCCAAGGCCGGGTATCGGTACGCCATCTGAAGCGGAAACGCCAGGTATCCGATGTACTTGAAGAAGCCCAGGAACACCGCGATGTTGTAATCGCGAATGTTCCGCTCACGGATGACCAGATACAGCACGTACAGCCCGCGAACCAGCGAACCGGGAGAAATCGGCGTAACCTGGAAGAACCCGATAATGGCAAGCCCCTTGGCCCAGGCGTTTGGGTCCTGCATATGCGTAAAGTAATAGACCATCGCCACAGTAACCGAGACAATCTGCGTTATCGGAAGCGTGCAGAGATGGACGGCGAGGCTTTGTAGGTATTTTTGTATGAACGGTTCTTTTATCCGCGAGAGTATGTGCTCGGCGTCGTCGCGGGTGAGCATGTGCTTTTTTCGCCCGCCGGCGACCATATCGCGGAGCCACTGCTCGCGCGCGTCGGCGTTGAAGTACAGGTGGATCGGGCGGACGAAATAGTAGCGGAGTTTTTCGGCATCATATTTCTTGTCGGTCAGCAGGCGGTGGAGTTTCGCCGGCATCCAGGAGAAGAATATCGTATAGATTACGAACTGCACCGGCTTGGCCAGGAGGCGGCGCGCCCTGCTGGCCGATACCCGCTTGCCGCGATGCCAACTGATGAGCGTCTCGGATACGTGGGCGAGAAACGCCCGACGGAGGTAATTCCCATCGGTCAAAATCTTCGCGTAATGCCTGCGAAGATCGCCCCGTCCAGCGAGTTTTCGCAGCCACCTGAAGATTATCGGTACAGGTAGAATCAGCCCCGCCGCAACAGCGCCCCACATCCACCCCAAAGCCCCGGCTGACCACGCCGCCACCAGTACGCCTGCACCGGCAACGACCGGCAGCATCGGAAGCAGACCAAAGACCGCAAAGGCGACCGTCAGGAACCGGCTTCGGCGTAAGCGGCTTTCGGCTGCGTCATCGACCAAACCCTTTGCCCGCCATCCTGTTACCGCACCGTCGAGAATACCCGCCCAAAGTTCGCCGTCGTAAAGCAGGCGGACGTGATGATGCGTAATGTCCGGCAGGGAATTGCGATATGCCCGCTCGCAGACCGCCAGTTCGGCCAGTGCGTCGCGCAGGTCGGCGAATTCTTCGGCGTTCTCGTCGATGAACCGCCGGAGTTGCTCGAGGCTGCCACGGTCGAACTGCACCAACGACCCGCGAGCGATTCCCTTAAGGATGAGTTTGAAATCGGCTGGACTCATCGGTAAGAAGGGTAGCAGCGCAAGACCAGCGCGAAAATCCACCGCCGTCAGACCTGCTGCCGGGTCGCTATCGTCATCGGCATCGAGCCGCTTCAGGACGTTGGGCTGGCTCTTGGCCGTCCACCATTCATACTGCCTCGCCAGTTCCGGCGCACCCATATCGTGAAACAGCCGGACCACTCCGGCCATAAACTCTTTCTTGGCCCAATACTCCGGCGAACCGCCTTTGCCCGAATCGAAGTCCTTTCCCCTGCGCCGCCGCCCCAGGTGCTCATCCACTTCAAATTGCCAGTTTCGCCCGTCGATCCACTCGCTTATCTCGCCGCAAGCACCGAGCGTCTCGTCGAAAAACGTCCCCATCACATCGACGACGGCCTGTTCCGAACCGAAGCGGATTTTCGCGCCGCGTCTAATAAGTTTTTGCCAGATCGCTCCCGCTCTGGCGGCAGAGGGATTGACCTGGAGAGAAAAATCGCCCTGAAAACCGATTTTGTAAATTGCGTCGCGAAATTTTTGGGAGAAATTCGACGGGGGGATGAGGATTTTCATCGCATATCGCTCACCGACTTCAAGCCCGGAAATTGTCCCGCCATCGACCGAAAGCACCTTGACGCGATAGACCTGTCCGGCGAAACCGCCGCCGATAAATTTCCCCACTTCCAGGCGAAGAGTCGCCCTCGTCGCGGGCGACACACCGGTAACTTCGTAGGTCAGTTCCCTTCCCGGATCGTATCGCCCGACGCACATCGGGCGCAGCACGTCGGCGGAGCGAAACGCCTCACTAAGAATCCGACAGGTTGTAACAGAGTAATCAGCCACCAAGCGCACCTCTCCCGGCCTGTGGAACGATAAATCTCGTCCCACCTTTTTATCGGAACAAATGACGCGATGCTATTGCCAACTTGCAAACATCTTCGCTTGTGTGTCGTCGATGTCGATGCCACAATGGTATCGGTATGGTCAAAGAGGATGAAAGAATCCCGGTTTCGGGCAAGGGTGTAATCGTTCTTACCGGTCCGGCGAGTTCGGGCAAGACGTCGGCGGTGATAGAATTATACCGCCGGTGCGACGATGCTATCAGTGGGCCTGGGTGTCTGCTGATCGTTCCCAACGCCCCTGCCGTCGCGCAGGCGAAATCGCTCCTGCTGGAACGAACCGCCGGCGCGCTGATAGCACCGGCCGTTACGACCTTCGCAGGCCTGGCTGGGAACATTCTCGCCTCCTCAGGTCGGTCGCCGGCAACCCTGAGCCGCGTGCAGCGAATGCTGCTTCTGGAGCGGATAATCGCCGAAATTCACGCTGCCGGGGGATTTCGCGCTCTCGGACCGCTGGTCGATACGCCGGGGCTTGCCGAGGTGCTGGATAAGTCAATCGCCGAACTGAAGCGGGCTGCCGTCGAGCCTGACATGCTGGAAAAAGCGATGGGCAAGCCCTCCGGTAAAGATGCCGACCTGCTGGCGGTTTATCGCAAATACCAGAAGCATCTGCTCGATACGGGACTCTTCGACGTCGAAGGGCAGATGTGGCAGGCACGCGACGTATTGGCCGGCGATAACGACACGCCGCTGGGGTATGAAGGCATCACCTCCGTAGCCGTTGATGGCTTCACCGACTTCACACCAACACAACTTGAGATGCTCGCGCTGCTCGGTAAGCGGATGAAAACGGTGCTGATAACCCTCCCGCTGATTGACCGGAAGCATCGCAGCCGATTGTGGTTCTGGACGTCGAGGACGCTGGAGCGATTGCACAAAGCGATGCCCGACGCCCGTATTGTCAATACCGACAACGAGCACGAACCATTGCGAACCTTGTTTGACCTGACCGGCGAGTCCGAAGAAGAACCGACAAAACGAGAGGGTTTTTCGATAACCGTTCTGGAAGCGCCTGACGTCGAGGCGGAGGTACGCGCCGTGGCGCGAGCGGTCAAAGCCGACCTTGTGGCTGGGGCGAAATCCGGAACCATCGCCGTCGTCGCGCGAAATATGGAGGCATACACCGAACCGATCGAGCGAATCTTCGCCGCCCATTCCATCGGCGTAAGGGCGAAATCGGCCAATCTGGACGCCTGCGGGCCGGTGCGATATATCCTGAGCCTGCTTGCGCTTCGGCGCGAGTATGAGTTCCACGACGTGCTGACGGTGATAAAAAACAGTTATTTCCGCCCGTCGGCGCTGGGCGATTTCGACGCCGCCACAGTGGCGACAGCCGAGATATCCATCCGCACAGCCAATGTCCTCGGCGGACGGGACAGTTATGCAAAGGCCTTCGCCCGCCTCGCACGACGGGCAAACCACGCCGCCGACAGCGACGCCGAAGACATCAAAAAGGCCGCCGATATGGTCGAGACGCTGATGACCTGCCTGGACGAATTGTCCTCGACCAAAGACATTACCCAATACGTTTCCGTCGTCAGGGCGATTATCGAGAGGCTTGAGATTTCCGTCGCGTCGGCGAGTTATGATGACGATTCGCTCGTGGCTGCCGACTTACGAGCGATGCGCGCGTTTGACGAACTGCTCGACGACGTGTCAGCCGCCGGTCCGCTCGCAGGCGAACCGACCGACATCCCGGCGAGGGCGGCAGCGGTGTCGGCGTGCCCGTCGGCGCGGACTCACGCCGATGTAGCCGTCATGGACGTCCTCGACGCTCGGGCAGTGCGATTCAAACACCTCTACCTGCTCGGCGTCAATGAAAAGACCTTCCCGCAACTCACCTTCGAGAGTTGCTTCATCACCGAGTCGGACCGTACCGCATGGGGCCAAGCCGGCGTCGTGCTCGATAAGCGAAGCGACCTCATCGGAAGAGAGATGCTACTGTTCTATCTGTCGGCGACGCGGGCGGACGAAACGCTCAACGTAAGTTACCTCGCAGGCGATGCCGGCGAAGGCTCCGCCGCAAGAGGCGTTTTCGTCGCCGAATTAATCGCCTCTGCCCGGCGCGACCGAATCGCCGTGGCTGAAAAACGCATCTCTCCCGGTCAGTTCGTCCCGCCGATCGACCAGATCGCCACACCGCCCGACGCCTTCAATGCCGCAATATCGGCGGCGTTCAACGGCGACGACAATGCGCATAAACTGATGGATTTCTCGAAGCGGAATTACGGCGACATCCTTCGCAGGGCGTCATTCGGGCTTCTCGCGGCGCATCGGCGATGGGCGCAGAGCCCTCCCGACGAATTCGACGGCAGGATAAACTCGCCGACGCTGCTGAAAAACCTCGCCGAACAAATACCGCAGCAATGGGTTTTTTCCGCCAGTGAATTGAACAGTTACGCAGCCTGTGGCTGGGGATTCTTTGCGCGATACCTTCTGCGGCTTGCGCCGCTTGCAGCGCCGTCGGCCCAACTTGCGCCGGCGGATCGCGGCATCTTTTGCCATGCCGTGCTCTGGCGGGTAATGACGAACCTTGCCAAAAACAGCGACGGAGTCAACCTCGCCGAAATCGACCCGGACGAACTGTCCAGGACGCTGAAGCAGGCGTGTCTTGCCGAAAAAAACAGACTCGCCGACAGGGCAATCTATTCTCAACTGTGGGACGCCCAGACTGCCTACTGGCAGCGGCTGTTGTGGAATTACCTTTCAGACCAACGGGAGGCATTCGGGAAAAAGCCCGCCCAATCGCTGCATTTCGAACTTGGTTTCGGCGTGACCCGGTATCGAGACGAAGACACAGACTCCGCAAGCAAACCCGAACCGATAGAATTGGATGCCGGTGAATATCAAATCCGCCTTGCCGGAAAGATCGACCGCGTTGACCTGATTACCTGCGAAGACGCCCCGGCTACACTGGCTGTGGATTACAAGACCGGACAGTTGCCCGCCGCCAGGGACATAATCGCCGGTAGAGACCTTCAGTTGGCTCTGTACGCCAAGGCGCTGGAGGCGATGTTCGATATACCATGCGCCGGCGGGGCATATCACGACCTGCGAAACAACAAGCATCGCTACTTCGCCACCTTCAAAACGCCAAAGGCCGAGGAAGGTTACGCCGAATTGCTCGCCGGAGCGATGGAGGCCGTCGGATTGTATGTCGGTGCAATGCGCGAGGGTCGGTTCGACGCCATCCCCGCCGGTAAATGCTCGAAGTGGTGCCCGTACCGTCAGATATGCCAGTATTCCCAGGCCCGTGCGAATCGAAAGGTAAGTTTTTGAGTGAACTACCCGAACTTACCGGTCCTCAGCGTGAAGCCGCTATCGAGCGGGCAGGCGACAGTATCGCCCTGACCAGCGGGGCGGGATGCGGAAAGACGCTCGTGCTGGCAAGACGATTCACGGAGTTGATTATGGCCGCCGGCGGACTTCGACAAACTCAGTCGAGCCGCGCGGGCGAAGCCGACAAGAACCCATTCGATAACTTCGTGGCGTTGACGTTCACGGATAAGGCTGCGGCCGAAATGGTCCGGCGTGTCCGCGACGTCCTGATGAACATTATGGCCGGTAGCGATAGCGAGGACGACCGCCGGAAGATCGCCGATTGGATTATCGAACTTCCCGCCGCTCGTATCTCCACCATTCACAGTTTCTGCGCGTCGCTGCTTCGTCGTTACGCAATCGAAGCCGGCGTCGATCCGGGCTTTAGCGTCTGCGCCGACGAATTGCTGGCGGGGCAGATGCGAACGCGATCAGTCGAGGACGCCGTTCTCTCGGCTGTCGAGGTCGGCGACGCCAACGTGCTGGAATTGATGAGCCGCACGGAAATGAGCGGGATTCTCGCGGACGTCGAAACGCTCTTGAAACAGCGCGGCACATGGCGGGACGAAGATTACTCCGACCCGGAAAAAACGCTCGGCCGATGGCGGAAGAGGCAGGAGCAATCACGACGGGATAAACTCACCGGCCTCGCCGAGGACGAAAACCTGCGCGATGAGATGAATCGTCTGGCCGGCTATCCGTGCCGCGAACCGGACGACAAACTATTCGTATATCGTGAAAGAACGCTCGACGTTATCTCGCAAATCCTCCAGCAGCCTGACACGGTTCAATACGAAGACATTTCATCGCTCCGAAGCCCCGGCAACATCGGCGGCGCGAAGGCATGGGGCGGGAAAGACCAGCGTAAAGCCTACCGTCAGAAATTAAAAGCCTTTGTGGAGAAATTTGCCGAATTGGCTACTTACTTCAGGACGATGGGCGATGCCGACGCGGACGCCGCACAATGTCTGGCGGTGCTGACGAAACTCGCCGGCCTAGCCGACGAACTTTACGCACAGCAGAAACGCCTGGCTGGGATGCTTGACTTCGACGACCTTATCGACCTGACGGCCCGATTGATACGGGACAATCGCCACGTCCGCCGCTCGATCGGCGGCAATATCGACCAGATGCTTATCGACGAATGCCAGGACACCGACGCGACGCAACTGCGGATGCTGTGGGGCCTGCTGAGCGACGACAAGGCATCCGACTCGCTTCCAAAAAGCAGTAAAATCTGCATCATCGGCGACCTGAAGCAGAGCATCTATCGTTTTCGCGGCGCGCAGGCGGAGGTATTCGAGCAGTTGTGCAGCCGATTCGGCGGAAACAGGGTGCTGCTGGATAAATCCTTCCGCACGCATCGCGCCGGCGCGGCATTTGTCAACGAGACCTTCAGCCGGTTAATGAGCGGTTACGAACCGATTGTCTCGTCGCGGACGGAACTGCCCCCGGTTCCCGGCGTCGAGATACTACTGACCCAATGCGCCGACGATACCAACGCAGAGGCAGCAGCCGACGCACAGGCGGAACTGGTCGCGCAGCGAATCGGCGAAATAATCGACGGGCGAGAGAAAATCGTCTTCGATAAACAGGCGAACAAATGGCGTCCCGCCGAGCCAGGCGACTTCGCCGTCCTCTTCGCCCGAATGACCACCTCGCTGCGATACGAATACGCACTCCAGCGACGCGATTTGCCTTACTATGTCGTCGGAGGCGTCGGGTTCTTCAGCCGGCAGGAGGTCTATGACGTCCTCAACTCGCTGCGGGTCATCGACAACACGTTCGACGATATCGCCCTGTTCGGATTGCTGCGAAGCGCAATGCTCGGCCTGGACGATAACGTCCTGCTGCATATCGCTTCGGCTATCGGGCCGCCGTATTTCGACAAACTCACCGACGAGGCTGTGCTTAATGGACTTACAGAACCGCAGGTCCGGCAACTCCGCTTCGCACATGAATTACTGGCCCGGTTGCACCGCGAAAAGGACGCGCTCGGACCGGCGGCGATTATCGAAGAGGTGCTTGAGCAGACGGGATACCAGGCTGTGCTTTTGAGTCAATTCCATGGCCGGCGAAAACTGGGGAATGTCCTTCAATTGCTTGATGCAGCCAGGTCGGCCCAAGCGACCGGAAAAATCTCGCTGGCGGATTTCATCAGGCGATACGACGAATACATCACGGATCAGTCCCGTCACGAACAGGCTGCCGTCGCCGACGAAACCGACGACGTAATACGCATAATGACCGTGCATAAAGCCAAGGGCCTGGAGTTCCCCATTGTCATCATCCCGGACCTCAACGTCGGCTCGCATAAGATAAGAGACCGAATCCTTTTTCACCCCGACTGGTCGGTTACCTGTAAGCCGCCGGGAATTATGGATGAAGATGAGCAATCGGATAAATCCGGAGATGAAGAACCGGTCAGTTTCAGCCTGGCGAAGGAGGCTGAAAAGCAATCCGCCTACGAAGAGGACGTTCGCCGATTTTACGTCGCCGCTACACGCCACCAGGACCACCTTATTCTAGTCGGGTCCGACCGGCGGAATAAAGACGGGCAATTCAAAGACAAAGGCTCCTGCCTGGCCATGCTTGATGACGTTTTCGGAATCGCCGATGCGATAGACGCCGAGGCTGAAGCAATCGAATACGGCAGCGGTTTTTCCATCCGCCTGGCGCGAGTGGAGCCTGTTCGACCGGCTGGCGGGAAGCGAAAAATCTCGCCGGTCCCGCAACTTATCGCCGCCGCTGCTAATGCCGAAAAAGTCGCCGACGCCCTGGCGTCCACGGGTAAAAACGCCGGCGCGGAAAAATTGAACCTTATCGGCCCACTTCCCGACGCCGTCGGGGGTGGAACGGTGGCTGCGACGGCGCTGGCTGACTTCGGTTACTGCCCGATGCTCTACCGATGGCGACACGAACTGCGTGTGCCGTCAACAGGAAAAAAGACTACCTCCGCAACGCAAACCCGCCTCGATGCCGCCACCACCGGAACTTTCTTCCACAGATGTATGGAACTGGTGGATTTCGGCGACATCGCGTCGGTACAGGCCGAAGCGCTGGCAGGGCGCGTCGCTGCTGAGATGGAACTGACTGTCCCAGCCGAACCGCTTGGGCGCGAATTGTCCGATATGCTCAATCGTCTGGCTCAAACGCCGCTGATGAAACAACTCACCGAGGCTCAGCAGCGATTGGCTGAACTGTCGTTCGTCTATCGCGCGGGTAACACGGATATCACCGGTCAGATTGACCTGCTGTATCAGGATGCCGAGGGGGCGTGGCACGTGGTGGACTATAAGTCCGACCGCATCGCTCCCGAACAGGCCTCCGAACACGCCATGCGGTACGAGTTGCAGATGATGGTTTACCTCGCCGCTGCGGGCAGGGCCTTCGAGACAGAAATCGCCGACGCGACGGTCTATTTCCTCCGAGCGGGCGTTTCGCACCGCTTCGGCGCGACGAGCGAAACCATCGCCGCCGCCCAGCAACGTCTTGCACACTTAACGACGAAACTGGTCCACTGCCGGCGGGCAGGACAATTCGGGCGCATCAGCGATACCGACAAGTCGCTCTGTAAATCCTGCACGTACGCGAAACTGTGTTCACGTTAGAAGAGGCATGGTTACTTCAGTAACCAGGTTTCGAACAGTTACAATGTCATTATGCGAAAATTCGACCGCTCCAAACCGATGCCGGTGAAGTACTGGTCCTTCGCCGGGCTGATGCTGACGTACTGGTGTAATGCGCGGTGCGCTTCGTGTTACGTCTGCTCGTCGCCGTCGGCCCAGGGCGATATGAGCGTCGAAACGGCATTGGCGTTCTGGGAAGGTCTCCAAAGCGCCAGCCCTCACGGCTGTCGGGTCCACATCGGAGGCGGCGAACCGTTCGGGCGATGGGAAACGCTCATCGAACTGCTCCGGAAGGCGAAGGCTGCCGGACTGGCTCCGGCCGAGGCCGTCGAAACAAACGCTTTCTGGGCGGCTGACGAAAAAATTATCCGCGACCGCCTGGCGGCGCTGAACGAAGCCGGGATGGAAAGGCTGGCGATTTCGTCGGATCCGTACCACCAGCAATTCGTCCCCATTGAGCGAGTGCGTCTGCTGGCGCGTATCGGCGAGGAAGTTCTTGGCCCGGACCGCATTCGCGTCCGCTGGCTCGACTGGGTGACAGAGGGTTTTGATACCGATTCGATGACACAAGAGCAGCGGAAAGAAGTATTTACCGCTTATGCCGAAAAAAATCGGGACCGTCTCGCCGGCAGGGCGTCCGTTGAACTGGCAAAGATGCTACCGACGAAGCCGGCGACGGCCTTCGCCGATAAACCCTGCTATGACAGGCTGTTGCGTTCGCGCCACGTCCATATCGACGGTGAGGGAATCGTCTGTCCGGGAACCTGTGCGGGAATTATACTGGGACGGGTAACCGATGCCGATTCGGTGGGACGGTTATGGCAAAACCTCTACAATCACTTTGCCGATATGAATAGCGGTGGAAAACTTGTTCCGCCGGTTAACGTATTAAACGTGCTGGCACGCTCCGGCCCGGTGGCGCTGATGGTCGAAGCCGAGCGACTCGGTTACGTCGAGCGGGCCGACGGATACGCCGGTCAGTGCCATTTATGCTGGTCCGTTCGTCGATGGTTATTCGAGAACGGACACTTTCGTGAGCGCCTAGGTCCGGCAACAGTGTACTGTCCGTAGAAGAACAATGCTTGACGGATACGCTCGTAGAGTATAAGAATCACAGGCGTCGGAGCGACAGGGCACGAAAAATGAAATAAATCTTCCAGTATCTATAAGAGACCCAAAGCGTGACCGACAACGAAATCAAGTCAACGGCGGCCAGCGACAGCGAAATTAAGCGAATCGTGTTGGAGAAACACCTCGCTACTGTCGAGGAAGTAGCCGAGTGCGCCGCCGAGCAGGAACACCTTAAGGCGGATGATCGCCAATGCAGCCTGGCCGGCGTCATGGTTGACCAGGGCATCGTTACAACCAGTCAGTTGCAGCGCGTGATCAAGGCGGTGGAGGTAATTCGCCCCACCCAACAGATTCCCGGATACCAGATTCTCTCCAAACTCGGTTCCGGGGCGATGGCGACGGTATTCAAAGCCAGACAGTTAAGCCTGGACCGCCTGGTCGCCATCAAGGTCCTCCCGAAACGGTACAGCGAAAACCCCGAATACGTCGAGCGGTTCTACAAAGAAGGAAAAGCCGCCGCCAAACTCAACCACGCCAACATAGTCCAGGCATTCGACGTAGGCGAGTCGGGCGGATACCACTACTTCGTCATGGAATACGTCGAAGGACACACCGTCTATGACGAACTGGCCGAAGGAAAGGTTTTCAGCGAGGCGGAAGCCCTGAAAATAACCATTCAGATCGCCGAAGCACTCGCCCACTCTCACGAGCGAGGACTGATCCACCGCGACGTCAAACCCAAGAACATCATGATCACCACCGAAGGCATTGCGAAACTCGCCGACATGGGTCTGGCGCGTCTGGCAGAAGACACCCAGGCCGCCCAGGCAGAAGCAGGTAAGGCCTACGGTACACCGTATTATATCTCCCCGGAGCAGATTCGAGGCGATATGGACATCGACTTCCGCGCAGACATCTACGGACTCGGCGCGACGCTGTATCACATGATAACCGGACAAGTACCTTTCGAAGCCGAGACGCCCGTAGCCGTTATGAACAAACACCTCAAGGAAACGCTGACCCCCCCCGACCATATAAACATATCGCTGTCGGTCGGACTGGGCGAGGTCGTGGAGGTGATGATGGCGAAGAAGCCTCAGGACCGATACGCATCCACCACCGACCTGCTGCTCGACCTTGTATCCGTTGCCAGAGGCGAATCGCCTTTGCAGGTACACAAGATGCTCGACGCCAAATCGCTCTCGACCCTGATTCAGGAAGAAGAACAACCCGCCCCGGAGATGCTGTTCCGGGCAGACGACGAGGTAAAATACGTGCTGATATACATTTTACTGGCGCTACTGGTAGCGAGCGTTATGATCAACATCATCCAATTTCTTCTGTAGCGGAACCTCGCCCGACCGATGCGCTTGACATTATTATCGTTACCGACGTATCATCCCTGTGAAGGTGTTACAAAGGAGCAGATTGATGGAAGAACAGGCCTCCAGGTTGAAAGTTCTCAAGACGGGCGACGTAACAATCGTCGAGTTGACCGACAGGAAAATACTCGACGAGATGATCATTTCGCAGATTGGCGAGACGTTGTCCGACATAATCGCCGAGTCCGACGGCGTCAGGCTTGTGCTGGATTTCACCAGCGTTGACCACATGTCCAGCAGCGCCCTGAGTATGCTGATAACTCTCAACAAACGTGCCCGTCAAAGCAACGGAAGGCTTGTGTTGTGCAATATCAGTCCGCCGATTTACGAGGCGTTCACGATTACCCGTTTGAACGAGGTTTTTAAGACATGCGCCGATCGTAGCGAGGCCGTCGCGGAAGCGTCCTCTTAGGGCGCCGGGGTTGGACTTACTATAAACATGATTGACAAGAGTATTCCCACCGACCTGACCGCCGCGAGGCGCCTGACCGAGGAGATCCTCTCGCTTACCGTCGCCTCCGGTTACAACGAAGACGACCGCTTCGCAATACGCCTGTCGCTGGAAGAGGCCTTGATAAATGCCATCAAGCACGGTAACAACTTCGAACCCGCAAAGAAGGTCAGGGTATCGGCCGACGTCGGGGCCAAACAGACGACGATTACCGTCTGCGACGAGGGCGCCGGATTCAACCCCGCCTCCGTGCCCGACCCCACTACCGATGAAAACCTCGAAAAACCCTCCGGCAGGGGAATTATGCTGATGAGAGCCTACATGGACGAAGTGTCCTATAACGATCATGGAAACGAAGTTCGCATGACCAAGCGCCGGTGTACAGGACTACCACACCTCGCCGGACATAATTAGAAGGAGACGGTTATGACCAACTCGTCTCACAACACGCCGCTCACGATGGATGTGACGAAACGCGGCAACGCCGTTGTCCTTACTGTTACCGGGTCGGTCTCCATGTCCGACGCCGAGAACCTCCAGGAAAAACTGGAACAACTCGCCGCCGAACGTACCCCCATCATCATTCTGGACCTGAAGGGGATGGACTTCATCTGCTCGGTCGGGCTTGGCGCGATTATCGTCGGGCACCTCAAGTGCCGACATCACGCCGGGCAGGTCAGGCTCGCCCGCCCAGCCGCTTCCGTACGCGAACTGCTGGAAACGACTCGCCTGACAAAACTCTTCGACATCTACGACAGCGTCGAAGAGGCCCTCGCAAAAAAGTAACCGGTGATACGGTTTTTTCAACCGCACCACCGGCGCGCTCACTTCAGTGAGTATGTCAGATTCAGTCCACGTTCATCTTGCTGATATAATCTTCCAGCAACTTGCGAAGGCTTTTTACGTTCGCGCGGGCTTCGTCCAGTTCGGCCTGGAGTTCCTCTATCTTCGTCTCGATGTCCAGTACCTTCTTTGCGAACCGCTTGTATCCTGTGCTGGAGGTGCTCCTGAAGGAACCCATGTTCGAGCGGTTGCGCTGCTGGTCGCGATTAAGCGTGGCTATCTGCCGCTCGATCTCTTTGACCTTCCGTTCCGCTGCCGTCAGGGCGTTCTTGCGCCTGATTGCCTCGGCAATCGCTTCGCGGACCTTCGGCAGAATCTCCCTGTTGGTTGTGTACCACGTAAGAGTCCCGACGCTGCTGCGCCAGATACCGGTGCTCTGACTGGTTACCTGCTCTTCAGCGACAACAAACTTTCCGGTCTTGCCGGCAGGGACGTCCGTCTCGAAACGATATACTTTCGAGGTCTTTTCTGCCGGTTCGTCCGGGCTGATGAGTTTCCGCTCGGATCGGCGCGGATGCTCGATTACCAAAGTCCGCTTGGCGTCGGCCTTGTTCTTGATTACGTAGGACTTCTTGTATTCGTACTTGCGTGTAACATAAATCACGCCGCGAACGATTTTCACCGAGGTAATCTTCGATGTCGAACTTTCCGTCGGGTCCACCTTCACCTTCAGGTCGATTGCGTAACTCAGCAACCGCTTGTCCTTGGCCGAGAGGTTGCCTATTTGTGCGTCGCCGGCGTATGTCCCGCCGTCGAAGACGGTTACAGGACCGGCCAGCAGGCTCAACTTCGTGTCGTTTGTCAGCCAAAGCCCGTTGAGCGGGTGCTTTGCCATAACCGATTGGTTGTAGATGCTGACCTTCCTGCCTGATACGTCCTGGTTGATGATGGGAAGCATGGCGGATTTGCGTCGAGGCAGTGTAACCGGCGTCTTGATTTGATAGCTGAACAATTCGCCGACAGCCTTTGCCGCTGCGACAGAACGGACGCTGCTGCGGATGCTCTTTCCCATTTCGGCTTCATCGGCGATACCCCCCGCCAAGCGGCTGGCGACGGCGCCCGACGAGGGTATCCCCTTGGTCTTGCGACGCATCTCGTAAGCCCGCGTCCCTCGCGCTCTTGCGGGACTTGGCTTCAGGGCAAACATCTTCTTTTCCGCCGCAATGCCCTCATCGTATGTCTGCGGGCGGAGCGAGGCGTACATCTGAGGCCTGACCACCGGACGAGGCACGTACAGCGGCGTGTAGAGGTCCTGGATAAACGAAATGGGCCGGCCTGAAACGAGCGTCAACTGCACCTTCTCCCAGTCAAAATCGGACGTGTTCTCCACAATCGCCCAGCCCTGCATAAAGGCCTTGTCCTTCTTCTGCTCTTTGCCGCCGAGCACGAGTCGGTAGGAAGTCTTCCAGACCGGGGCCTCGTTTATGTACCCGATACGGACGCCGCGTTTGCCTTTGCCGGTGAAGTTAATCTTGACCGGTTTGCGGTTGCTGTCGCGGCTTTCGACCAGTAAGGCAAGGGCCTTGTTCAGTTCGGTGTTGAGTTTTTCATCGGCAAGTTTGATGTCGGAGATAGTATCCAGAGGCAGTGCTTTGATGCCCTTGTTTGTAAGGAGGTTCAGGATTTCCTGCCTTATCAGCGTGTTGGCCGGCAGGATGTGCTTTGTCTTTGTCTCTACGCCGAGGATTTTACCTGTAATCTTTACCGGCGCTGATATGACGACCGTTGCTCCGCGAATCTGCTTTAGCAGTTTTCCCAGCGTCGGGTCGCCGGAGATGTCGATACCGAAACTCTTCAGCGCCCTGGAGACCGGGTCGCGCGAGGCGTAAGTAACGCCCGTGATGTTCCCGCCGTCGAGGTCCATCAGGACCATTGACTTGAGGATGTCGTTAATCTGCCCGACCTTGAATTTCAACAGGACCTCGGCGTCGCCGGTAACTTCGCCGTTGTGCTCGAAGTAGGCCACGCCGCTGCTGAAGGCAGTTACCTTCGTAACCGGAACGGTGGTTTCCTCTGCCGCCGAGGCCGGTGCAACCATCGCCATGCAGGCCACAATCGCCAGTAATGATGCTGTGATTTTCATTTTCGTGCTCCTTTCATGGGTTACTCATCCGGGCAGCCTGGATGACCGCCCCTGCCTTATATTTGACGCATAACTCCTCACGTTGGTCTCATAAAAATAAAAAAACTCGCAAGAAAGCCCAATGGATACAGGTACCGTAGCATGGCCGTCTCGGCCATGATTTCACGGGCGATGCGTAGCATCACTACGTGAGACGCCCGCGCTACTTCAAATACGCTCGTTCGACTTTCGTCAGGGCTGCAACGGTGTCGGCGATTTCCTCGTCCGTCCAGTTTTCGTGGATATGGATGAGGAAGTTGCGGGTTACCGCCGCTTCGCAGTTCGGCAGGTTCGGCGGCTCGTATGGGGTCGTCCACGGGTAGCCGCCGGCGCCGTAAGTGTTGCGATTGCGGAACCAGACGTGCTCCGCAGGTATATGACGATACGACGGCGAGGCGGGGATTCCTTCAGCGGCCAATGCTTTGGCGAAGGCGTCCTTATCGACGGTGAGTTTGTCGGCATCGACCGTCATTCGCATGAACCAGTAACTCGCCTTCGCGTCGGGAATGATTTTTCCAGGCGCGACGGACTGAAGGGATTTTATCCCGTCGGACACAGCGGCTGCCACGGACTGCCGGCGTTCGACGATCCACGGTAGTTTTTTCAGTTGGACCCGCGCGATAGCGGCTGACAGTTCGTCGGTGTTGAGGTTCAGTCCGAGGCGGACGTTGTTTGGTTCATCCGTCCCGAATGGTTTTCCGCGGTCCATGAACCGCCTGGCCTTCCAGAATAAATCTTCGTTTCGTGTGAAGAATATGCCGCCCTGCCCGCCGCTGGCGTAGTGCTTTCCGTACATCGTGCTGAAAGCGGCGATGTCGCCGTGGGTTCCGACGCTGGAACCGTGATAGATAGCCCCATGCGCCTGTGCGGCGTCTTCGACGACGGACAGACCTTTCTCGCGGGCCAATTCCATTATCGGGTCCATGTCCACCGGTTCGCCGAATATTGGGGCCACGACGATGGCCCGCGTGCGTTCTGTAATCGCGGCGGCGACCTGTTCGGGTCCGACGTTGAAGGAAAACTCGTTCGTGTCGGCGGGAACGGGTATGCAGTTCATCATCACTATAGGCATTACCCCGCCGGGGTCGGTTATGGGCGGGCAGACGACTTCGCTTCCCGGCTCCAGTTCCAGCGCCGCCAGCGCCGACAGCAACGCCGACGTGCCGGAATTGACGGCCTTGGCGAATCCCCCGCCGAGATGCTCGGCGAATTCTTTCTCATACTCCTGCTCGCGCTTGCCGCCGTAGCCGAAGGCCTCACCGGCAGCAATGGACTCGTCGAAGACTTCGACGGCGGCGGCCTTTTCCTTGTCTCCGAATAATCGCCTCGGCGGAAATGGTTTCTCACGCACCGCCACACCACCGTCAATCGCCAGTTTCTCGTCAGACTTGCTCATCATTAAATCCATTCCTGTTTAGCCGTCACCGGTACGGCGACGAAAGTTTTATCTCCTGCGGAACAGTTTACGGACCAGTTCTTCTTCGCCGGAGCGGTTGCCTTCTATCATATGCCCGATAAATTGCAAGGCATATCCGCCTAAAAAAAGTCCCGCGGCGAGTGTCCAGTATTTCATTATGGCCGCTACCGGCGCAGCGATAAAAGCGGCAGGGATTCCGACCATGTGCAACGCGAAACTCGTCCGGTTGCAATGACGCGAAAGCCAGTTTGTGTACCATTTACGAAGCATAATAATCAGCAGTCAGCAATCAGCAAAAGATAAAAAAACGACGAAGAAACAAATCAGCAATCAGCAGTCAGCAATCAGCGAATCAGTGTTCTTTTTCATCTTTTGCTGACAGCTGATTGCTGATAGCTGACCGCTCTTCTACATTACCGGCGGCGCGCCCCAGGTGATCGTATAGACCGTATTGAGCAGTACGCCGATGAAGAAATCCAGCGCAAGGATAGCCATGCAGGATTCGACGAAACTTTCGGTGCATGCTCTTCCGACCCCTGCCGCTCCGGGCCGGCAACGAAAACCACGCCAACAGCATATCAGACTAATCACACCGGCGAAGAACAGGCTCTTGATAAGTCCGGTAACAATATCGAACATTTCCACCGTCCTGGCGGCGTTTTCCCAGAACTCGGCGGCATTGATACCGTAGAGTCCGACGCCGATGAGGTATCCGCCGAGGATTCCCGTCAGGTCCGCATAGAGCACGAGAATCGGCATCAGCAGCAGGCAGGCGAGGAATCTCGGCACTACCAGTACGCGGAGCGGGTCGGCCCCCATCGCTCGCAGCGCGTCTATCTGGTCGGTAACTCGCATGGTTCCCAGTTCGGCTGTCAGTCCGCCGCCGACGCGACCGGCCAGCATAATCGCCGCCAATACAGGACCCAACTCGCGTACTACCGAAAGGTTGACGATTGCGCCGAGTTTCGCCTCCAGACCGACTGCCTGGAATTGCAGTACGGATTGGGCGGCAAGGACCATCCCGACGAACGCGCCGGTGAACATTACTACCGGAACGCTCCGTGTACCGACCTCGTACATCTGCCGAAGCGTCAGGCGAATGTTGCGACCGCTCAGCCCCGCCGACAGAATCCATTCGAACACTCGCCCGCAGAATCGACAGAAATCTCCCCACGCCACTATCAACGACAGACTCCGCGAACCAAGTTGTGCCAAAACATTCACGGTTCAATTCTTCCGATCTTACCGGGATAAAATATCTTGCGCCTGGTAACGAGAATTTCCGTCCGCGTTTTCTGCTGAACGACGGCGTAGCCAAGGGCATTTTCAAGCCTGTATCGGGCAGAGTGATTGAGGTGCGGTCGAAGCGCAGTAGTCAGGCTGACATCGCACGGTCCGAATCGCCGGCGGTACTCGGCGAAGACCATATCGCGACAGTCCCACAACATCGGCGGAATACAAACCCGCCTGTTATCAACGTCGATAACGAACCGCCGCTCGTCCAGGACCAGGCGGTTGAACGCCTCGGAAAGTCCGGCGGAAAAGTTTCCCTCGGTGAACGGCTTTCTCGGCAGGGGCGCGTAATCGATCCATGCGCCGGGCGCACAGGCGGCAAGACGAAAATCTCCGCTACGCCTGGTTGCGTCCCGGAGGATCGAGTCGATTTTTTCGAGCGACATATCGCACCCGTCGAGGAGAAATACCTTTTCGCGCGCCCGTGGTCGATATCGAGCCGGAGGAAAACCCGCCAAATCCGCCAACTTCATCGACCACGCCGCACGAGCGTTGTACCAGTAGGCCCAGCGAGACTCGTCCGTCGGGTACATCTCCGGCGTGGCCGTCGGACCGGATACGGCCATCTTCTTCAATTGCGAATCCAGCCGGACGCGCACAGACGCGAAACCCGCCGGGATAAGACGACCTTTCTTATCGACGCCTTTGGAAAGAACGACTGACAGGTCGGAAACGTCCGAAGAAACCCCCACGCCGGTCAAGTCGAGACGAACCTCCGCAACGTCTGCTTCATCGACACAACCGGCCAGGAGCAACGCAAGTAGAAAGACGATTCCGGTTCTGCATGAGAAATAATCCATGGCAAAGATTGTAATCATCGGCCCGGTGGAACAACAACGATTATCTTCGACTTTCGGATTGGTCGCTCTGCGGTCTTGATTCGTCCGGCAGCGTTATTACAATACGCGATTCGACAAAATGAATGGATGACAGACATGAGCGAACTGCACAGAACTGTATTGTACGACCGGCATGTCGCCGGTGGTGGAAAAATCGTCGATTTCGCCGGATGGGAGATGCCGCTGCAATACGCCGGCGGGATCGTGGCTGAACACCTCGCCACGCGCAAAGGCGCAGGCCTGTTCGACGTCTCGCACATGGGGCGATTCATCTTCGGCGGCGAAGGCGCGACGCGATTTCTCCAGCACGTCCTGACCAACAACGCCGAGGCCCTGGAGACCGGGCAGGCGCAGTACACGATGATCCCCAACGCCGACGGCGGGGCAGTCGATGACGCGTACCTGTACCGCTTCGTCGAGGATGAATACCTCCTCGTCGTCAATGCCGCCAACCGACAAAAAGACTGGGACCATTTCTCCGAACACCTCGCCGAATTCGACGACGTGAAAATGACCGATGAGTCCGAAGAAATCGCAATGATCTCGCTCCAAGGCCCGCTGGCAGGGGCGATACTCTCCGGCGTTATTGATTCGGGAGCACTTCCAGAACCGACGCGGAACGAACTGGGAGCCGTCGTAATCAACGGCGTCGAGGTCCGTCTCGCCCGAACCGGATACACGGGCGAACCGGTCTGCTTCGAACTGTTCGTCGAAAGCCAAGCCGCCGGGAAAATATGGGACCTGCTGATTAATCGCGGCGCAGAACCCGTCGGCCTCGGGGCGCGCGACACTCTTCGGCTGGAAGCAGCCCTGCCGCTCTACGGACACGAACTGGGACTCGAACCGGACGGAAAAGAAATTGCCGTATTCTCCTGCCCGTTGGCGCGATTCGCTGTGAGTTTCTCGCCGCTGAAGGGCGATTTTATCGGAAAAGACGCTCTGGCCAAACAGCATGAAGCCTTCATGAAAATCCTCTCCGAAGATTATTCGTTGATAGCGAACCTGCCGCGACGGATCGTTCCGGTTGCGGTGGTCGGTAAGGGTATCGCCCGTCCGCCGGCAGGGGCGTTCGTCGGCGACAAGCACGTCGGATTCGTTACCAGTGGAACGGTGGTTCCATACTGGCAGGTCGAGGGCGAAGGTCTGTCGAGCAGAATAACCGACCAAAAGGCGATGCGGTCTATCTGCATGGTTATGCTCGACTGCGACCTGCGCGAGGGCGACCGGATTGAAATCGAAATTCGCGGCAAGCAGGTCGAAGCCGTTATCGTCCCGTTCCACCTCCGCAGCGAGGCTCCGCCTTACGCAAGGGCGATACTGCACGACCACGCATTGGCGATCCACGAAGACCGCACACGTCAGGCCGGCCCGACCAAGGCGCGCGACCTGCTTGAAAAGGCGATTGAAAACACCATCTGGCGACAGGCAGAGTGCATAAACCTCATCCCGTCCGAGCAGACGTTCTCGCCCATGGCCAGGATGCTGTCGATCATGGACCCCGCCTTCCGATACGCCGAGCACAAACCGCTCAAGGCCTTCTACGAAGCGAACGTCTTCTACTACCAGGGGACGGATTTCATCGAGGCCGTTGAGACCTCGCTGGAAGCCGAATTGCGGAAATTCCTTGGCTGTGCGGAAGTCGAGACCCGCGCCGTCAGCGGGCAGATGGCGAACGCCGTCGTCTTCAGCGCGATGGTCGATTACATCAACCGGACCGACCGGAAAAGCCCGCCGAGAAGAATCGCAAGGGTGATGAACAATCACATCATCAAGGGCGGGCACCTCAGTTCCCAGCCGATGGGCGCGATGCGCGACTTCATCGCACACGACCCGAAAACGGAAAAACCGGCAATAACCAACTTCCCCGTCCTGCCCGAAAACCCGTATAAAATCGACGTGCCCGCCTGCCGGGAACTGCTGGAGCGATACAGACCCGAACTGATTATCTTCGGTAAGAGCGTCGTTCTGCACCCCGAACCGGTGGCTGAGATTCGGGCGTTCGCCGATGAGATGGGTATCGATACCGTAATCATGTACGACATGGCCCACGTGCTCGGACTCGTCGGCCCGCACTTCCAGGAACCTTTCGCCGACGGCGCCGACATCGTTACCGGCTCGACGCATAAGACATTCTTCGGTACGCAGCGGGGAATCGTCGCGTCCAACTACGCCGAGACCGATGAGCGGTACAATCTCGCCGAGGCGATTCGTCGCAGGACGTTCCCCGGCTCGGTCAGCAATCATCATCTCGGAACGATGGTCGGGCTGCTGATGGCTACCTACGAGATGAACCATTTTAAGGATGAGTACCAGCCGAAGGTTATCGCCAACGCAAAGGCCTTCGCCGCTGCGCTGAAACGCTGCGGTATGGACGTAGCCGGTGATGCGGACGTCGGATATACGCAGACGCACCAGGTAGTTGTTAATGTCGGTTACAGCCGGGCCACCGAGATAGCGAGAAAACTTGAGGACAACAATATAATCGTCAACTACCAGGCCGCACCAAATGAAGAAGGTTTCACCGCAGCCGGTGCGATTCGCATGGGCGTCTCGGAGATGACCAGGTTCGGAATGGGCGAGGGCGATTTTGAAACAGTTGCACAACTCATCGCCGATGTGGTAAATAACGACAAGCCGGTAAAGGCTGAAGTGAAATCGTTCAGGGGCGGATTCACCGACCTGAAGTTCCGCTTCGGCGGCGAAGAATTTGACGGAATTATGGAAAAACTGCACGGGCTTGTATAGCAAAGATAGCAGAATTACAGGGATTTTTGTTTTTGCTGAAAAAAGAAGAAGAAAAAGGAGAAAGATAGCGGGATTATGGGGATTACTGGATTATAGGGATTTTCTTTTTTGTTTTTGTCCTCTAATCTCAAAATCCCTGTAATCCTGCTATTCTGTTTCGGCGATGGCGACAAAACTTACACTTACAAGGAGAATCTTACATGGTTCCTGCTGAATTGCGATACGCAAAGAGTCACGAATGGGCGAAAATGGATGGCGGGACGGTAACAGTTGGTATAACCGCCTTCGCTGCTGAACAACTCGGCGACGTTGTCTTTCTTGAGTTGCCTGCCGTCGGCGAGAGCGTCGAGGCTGGGACACCCTTCGGCGTGGTCGAGTCGGTCAAGGCTGCGGTCGATTTAAATTCGCCCGTCAGCGGCGAGGTAATCGAGGTCAATGATGACCTGACCGAAGACATGGAACTGCTGGGCAAAGACTCCTACGGGTCAGCCTGGATGATAAAGGTAAAAACCGCCGGCGACGCCGATTTCCAAAGCCTCATGTCGGCTGACGAATACGAAAAATTCCTCGAAGCCGAAGAAAAGCATTAAGAAGTGGTAGCGACTCCAGCAGGCTGGTTCGCACCGTGAACAACAACAAAAGAAGAAGGAGACCAAAATGTCTAACAAGATGATGTTCACCGTGATTTTTGCCATGGCGGCAATATGTGCCGGTTGTAATTCTGAAAAAGCAGTTTGGAACGATGAGTTCACTGACCATAACCCACGTTGGGAATGGAATTACAATAAGGGAACGGCTTACAAACAGCTTACTACGATTGATGGCGTATCTGTTGTTGAGATTGGAATAACCGACCAATCCTCATCGTCAGGCTATTCTGATTGCTCGCTTCACGAGACAAAATATCAATATCATAATGGTGTATTTGAGGCGCGTCTCCGCTATGCCGGCGACCACAAATTCGGCACAATAGGATGGGGATTCTGGAACTACCAAGACAAACCAAGAGTTGAGTGTGCCTGGTTCCTTGGTTGTTCAACCGGAGGTAGTGCATCTGGTTTTCAGGCTATGGTTGTCAGTGATAGGGTTATAAAGTTCCAGAAGCATCTGCCTGAAATTGATATACAAAAATGGCATATCTATCGAGTCGAACTTCTACCCACAGGCACCCGTTTCTTTGTTGACGGCGTTGAAGTTGCCGCTACTTCTAAGCGTCCCGGCAAACTACAGAGATCTGAGATATGGATAGATAACTATCGTCTTCAAGTGATAGACGGTAAGATATCGGCAGCGGGGCACCTGAACATACAGCAAGATCAGCGGATATATGTTGATTGGGTGCGGTACTATGAAGCCCGTAAAAAATAAATACAGGGTTAAACAGGGACGATTTCCGATTTTCTCATTTGACTGGATTGAACTGGATTAACCCCGGTCCCGATTGGGCTTTGCGAACTTTTGCCGCATCTGCCGCTCCCAATCAGATTCTGTCGCCTTCAGCCGGTACGTCAAATCGTGGGTCGTAAAATTATCTTGATTATTTTACGATTGTGTCGATAATAGTCCTGTTGTGAAACTGGGGTTATCTGGAGTTATCCAGCCTACTTGACTTTCTTCATCAAGCACCCAACCATCCCATTTTATTCCCTAGCCTATCGAGCAGAAGCTAGTGGACCATTCGTTCCAGTGCTGGTTCGTTGGAGCCTGGCACATCTTTTCGATGAGAGCAGCGGGAAGAAACTCAAGGGGCCAGCAACGCGGTTTTCCACATCCGGCTTGGATAAGTCCGCTTTGGAGCATGTCCCAGACCATTTTCTTGAGTTGCGGGTTGCTCCAAGCCAGCTTGTACAACAACGAAACGATAAAGCACCCTATAGGACTGACTCCCGAAAGGCCAAAGTAGCTTGCGCTCACTTTGGGCCTGAATATTTCCCCCATTCCTGGCGGGTCAGGCGGCTTTGGCTTCCCGCCAAAGAACTCTGCCTCTGTGACTTCCCTGCCTCCTGCTCCATCGAGGACACAGTACTTGCTCTCATGCCTAGGCCTAGCCTCATGAAGCCAGATCGACTTCTCTGATATCCAGGTGCCAAGGTCCGCAACGCAAACCCAGTCCAGCATTTCACGTGGGTGCCGGACCTCCCCCAGGGCTTTGTCCAATCCTCTAAAAACGTTCTTTGCGGGGGTTGAACTCTCACTCTTCCAATGATGTGAATGGGCCAAGAGACCGTATGAGATTCGAGAATGCAATTCGCGGTAGGGACTTCCGTTCATAAGACAATGCTGCTTGATCTCGCTGCATTTCGCTCTTGCCTCAGCGATATGCTTGGCGGTTAAGGTCAGCTTGCACTCGAACGCGGCCAGCACGCCCCCTGCCAGGTATCGCTTGCCCTCTCTCAGTTTCTCCGGGTAGCACGGATTCAGGATCACAACATCAACCTGAGGGCTTGAGTACCCATCGGGAAAGACGATACGCCCTTTCGTCTCGACGGGATACTCCGAGGGAAGCCACGCAGAAAGCAATTGCTGCCAATTCCCTTCACTGTCATCACCCGCTGTCCCAGGATCCTCACGGACCGATGTCTGGATACGCTTATAGTGCGCATCCATCTCGGACGTGGCCTGTCGCATGAAGTGAGCTATATCGGAATCCGGCCGCCGGATGAACTTTGACACAAAGGCACTGCCTACGGCGATTTGCGGCGGCTCGTCTCGGTGTTCCGGTGGGGTGTCCATGCTTGGCATCCTTCCAGCATTATACATGACCTCTCCCGTCCCCACAACCCCGACTCGTAACAACCCCACCGTCCCGGTTGTTCGGTTGTTTTCAAATTAACCCAAACATTAGTGGGTAAGTTTAGGATTTCTCCTATCGTCTAGAACGTCATTGACAATCTGCCACCCGCGTGAGATATTGTCGGTGGCTTTTAGGAAAGGAGCGTAACGATGACCTATCCATTTATTGAGGCTGATGAGGTCTTAAAGTCGGCGGTATGGGCAAAAGGTAAGCCGATTCCAGATTACGATGCGGACGTGTGGCGCCGGGATGTACGTGGGACAGCGATGAAGTACTCCGAGCATGGAAACACTGATTCTAAACACGGGTGGGAGATTGATCATATCATCCCGGTGGCTAAAGGTGGGCCCGACGATCTAGACAACTTACAGCCGCTACAGTGGCAAAATAATAGGACGAAGGGGGATTCCTAGTTGGATTAAACCGGTTTGATACGTCAGGACACATTAGTTGACTTGGCGAACTTTTGCCGCATCTGTCGCTCCCAATCAGATTCTGTCGCCTTTAAGAAGTCTGAGAATAATGGAAACTCTGCCTTACTTTTCTCATATTCGGCAACGATACTTTCCTGAATGCGACGTTTCATCTTGACGCAATCAAATGTCTTCATTTTCGTCGCCATACACGCGAATCCTGCGCATTACATTCTCCCTGTCCCAAGGCTACAGGTATTTCGGGGACAAATCAATCCGCCACTGTTGTTCCGCTTGATTCTTGATTTGTCCGGCGAATCCTGATATGTAGTGCTGCTTCGAGATTGCAGCAGAACGTACATGAGGAATAGTTGAAAATGCCATTTATCGCCAATACAGATGAGCAGCGTGAGCAGATGCTCAACGAGTCGGGCATGAGCGCCGAGGACCTTTTCGCCGATATTCCCGCCGATTTGCGATGCGAGCGGCTGAAAATTGGACGCGGTTTGAGCGAGCAGGAAGTCCGTCGGCACATGGCGGCGCTGTCGGACAAGAACGCGTCGGGGCTTATCAGTTTTCTCGGCGGGGGGTTCTACGACCACTTCGTACCGGCGGCCGTCGATGCAATGGCCTCCCGAAGCGAGTTTTACACCGCGTACACGCCGTATCAGCCTGAAGTCTCGCAGGGAACGCTCCAGGCGATTTATGAATATCAATCCGCGATATGCCGGCTTACGGAAATGGAAGTCGCCAACGCCTCGCTCTACGACGGCGGAACGGCTGTCTATGAAGCCGTGATGATGGCGATGCGGATTACCCGGCGAAATCGCGTTATCGTCGATGAGACCGTCAACCCGGTCTATCGAAAGATGCTGCGGTCGTACACGACCAACCTCGGTATCGAGTTCGTCCAGACGTCCTGGCACGACGGCCTGGCCGACCGCGAGAAAATCGCGGCAGAATTGAATGACCAGACGGCTGCGGTTGTCGTTCAGAATCCGAACTTCTTTGGCTGTCTCGACGATTTCGCCGACCTGGCCGATGCCGCCCACAAGCACGGCGCATTGTTGATTGTATCGTGTTATCCGATTTCGCTGGGCATGGTCCAGACGCCGGGGCAGATGGGGGCCGACATAGTCGTCGGCGAGGGTCAGAGCCTGGGTCTGGCGTTGTCCTTCGGCGGTCCTTACCTGGGGTTCATGGCCACTCGCAAAAAATTCGTCCGCAAGATGCCCGGAAGGGTCGTCGGGCGCACTGTCGATAGCGAAGGGCGGGGCGGATTCGTCCTGACGCTCCAGACCCGCGAGCAGCACATCCGGCGCGAGAAGGCCATGTCGAACATCTGCACGAACGAGGGCTTGTGCGCCCTGACGGCGACGATTTACCTGAGCCTTCTCGGAAAGGAGGGTTTGCGTGAACTTGCCCAGACCTGCGCCGACAAGGCCAACTACGCACAGAAGCGCCTGCTGGAAATACCCGGCGTAACGACGCATTTCCCCAACCGCTGGTACTTCAATGAATTCGTCCTGAGGCTGCCGGTTGCGTCGGCCCAGAGGGTTATCCGCCGATTGCTGGAGCGGGGAATCTCGGCTGGTTTCCCGTTATCGAGATACTACGACGATATGGAAAACTCGCTGCTGGTGGCAGTTACCGAAAAACGCACAAAAGAGCAGATCGACCTGCTGGCGCACGCACTGGAGGTGTCGCTGTGAAACTCATTTTTGAAAAATCGGTTCCTGGTCGGCGTGCGTATCGGCCCGCCGATAACGACATTGACGCGCCGGCGCGAATCCCGAAGAATTTCCTGCGCGACCGGCCAGCCGATCTTCCGGAACTGTCCGAACTGGACGTAGTGCGACACTTTACCGAACTGTCGAACAGGAACTTCGGCGTCGATACGGGCTTCTACCCGCTCGGCTCGTGCACAATGAAATACAACCCCAAGGTAACCGAGCGCATCAGCCACTATCCGGGGTTCGTGCACTTACATCCGCTGCTGCCGCAACTTCCCGGCGGGGAAATGCTCGTCCAGGGGGCGCTGGCTGTGTTGCACGACACTGACATGATGTTGCGCGAAATCTGCGGAATGGCCGCCTTTACAATGCAGCCTCTGGCAGGAGCACACGGCGAACTGACCGGTTCGATGATTATCGCGGCCTATCACGCAGACAAGGGCAACGACAAGACGACCATCCTTATCCCCGACAGCTCGCACGGGACCAACCCGGCAAGCGCCGCCACCGCAGGATACGACGTGCAAACGGTCCCGTCCGACGATACCGGCGTGATGGACATTGACGCCCTGGCAGAAGTGATGAACGACAAGGTCGCAGCCGTCATGCTCACCTGCCCCAATACACTTGGCCTGTTCAATCCGCGAATAAAAGAAATCTGCAAAATGGCCCACGATGTTGACGCACTGGTGTACTACGACGGAGCGAACCTCAACGCTCTGCTGGGACGATGCCGGCCCGGCGACATCGGATTCGACCTTGTGCACGTGAATTTGCACAAAACCTTCGCCACACCCCACGGCGGCGGCGGGCCTGGAGCAGGACCGGTCGGAGTCTGCGAAAAACTCATCCCATTCCTGCCAACCTCCGTCATCGCCGACAAACCAGACGGGTCGTACTGGCTGGACTACGACAGACCAAAATCCATCGGGTATATCGCGCCGTTCTACGGAAACTTCGCCGTCATACTCAAAGCCTACATATATACCCTCATGCTGGGGACAGACGGGCTGGAGCGGGTCTCGGAAAACGCCGTGCTTAACGCCAATTACGTCAAAGAAAAACTCAAAGCCCATTTCGACCTGCCATTCGGACAGACCTGCAAACATGAGTTCGTTCTGTCGGCGTCGCGCCAGGCCAAAAACGGCGTCCGGGCGCTGGACATCGCCAAGGCCTTGATTGACCGGGGTTTCCACCCGCCGACGGTTTATTTCCCGTTAATCGTCCACGAAGCGATGATGATCGAGCCGACAGAAACCGAAAGCAAAGAGACGCTCGACACCTTCATCGCCGCGATGATCGAGATCGCCGAACTCGCCCAAAGCAACCCGGAAGAATTAACCGGATGCCCGCGAACGACGCCGGTCGGAAGACTCGACGAAACACTCGCAGCACGAAAACCAGATTTGGCGTCTTTGGAGTGATATCCTGTCCGACTTTAATGATGGGTGCCATGCTTTCGCCCGCAGCGCAGCGGAGGGCGTAAGCATGTTGTGGCGTAAATCATGCCTACACGCTTCGCTGCGCTGCGCGTGAAGGCATGGCACCCTGCACTAGGGATACTGTTATGGGAAATTACGACGTAGTTATTCTCGGCGGGGGTCCGGGCGGATACGCCGCCGCTTTGCGAGCGGCCTTGCGCGGCGCGAAGGTCTGCTGCGTCGAAATGGGACACATCGGCGGAACCTGCCTGAACGTCGGATGCATTCCCACCAAGGCAATGCTCCACGCAAGCGAGATTTTTCATCAGAGCAACCACGCATCCGCTTTCGGACTGAATTGTTCCTGCGTCGGCGTGGACGGTCGGGAATACATGGCCCGCGTCGCAAAAGTCGTCGCCGGACTGCGAAAGGGCGTCGAAGGACTGCTCAAGGCCCGTAAGGTGGACGTTCTCCGAGGCAAGGGGCGATTGACCGCTCCGGATACCATATCCGTCGAAACCGACAATGGCTCCGAGCAGGTCAAAGCACGTTCGATTATCATCGCCACGGGTTCGTCGCCCGCACGCCCCGGCTTCCTGCCATGGGATTCGCCGCGAATAATGACCACCAACGAAGCCACCACCGCCGAGAGCCTTCCCGAAAGCGTTATTATCATCGGTGGAGGCGTTATCGGGTGCGAATTCGCAACCGTCTATTCCGAACTGGGCATCGAAACGACCGTTATCGAGATGCTCGACAGACTTGTGGCAAACCTCGACGCCGAAGCATCAAAGATAATCGCCCGAAGCCTCAAGAAACGCGGCGCGACCGTCCTGACCGGAAGCAAAATCGTCAGCGTCAAAGCAGACGATTCGAGCGTTACAGTCGAAACCGAAGATGGAAAAATCATCGAAGCCGACTACGCAATTGCAGCTGTCGGGCGAATACCCAATACCGAAGACATCAGCGCCGAAGATATTGGTGTGGAAATGGACGGCGGAATCATTCGCGTTGATGACCGCTGCCGGACGAATGTCGAGGGCGTCTATGCCGTCGGCGATGTGGCTGAGACTCGCCAGTACGCCCATCTTGCGACTCGAATGGGCATCGTCGCAGCCGACAACGCCACGGGAAACGACGCCCGCGACGACCGGACAATCGTACCGGCGGGCGTCTATACGCACCCGGAAGTCGCCGCCGTCGGAGAGACCGAAGAGAAAGGCGAAAATGTCCGCGTATCGGCATTTCCGCTCCGCGCCAGTGGTATTGCACACGCCTACGGCGAGATTGACGGACAGGTAAAAATTGTCGCCGACGCCGAAACCGGAAAAATCCTCGGCTCGCTGGTTATCGGTCCGCACGCCACCGACGTTATCGCCGAAATCGCACTGGCGATGCGGTATGGGCTGACCGTTGAGAATATCGCCGAGACCATCCACGCTCATCCGACCTTCGCCGAAGCCGTCGCCGAAGCATCCGAAGCGTGGCTGGGACTACCGTTACACACATTGCGATAAATAATGTCGAAATTGATTTATTCAGACCTCGGACGCAAATCCTACGAATCGGCGTTGGTGATTCAACGCCGGTTACTGGAAGAGGTAAAGGCCGACGAGAACTCACCGGCGTATCTCCTGCTCCTCGAGCACGACCCGCCGGTTATAACGCTTGGTCGGAGCGCCGAGAGCGAGCATCTCCTTGCCTCGCCGGAGCGCCTGGAGCGCGAGGGCGTCGAGGTCCATAAATCCGCTCGCGGCGGGGATGTAACCTACCACGGTCCGGGACAACTGGTGGGATACCCGATTATGCAAGTTGCAAGTCGGGGAAGGAGCGTCCACGGGTACGTCCGCGACCTGGAAGAAGTCCTCATCCGCCTGTTGGGACGCTTCGGCCTGAAGGGCCGACGGCGTAAGGGCCTCACCGGCGTATGGGTCGGCGACGAGAAAATCGCCGCTATAGGCGTAGCCGTCAGTCGATGGGTCGCCTGGCATGGGTTCGCGCTGAACGTCTCGACGGACCTGTCGCATTTCGATTTCATCGTGCCCTGCGGCATCGACGGGTGCAAAGTAACCAGCATGGAGAAACTTCTCGCATCAGAAGTCTCAATTCAGGAAGTGAAACAACAGTTGGTAGAATGTCTGGTCGAGGTGTTCGGATTCGAACCTGTAGGCTGGAACGGAGCGAAGCGGAGTCCCACCTCAATTTCTACTCCGTCCCAGCCTACAAGTCGCGGACGGTTTCCTGTGTGGTTGCGTCGGCGTATTCCGCCTGCCGGCAGGAGCGCCGAGGTGCGGCGACTACTGGCCGATTTGAAACTCGAAACGGTCTGCTCCAGTGCGAACTGCCCGAACATGTCGGAATGTTTCGGTCGCGGCACTGCTACATTTATGATCCTCGGAAACACCTGCACCCGCTCATGCCGATTCTGCGCGGTTCCGACCGGAAAACCCGCAATGCCGCGAGATGACGAACCGGCCGCAGTGGCAGAGGCATCCGAGCGGCTTGGCCTGAAGCACGTCGTAATTACTTCAGTAACCCGCGACGACTTGCCCGACGGCGGGGCAGGACACTTCGCCAAAACCATCCGCGCCGTCCAGGCCCGCCTTTCGCAAACCACAATAGAAGTCCTCACGCCCGACTTCGGTGGCGACGAAGCCGCAATTGACACCGTCCTTGCCGCCCGGCCTGACGTTTTCAACCACAATATCGAAACCGTTCCGCGTTTGTATTCGCATGTCCGCCCGCAGGCCCGGTACAAACGCAGCCTCGACGTGCTCAAATATGCAAGCAGCAGGCTGGCCCGGGGTGGAGCAGGTAGGCTGGGCCAGAGCGGAGCGGAGTCCCACCTTCCTTATGCAAACGAACAAAATGCAGAACAAAGGTGGGACTCCGCTTCGCTCCGGCCCAGCCTACGGAAACTCTTTACCAAGAGCGGTCTGATGGTGGGTCTGGGCGAAACTATCGACGAAATCCGCGACGTGATGCGGGATTTGCGCAAGGCAGGGTGCAACATTCTGACCATCGGCCAATACCTCGCGCCGTCGCCGGAGCACGTACCGATAGCCCGATTCGTCGAACCGTCCGAATTTGACGCCATGCGAACCGAAGCGCTGGCGATGGGCTTTACCGCCGTCGCCGCCGGACCCTTCGTTAGAAGCAGTTACCGCGCTGAAGAGGTTTTGAAAAAGCAAGCGGCCTTATAACTCCAACAGTCTTATGACGTTTTCGCGCGCGACTTTCTGGAAAATTTCCTCGCTGATTCTCTTTTCATCGCGGAATTTCAGCAGCAAATCGACCAGCGGCGTCGGCGTTCCGGGCGCACAGATGTCCGTACCGAACATCAGCCGATCCTGGAATTCGTCGAGGAATTTCGCGGCATAGTCAGGGTCGCGCGCAAGGGCGTTGCATCCGCTGTTGGCCGATAAGTCGCCGTAAAGGTTCGGATACCGCCGGAAGAGTTTGGGTATGACGCCCTCTTCTTTGACGGGATAATTCGGATACCCGTCGCGGTCGGCGGGTGTGGCGAGCGGGGACATCTCCGCCCAGAACACCTGCGAGTGCCCGAAGAATTTCAGGTCGGGAAACGTCTGTAGCGACCTTTCCAGTTGCGGCAGACCCGGATCGTCGTACAGGCCGTAGGTCCCGCCTATCTTCGCGCTTATGTGGAACGTCAACGGGAAACCGACCTCCTGGACGTGCTTAAAAAGGTTCTGCACCATCAGGTCGCCGAATGGCAGGTTGGCGGTAACTTCGCCGACGCCCTTGCATCCCAGGTCGCGGTAGTAGCGGAGAATTTTGCCAAGCGGCGCATCGGGCGAATTGGTCATAGCACGCGGGTCAAGGTTGCAGAACGGAACGAACCGACCGGGGTACTTCCGGCATATCTCGATAATCTCTTCGTTGGCCTGCGGCGCAAAGACGCATTCGGGGCTGACCCCAGGCAGCAGGATCCCCTTTTCGATACCGACCGCATCATGGCGTTTGATGAGGTCTTCGGGCATGGTATAGGGCGTTTCCCGTCTCTCGTCGCGTGGCGGTCCTGGGAACATTCTTGTGTGTCCGTGAACATCTATAAACATTGGTGCTGCTCCTTTCATTTTCCTCTGATTAGTCCTTTGAGGCCTTTTTCGTCCAGTGCGTCGGCGCATTTGGCGGCCGATTTTTCGATTGGATCGTCGCTGTCGAGTTTTTCGTTTATCAGGTCGCGGACCCGCTTGCGGTCGCCCCTGCCGGCGCAGGTCAATTTGACCATTCCCAGGCTAAGGATGGCTTCGACTCGTACAGCCCGATCAGCGTGGTTGGCTACGAGGTTGAAAATATCTCCGGGGTGAGGCCCGTTAGCGCCGCTTTCGGCGCGTGCGAATGTCCGCATGACATTGTCGAGGTCGGTATAGATGCTGCTCATGTCCCCCAGGCCTGCGCGGTACTCCCGGACCGCGTTGACGCGTTCGGGCTTGTTCCATTTTGCGTAGAGATGCCCCAGTAATTCGCAGGCGATTTTCTGCAAACCTATCCCGGTTCGCACGATGTCAAGCCTGGCCCGCTCGTCAATCAGATGTTGCCCCAGCGACAGAACATCGAACATGCGCTTTTCGGCGGCGGGATAACTACCTTCGCCTTTGCCGATGTAGTGAGCGAACAGCATCCGAGGAGCATCCACGATGCTCTGAAACCGTTCGGCCTCAACCGGTCTGTCGTATGTAACTTTCATCTGTTCCGAGAAGTAAAATGACATATCTTTTTTGGCGGCGCCGGCGGCGATGGGCTTCGCGACGCTGTTCAACAAGGCTACATCGTCGTCCGTCAGACGATACTCGTCTTTCATTAAGGCGTAATAGTGTTTGAACATCGCCTGTATCGCCTCGGTGTTTTTATCGTAGGATTTCATCGCCTGCCTGTAATCATCGGCGGCGTTTCCCTCGCCGTCGGGCGCAGACGGCAGCAGGGTTGTCAACGGTTCGGAAGGCCTCTGAAGCTTCAACATCCCCGGCCCGGTCGTCGCTTGCGTCGGATCCGTCGGCGACGGAAAAAACAGCACCGTTACCAGCACGATAATTACAAACGCACCGAAAATACCCGCCAGAATCCAGCCAAGCCTGTTACCCATATGTTATTCTCCTGTTCAATTGGCGATTGACAATCGGCAATTGACAATTTCATTTGTGGTTCATTCTTTTATCGGCGTCAGGTACATGGTGCCGAGGTTTTCCGGGCTGTAGAAGTATCGCACCGCGCCGGCCCAGCTTGATGCTTCGGACTCGGCGGTTGCGAATCGCGTGAAATTGATTCCCCACAACGGTTCGGTCCCGTCCGGGCCGAAGGCTTTCAGCGGGATCGCCAATTCGACGACCCAGAGTTTTTTATCTTTGGCGACGGCGGAACGGACCCGTACAGGCCAGGGCTTGACTCTTGCCGGTTCCGCGCCGATACCGCGCTCGGCGAGGATCACGCCATTGCACTTTACCACGAGATGATACAAATCGGCGGCGCTTTTTGCCTTCCGGCCCGGATCGATAATCAGTTCCACCATGTCCTCACCGGCGGCGAGGAACTGCTCGTATCGGACGATGTTATCGGCGCGGGCGTGGAGTCTGTCCATTTTCGGCTCGTCGCAGCGGAACGCCACGTACAGGTTTTTATCGTCGCGCGTAACAAAAGCGGATGTCCGGCGACGGGCAAGCCCTTTTCCGCCCCTGCCCCGTCGGCCCAGCACGATAAAGGCTCCGGCGGTATTTCCTGCTCGCAGCGGCCAATCGTCAAGATTCCCGTCAATGACAATCGCTTTGGCGACGGTTCCGGCCCGGATGAACGGAACGCAGGCGAGGAGGTCTTCGGTTCGGCCCGGGGTGGTGGTCATCGCCAGTGGGATATTTATTTTCGCGTCTGAACCCGTTGGGATACCGACGCCTTCGGCGGCAAGGGTCAGGACGGTAAGTTCGCTTCCTTTGAGTCGTTTTTGGATTCGGGCGGTTGTCGGTTTCCACCCTGCCGGAAGATCGGCGATTCGCAACTCCACATCAACCGGATTGGTCTGTTCGTTGTAAAGTTCCGCTCGGACAACAGCGGCGAAACGCCCGTGGCCAAGCATTTTCACGCGCGAACGAATCCGCTCGACACGAACCCGGCAGGTAAGTTGGCGAAGTTGTTTCCAGGCGAGTTGTTCGGACAGGAGTTGGCGACGGGAAACATTTTCAGGATGGACGGCCGAAAGGACTTCTTCGGCGAGGAGTCTTCGGGCGGATGTCCAGACTTCGCCGTCGGCGACCCATCCGCGAAATCTCGCGTCGAGGTGATGGTCCCCGGCTGCGTCCAGGCAGGCATAATGGACCATTGTATCGATCATTACCCGCGCGACGGCGGCTCTTTGCCTTTGTCGCAGCAACCAGAGATAGGCGACATCCTGCAAACCCCGACGGAGGCGCTTGAGGCGAACCGAAGGAAAAACCGTATCGCCGTCAGAGGTCTTACCCGGATAAAACAAGCGGTCTTCGTTACCGGCCTGCTTTGACCAGTTGAGCACTTCGGGTATGAAGACGCCGGGGCAGTCGTATTTCATCGCTATCCATGCCAATGCGCGAACGTCGGCGGGCGAACTCAACACGCCGCATCCGCCCAGGTACGGAGGCCTGCCCGGACGAAGCCAGAGACCGGCCAAACGGTGGCTTCGGGCGAGTCGTTTCGCATCGGATGGGTTAACCATATGCGCCGGTGGCGCGTACATATCGGCCAACGATGCAAAATCCTTCGGAGGGTTCCCAAAACGTAGCACGGGCGGGACGCCCGTGTTACGTAGCATGGGCGGGACGCCCGTGTTACGCCGAGCCGGTGGAAGTTCGGTCAAAATCGGCGTTTCAGGTCCGGTCAAACGAACCAGACGCGCAAGAGATGAATAACGCTCATAAGCCCGTTGCCCGCTCGAATCGGACCTCGGCCAGACGAACAGGCGGTCGCCGAACCCGATGCTCTTGAAATGCTCGACCGTCCCAGCCAGAACAGCCCCGGCGGTCTTGCGATAGGCATCCGCAGCGATCCCGCCGTAATTCGCCGGTTCAGGCCAGCCGGTACGGAATGGCGCAGGCCAGGCCGATACGCCGACGCGGTCGTCAAAGGCCGAGCCGTCGAGGTATGGCTTGACGATGTTGTCGTAATCATCCCACCGAAGCGCCACCGCTCCGGACATGTCACGTTTAATGGTCGGATGGATGGACTTATCGAACAGGTCCACGCGATGCTCGTGCGCCAGACGCATCAATCGGCGGATAACAGTCAGGCCCGCGCGGACATCCTCTTTCGCCGCGTCGAGACGGACGGGAACTGCTCCGCCAAAGGTTGAAAAAATCGTCTCGTAACCAAATCCGCCCATGCACGCGACCGGCTTGGCGTCGGGAAGGACGAAGTCGTACACCTTCAGCGCCACCTTCGCTCGCGTCAGGCCTCGGCTCGACGAGGCCGTAATTGCGCCGACGTAATCGCCCGGAAGCCTGTCACGCCGGACGGCTACATCCACCCAGACCGCCAGCCGCTCGCCGGGACCGACGTCAAACGAATCGGACGGCTTCATCGGTTGCAACGCGTCGTAGAACCTTACCGGCCTGACGGGTGCGTCGGTCAGGAGGAGATACCATGCCGGATAACGCTCAATCGCCACAGGCAGCATTCGGAACAATTTAACGTTCTCGACGCCGATCTTCCGCCCGCCGAAGCCGGTAAGCGGGCTGACGGACAGTTTTACTTCTTCAAGCCCGTCGGCAGGAGCGTCCAGAACCAACTGAAAACTGACCGTTTCGTTGGCGGCTGAAAAGAGATTGACGCTCCGCGAATCAGCGTCCCATACACTGCTGACCCTGGACGCCTGCGTCTGCTCGGTCAGGTGTACCATGTCCCCCGCCACCCAGAGGTGCCCCGGGCCGGGCCGACCACAGCCGGCGAGGCTCAGGCACGCAATCAATAATGTCAGTCGTCGCAACACAGACCCTGGATTGTACCGGGTCAGGCCCGGAAAATAAAACGGCAGGGAAGAATTGGTTGACTGGATTATCTGGTTGACTGGTTGACTGGTTGATTGGTTGATTGGTTGACTGGTTGATTGGTTGACTGGTTGATTGGTGAATCGGTTTTGCTTTTCGTTTCTGTTGTTGCCTAAACCCTATTCCCTAGTCCCAAGTCCCTATCTTTTTCACACATCCCCGTTTTTGGCGATTGCCTCATCTTCGTAAGGCCCCAGCAGCCTGCGGTAGCACTCCAACTGACAACAGGTCAGCACGCCGCCGATGAAATCCTGAGCGCGCGAATACCGCATTCCCTTTTCCTCCAGGTATCGCTTGATAATCGAATAGATAATGTAATTGAGATGCCCCTTGGCGGCATCGTCGTTCAGGGCGGACAACTTCGCAACGACATCCCCAATGGCCTGTTCGTATTGACCCCTGTCTTCTTGTGGTATGTACGGCATCAATCTGCCTCCCATCTATCCGTCCGTGATGCATATCCCGTTATTTAAGGAAACTATAATAACCGAATCGTTATTATAGTTTTTCGCCAAAAACTATAATAACAAAGAATGCCCACGATTACCCGTTACCGTAAGTTTGAAATCTCGATGAGTTTTTCCAGTGCTTTGGCGGCTTTTCCTGAATCGATTGACTCGGAGGCCGGGGCGATACCGGCGGCGATGGAATCGACCCTGTCTGCGACGACCAGGGCGGCTGCGGCGTTGAGAACGACAATGTCGCGGTCTGGACCGGTCTTGCCGGCGAGGACGGCGCGGGTTCGCTCGGACGATTCTTCCGCCGATTTTACCGATAAGTCCGCCATAGTCGCTCTGGCAAGGGAAAAATCTTCAGGCTGGACGGTGAAGGTGGTGATTTCGCCGTCTTTCAGTTCGGCGATGCGCGTCGGACTGGTGATGGAGATTTCGTCCAGCCCGTCGTCTGCGTGAACGACCATCGCCCGTTGCGAACCGAGGGCCTTGAGAACCTCGGCGATTGTCTCGATGAGAGCGCCGTCGAAGACGCCCATGAGTTGCCTCTTCGCCCCGGCTGGGTTTGTCAGGGGTCCGAGAACGTTGAAGATCGTTCGGATGCCGAGCGCTTTGCGAACCGGAACGGCGTATTTCATTGCGGGGTGATGTTTGACGGCGAAGCAGAATCCAATGTTGGCCTCGGCGAGGCATCGGGCGACTGTTTTCTCATCGGCGTCGATGTTAACGCCGAGCGCCGCCAGCACGTCGGCCGATCCGCTGGCGCGGGTGTGCGTGCGGTTTCCGTGCTTGGCGACGGTTACTCCCGCTCCGGCGGCGACCAGGGCGGCGGCCGTTGAGACATTCAGCGTACTCATCCCCGTCCCGCCGGTGCCGCAGGTGTCGATAACGTCCAGCCCGCCGGTGTCGATCTTCACCGATTGGGCGCGCATGGCAGTGGCCGCTCCTGTAATCTCCGCGACGCTCTCGCCGCGCGTCGCCATCGCCACCAGCAGGCCTGCAATCTGCGCCTCGCTCCACGCGCCGCTCATTATCTGCCCGAAGGCGTCTCTCGCCTGCTCGCGGGTCAAACCTTCGCCCATCGCAGCGCGAAGAACCTCTCTGTATTCCATCTCTGACATGATATTTTCCTCATTGCGTTGAAGAATCTTCTGTTGTCTGAACGGTACATTGTGAATTATAGTCTTCACTCCATTTGGAGCAACTGTATCTATGTTGGAATTTCGACTTTTGGTTATCGCCGATTCGCACTACGCCTCGTGTGGCGACGACGTTGTCTCAGGCCCGAGCCGCCGATGCGACCTGGGATGCGAGATTGTCCGACGGGCTATTGTCGATGCCGACCGACGGGGCGGATTCGACGCTATCGCCCTGATGGGCGACCTGATAGACAACGGTAATTCGCCGCGGGCGATGGAAGATTTGCTGGCGGTGCGTGATGTGGTCCGTGCCGCTGCGCCGGATACTCCGCTGCTGGTGGTTCCCGGAAACCACGACGGAGACCCGCAACGCCTGCTGGATATATTCGAGCATCGTTGTGGCCTGCATAAAATAGGGCCATACCGCTTCATTACATTCGCCGATTCATACGTCAATGACCGGATATGCACTCGCAACGAAGCGGATCGGCGACTGATGATGGATGAGTCCGCCCAGGCCGGTCCGCCGATTATCGTCCTCCAGCACAACCCGATGAACCCGGTTATCGTCAAGGACGAATATCCGTTTATGTTGACCAATCGGACGGAGGTAATGGCCGATTACGCTGAAGCAGGCGTCGTGCTGTCGATAAGCGGGCATTACCATACGGGCCAGGCTTTAAATGTCGCCGACGGCGTGCGATATTTCACAGCCCCCGCCGTCTGCGAGGCTCCGTTCCGCTACGCGATGATTACGCTGCGAGAGCGGGACATGGACGTCGAACTCCGCCCGCTGGCAGCCGAGGCCGAACCGGCAATTATCGACTGCCACGCACATACCGAATTCGCATATTGCGGTACGGACATCACCGCCGAGGGCGCTATCGCCCGCGCTCGCATCTTCGGCCTGGCCGGACAGTGCCTCACCGAACACGCCGGACAACTCTATTGCAACCAAGATGACTTCTGGACCGCTCGCCATATTCGAGAGCCGGCTGTGTGGCGCAGCGGGGAAAACTCCCGAATGGCGGAGTTCCGCGAGAAAATGCTCCCGCTGCGGGACGACTTCGTTCGCGTCGGGCTGGAGGTCGGACTTGATGCGGACGGAAAACTTACCATCCGCGACGAAGACCGCGATTGGCCTGACCTGCTCATCGGGGCTGTGCACTGGATACCCGAAGACCCCGACGAATTGAACGACGCGCAGTTGGCCGACGCATTCATGCGGGCGTCGAGAGGCCTGGCCGAATCAGGCGTGGACATCCTGGCTCATCCCTGGCGGTTCTTCCGTCGGGAAAAGCGCCCCACGCCGAAGGAACTCTACGGCGACCTCGCCGACGTATTGGCGGCCACCGATACCGCCGCCGAGATAAACTTCCACACGAATCAGCCGGACCCGGTCTTCATTGCCGAGTGCATCGCACGCGGCGTGAAAATCTCCTTTGCCTCCGACGCCCACGCAATGTACGAACCCGGCGGCCTCACCGCGCACCTGGCGCTGCTGCGCCAAGCGGCAGGACGCGACGACATCGCCGATTTGTTATTCTATCCGCCTGCGCACCAACAACCCGGTTATTGATAAAGGTGCAAATAATGCCCGTCTCTAAAGCCGATAGATGAGCGACGCGAAGCGCCCCTTCGGGAAGCGAATCCGTCGGAAACGAAAATAAACTCGAAAGATTCCGAAAAATCGCCGAAAGTAAAAATACCTGCTTGAAAACTCGCCGGGTTGCGGCGAAGATGAACGGGTATGTGGCGGCGTAGCTCAGTTGGTTAGAGCGAGGGATTCATAAGCCCTAGGTCACTGGTTCGAGTCCAGTCGCCGCTAATGTTTGACCTGCCGGGTTTTTTCTTGACGAACCTGTCGGGTTTGGGATAAAAACTCGGTAGGTTTGTGTAATTAACGATACAAAGGAGCATGGTAATGATCGATCTGAGTATGTTGGCCGCCGATAGCGGCGAGTATTTCAACTGGAAGATTCAGCTGCCCCTGCTGGCGGTACTGGTCGGCGTGATTGTCTTCTGGCTGTGGTATCGCAAGAAGCAGATGTAATTCGCGCCCGTTCTATTTCTCCTCGCGCCGCCGCCTAAGGTGTCAGCAACCTCGTATGCTTTAGGCTTTGCATACGAGGTTTGTTCTATGCGAGTTTCAAAGCAGCCATTGCGACTCGGGTGAGTTCGCGGGAGGTTTCGCATCCCTCATTCACCAGACAGGTCCGTCTTCGTCCTGCACGGCCAGGACGCATTCCTGCACCAGAAGCGGTGCGCCGAACTCATTAACCAACTAACCGGGCCGGACGACGCAAACCTCGCCGTTGCGAAATTCGACGCCGACGCCGAACTCGCCGACGTGATGGACGAGTTGCGGACTGCCCCGCTTCTGGCAGGACGACGAATCGTAATCGTCCGCGATTCCGACGCCTTCGTTATCGAACACGCCGCAACACTGGCGAAATACCTCGCCGCACCTGCCGGCACAGGAACGCTGATCCTTTTGGTCAATTCCTGGCCTCCGAAAACGCAGCGCAAAGATTCAGATACAATCGCCGCCATCAAGGCATTGACCAAAATTGTCGGTAAGGTCGGTGAATTGACAAACTGCTCCGCGCCGTCGTCGGCCGCGCTTCCGAAGTGGATTTCCCAGGCCGCCGAAGCGCACGGTAAAAATATGGCTCCGCAGGCAGCGCGAATGCTGGCGGAATGGATCGGAGCCGACCTGGCCCGGCTCAACGGTGAAATCGAAAAACTCGTCCTTTACGTCGGCGACCGGAAGGGAATCTCCTCTGCGGACGTCTCCGCCGTCGCCGTCGCCACGGGCGGATATAAACCGTTCGCGCTGACGAACGCCATCGGGCGACGCGACACGCGCAAGGCGCTGACAATACTGGCGGAAATGCTCACCAGCCGGGGCGAAGAAATCAAAACGCTCGGAATGTTGGCATGGCATGTGCGAAAAATGCTCGCCAAGGCAGGCCGGAATACCGCCGCAGCCGCAAAAATGCGACGCGACACCAGAAAACTACTCGCCGCAGACCTCGCCATCAAATCCGGCGCAGACTCTGCCACCACAATGCAACTGCTCGTAATGGACTTGTGTAGCTGAACGAAAAGCAACTGGAGAAGAGCATGAGTATTATCAAGATCGCGCTGGCGCAGGTATCGGCGACGGACAACAGAGAAGAAAACCTCCAAAAAGCCTTCAGCCTCATGGAGCAGGCGAAAGACCAGGACGCCTCAATCATCTGCTTCCCCGAAATGGCCTTCGACCCGTTCTTTCCGCGAGTCCGCACCGACAAGCGATATTTCGACCTGGCCGAACCGATTCCCGGACCGATGGTCGAGAAGTTTCAGGAAAAGGCAAAGCAGCTATCCCTGGCCACCGTCATAAATATGTACGAACTGGCTGCGCCGGGAGAATACTACGATTGCTCGCCGGTGATAGACGCCGACGGCGCCCTGCTTGGCATCAGCCGGATGATGCACATCGCCGAACTACCCAATTACAACGAAAAATTCTACTATTGGGAAGGCAACACGGGCTTTCCGGTTTTCCAGGCGGGCGGCGCGAAGATCGGGATCGCCATCTGCTATGACCGCCACTTCCCCGAACAGATGCGGGCGCTGACGCTCGGCGGAGCGGAGATTATCCTCGTCCCGACCGCCACGTCCACGCCGGCGCTAAAGCACATCTGGCACGTCGAGATGCAGGCGGCCTCAATAGCAAACCAGGTGTTCGTAGCATTGAACAACCGGGCGGGAACCGAGGGCGAAATGACCTTCTTCGGAAGGAGTTTCGTCGTCAACCCGCGCGGCGAGGTTATCGCGCAGGCCAAGGAAAACGAAGAAGACCTGCTGGTGGTCGAACTGGACCTCTCGCTTATCGAGCAGACCCGACGGGACTTACCATTCCTCCGCGACCGCAGACCCGACGCCTATGGCCCGCTGATTGAGTAGGCTGGGCCGGAGCGAAGCGGAGTCCCACCTTATCCCTTTTTTAATCCACAATCCGCAATTTGATCTCTTGATCATTCGCTCGATTTGATCAACGATCGCGGCCAATGAGCGAAAACACAAAAAATCCCCCCACCTACTTCACCGATGCCGCCGGACGCTTCACCCTCTATCAGGGAAATTGCCTCGAACTGATGCCGCTACTACCGGCCTGCTCATTCGACCTCATCTTCGCCGACCCGCCGTATTTCCTCTCCAACGGCGGAATCACATGCCATGCCGGGAAGATGGTCTCCGTCAACAAGGGCAAATGGGACCGCTCGATGGGCTTCGCCGGAAACTACGCATTCACCAAAGACTGGATCGCCCGATGCCAACGCCTCCTCAAACCCAACGGGACAATGTTCGTCTCCGGCACCAGCCACATCATACACATCGTCGGAGCCGTTATGGACGAACTAGGCCTGAAAATCCTAAACGACATCACCTGGGTAAAGCCGAACCCGCCGCCGAACCTGTCGTGCCGGTATTTCACGCACGCTGCCGAGACGATTCTCTGGGCAGGCCGGGATAAAAAGTGCCGGCACAAGTTCAATTATCAGTTGATGAAGCGAATCAACGGCGGAAAGCAGATGAAGAGCGTCTGGACGGATATAGAAACGCCGCGACGGGACGAAAAAGTCTTCGGAAAGCACCCGACGCAGAAACCGCTCGCCCTTCTGGAGCGGATAATCGCAGCCGCCAGCGACGAAGGCGACCTCATCCTCGACCCCTTCAGCGGCTCAGCCACAACAGGAATCGCGGCTGCAAGAATGAACAGACAATCCATAGGCCTGGAGATGGAAACGGAATTTCTGGATATCGGCGTGCATCGTTTCGTCGGCGTGCCACAGGCTGACAATCCCGACCGCATTCTCGATTTAATAAAAGTACATGCTTTGGGAAATCCGACTCCAACCGAACTTGCACGTTGCTTGGGCATGACTGAACGCCAGGCGCATTACTACCGGCAAGCCGCTTCAATACTCGGACTACTTCGACGCTCGGAAAGCGGCTGGGCATTGACCGAAATCGGAAAGACCATTTGCGAAAACAGGCAATTGTACGCCCGTTCACTTTTAGCGCAAAGGATACTGGAACTTCCGCTCGTCCAGTCAGCCATCAGGAAAAGCCGGAGGTATCGCACCAAAAACACAAAATGCCGAATCATTGCAGAGTTATTATCCCGCAGCACCGCACTGACCGGTTCGACTTGCACACGGCGAGCACAAACGCTCTTGGCATGGATAGATTGGTCGCTGGCGCACTGTTGCGCCGAACCTGTCCTGCCGGTATTTCACGCACACTGCCGAGACGATTCTCTGGGGCGGCAAAACGAAAAGTTGGTAAAATGCCAACGGTTCGCTATATAATCGCACACCATGAAACAATATGAAGCAGTCATTCGGACGTTGGAAAACCTGGGGGGTCTCGCAACGTTAGGACAACTCTACGGCGAGGTGTTCAAAATAACCGACTGCAAATGGGGGACGAAAACGCCGCTTGCAAGCATCCGCCGCATCGTTCAAACGCGCAAAGAAATCTACAAGATAAAACCTGGCCTCTACGGATTGACCACACTGAAAAGAGAACACGTCTCTCGCGGTATCGTCGCGGAAACGGCGAAGAACAGGGATTCTGCCGAAGTGGTGCGCTTCAACCATACCTACTATCAGGGTTTGCTGCTCATCGTCGGAAAACTGAAGCGATTTGATTGCTGGTCGCCCAATCAGGATAAAAACAAAGTGTTTTTGGACGGAACAATTGATTCGCTCCGCACCCTCAAGGAGATGCCGCGCTTTTCATACGATAATTTGGTGAATCGCAGCGCGACCGTCGATGTTATCTGGTTCAATGAGCGCGGAATGCCGAGCAGTTTTTTTGAGATTGAACACAGCAGCGACATCCAAAACTCGCTGCTCAAGTTCAACGACTTGCAGGATTTTCAGACTCGAATGTTCATCGTCTCAAACACCAAACGCCGCAAGGAGTATGAAAGCAAAATCAAATACTCTTCGTTTCGGGATATTGCGGGCAGGGCGAAGTTTCTTTCCTTCGATTGGCTCGTGAAGGAATACGAGCACACCGTCGAAGCAAGCAGCGCAGAAGTAACGCTCTGATGAGTTTAAGGCGGGTAGCGTGGTCGCGTTTTTGGGGCCACATTTACGTCAGCGCGGCCACGGTTTGTTCCACCAGAAGGCACACAGCAAGGTTGCAACAATGCGATGACAAAGAACGTTTGCGAGAAATGCATATACTGCAATGCTCCTGTGCAAGGTGGTTCGCAAGGGGACCACGTGATACCGGCAGCGCTTGGAAAGTTCCGAAACGCGACTAACTTCAAACGCATTTGCGTAAAGTGCAATTCCGAGATTGGCCGCTGTGAGGAACAACTACTAAGGTGCGGTCCGGGAGTGCTGTTCAGGCGATTGGTCATACCGGCAACCCACCGGTCACGCGGTCAACCCAGAGCTTCCATGACGGGCGCTGGGGGAGTCCCTCCTCCCGAGGTGTGGGCGCACTTCCCAGACCACAAAGAGGCCGTCACTCTAACCGAGTCAGGCCGAAACGTTGTCGGTTTCGATCACCTGGTTGTTTATGATGATAAGGATGAAGGTCATGTTGTACGTCTGAATCCGAACATGTCGCCGGAGGCACTTCGGGCGGCCGTCAAAAGGCTTGGCCTCAAGAAGATAAAGGTGACCACCTCGCACTTCGCCAAGAAAAACGAACACACATCTGATCTCTATCTGAAGATATTTTCACAGGCTTGGCCGGAAGCCCAATATGAGCAAAAACCAGATCTAGATCCGGGAGTGCATCCTGTTCCTGTCGAGTTTAAATTTGTTGCCACCGACCTTTACTTCCGTGCGATTGCGAAGATTGCTTTCCATTACTACCTGACACAGTCGATGAGGTCGCTAGGGAATGAAGACTATTTTCGAGAAATCAGGGACTTCATCAGATACGGTGGCGGAAAACTTGCTGTGGACAAGTTCTTTATTGGCTCAAACATATTCAGTTTCCCGCAGTTCCTAAGTAACATGGTCCCCAGTTGGTGGCATCATATTCTTGCTACACTGGAGCGCGACGGAACCGTTTTCGCTATGGTCTGTCTCTTCTACGGCCCCGAGTGCAAAGGCGAACGGTACACGTTGGAACTAGGAAAGATCCCGGGGCGTATTGTTTTGCCGAAGTCTTGCTGGGCACACACTTATGACTACTTCCGTCCCGAAGACATCGGCAAGTACGCTGGCAAAGTGCATCCGGTTTCTATCACCGCGCTGCGGTGACGATTTCGCGCTCGCTGGTTTTTAAATCACTTGGATTGCGAAAATAGGCAACCACGGCACTATCCGTCGGCGAGATGGATGTTCAATTGCAGATTCATCGTGTTCTGAGTCGATCATCAATCGGTATGTGCGTCAAGAGGGAAATCAGCATTTCGCGCGATATCTTCCCGCTTCCTACCCTTCGGGTCTGAGCCTCAGGGTCGAAGGGTAGGAAGCGGGTATCACCGGGCTTTCGATTATCCCTTGATCGCGCTGTGTTCGCATCTGCGCGCGCAAACGCGAACGTAAAAATCGGGGAGATGAAAAATTCCAAAAAAACTTTTCCCAAGGCCGCCAAGGACTTATGCCGTCGCTATCCGTTTTGTGTTCGCCTTTGCGCGCGCAAACGCGAACGCAAAAGATAATATAGAGGACAGATAGGGACCTAGGGACTTGGGACTAGAAGATAGGGCCTAGGGCGTAGGGCATAGGGCGTAGGGCGTAGGGAATGCGTAGCATCACTACGTGAAAACAGATGAACCAGTCAACCAGTCAACCAGTCAACTAATCAACCATCAACTTGGGCCGTTTAGGCAAGATAGGCAATGGTGGATTTTTAAAAATGGGCGTAAAAATGACCTCAAAAAACATAAATGATTGGCTCGTAAGGACTTGTGGATTTTGGAAACTTTCCCAATTGTTCCCAATCGTTCCTAATCGTTCCCATTTGTTCCCAATCGTTCCCAATCGTTCCCATTCGTTCCCATTCGTTCCGAATTGTTCCGTTTCGTTCCGCAGCGGTGGTCCGCGGAGTCCCCGCAGAGTCCTCGCAGAGTCCTACGGGCTACGGACTACCGAACAGGAAAGATTCCTTCCGCTTCCCCCCACGGGGCTTCCTTGCGGTCGCGGCTCGCTTGTTGTGCTTGTTCATTCGACGGTTTCCGATTATACTCGAGTCGGATTTAATTTCTAAGGGGTAATGCGATGCGAGTTGAGACACAATTTTCGGTATTTCTGGTCAACAAGCCCGGCGTGCTGGCACAGGTAACCAGCGCCCTTGCCAAAGCCAAAATCGACCTGATAGCCCTGACGCTGGTGGATTCCAGCGAGCACGGCGTATTGCGGATAGTCTGCGCCGGTGAAAACGACAAGGTTCGCAAGGCCCTCGCCCAGGCGCAAGACCAATTCACCGAGACCGAAGTGCTGGTAATGGAACTTTCCAATAAGCCAGGCGCATTTTCGGCAATGACGCAAAAACTCGCCGACGCACACATCAATATCAGTTACGCATATTGCACCGGCGGGGCGAAAGGCGGAAAGACGACGGCCGTTTGCAAAGTCGCCGACCTGAAGAAGGCGTTGAAAGTGCTCAAACCGGCACGCAGCGGCAGCAGCAAGAACACGCGGGTAAAAATCAAAGCCGCTCCGCGCAGACGGCGATAAGGGGAAAATTTTATGATTTTAGCGGCAATTCGAGATGGATTCATTCTGGATTCGTGGACAGTCGAGTCAATCGTCCGCCTGCTTGTGGCGGCTGCGCTTGGCGGGCTTGTCGGTCTGGAGCGCAAGCAGCACGGGCGGGCGGCTGGTCTGCGGACTCACCTGCTGGTAGCGCTGGGAGCAGCTATGGCGATGGTCGTCTCGCTGCACTTCGAGCACGTATTCGGCAAGACCGGAGCCGAGATGTCCATTCGGATAGACCCTGCCAGGGTCGCTTACGGCGTGATGGCGGGTATCGGATTCCTTGGGGCCGGCGCTATTATCCAGTACGGCGTGGGTGTTCGCGGCCTGACCACTGCTGCGAGCATGTGGTGTACTGCGGCGATAGGATTGGGGGCGGGGTTCGGGATGTTCGCCGTATCGTTCGTCGCCGTGGCTATTGTCCTGTTCGCGCTTATCGTTCTGGACGTCGTTGACCGCCACATCCCCGTCAGGTTCACCAAGAACATCAAACTCGACGTTCCGGGAACCTCGCCCGACGCCATCGACCGTTACGAAAAACTATTGGCAGGACGAAACGTCAAAGTAGTCAACATGGGATACACATGCGATTTCGAGAACGACTGCTCGACCATATCGCTGCGGATTTCCGCCAGGGTCGCCCACATAACCGAAGCAATGAACCGTCTCCGCGAAGGCGCACCGGAAATCACGGGTATGAAGGTCGCGTAAGTTTTACCTCATTACGAATGCGTACTGAATGATGAACAGCACAGCGAAGATATAGACAATGAGCGGACACTCCTTCACCCGTTTGAAATAAAAAGCGAAACGACAAGCCGGATGACTCGTCGTTTCGCAATGTTGTTTTTTACACTCTCGCGGCGTTTTCTATTTCAACAGTTCGTCGGCGTGTTCGGCCACCTTGCGGAAGGCGGCGGCGTATTCTTCGATAATTTCCGGACGGTCGTGCTTGAACCACGGAATCGAGATCGCCCTCTTGGCGATGCCTTCTGTCACCGGCAGCGATCCCGGACCTTGTCGCACGTCGCGCGACGCGTTGGCGATGACCGTCGGTTTCCCGTGGCCATAGACATCCGCATCGTGAAGGGCCGGGTGCAGGTGCAGCGGTCCGTTGATTCCGGGACGGGTCTCGAAGCCCTCTGCCGTCAGGGCCTGGCAGAACTTCTCGGCGCTCAGTCCGCCCAGTTCCTCAGACCTGTACAGGCCCTTGGCGGCGTACCACCCGCCCATCGTCGAACCGGAATCCGCCGGCGGGCGGTGGGCCTTGATGCCCGGAACGCCTTCCAGCAAATCCCAGAAGCGGTTCATCGCCTTCTGTATCTCCACAATGCGCTGCGGGTAGTATTTAAGTTGCACCCGCGCCAGCGAGGAGGCGACCTGGTTGAGGCGGTGCTTGTATCCGCCGAGCGGGACGCCGGCGAATTTCTTCAGTTCCGGGTTGGTAATCTGACCCTTCCCGTCGCTGTACATCGACGGCAGTCCTGTGCGCTCGTAGTGCCCGAAGGCCGCTGCCCGCTCGAAAATGTTCTGATCGTTGGTGATGAGCATTCCGCCCTCGCCGGCCACCAGGCTCTTACCGGCCATCATGCTGAATGCGCCGACGTGACCGATCGTACCGAGCGCCCGCCCCTTGTACAGGCCGCCCTGGGCGTGAGAGACGTCCTCAATGACCTTGACGTTGTGCTTCTCGGCAATGGCCATTATCTCGTCCATCTCGGCGGGATACGCGCAGTTGTGCACCACCACGATGGCCTTTGTGTCTTCACTGATGCGATGCTCAATGTCGGCAGGGTCTATGCAGAGGGTGTCGCCGAGGATGTCGGCGAAGTTAATCGTCGCGCCCAGAGACAGCGCCGGAAGGGCGGCTGCCCAATAGACCGGCGACTGGATGATAATCTCGTCGCCGATGCCCACGCCGCAGCCGAACATCGCGCCGAGAAGCGAGGCGGTGCCGTTGCAATAACCCAGGGCGTATTTCACGCCGAGCCACTCGCAAACTTCCTTCTCCAGTTGCTTGGTAACGTCCGTACCGCTCATCCCGACGCCGCGGTGTATCATTTCCAGCACAGCCTGTTCGTCCTCGGACGTGATTATAGGCCAGGTGAACATATCGGCGGGGTCCTTCGTTATCGCCTTAGGCCCGCCGAGAAGCGCGAGGGATGATTTCGTCGAAGATGCTACCTCTGTCGATGACATTGCACTGCTCCTTTTTTCAATTCAAGATGAACGTTTTACAGAATTAACCACAAAGGGCACAAAGAACACAAAGGCAATAAAGAATATTTCAATTCCGTTCTTTGTGTTCTTTGTGCCCTTTGTGGTTCGTTTTTTTAAACGAGGCCGACGGGATTCGAACCCGCAACCACCGGATCGACAGTCCGGAACTCTAGCCAATTGAGCTACGGCCCCACGCGTACTTCCCTTTTACCCACGAGGGAACCAACCCTTATACCGCAATAGACAGGGAATTGTCAATAGCGATTTGACCGAAAATCATAGTTTCTGCATCTTGCCGTTTTGCGACCATGCCGGTATACTCCACAATTCGGATACTAAACAAAAAGGGTGCAAACAATGAAGATTGCGGTAATTGGCGGCGACGGGACAGGCCCGGAAGTGGTGGCGGAAGGTCTGAAGGTTCTCAAAGCAGTGGCTGGGAAGGTTGGCTTCGAGTACGAGACGAAGGATTTTAATGTCAGCGGCGACAGGTACCTCGCCAATGGTGGCGACCCGGAAAAACCCTCCATCCCCATCATCGACGAGGACGAAATCGAAGAACTCAAAACCTTCGACGCGATTTATCTCGGGGCTGTCGGGCATCCCGACGTAGCGCCCGGTATTCTGGAAAAGGGGCTGCTGCTGCGTCTTCGTTTCGCGCTGGACCAGTACGTCAATCTCCGCCCGGTAATGCTCTATCCCGGCGTACCGTGTCCGCTGGTCGGTAAAGGCCCCGACGACATCGACTTCGTGGTTATCCGCGAGAACACTGAGGGCATCTACACCGGAATGGGCGGCATCCAGTACAAAGGCACGCCGCAGGAAGTTTCAACGCAGGTCAACTGCACGACGCGGTTCGGCGCCGAGCGGGCCATTCGTTACGCCTTCGAAACCTGCAAAAAACGCAACGCCAAAAAACGCCTCACGCTGGTCCATAAAACAAACGTCCTGACCTTTGTCGGTCAGACCTGGTTCAACGCCTTCGAAGCCGTAGCCAAAGAATATCCGGACATCGAAACCGATTACAACCACGTGGACGCCTGCTGCATGTGGTTTATCAAGAACCCGGAGTTTTACGACGTAATCGTTACGGACAACATCTTCGGCGACATAATCACGGACCTCGGCGCGATGATCCAGGGCGGAATGGGCGTAGCCGCAGGCGGAAACATCAATCCCAACGGCGTCAGCATGTTCGAGCCTATAGGCGGCTCTGCCCCGAAGTACACGGGCAAGAACGTCATCAACCCCATCGCCGCCATCGCCGCGATGGCGATGCTGCTGAGCGAGACGGGGCAAAACACCGGCGACGCCAAACTCGCCGATGCGGGTCGGCGCGTCGAATCGGCCATAAGGTCCGTTACATCGAAGATGAAATCGCAGTCGGCCGGAAAAATGGGCTTCACCACCACCGAAATAGGCGATCTTGTAGCCGATGCCGTCGCAAAGACAGAATGACTCAGAACCATAATTCATTCGCCTGCGGCGATTCGTCCGCGAGGTGTTCTGCAACCAGTTCCGCATAGGTCTTCGTGATTGTCGGGGCATTTTCCAAGCCCAGCATTTTTCGCGTAGCCTGGACGGTTTCTTCGTCGTCGGCTTCGATTTCCAGGAAAAATCCCAGGTCCGGCAATTCGTCCAGTTCGATTCGGGACTGTCCCAGGCCGAAACTCTCCCGCCGCTTCTGAAATGAAACCGTCGGGCAATAACCCAATGCCGACAGTATCGCATGTCCGGTATCGGGCGAATTTATAACGATTTCCTCTTCAACCCGGATTTTCAGTTCACCCGCACGTTGCGGACCCTTGTAAGTAAGTACGCTCCATATGGCTCGTCCGTCGGACGGTTTGGCGGTGCGAATCCGCAGGCCACAGTCGTTCCGGCGGAGATGCGCGTCGGGTGTGTCGAAGTAGGTATTCTCCTCCATGACCGTTCCTGTCGTTTCGGCCCCAGCCGAAAGCAGTTTCTCGCGCGTGGCTACAGGGTCGGAAATGCGGAACTTTATTTCTATCTCAAGACCCATAAGCGGATTATACCGTCTGATGATATGTGCGTCTAAACCTGAATTGCCAAAAAGTCACGTACCCTTTTTATTTTGATTTCCGCGCCGTTGCCCCAGCGTCCTCAGACGCCAGAACAATCGCGGCATTACGTTGTTGTAAGCGTTGAATCTTGCCCGCTTCATAATATCGCGCAGGGGTTTTGCCCCGGGGTCGGGCATACCGATAGCGAGAAAGACCGCGCCGATCCTGGCCGCTATGGCTATCAGGAAAATCACGTGATAGTTATTCCATGTGAACGGTCCGGCGCTTATCTCAAATCCGTGGAGCGATTGTGCGACCTGTCCGCCGATTATCCCACCGGCGAATCCGCCCACAGCGGTGATAATGGCGGCGGCGGCGACATATCTGCTCTTGCCTGCGGTTTCAGAAAAGCCGAGGATGATACTGGTCTGCGCCAGGTTCACCCCGCTCCACATCGCCCCGGAAATTATTGACGCCGTCCCACCAAGCAGATAGGCCAGTATGAGATCCCCGGGAGATATAAACAACCATACTACCGGTGCAGTAACAGCACCTACAGTGGCCAGGATAAGTATCGGTCTCCGTCCCCAGCGATCGGTCAGCCTTCCCCAAAAGCGGACCACCATCAGTGCGCCGACGGTTCCGCAAACCATAAAAACCACATTAGCGCCCAACTTGCTGTATCCGACTTTCTCCAGTGCGTTAAGCCAGAAGAACTGCCCGCCGACAGTCATGGAAAAGGTGATGACCATTCCGTAAATGGCGTACATGCGAAACCGGTGGTCGCGGAAAGACCCGGCTACTAGTCGAATCGGTTCGACAACTATCCCGACCAGACCCTTGAAGAATCCACGACCACGACGTCCGGTTGAATTATCGGCCTGTACCGGCGAGGAAATCTCTCGAACCCGCAGGTGTAACAGCGGATCGATCATTCCCATCAGACCACCGCAGACAAAGATACCGCAGATCGTCCACAGAAGCACCGGCTGGGCGTCAATGGTCATCGGCGCGGCGGTAATCACGGCGCGGTCCAGGAGGATACCGGCGGCGATGACCGTAACTATATGAATCGGAGCCGTCATCAGGCTTCGGGTGGCGAAATATCGACCGCGTACCCGACGGGGAATCAAGTCGCTCATCCACGACCACCACAGAGGTTGGGCCAGATGCGCCAGGATGGAACTGATAGCAAAGACGATGAAGAAGACCGTAATGGCGCCCCGCCCAGACCCGAGAAAAAACGGAACAGCCGCTATCGCCAACCACAAAATACGATGGATACCGGCATAGACGACGACCGGATATTTCCGCATCCCGGTCCGCTCGATGAACGTAACGGCGACCGCCTGGGCAAGCGTCGCCGCCCAGGGCAATGCTGCGAGGATACCGAAATCACGATCATTAAATCCCAGCATCCGACAGAAAAGTGTCATCTGGCTACCGCAGACGCACGCCATCCACGCGATACCGAACATCCACGCGACCGTTACCGTCTTCATAGAGCCGCGTAGGTCTTTGCCCCGAACAGACAATGCCGGAAGAACCTCAAAACTTTTATGCCGCCAGGACATTTCCCGGTTACCCCAGTAAATCAGGTCATATAAAATTGGGATAAATACGCCCCGCCGCTACGTAAGTCCAATGTAAAAGCGGGAATTCGAAAATTTTTTACATTACCCAACGAACCATCACCGCCTCGCAAGGAACGTGCCGCTTGTGGTTTCACCGACAGTTGTCTAATCTGACATCCATGAGCGCCCGTCCCGTGAAACTCGATATCTACCGCACAGCGATTCCCATGCGGTCATTCGAGCACGCCGCCGCTACCAGAAACCTGGCCGAAGCCGTTGTCGTCCGCCTGGAAATGTCCGACGGTTCCGTCGGTTGGGGCGAGACGCTCCCGCGAAAGTACGTTACCGGCGAAACGCTCGAAACCGTCCCCGACGACATTGAGCGAATGTCTCCGTTAAATCCGGCGGACGAATCTGTCGATGCGTCCGTCCCGAAACCCGCCGCCGCCTGCGCGCTGGACCTTGCCCTCGTTGATGCAGACGCGAAGGCGGAAGGTAAGTCTCTGGGCGGACCTATTCCGCACAACATTCGCGTCAGCGGCGTACTCGGCTCGGCAGACCCGGCCAGAACGTCAAGACGCCTTCGAATGATGCGTCTCTATGGTCTGCGGGATTTCAAACTCAAACTCGGTTTCGGCGACGACACCGATACGGAGAACCTTCGCGTCGTACACAAGCAAATCGGAAAGGCGATCCGCGACCTCGAATATACGCTTCGCGTGGATGTCAACGGCGGGTGGGCGGCAGAGGAGATTCCGGATCGCGTCGCCGCACTTAAACCCTTCGGTGTCTGCGTTGTCGAGCAACCGGTATTCGGGCCACCGGAAACGCTTATCGAACTTGCCCAACGATGCGAACTGCCGCTGATGGCCGATGAATCATTAATCACAATCGCCGACACCAATAAGTTTGTCCATGCTACCGGAAAAAAAGTCTGGATGAACGTCCGCCTCAGCAAAAGCGGCGGAATCGGTCCGTGCGGCAAAATTGCCGAAGCCGCCGCCCAAGCCGGCGCACCGTTCGTCATAGGATGTATGGTCGGTGAGAGCGGAATCCTTTCCGCCGCCCAGCGCGTGCTGTTGGCAAAAATCCCCAAACCAAAATTCGTCGAGGGAAACTACGGAAAATTCCTCCTTGCCGACGACCTGACGAAACCAAGCCTCCGCTTCGGATATGGCGGAAAACTCAAAACCCTGACCGGTCCGGGCCTGGGCGTGACAGTGAGCGAACGAAAAATCACACGCTACGGAACGCTGATCAAAACCCTCCATGCATGAACAATGCGTAGTCTGGGCCGATAAGTCGAAGATGCGCCGTGGCGTGCCCACCTTTTGTCTGTGAACGTAAGGTGGGCCTCGCTCCGCTCGACCCAGCCTACCGCTGATTGCACAAGGAGGTTGATTTATTCGTGTAATTCGTGTAATTCGTGGACTACTGTATTCGTGGAATTCGTTTGAATTCGTGTAATTCGTGGAAAAGGAGCAACACGTGCCTGCATTAGGTCAAAACATCCCGAAACATCTTTTCACCAGTGAATCCGTTACCAAGGGACATCCCGACAAGGTTTCCGACCAGATTTCCGACGCCATTGTGGACTTGCTGATAGGGGCCGACCCGAAGGCGCACGTCGCCTGCGAGACACTGGTAACCACCGGGCTGGTTGTTCTGGCCGGCGAGGTTACAGTGCATAATCTCAAGGGCGAAAAAGCACTCCTGTCGGCTGAAGAGACCGCCCGGCGGGTAGTCCGCGACATCGGATACGACGATTCTTCCACCGGCTTCGACTACCGAAGTTGCGCGGTGATACGAACACTTCACAACCAATCGTCCGACATCGCGCGCGGCGTTGACAGGAAGAAGAAAAAGGACCAGGGCGCAGGCGACCAGGGAATAATGTTCGGCTTCGCCTGCCGGGACACCAGGGAGATGATGCCGCTTCCGATCCAACTGGCCCACCGTCTGACCGCCCGTCTGACCGAGGCGCGCGAAAGCGGCGAGGTCCGCTGGCTGCGACCCGACGGAAAAAGCCAGGTAACTATCGAGTATCGCGGAAACACGCCCACCAAATTATTAACCGTCGTATTGTCAACCCAGCACGACGAAAGCGTAATAAACCCGCGAACCGACACAATGTCAAAAGAGGCCAGGGAAAAACTTAAAACCAAAGTCGTCAAACCGGCCATCATGGACGTTTGCCCGAAGTTGTGGTCAAACAGGATAAAATATCACATTAACCCCACCGGAAAGTTCGTCATCGGCGGTCCCAACGGAGATACCGGACTGACCGGAAGGAAAATCATCGTCGATACCTACGGCGGGCGCGGAAGCCACGGCGGAGGGGCGTTCAGCGGGAAAGACCCGTCAAAGGTTGACCGCTCCGCATCATACATGGCAAGGCACATCGCCAAGAACGTAGTCGCCGCCAGACTCGCCGAAGCCTGCGAGGTGCAGTTGTCCTACGCCATCGGCGTAGCAGAACCCACCAGCGTCCTGGTCGATTGCGGCGGGACCGAGGCCGTCGATCATCGCAAACTCGCAAAGGCTGTTCGTGATACCTTCCCGCTGACGCCGGCAGAGATAATCGACTACCTCAACCTGCTGCGTCCGATCTACGAAGAGACCGCCCGTAACGGGCACTTCGGAAGGACCGGAAAAAACTTCACCTGGGAAAAGACAAACAAGAGCGGTCAATTGCGAAAGGCATGCGGACTGTAAGGTTGGTTTCCGCCGGCGCAGAATAACGCCGAACGGTTCATCGTGAGATCACTTTTGAACCGTTCGGCGTATAAGCGTCTTAGTTAAGCTACCTGTACCTGTTGTCCAAGGCGGCGTTTGGCGTTGATAATCTTCCGACCATTACGGGTCCGCATTCGCGCACGGAAACCGATTCGGCGTGATCGTCGTCGCTTTGATATTTTGTGCGGATAGTGCATAAAAAAACCTCAACTCCCGATCTCCCGCGTCCGGAAATCTTCACGGGGAGCGGAATATAGCCTGTTTCCTGGTAACACACAAGGAAAAATTTCGCATAAATCAGGTAGGCCCCATTAAGCAAAACGTTATACTCCCTCGGCATGTATGTTTCCGGCATACTCGCTTCAGTGAGCATGTTGTTAAAAAAGGAACCAACAATGACGCGGATTGACGTGGAGGAATACGTTCGCCAGGCGGTCCCGAAGCCCGGCGAGGAGCAGGACCGTTTCCGGGAGGCGCTGGGCAACAAGTGGAAAGCGTCGGCCGGCCTGTTTGAGCGAGAGAACCTGGGGCGACTGATCAGCCCTGATGCAATCCGCCGGGCCTTGGTGGGCATGAGACTCGAACCGGCTGAGTACGCCCCGGCAATGGAGGCTATCACCCGCAGAGTCGCCGAAGACCCAATGTTCGGACGGCTATGGGAACACTGCTGGTACCTGGCGTATCGATTCGAGCCGCTCGACCGCTGGAGCGCGGAACGGTGGCAACCGTTTGAACGCTTCCTGGGAGAGGACGCCGGAGAGTTTTTCCTGTCGGTGCTCCTGTCGCACTACGATTGCCTGATGGAATTTGTGAAGGCCCGTTCCATCCCGATCGAGGTCGTGGAGGCGACTCTGGTGGCGCAGGTATCAGAGCGACTGCGTAAAGATACAGCCCGTGCCGGTCGCCCGTGCCTCGGCTCTTCTGGCTTGACATGGCTTAGTTACCACCTCGCCGGCAAGGTATTTCGCCTTGGACGACTGGTGTACACACCGCGACCGTTCGAGGGAAAACTGACGCTCTACCGCAATCGAGAATCCGGCGAGACGATAGCGGTTCCGACGTCGGGGCTGAAGTTCCGCCGCGACGGACAGTTTGACGGCGCCGGCGGACGGAGTGATCCGGAAGGGGTCTGGACAAGCCGAATTCGCCAGGATGGAAACACGTTGGTCAGCAACGCATGGATATCGCCCCACGGCTGTGCTCGTCAGGAAGATATCCGCCTCGACCTGACGGTGTGGGAGGCGGTGCTGGAGCCTGGCGACCAGACGATTGAATTTCACATCCCCGGCGGCGAACCGCTCGACCAGGCCGCATGCGGTGAGTCGTTCCGCTGGTCGCTGAAGTTCTTCGCCAGGCACTTCCCGGAAATTACCCCGCGCGCGATCCACGTCGGCACCTGGCTGCTCGACCCCCAGTTGCAGGATATGCTCCCGGCGACGTCCAACCTGGTCCGCTTCCAGCGGGAGATGTATCTTTACCCGGTGGATTACGGCGCAGGAGGCGAACGACACATACTTGGCTCCGACTACAACAGCCTCGACGATGCCCCCCAGCGAACAGCCCTCCAGCGGTCGGTCATCAGGCACCTGCGTGCCGGTGGGCACATGATGGGGGCGGGTGGTATTCTTCTGGCCGACGACGTAGTCTCCGGCTGCTGGGGAACACAGCGATATATAAACACCGCCGGGCCGTGAGGTACGCCAACTTCAGCGAACATACCAAAGCACACTTGACGCGACTGCTCAAGGGGCTTATTTTTCATGCCGCAATGCAGGAACCGAAGAGAAGGAACAGGTCATGGCAAAAAACGCGGAACTGGTGGAACTGACGAACAAGTATCTCATCGAAAACTACGGACGACTTCCGGTGGCGATGGTGCGCGGGGCCGGTGCGAAAATATGGGACGCCGACGGGACAGAATACCTGGACTTCTTCGCAGGCTTCGGAGCAGGCGGAGTAACGGGCCACTGCCATCCCGCCGTTGTCTCGGCAATAAAGGCCCAGGCCGATACGCTCCTGTCGCATGGAAACCTCTTCACCAGCGAGCCACAAATCGACCTCGCCCGACGGATTACCGAAAACGCCTTCGGCGGAAAAGTATTCTTCTGCCACAGCGGCGCAGAAGCGAATGAAGCCGCCCTCAAACTTGTGCGACTGGCCGCAGGCGAAGGGCGATACAAAATCATCTCATTCAACGACTGCTTCCATGGCAGAACGATGGGGTCGCTGTCGCTGACGCCCGAATCGTTCCAGAAAGGTTTCGAGCCGATGCTGCCGGGTAACGTCATGGTCGATTACAACGACCTGGACGCCGTAGCGGCTGCGGTCGATGACGAAACCGCCGGCGTATTCGTCGAGCCTATTCAGACTGAAGGCGGTGTGAACGAACCGACGGTCGAGTTTATGCAAGGCCTGCGGCGGCTTTGCGATGAAAAAAATCTGCTGCTGGTCTGCGACGAAGTCTGGACGTCTCCGGCGCGGACGGGAAAGTGGTTTGCGCATCAACATTATGGCTTCGAGCCGGACGTTATGACGGTGGCCAAGGCGATCGGCGGCGGCCTGCCGATCGGCGTATGCGTCGCGTCTCCGAAATACGCCGACGTTCTCGTTCCCGGAACGCATGGCTGCACGATGGGCGGAAATCCGCTCTGCGCCGCAGCCGGGGTTGCCACGATGAAACTCATCGAAGACGAAAACCTTCTCGACCGGGCAGAAAAACTCGGCGGGCAAATCGTCCAGATGATTCAGGACGCGAAAATACCCGCCCTCCGAGAAATCCGCGGCAAAGGCATATTAATCGGGTTGCAATTCGACGCCGAAAGACAGACCAAGCCGATTATGCTTGAGTGCATGGAGCAGGGCCTGCTGGTCTGCATAGCCAAAAAGAACGTTCTCCGCCTGGCCCCGCCGTTGACAATCACGGACGCCGAACTGAACGCCGGAATGAAGATACTCATTGATGTGCTGAAGGGGTGAACGCCTTCGGCGCCTTGAACCAACAATAAAATGAGGCCAATAAAGTGAACGACAACGCAAACGAAAACAGCGCCGACGGGATAGACGACGCACTTCAGCGTGAGATAGACGAAGCCCTCGGCGATAAGAACCTCGAAGAGATATTCGACGAATCGACCTTGCCGTCCCTGTCGGCTGAGGCGATGGACGGTGAGGGCGAAGTCGCTCCCGGACAGGTCCGTCGCGGGCTGGTAGTTGACGTTGATCCGCAGGGCGTCCTCGTGGAACTCGGCGGAAAGGACCAGGGCGTCGTCGCCCTCGAACAGTTCGCCGAAGAACCCGTCGTCGGCGAGAAGATCGAACTGCAAGTCGTCCGCTACAACCGCAACGACGATCTATGGGTGCTGTCGCGAGCCGGGGCGGTCGAAAAGTCGAGTTGGGACAGCCTCGCCGAAGGGCAACTCGTCGAAGCATTCGTCGAAAAGACCAACAAGGGCGGGCTTGAGGTCAAATTCGGCGGCGTCGAGGCGTTCATGCCTATCAGCCAGATAAGCCTCTATCGCGTCGAAGACGCATCCGAATTCGTCGGACAAAAACTCCGCTGCCAGGTCGTCGAGTTCGACCGACGCGACAAGCGAGTAATAGTTTCAGCCCGCGCGGTGCTGGAGATTGAAGCCGAACGGAAACGCGAGGAACTCCTGGCCGAATTGGCTGAAGGAGACATCCGCGAAGGCGTAGTCCGCAATGTAACGCCGTTCGGCGCGTTCGTCGATATCGGCGGCGTCGATGGGCTGGTGCACGTCTCGCAAATGAGCCACGTCCGCGTCAAAGACCCCGCAGAAATCGTAAAACCGGGACAGACAGTCAAAGTCCAGGTCCTGAAGATCGACCGCGATGCCGATAAAATCTCGCTCGGAATGAAGCAGGTCCAGCCGGACCCGTGGACGGGAGCGTCCCTTCGCTTCGAGCCGAAGAGCGAACACACCGGCAGGGTTACACAAATCGCCAATTTCGGCGCGTTCGTCGAACTTACGCCGGGCGTCGATGGCTTGGTGCACGTTTCGGAACTGTCCGACCGGCACGTCCGCGCGGTCAGCGACATTGTCGAGGTCGGGCAAATCGTCCGCGTCCGCGTACTGGAGGCCGACGAGAAGACGCGTCGAATCTCGCTGTCGATGAAGGGTTTTGCCCAGGAAGAAGAATTGCCCGAAGATGACGAACAGTCCCCGACGACGACAGGTAAGAAACGTAAAAAACCCCGCCGGGGAGGATTGGAGTGAAAAAAGGACATGGGGAATATTGAATATTGTGCGTAGCACCACTACGTGGAACAAGAAATTTTGAATTTCGAAGTAAAAGAAACAACACGCTCCTAATGAACGTTTTTTTACTTCGTCATTCAAAATTCTCTGTTCATTATTCAATATTCAATTTTTTCTATTTTCCCCTACGCCCTACGTCCTATGCCCTATTTTCTTGACACAATCGTAGCCGTCAGTAGCGCCGCCGGACCTGCGGGGCGGTCTATCGTTCGCATGTCCGGGCCTGAGGCGATTAATCTGGCCGAGGGCGTCTTTTCCGAGCCGATGGGCGAATTGAGCGGCTTTCGTAGCCTCGACGGAACCGTCGCGATCCAGACCCCGGGACCCATTACCGTACCGGCCAGAGCGTATCTCTTTCGCGGACCAAGGAGTTACACCCGCCAGGACGTCGTCGAGTTGCACCTTCCGGGCGAAGTCGTCGCATCGGTTGTCTGTTCCGCCCTGATTGACGCCGGCGCACGCCAGGCCGATGCCGGCGAGTTCACCGCGAGGGCGTTTTTGAGCGGACGGTTGGACCTTTCCGCCGCACAGGCCGTCGCCGACATAATCGACGCACAGGCGGACGCACAATTGCGATCCGCACTCGGCGTGCTCGACGGAGCCTTGGCTCGGCTGTGCCGACCGGCAGCCGAAACGCTCACCGAAACATTGGCTGTTACCGAAGCGTCCATCGACTTCGCCGACGAAAACCTCGCTCTGGCCGCTCCGGACGAATTGGCATCGACAACCCGCAAAGTCGCCGACGACCTCGACGCAGCCTTATCGACATCGGGACGATGGTCATCCGCCGAAAGCGAAATCCGCGTAGCAATCGCAGGCAGACCCAATGCCGGAAAAAGTTCACTCCTGAACGCCCTGGGCGGGGTGGACCGGGCGATAATATCAGCCATGTCGGGAACGACGCGCGACGTGCTCTCCGCGCCGGCAACGCTGGGGCAAAACCTTGAAGTGATGCTGCTGGACGCCGCGGGCCTGGAGGCTTTCGCCGAAAATCCCGACCCGCTGACGCTCGCAGCCCACCGGGCCGCTCGCGAAGCGATCCAATCCGCCGATGCCGTCCTGTTCGTCATCGACGCCACTGCCGACGACCACGACGCCGACGAACGCCTGCTGGCCGAGGTGGTCGAACTCAACCCGCGCGCGCCGTTGATGATACTGGCCAATAAGATCGACCTGATAGTCTCTAACACCCCAAACGATGGGTGCCATGCCCTCACCCGTTTTCGGGAGTGGGCATGTTCACGCCCTTCACTTCGTTACGGACGAGAACATGGCACCCATAAAGGTGTTTTCCCCATCAGCGCCTTGACGGGTGCGGGATTGGACAATCTTCGTGAGGTTCTCGCCGAGCGTTTGGGTTCTTCCGCAGCCCCCAAGCCGGGGACGCTCCTGCTTCACAGCCGACAGCGTCGCGGTATTTCCACAGCCGCCGAGGCTACCCGCAGGTCAGCCGACATGTTCGGCACCGCCGACGAGATAACCGACATAGCCGAACTAGCCGCAGTAGAACTCCGCTCCGCCCTGGCTGCCCTGGCAGAACTAACCGGACAAGTAGCCGACGAAGACATCCTCTCATCCATCTTCGCCCGCTTCTGCGTAGGGAAATAATTGGGCCGGGTGGCGTGGCCTTACAAACTTATCTTCCTGATCAATGGATGGTCGCCGCAATCCGGTTGTAGAGCTTTTGCTTCAAGTCCTCTGCCGACTCATAAACAATGTGGTTGTACTGCCTTGTATCGAAGTGTACTTGCTTGATCTGTTCCTTGCGAACCAGCCAGATAACCGGAAGGTCGAGTCCCATCGCGAATCCGGCCTCAAAGTAGACGCCGCCACGAGGGCGAATCATGTCCTTGCAATCTTCGCGTTCTTCGCAGGTGTCGCACTTCTTGCAGCATCCCGCTGTAAAGTCAGCGACTACAAACCTACTCTTGCGAATTTCAGCAATGATTTCATCACAAATCTTGTTGTTATGTTCTGTAGTATCAATTCGCGTGCAGTCGTAGCCAGCCTCTTGTATAGCCGGTTTGATACCATCCTCATAGAACTTGTCCATGTCGGGGTCGAACCACATGGCCACGAAAGCCTGTCGGGATTCCCGCCCGATCTTCGACAACTCCTCGATGCGGCCCCAGCCTGTGGGCGTGATATTGAGCGTAGCCGATTCGCGTGTAAGGCTAACTCCGTGAATCACACCCATCTGCTTCATGAATTTCCACTGGAGAACCAGATTCGGGACAGGACAGAACAGTAAGAACGCAAGGTCTTCAATCTTGCGGTTGATGCTCTCCATCGGATGCTGCACAAGACGCGACAGATTCAGCAGGGCCCGGTCGATAATCTGTGTGGCCGTAGGGAACTTTGCCAACAACTCATCCTTTGTAAAGGCTTCACTAAACCTTTTTTGGATGTCGTCGTCCTGAGGAATTGGTGCTGATCCCACTGCTATAAGACCGCTGTTCCCTCTTGCGCGCATCTCCCTCATGACGCAAGCCAGACGGAAGGCTTCTCCTTCTGAATCCCGTTCGAGTTCGCATTTTAGATCGCGGTCAATCACGTAGCGGCCACAAGTCTTGCAGTTATATAAACTCGTACCTGGGCCATCTCGCTCGCATCTTACTTGACCTTCGCACAACGGGCATTTGTCCGTGTTAGTCATAGCACAGTTCTCCAAAGGCGATGCTCAATTCACCTTGATTTCATACGGAACCTGTTTGAACATAATGTTTTCGCCGGGTGCCGTGGCCGCTGTGTTTGCGGCCACGTGGCCATGTGGACGCAAACGTGGTCGCAAACACAGCGACCACGCCACCCACCCTTGATGCTATTTTATGCCAATTTCCGCGCTAGTTCTTCTTCCAATATCTCTTTTACCGTCAGGGCTACGATTGACTTGTGCTCTTTGCGGAAGAAGCGGTCGATCTCCGTAAGCGCATCCTGCGAGTAATCGAAGGCAACGAGAAAGTATGACCCATAGGTTACGGAAAACATTCATATTTCACAAGCCCCCGGCACTGCCGGGGGATATTTTTCCCACGTCGGGGGATATATACGCCTCAACGTTTCAACATCATCCCCCCTTCGCCACATTATCCCCCCGCATTGCGGGGGGCTTGTTCGTCATACTTATCCCCCCGCAATGCGGGGGGCTTGTTGATTCATAACATACCGAATCGCCGCATTAAGCGATTCTTGCGAATTCAGAATGCGCTTACCCCCGTCTTTCGTCCACCAGCGATCACGCCCGCCCCTGCCGGCCAGAGTGTTCAATGCCCTGGTTCCGTTGACTTTCAGAATACCCATTACCTTTCCGGGACTGGCATCCTGCACCGTCACTACAACGTGAACGTGGTTTGAACGCACCTCCAAAGCATGTACGCACCAGCCGAGTTCATCGCATATCCGACGCATGGCCGCATCCGCTGCGGTACGCATCAAGGCGTTCAGTACAACGGGAGATTCTTTCAACAATCCGCGAGCATGAGCTTCAAGAGCAGGTTGGGGCGGTTCGACAACGTCTCCGTGAGTCCGACGGCGATTCACCCATCCGCGCGAGTCGCCTGGCAACCATGTCCCGTAAGTCGTCCACGTCAGAAAGTATGCCAACACATTGCTCATATGTTTCTCACAAACCCCCGGTAAGCCCCCGGCACTGCCGGGGGATATTTTCCCCACATCGGGGGATATAATCACACCACCGGGGGATATATCACACTATATGCCTCAACGATTCAACATTATCCCCCCGCAATGCGGGGGGCTTCCCCGTAGATGACCTTCGGACCGTCGGAAACAACCGAACAACTGGTACAGTTTTTGGGGGGCAGGCCAATAGAAAAATCTATCTGTTCGCATCTGCGCGCGCAAACGCGAACGTAAAAATCAGGGAGATGAAAAATTCCAAAAAAACTTTTCCTAAGGCCGCCAAGGACTTATGGCGTCGCTATCCGTTTTGTGTTCGCGTTTGCGCGCGCAAACGCGAACGGAAAAG
>JAUWNJ010000008.1 GCA_030612725.1 Planctomycetales bacterium
GATAATCGACAGCGTCGGCGGGCGGAAAGTTACCACCGCAGACGAATTCGCCTCGGCGGTTTCCGCTGCCGGCGGAAAACCCCTTCGGCTTCGGGTTAACATACCCGACGGCGGAAGGCATTACGTAGTCATCTCGCCGAAAAAATAATTTTCCGACGCGAGCGAACATGCCTCGCTGAAGCAAGCACGCCAACAGAGTTCGTCTCCAGGGCGAAAACGCCCAGTCTGTCGGCCTGCTCGCTTCAGCGAGGCATGTTCACATATCACACAGGATGTATATCCCGCAGCGGGATTATGGACTTTCAGATGCGTCTGCAGGTGCGTCTGAAGGCGTCTTTTCTTCGGCAGGGACGGTCGTCTTGACCGAGGCCCATACGCCTTTTCCATCAGCCTGGGCCTTCTGCTGGTAAAAGCGGAAGAGTTTATCGTGCTGGAACGAATAATAATCCGCAGCCAGGCCGTAACCCTGGCGGATAACCTCAAGGTTCAGTAGCATCCCGTCCGGCGCACGGTACAGATAGGCCACCGCCTGTCCGGTTTCGTCTTCCTGGGCGAGCGCCGAATCGTATTCCAGTGACACGAATTCCCCCGTCAGCAGGTTCCTTACGAACTTGCTTCCGGTCGCACCGGTCTTGCTTTCAGATGGAATCGGAGCGACGCCCATCAGGCGGACCGGTGTTTCCTTACCTTCCTTTATAATCACCACGCTGCTGCAATCGTCGGAAACCTTCACGACCTTGTAGGTGGCGGTTTTGGCGAGGTTCCTGACGGGAACGGCCTGGAGCGCCTCGGCGCTTTGAATAGTTGCGACGGGAACCTTTTGGACGATTGTTCCGCCCTGTTCCACGACCACAGCAGGCCCGACCCTCCGGACCATGACCCGCCGACGCCGGGGAATCCGCCGCAACCTTTTATTATGCTTATGGCGGGCGACCCTGCGCGCTCTCGTATGCCGCTTGGCAGCCTTGTGGGCCTTTGGGTGCGGTTTGGGCGGGGGAGGTTTGGCCGACAAAAGCGACGTACCTATCGCCGCCAAACCCAGTATCAAAGCCGCTATCCCAATTCGTTTTGACCAGTGTTGTCTGTTCATGGGTCGTATTCCTTTATAAATTCTGACTTTCTGTGGATACGCCGTTCGGCGTCCTGCCGGAAATTCCGGCGTCAATTGCGCATTTCGGCCTTTTATTTCTGCTGCTTGAGTACTACAATTACGCGCGATGGTGATATTTATTGACCGCAAACCGTTTGGATCGAAGAGGGACTCTCCGTGGCAATGACAAGCAAGGAACGTCTAATGGCCGCAATGCGGCGGAAAGAAGTGGACTACCTCCCGTGCTCGATTTATTTCAACTCCAACTTGCGGGTTCGGGGCTACGATATGACGAATCCAGCCGACCGAGTTCGCCTACAGGCCGACATGGGCTGTGACGGCGTCGTTGATATTGTCATACCCAGCACACTTGGTCCCGAGGTCGAAACGCGAACCTGGCTGGAGGACGTGCCCGGCCAGGACTATCCGATCCTCTACAAGGAATATCAAACCCCGGCAGGGGCATTGCGCATGGGGGTTCGTCACACTCCGGACTGGCCTGGCGGCATGGATATAGTCTGGGACGATCACTCTGCCAGCAATCTTTACGAACCGCTTATAAAGACAGTCGATGATGTTGACGCATTCGAATACCTTTGGCAGCCCGCCGCACAAAGCGATCTGAATGCGGCAAAGGACAGCATTGAAAATGCTTTGGGTCTTGCCGGGGATTACGGAGTTGCCGTTCGCAGCCATGCCGGTGGCGGCCTGGCCACGTTGCTGTTTGTCATGGGGGCTGAAAACGCAATCATGTTCGCCGTCGATCATCCGCAGGCATTCAAGCGTCTGGCGGAAATCGACAGTAAGGCCAACATCGGCAGAATCAGACTATGCGCCCAGGCCGGCGCGGATTTTGTCAAGCGCTTCGGCGGGTATGAACAGACCAACTTCTATAATCCGACGATATTCAAGGAAGTCGTAGCGCCACTGCTGAGAACGGAGGTTGCGACGGCGCATGAGGCAGGGCTTTTGATATATTACCGCGTTGTAACCGGGATGGAGCCTCTTCTGGACGAAATCGCCTCGATCGGTTTTGACTGTATCGAAGGAGGAGAACCCCATCTGAGCGGCTGTTCGCTTGAGATGTGGCACGACACCTTTGCGGGCAAGGCCGCTTCATGGACCGGGATAAGTACGCCGGTGCTTCTGGGCGGCGATGATCCGGAAGCCGTCCGTCGGGAAGTCCGGCACTGTGCGGATGTCTTCGGCAAGAGAGGCTTTATTCTCGGCGTGACCAACAGCATTCGCGATCACTTCGGATGGGAGAACACGCTGGCGATGGTGGATGAGTGGAAAAGGATTCGATAAGGAATAACAGACATGAATTCGAGAGATCGCTTGTTAACCGCATGGTCATTCAAAGAAGCTGATCGCGTGCCCATAGAAATCCAGATATCGCCTATGGCGTATGAATTTCATGAGGCTGAACGCATTGTCGAATTTATTGATAAGCAGGCCGATAATTTTTATGGTCTCGTGGCCGCTGACTGGGGATTCTTTGGGTTACGTGCTTCATATTGTGAAGAGGTGATAGAAGACATACCCAATGAGTTTCGGCGGATTAAACGCATCTTCAGCACAGAAGCAGGCGATTTCCATGCAATAACCAAGCATAATTACAATGAGTTGCTCCCAGAGGATTATCATTGGGAACGGCGTTATATTGACACCAAAGAGGAAATGGAACGCCTGGCCGATGCGCCCCGTCGGGCAATACCCCTGGATAAGGTCGAATTTGACAAAGCGGTTCAGCGAATAGGTGATCGAGGCATTCCGTTGGTTGGACTTTTGCATCCCCTGGGATTGTTGGTGCGTAGATCCAATATGGAAGAAGTTTATGTCTGGTTTCATACGGAACCACAAATAATGCATCGATTTCTTGAAAGGGCGAACCAACAGGTGGCTGAAACCGTGTCGGCTATGGTAGAAGCCGGTGTGGGACCCTATTTTAGCGTCGTTGCCCATGAGATGCTCATTCCACCGTGGATTGGTCCACAGATGTTTGATGAATTTGTTTTTCCGTATGACAAGATGGTCAATGACGTAATCCATCATGACGGAGGGAAGTTGCGTATTCACTGTCACGGCAACTGCATGGACTATCTTGAAAAGATGAGCCGTATGGGCGTTGATGCTATTGAACCGCTTGAGCCGGCGCCTTTTGGCAATGTGTCATTAAAAGAGGCAAAACGCAGTGTCGGAGACCGGATGCTCCTTTCAGGAAATATTCCTTCCCAGAAGTTTCTGAGTATGACCCGAAAAGAAGTTCGCCAGTGTGTCAAAGAAGCGATGTCCGCAGCGGCCAGCGGTGGTGGTTTCACGCTGAGGACGACAGGTGGACATGCTGCTACTAATTCAGTTAAAAACAAAGCACAGATGATCAAAGTTTTCGACAATATCGAAGCCTATATAGAAGCGGGGCTTGAGTTCGGGGAGTATCCTCTTGGCTCGGATTTCGCGAGTGAAGACTAAATCGCTAATGGAGAACGAACATGAGTCTCTGGACTTTTGTACACGTAGCCGACATTCAGGTGGGTTCGCCGCGGTCGTTTCGGTTCGCACCGGCGTGGAACGAGAACTGGCGGACGGCCCGGCGGCAAATCATCGCCATCAATCCCGACCTGCTCCTGGTCGGCGGCGACCTCACACGCGACGGCAGCATCCATGATTTTGAGTTGGAGGCAGTCAAAGCCGACCTGGACGAACTGCCTTTTCCCTATCACGTCATCCCCGGCAACATGGATACGGGCAACAAGCACGCCCCGGACCAGGGGCCGTTTCCCGAACGCGATGATCTGACCCTGAACGTTACCAGCGAACAGTTACAGCGGTTTGCGTCCTGCTTCGGCCCGCTCCAGTGGTCGTTTGTGCACAAGGAGGTGCGTTTTTCCGGTTTTTACGCAGCCTTGGCCGGGTCGGGCTTGCCTGAAGAGCGGCAAATGTGGAAATGGCTCGAAGGGCTGAAGGATCTGCCTCGCGCCCGGCGGCACGTGATGATTATGCATTATGCGCTCTTTGCAGACCGACTCGATGAACCGAACTTCGACATCACCGGCCCGGAACAATACGCCGACTGGTACTTCGTCATTGATCACCCGCACCGCGACCGGATGATGGATGCGTTCAAGGCCGCCGGGTGCGACACCGTCATCAGCGGTCATATCCATTGTCGAAAGACGGATGCGGTTGACGGAATCTGCTTCTACAAGGCCCCGGCTACGTGCATGTCGCAGTGGGCCGACCGTTGGGACGACGGTGACGCGTCGCTGGGCTTCACGAGGTTCGATGTCTGTGGGGATGAAATCGAATCTACGTTTATTCCGCTGGAGCGAATCTCACAGGCGGGGGGTTATGGCCCAGGAGGGCACCCCAGACCGGAGGCCAGGGATTATTCGATAGCGTGGGAGAAGTAATTGCCGGTCGGCGGAATAGCGCGGGTGTATTTACATTTCGACGTTTTCTTTTTAAGATTGCGATGTTACAATCGCGTAAGAGCAGTTCACGCGATTGATTAAGGAATAATGCCATTATGAACGTCGCGATTCGCCTGGCTGATGAAGACATTTCTTTTATGGCTGACCGGATGAGACGGTGGGTGGATGGAATCCTTAATCAGGATTATCACCGTTACCATCTCGGCCAGGCGTGGAACCCCGCGATTAACCTTTACGAGGACGATACCGGTTTTCACTTGCTGGCTGACCTGGCGGGGATAGACCCGGAAGTCGTCGATTTGCGCGTGGAGCAGAATCGCCTGATCCTGCGAGGCGAGCGCAGACCTCCACGCCCCCCGAACCTGCCGGATAAGCAAACGTCGTCCTCCTTACGGCTTCATCACATGGAAATTGAGTACGGACCATTCGTCAGAACAGTGGACTTACCGGAATTAATCGACGTCAATAAAATCGAAGCCGTTTATCGCAACGGATTCCTATGGGTGAAAATGTCCAGGAAACAGTAGCCAGTAGCCGAAGGCCGACTACCGACTACTAACTACAATATGAGTAAAAAAGAACCTGCCAAACCGAAGATCGTCGTATCCGACAAGTCCGATTCAGTCATCAAACTGGGCGTCGAAGGGACAGGTCCGCCTGAAGATGAATTGCAGGTGGTTATCCCCGACGTTGTACCCGTCATGGCGATACGCAACACGACGATATTTCCCGGAACGGTCCTGCCGTTGGCTGTGGGACGAGAAAGATCCCGCCGACTTATCGACGATGTCCTTCCCGATGAAAAGGTGATCGTTCTTGTAACCCAACGCGACGAAAAAACCGAAGACCCGTCGCCGAAGGAACTTTACGAGTACGGAACAGCCGTCGTCGTGCTGAAATTGTTACGGACAGGTCAGGACAGCCGGACGGTTATCGTCCACGGACTCCTCCGCATCCACATCGAAGAGTTCGTCCAGACAGCCCCGTATTTCCGCGCTCGCGTTACGCCGATGAAGGATGAAGTCCCGCAGGGGAAAGAGATGGAGGCCCGCCTGCTGGACGTTCGCTCCAAGGCGCTGCGAATCGCGCAACTTTCCCCGAATGTTCCCGAAGAAGCACAGGTCGTTATCAGCAGCATAGACCAGCCCGGCGCGCTGACTGATTTCCTGGCGGCGAATCTACCCCTGGAATTACCGAATAAGCAGGAATTGTTGGCAGAGACGGATGTCCTTCGCCGGATGAAAATTCTCCAGAAATCCCTGCTGAAACAGGTGGATGTCCTGGAACTGAGCGGGCAACTTCAGGAGCAGGTCCGCGCCAGCGTCGATAAAAGCCAACGCGAATACTTTCTCCGCGAGCAACTCAAAGCCATTCAAAAAGAACTGGGACAGGTTGACGAGCAGACCGGCGACGTCCAGGAACTTACCGAGAAGGTGGATTCCGCCGGTATGAACGAACCGGTCAAGGCTGAATGCGTCCGCCAACTTCACCGACTTGAAACGATACCAGTGGCAAGCCCGGAATACTCCGTTATCCGCACCTACCTGGAGGTGATGACCGAACTGCCCTGGGATAAGACTACCGATGACAATCTGGACATTCGCCGGGCACGCCGGACACTCGATGAGGACCATTACGATCTCGACAAGGTCAAAAAGCGTATCCTGGAGTATCTTGCGGTTCGCCGGCTTGCGCCTGATTCGAGAGGCCCGATATTGTGCTTCGCAGGCCCGCCGGGGGTGGGTAAGACCTCGTTGGGCAAATCCATCGCGCGCGCTCTGGGGCGGAAGTTTATACGCATGAGTCTCGGCGGGATGCGGGATGAGGCTGAACTACGCGGGCACAGGCGAACGTATATCGGCGCGATGCCCGGACGAATCATCCAGGAGATACGCAAAGCCGGGTCGGCTAACCCCGTCTTCATGCTGGATGAACTCGACAAGGTCGGGATGGACTTCCGGGGCGATCCGACGTCGGCGTTGCTGGAGGTGCTGGACCCTGCCCAGAATTTCAGTTTCCAGGACCACTACCTCAACGTCCCGTTCGACTTATCAAAGGTGATGTTCATCGCCACCGCCAATATCATGTCCCCCGTTTCTCCGGCGCTGCGGGACCGCATGGAAGTAATTGAAATCTCCGGATATACGATTAAGGAAAAGTTGCTTATCGCCCGGAATTACCTCTTACCGAGGCAGTTGAAAGAGAACGGCCTGGTCGGCAGGGGGGTAAGGTTCAGCGCGGCTGCATTGAGGGAAATCATCACCCACTACACCCGCGAAGCCGGTGTGCGCGAACTTGAGCGACAGATCGGAGCCGTTTGCCGAGGTCTGGCCGTTCGGGTTGCCAAAGGCGGATTGCGAAAGAAGACCATCGGCGAAAAGGATGTCGGTAAGTTTCTTGGCACGGTGATTTACGAAAGCGAAATCGCCCAGCGGACCTCGGTTCCGGGCGTTGCGACCGGACTGGCGTTCACGCCTTATGGCGGCGAGATAATTTTTATCGAAGCCACCGCGTATCCGGGGAAAGGGCAATTGCTGCTGACCGGGCAGATCGGCGACGTGATGAAGGAATCCGCCCAGGCGGCATTGAGCCTGATAAGGAGCCAATCGGCGAAATTCGGAATCGACCCGTTGATTTTTCCGAAGATAGACGTTCACATTCACGTACCGGCAGGGGCGGTTCCAAAAGACGGGCCTAGCGCAGGGGTGTCAATCGCTACTGCGATAAGTTCGCTTCTGCTGAATCGTTCGGTGCGGTCTGACGTGGCGATGACCGGGGAGATTACGTTGCGAGGACTGGTGCTTCCGGTGGGGGGGATTAAGGAAAAGGTGCTCGCTGCCGTTCGCGCGGGTATAAAAACGGTCGTTATTCCGGCCCGGAATCGCAGGAATATAACCGAAATCCCCGCCGAGGTCCGAAAGCATCTGAAGATCGTTACAGCCGGGGTGATTGACGACGTACTGGCTGCTGCACTGGACGACGGAAAGTAAAAAAACAAAAAAAGCAGGCATTGCATTATGTGCGGGCTGTTGGATAGAATACGCTTGTAACGGAAAATTACTTTTAGGGAGATACGGGATGTCGAAGACAAAGGGATTTCGCAATTCTGGTAAGTTGGACCTTGGCGGTAAAAATATGGAGTATGTATTGGCTGGGGCATTGTTAATTATCATTATTGTAGCGGTGGTTTTGGCTGTCGGGCCGATGCAGTGCGGCGGCGGACCAACCGGACCGACGGGCAAGCCAATGTTCAAGTGCATCGAGTGCGATAAGGAATGGGAAGTATCGCAGGAGGATGCGAATAAATATCACAGGGAGATGGAGAGGGGTATGGGAAGGGAGATGGGCGATACGCCCATAGGACAGGATTGCCCCAAGTGCGGCAAGGAGGGGTGTGTATTTATGATGATCCGGTGTCCGAAGTGTAAGGAATACTTTCTTTCCAAACGTTATACGGACCCTGACGCCTTTGCCAAGGTCGGGCACAGGGACATCTGTCCTGATCCTGAATGCAAGACGGACGTGCACGAATATAATAAGAAACATCGCAGGCGCTGACGCGTCGTATCCGTTTCGCATCGGACAGGATGACTGACCAGCAGAAACCGTGGACCGCCGCACGAGAATTTGTCTCCTTATTATCGTACTGGGCTTGACGAATTTCCTTGCCTATGCCGTGGTGTATATATCTATCGACGGCGATGCGATGAATGGTTACGTCCGGTACGACGTAGTGGATGGACGTAAGGTTCTGCATTACTATCTTGTCAAGCACGGCATACCCGACGAGGTCTCCCGCGCCACGTGGATATATTCCGCCGTTCACAGTATCAGCATATGGATTACCGTCGGCGCGGTGCTGTTGAGCATGTTGACACTGGCCAAGGACAGGATTATCTCCTCGATGCGAAGCAGTATCGTCCGTGGAAGGACGTTCATCACCATACTCGCGACGGTTGTTACGCTCATATCCCTGGCCGTTACTATGTGGTTCCTCCTTTACATGATCCGCCACCTGGTCAGCCCGGCTCCGTTATGACTCCCGCCGCCGAGAAAATTCTCGCTCCGGGCGGTCCGATAGCATCGGCACTGGACAATTACGAGCGTCGCGAGGAGCAGTTAACGATGGCCTGCGCGGTCGAGGCGGCGTTCGCCGACAGCGAGCACCTCATGGTCGAAGCGGGCACCGGCGTCGGGAAAAGTTTCGCATATCTCGTCCCGGCCATTATTGCCGTAAAAAACAAGCAGCGAGTAGTCATCTCGACATACACAATCGCGCTGCAGGAACAACTCATCGGGAAAGACCTGCCGTTCCTCCACGAACACCTGTCAATACCTTTCAATGCCGTTCTGGGCAAAGGGCGAAATAACTATCTATGCCTCCGCCGGCTCGATATGACCCGACGACGGGCGGGAAAAATATTCTCCTCCCATCGGGATATCGCCCAGTTATCCCGTCTGGATGAATGGGCGAGTTCAGCCGGGGGCGGTTCGAGGCAGGACATTACCTTTACCGTATCGGATTTCATATGGTCTCGCGTCCGCGCCGAAGCGGGTTCCTGCCCCGGACGCAAATGCCCGTTCTTCGAGCGGTGCTGCTTTCACGCCGCCCGACGGGAGATGCGACAGGCCGACATCCTGATCGTCAACCACGCGATGCTGTTTTCAGATCTCGCTCTTCGACAGAACCAAAATAAGGGAAATTCACAGGTCGAACTGCTCGGCGAATACGACCTGCTCGTTCTCGACGAGGCCCACACGCTCGAAGCCGTCGCATCGGACCATTTCGGTACGTCGGTAACGAGCGGATCGGTCCAGGCGATGCTGCGGGAACTATTTAACGACCGTACAGGTCGCGGGTTGCTGGCGATGATTGACGCCGACGATGCGATCGCGTCCGTTACCGCGGCTGCTCGTTCTGCCGATGCTTTCTTCGGATTGCTGACGAGTACTATGCCGCCGGTAATAGCGCCGAATGGGCGAATCACAGAATGCAACGCCATTACCAACACGCTTTCGCCGTCTCTGACGACGCTGGCAAGTGGACTTATCGACATTGGAAAGGGGATCAAGGACCCCGCCGCCCGCATGGAATTGTTGGGTTATCAGCGTCGTCTTTGCGAGATGTCCGAGACGGTCGATGCCCTCGTCGCGCAAAAATATCCCGATTCCGCTTATTGGCGAACCGTCGGAAAAAGTAGAATGTCCCCTTTTTTCGCCCTTTCCTGTGCTCCGATTAATGTGGCGCCGATTCTCAAATCCGCCTTGTTTGAGACGGTCAATTCCGTTGTGCTGACCTCGGCGACGCTGACGACGGGACGGGCTGGGGTGGCGGGGTTCGACTACATCCGAAATCGGCTTGGCGCTGAGGACGTGCGTGAGTTGAGGCTTGACAGTCCGTTCGATTTTCGCCGGCAGGCCAGGTTGTATATCGAAACCGGACTTGGGAATCCGAACAGGCTCGACGAATTTTTATCACCGGCGTGTCGGGCAATTGAGCATTACGTTGCCATGAGCGGTGGGCGGTGTTTCGTGTTGTTCACCTCTTATCGGATGCTCCAGGCCGCTGCCGACGCCCTTGACGAATTCGCCGGGCGCGAGGGATATACGCTGCTTATCCAGGGCGGTCCGTTACCGAGATCAGCCATGCTCAAGGAGTTTCGCAGCGGGCATAGATGTATCCTTCTTGGAACGGCGAGTTTTTGGCAGGGCGTTGATGTCGCCGGCGAGGCGCTATCGAACGTTATCATCACGAAACTACCATTCGCCGTACCGGACTCGCCGCTTATCGAAGCCAGGATCGACGCAATCCGCGCCGACGGGGGGAATCCGTTCGCCGATTATCAGTTACCCGAAGCCGTCATCCGGTTCAAGCAGGGCTTTGGTCGCCTTATCCGTTCGGGAAGCGATACCGGATTCGTCGTCTGCCTGGACCATCGCATTGTTACGAAATCCTATGGCCGGCAGTTCATCGCCGCCCTTCCCGATGTCGAGATTATCCAGGACGCTTCCCGGTAGGGGAAAAAAGAAGAGGAAAAAGAAAAGGAATAGCGGGATTACAGGGATTACAGGATTTCAGGGATTTTAATTTTGCTAAAAGAAACAGAAGAAACCAAATCCCCATAATCCTGTAATCCCCAAAATCCCGCTATTCCTTTTCTTTTTCTTCTTCTTTCAACCAAAATCGAAATCCCCCTAATCCCGCCACCTCCTTTTTTCTGGAACATCCAGCCTTGTTATGCGTCAAAGACCATAGAAAGGAGATGTATTATGAAGGTCAAGGCAATTGCGATAGTTATAACGGCGGGTGTGCTGGTTATGAGTCAGGCTGTACTGGCTGACGGGATGATCGTACCGGTCAGGCCCGATCTGCCCGTTCGAGGCCACTGGTCGGTAAAATACCATCACGTCAAGGTAACGGTCCGCGACCAGGTCGCATCGGTCCACATCGCCCAGGAATTCGTCAACAACTCGCGCGGCGACATCGAAGTCGAATACCTCTTCCCAATCCCGCCCGGAGCCGCCATCGATTCAATGACAATGGTCGTCGATGGAAAGGAACTGAGCGGTAAGTTGATGGAGGCAAAGGAGGCGCGGAAGATTTACGAGGAGATCGTCCGGCTAAAGAAAGACCCCGCACTGCTGGAGTACATGGGTTCGGGGCTTTACCGCACGCGGGCATTCCCGCTACAGCGAGGCAAACCCGCAAAGGTAATCGTTACGTACAAAACAGTCTGCAAAAAGGACTATGACCTCGTCGAGGTCTTCTATCCGCTCAATACGGAAAAATTCTCCGCCCGAAAGATTGAAGACGTGAAGGTAACGGTCGATATCAAGGCCAAAGCCGACATTACGGCGATCTATTCGCCGACGCACGACCTGAACGTCAAGCGTAAGGGTAAGAGGCACGTCGTGGCTACGTATCAAGTCAAGAACGCCATTCCTGACACGGATTTTCTGGTTTATTACAAGGCCGCCGACGAGAAGATCGGCGCGACCGTCCTGACATATCGGCCTGATAAGGACAAGGACGGTTATTTTATGGTATTGGTCTCGCCCAACCCCGGCCTGGGCGGTAAGGCGGCAGGGTCGAAAGATATTGTTATCGCCCTGGACCGCAGCGGCTCAATGTCAACTCACAATAAGATTGAACAGGCCAAGGAGGCATTGCAATACGTTCTGGGCAACCTCGGCGAAGAAGACCGCTTCAACGTGGTAACGTTTTCCGACTCGGTCGATACGTTCTTCCCGAAGATGGTCGATGCGACGAAGAAGAACGTCTCCGAGGCATTGGAGATGCTCGAACGAATCGAGGCCACAGGCGGAACCGCACTGTCGGAAGCAGTTGCCACTTCGCTGGGAATGTTCGGCGAATCCGAAAGACCTAAATACGTGCTGTTCCTGACCGACGGCCTGCCTACTATCGGCGAGCGCGACGAAGGGACGATTATCAAGGCCTCTAAAAAGGCCAATGAGCACAAGGCCCGGCTGTTCGCGTTTGGCGTCGGATACAACGTCAACGTCAAACTGATTGACAACCTTGTCCGCGCCAATCGCGGCATCAGCGACTACGTGAAGGAAAAAGAGCCTCTGGAGGCGAAAATCTCCAGTTTGTACAATAAGATAAAACATCCCGTGATGACCGACCTGAAAGTGTCCTTCGCCGGCGTCAAAACGACAATGACGTATCCGAGGGAACTTCCCGACCTGTTTGACGGCGGGCAGATTCTGATGGTAGGGCGATACGACGACGGCGGAAAAACCACGCTGGAAGTGGCTGGGAAACTCCAGGGCAAAAAGAAGAATTTTAAGTACAAAGTCGCGCTGGCCAAGTTGAGCGAGTCTAACAGGAACGTCTTTGTCGAGCGGCTTTGGGCGGTGCGGCGGGTAGGGTTCCTGCTGGATCAAATCCAACTCAACGGCGAGAGCAAGGAGGTCGTCGATGAACTCATCAAAATCAGCAAGAAGTACGGGATAATGACGCCTTACACGTCATTCCTTGCCGATGAATCCGTGAATCTAGCCAAGAGTAAGGAAATCCGCGAGCGGATGAGGAGTAATGCCGTTCGGCTGTCCAAGAGCGAGACTGGCGTCGGCGGGCAGAGGGATGCTATGAGTCGCAGGCAACTTAACAAAGCGATGCGAGCACCGGCGTCAAGCGGAGTGCGGTATGATCAGAGTGTCGCGCAATACGGCTACAGCGACGACAAAGCCTACAAAGCAGGTAAGAAATCGCAGAGGATTGCCAACGTCCAAAACGTCGGTAATCAGACGCTTTATCGTCGCGGAAAGGTCTGGTTAGCGCCGGGAACCGAGAAACTCGACCTGAAAAAGGATGCCGACAAAATCAAGGAAATCAAGCGGTTCGATAAGGACTACTTCGAATTGGTCCGCAGAAATACGATTGAGCAGAACCAGGTCTTCGCTTCCCAGCGGGCGGGTGAAGAACTCGTTATCAACCTCCGAGGACAGGCGTATCGGATACGATGAATGCGTAGGCTGGGACGGAGCGACACGTAGTGTCCCTACGGGAAGCGGAGTCCCACCTTTATTCCAGATAAAGAGAATATTGAATATTGAATATTGTGCATAGCACCACTACGTGGAACAGAGAATTTTGAATGACGAAGTAAAAAAACATCCCTCATGGGCGCGTTGTTTCTTTTACTTCGAAATTCGACATTCCTTGTTCATTATTCAATATTCTTTGTAACAGATAAGGTGGGACTCCGCTTCCCGTAGGGACACTACGTGTCGCTCCGGCCCAGCCTACCGAATCGCTTCAATGATATTAGCGACGATTGTTTCGGTGGCGGGTTTGTAGAGGCTTTGGGCGTTTTTGCGGAGCGATTCGGCTTCGGCGGGTGATTCGATCAGCCGGCGGACCTGGGCGACAACCTCGTCGCTCGTTGGGGCAATGACGGCAGCGCCTCGGCGGGCGAGCAGTTCGGCGTTAGCGGCCTCCTGACCCGGAACAGGTTTGGTCAGCACCATGGCTGTACCCGAAGCGACACATTCCGACGTCATCAATCCCCCGGCTTTGGTTACCATCACGTCGGCGATACCGGCGAGTTCGTTCAGGCGGTCGGTCATCGGCACCGGCGTCAGTCGCTCCGGCGACTCGGGCATCTGCGAGAGTTGCGCGAGGAGTTTCTTGTTGGACCCTGCAAGTGCGATCACGTGGGCGTTTGTCTCGGCGATGAGGCTACGGGCAATTCGTCCAATCGGTCCGACGGTGAAATACGCTCCGCCGCTCAGCAGGACAATCGGGCTGTCAGCCGGTAACGACCAGTCCCGGCGGACCTTGTCCTCGTCAGGCCTGTGAGTCCATTTCGGATGGACGGGGATTCCGCTGACGGTGATTCGCTCCGGTTCGACATCCCATCCCTGCAATTCGCCGCTGACGTGCTCGTTGGCTACGAACCACCGCTCGACGTTTTCGGAATACCAGAAGCGGTGCGCCTCGTTATCGGTGATAACGGCCAGCATTTTAGCGTCGGTCAGACCTTCTCGGATAAGCCGTCCGATCATCGGCATCGCCAGGTAGTGCGTCGCCATTATCAGCGTCGGTTGTTTTCGGAGCAGGTATTCCCGCAGCCTTCGGAGTACTCGAAACTCCATCGCCAGTCGCAGTCGTTCGGAGATGTTGCGACGGGCGGTTTTCGGGCGATTGTTGAGGTCGTAACCAAACCCGTACAGGCGGGGGAATTTCGTAACCATCGTCTCGTACCCGCCGGCATAGAAGCAGCGAAACCACCACGGGACATATTCCAACGCATCGAGAAACTCCGTCTGGAGCGACGGCGCTTCCGTCTTCAGCCCGGAAATAAGGGCGGCGGCTGCCTGGTTGTGCCCGGCTCCGACCGATGAACTGACAAAAATTACACGGCTTGGGTTCACGGTTTTTCTATACCCCGTTTCGGCATTGTGGTGGTTTGTTTCCTTCCCTCTATCCATGCCAGATACTGCTCGGCCGAGATACGATACGGGTTATCCTGGGCGCTTTTGACAATTCTGAAGTAATGCCCAGCCGGTTTCAAATTCATTTTGGACCACGCCGGCGTCCCTTCCATGCGAAGGGCGAGTCGTCCCAGTTCGTAATTTGCGACGATGGCGGCGTCGTTGATTTCGCCGGCCGGTTCCGAAAGTTGTTTCGCGCGGTCGTATTCGTTCTTTTCGGCGAGCGCTGCAATGAGAAGGAAGTTATCGGACAGGTTCGTGTCCTTGTAACCTTTGGCCAGTTCTCGCAGTTCGCTGCTTTTGGTTCCGACGAAAGGCCAGCGCTTCATGTAATCCCTGAAGGCGTCGGTGTTTTTGGAATTGTCGTCGCGGACTTCGTTTATTTCCATCAGCCAGATAATATCGTCGGTTTCTGCGAGAACTTTTCGGTAATATTCCTTTGACGGAAGCGAATTTCTTCGAATAAACACGCCGACCGGTCCTGCCGGCGGGTTCGGGTCTTGTTGTTCCACATGTGTCGTAAGCCGTGTTTGAGCGACACGCAGGTGTTCCCGCGATCTTTGGAGGCTTCGCCCTTCGCGGAGAGCCTGAATCCCCAATCGCTGGTGTGCGACAAACGTTTGTGGGTCGCGGGGGTAACGCTCGATCAGGTTGCTCCACGCACCCTGCGATTCTGCGGACGGACCGGCATAACGATACCTGATTATGCCGACACTGATCGCCTGTTTATCAACTCGAATGTCCTTCGCCGTCGCCATAATCCACATAACAGCGGCAGCTCGAGCACTATCGGGATGCCGCTCGATAAACCTCTGGCACCTGGCCGTTAGTGTCGTTCGCTGCTGTTCGAGGTCCACCCGCGCATATGCCAGCATGGTCAGCGCCGCTTTGGAGGCAGCAACGGCTTGCTGCGAAGCGGGGCTGGAGGCGGGTTGCGAAGCGGGACGAGTCGATGCCGGTAAAGATGTAATCCTGGTCGGATAAGATATATCTTTCACTCCGGCCTGGCGGAGTTCGTCGAAGTCCGACGGGGCGAAAAACGCCTCTCCGGGACCGACGCGAGCAGTCAAAAGAGCGTAATCGAGTTCATCGACGCCGACCTTCTCGGAGAATACCCATACCGGTACGGAAAGGAGGACGAGAATTACAGGCCAGATTATTCCGGGTCTGAACCGCATAAGTCTCGCCAGGAACGACACGACCGCACCGGCCAACATCGCCGTTATCAGTGTCAGGATCAAAATCAGGCTCACCGAAAGCCTCTGGAGCGGAAGCAGCAGCGTCTCGTCGCCTCCGGTGAAGAAATAGAAGTACACAGCCACCGGCGCAAGCCCCGCAAGCAGCGCTACCAGCGGAAGGTCTCGCCGCAGACCTGTCTGTCCGGCAAGAATGCACCCAATCGCCAGGAAGGCCGCCAGAAGCGGAGCGTGGGCGATTACGGCAACGGTCAGGATAAACAACGCCGCAATGCTCTGGCGATACAACAAAGCCACCATAACCGGGACGAAAATCACCGCCGCTATCAGCAAACCGGTAACGAGTATCATCCAGGGATATTCAAAAATGCTCAATGGGTGCAGGAGCACCTCGCTGAGCGGCGACGCCAGAGCGGACCTGTAACTGTGCAGCGAAAAGTCCAACCAACGCCCCGTCGAAAGGTAATACAGGAATGCGCTGACGAATACATAGCCCACAAGGTCAACAATTACGAAGAAGATCGTGCGGAAGATAGAACTGCGACGCAGCAAAGGCCTGGACTTTCTGCGGCGCCGGTTTGTAATCTGTGAATTCGCGCTCTGTGCCATGCTCACATTCCGGTTCCGATGTCAGGGGTAAAATTCATGTACCTATTGTAAATCCGGTTGACGTGCGAGGCCTAACGAAATAACAAATGTCATAATTGGTAATCTGGTTTGTCCGTCGAAGGCTCGGCGAAAACGAGTCAGTCCTTCAGCACAGCCTCGATGTCCTCGAGATGGTCGAGGACCCAATGTACCTTCCGCCGGATCATCTGGAGGAAGCCGAAGCCCTGCATGTGTCCGAACGAGCCGGTCGCGGCGATGGGCAGAACGGCTTCTGCGATCATCGCCTCGCACATGAGGTAAGGAATGACCTGGAGTTCGGCCTTGGAGATTACGTTGACCGAGTCGTACCCGATCAGGAACCGTTTCAGGCGGGTCTGGTCGGGATAGTCAGGCCAATCGGCGGGATCATCCGACCCGCCGATGATGGAGAACTGTATCGCCCCGTTTGCCAGATCGATGATCCGTTGCTGGAGTCGTGCGGTGTCGTAGTCAATAACGGCTGCGACGAGATTGTCGCGGAAGAGCATGTTACCCGGATGCCAGTCGCCGTGGACGATCTGGTCGGGCCAGTCTTTCAGACCGATCTTGTTGGACTTGACCGTGCAGCGAAGATATGCCTGCTCAAGGTACTTGACCGTATCCATCAGCACGCTCTGTTCGGGCCTGGCGTCTATCGGAAGCGAGGTGGTCGTATCGAGAATGGCTTCGCCGACGGCGCTTGCGCCGTGGTAGCTACCTTTCGGCGGTTGGTAATCGCCATGGAAATTCGCAAGCAGTTTATGATACAGGCCCAGGATGCGCCCGGCGTCGAACGTTGCTTCAAGCGAACCGTTGTAACCTTTACCCTGGACGAACTCGAACAATTCGTATATCCGCTCGCCCAGAACGAGCATTGAATTATTGTCCGGGCGGGTTCCTATCAGGTGTGGCAGGGGAAAATTTTCGCCGGCGAGGTGAAGTTGTATCTGATGGGTGAAGGCGACTTTCTTGATGTCGTCTTTACCGTGGGCGCGACGCTTGAAAAGCAGGCGACCTCGCTTCTCGCTCTCAAAGACCACCTTCGGCGACCGTCGTGAACCGCGAGGAAAATCCTGCACAGAGCGAATTATGCCAAGGTCGTAGTGGCTCAAACAGGTGGCCAGTTCCACCGCGTCAAATGTTTTGCGTTTCATGCTGTTCATGTCCGGTCAAAACGAATAATACAAGCCTGTGCATCGGTGTCAATGATACTCGTTCAAAACCAAAATGACCAATGATGAAAAGAGGCTGGGTAAAGTCGTTAGACATTAGACATTGGGCGTGGATTGGTTATTGGTCATTAGAAACGGTTTTAGGATTGTCTGATTCTTTATCGAATCGCTATAATCAGGCCGTTGGGGTCTTGTGAGTCAGGAGTATTTCAATGACTATGAACCGAACGATGTTGCGAGTTATCATTGCCGTTGTCGTCGCACAAATGTCCGCACTTCCCGCCCTGGCGGGCAAGCCCGTTTTTCCCGGAAAGACCTGGGCGGTCAAAACACCTGCCGAGGTCGGTCTGGACAAGGACAAACTCAAGGCATTCAGCGATTACCTTGGTGGGCGGGGCTGTGTTACACGCGGCGGCGTCATGGTCTATACCTGGGGCAACTATAAGCGGCGAGGCGACGTAGCCTCCGCCTGTAAGCCGTGGTACAGCCACTTCCTCTTTAAGGCGCTCGAGGACGGAAAGATTCCATCCCTGGATGAGAAGATAGTCAAATACGAGCCTCGACTGAAAGACATAAACAAGGACCTCGGCTATAAGGACCGGGACATTACATGGCGGCATGTAGCCAACCAGATTTCCTGCTATGGCCTGGTTGAAAAGCCCGGCGCTGCCTACGCCTACAACGACTGGCAAATGGCGATGTTCTGGGATTGCCTTTTCAAGAAGGTCTATGGCGCAACGTATAAGAACGTGGACGCGAAGGTCCTCCAGCCGCTGCTGACCAAACCGCTGCAATGCGAGGACGCCCCGACGATGATGGTCTTCGGCGTCAAGAACCGTCCGGGTCGCGTAGGTGTTTCACCGCGCGATTTCTGTCGCCTCGGCCTGCTGTATCTGCACAAGGGCAACTGGCGGGGAAAGCAACTTATCAGCGAAAAGCACGCCGTAACGGCGGTTACCAGCCCGCTGCCGCTGTCTATTCCCCGCGCCGGCAGGAAGGCCGCCGAGATGATTCCCGGACAGCGTTCGATAGGCTCACGATCCATTCCCGATAACCAGTGCGATCACGACGGCGGCTACTCCTGGCTGTGGTGGATTAACGGCATAGGGCGCGACGGAAAACGTAATTGGCCTGATGTGCCGACCGACGCCTACGGCGCCTTCGGTCACGCCGCCGGCAAGCGGGCTTTGGTGGTCATCCCCTCCCTGGATATTGTCGTCTCCTGGAACGACACACTTCTGCACAGGAAGGACAAGAACGCAAACGGCGCCCTGAAACTGCTGGTTGCTTCGGTGACGGATACACGCGCCGGGCCGGCGCAGGGACAGATTGCCGTCAGTCCGAAGAACCCGCGCTGGCTGGTTCGCTACGACGCCAAGGGCAAGCACAAACCGTTTTTCATGTGCGGGCCGGGAGACCCCGAAGGCTTCCTCTATCGAGGAAAACGCAACGCCGACGGTACGCGCGACGGCGACCAGACCAAACTCATCGCCAAACTCAAACCCACCGGCGCAAACTGCATCTACCTCATGGCCGTCCGCTCGCACGGCGGCGACGGGGAAAAGACCCACAACCCGTTCATCGACAACGACCCGGCCAAAGGCCTCAATCTAAAGGTGCTTGACCAATGGGAAAAGTGGTTCGCCGAGATGGACAAGTCAGGGATTGTAATCTTCTTCTTTTTCTACGACGACAGCGCCCGAATATGGAAGACGGGCGATAAGGTCGGCCCAGCCGAGCGAAAATTCCTCCGCGGATTGGTGAAGCGATTCAAACATCACAGGAACCTTATCTGGTGCGTGGCCGAGGAGTACCAGGAGCGATTCAGCGTCAAGCGCGTCTCCAATATCGCCGCCGAAATTCGTGCCGCCGATGAATTCGCCCACCCAATCGCCGTTCACAAACTCAGCGGGTTAGACTTCTCCGAGTTCGCCGACGATCCCAATATCGACCAGTTCGCCGTCCAGTACGGCGCGAAGACACCCGAAGACCTTCATGCCGGATTGCTCAAAGCCTGGAAAAAGGCCGGCGGCAGGTACAACCTGAACATGTCGGAGGTAACGAATCACGGCGTCGGCGCCGAGGCGCGGAAGAAGAACTGGGCCTGCGCGATGGCCGGGGCGTATGTGATGATTATCGGGATGGACATTGCCTCCACGCCTGTCGGCTACCTGAACGATTGTGGCCGGCTGGTGAAGTTCTTCGAATCCACCAATTTTCACGAGATGACCCCGCACGACGAACTCGTCGCCGGCGATACGGAATACGTTCTGGCCAAGCCGGGCGAGGCGTACATCGCTTACTCGTCGAAGCGTACCGGCAAGATAGGGCTGAAAGGCAAATTCAAGGGGGCCTACACTCTCACTTGGATGGACTGCGCGACGGGAAAGAGCGTTATCCAATCAGGCGTCAAGGTCTCTGCTGTCAATCCTGTCTTTTCTCCGCCGGCTGGATTCGGCAAGGAAGTGGCGGTGTACATTCGTACCCGGCCCGCGTCGAAATTACCGAAGGCGAACCGCTGATGCGGATTCTCGTAACAGCCGACCTGCACTACGACATACGACGGAGCCGATCTTCCGTCGAAACCCTTGCCGAACGTGTATGCCGGACCGATGCCGATGCGCTCGTGCTCGTCGGAGACACTGCAGGGGCGGAACACCAACCCTTGCGGGATTGCCTGGGACTGTTCGCGGACTTTACCGGACGAAAATTCATCGTTCCGGGAAATCATTGCCTCTGGTGCCTTCCGGGAGAAAATTCCATCCAGCGGTACGAACAGATAATCCCCGCAATTGCCGCCAATGCCGGTTTTACCGTCCTTGATCACGAACCGGTGATTATCGACGGCGTCGGCCTGATCGGTTCGGTCGGATGGTACGATTATTCCTATCGCGACGAGGCATTGGGCATCCCGCCGGCGTTCTACCGTGCCAAGGTCTCGCCCGGAGCGGCAGCCCGCCTTGGAGAGTATAGCGGACTCATCGAAGAATTCCGCGAGCAACTTTCCGGCCGGCATTTCGATATTACCGTTCGGTGGATGGACGGCCTGCGAATGCGAATGGAAATGTCCGATGAGGAGTTTCTCGATTATGTTCTCGACCGGCTTCATATGCAGTTGGAAGCCTTCGATTCCGATGAACGCGTCCGGCAGGTCGCAGCCTTTGTGCATCATCTTCCGTTCAGGCAGTTGGTTCCGACGGGCAGACCTGATAAATTCACATTCGCAGCCGCTTATTTAGGCTCCGATAAAATCGGGGATACCCTGCGGGCCTGCCCAAAGGTTACGCACGTTTTCTGCGGACATTCGCATTGGCCCGGAAAATGCCGAATAGGAAAAATTGACGTCGTCAACATCGGAAGCACATATATTCATAAGAATCTGGAAGTGCTGGACTTGTAATCAATGATATAATACCGGGCACGATAAATTAATGCGCTGCCGGGAGATAAACTAGCCGCGACCGGCAGGGAGCGGGTTTTTTGCCAACGTGCGATAAAAAACCCGCTCTCTACCGGTCGCGGCTAGCGAGAGTCGTTTCTTCTTAACTATTTTCTACCTTCTCCTGCTCTATTTTTCGGCTTTGCCGAAAACTCGGGGCGACTGTCCGAACTTCGAACCGTCGCCACAAGCCATTGTATCGTTCGCGATGCTGTTCTCGAAGCCTCCGGAGCCGTATCTCCTCACCGCCGCAACGATTCTGCGGGAAACGACCTCATCCGGTTACTTTCGCAGTTTCCAAAATCCTGCCTGCGGTGAGCCTTCAAAGGCACTTCGGCCTCGTCGCCCTTCGCCGCTGGAGAAGCCCCATTACCCCCAGGACCAGCAACATACTGGTCGTCGGCTCGGGGACAATCTCAATGTTGTCGACGTAGGCCACGTACCCACTTGAAGAATAGTCGAGCGTGAAGCGCAACTCCGCTTCACTCAGACCCATCAGGGCGGGGTTCGTGATCTCAATCTGCCGGAAGACCTTGCCGCTGGTAGAGTTGTAGACGCTGTCGATCAGCGTGCCGTCGAGATAGACATACAGGTCCTGGCCCCACGTTTCGGACATGTCCACGTCGTAGGAGAGGACGAAGTCGCTGTCGGGTGTATCGAGCAACTGCTTAAGGTTCACCGAGGAGCCGGTGATCAGTTTTACCATGTTTTCTCCACTGCGATCAACGATCTCGGCCGATCCGCCACCGGTCACATCCCATCCCTGGAAGCTATCGAAGCTGCCGCCGTAGAGGCTCTTGTCGTAGTCGGAAGGGATCTGCCCGGCCACGTCGCCGATGCAAATGGGCCAGGGAATGTAGTTGCCGCCGTAGTCGCCGGAGTAGTGACCATGGGCCTGCCACGGATCGTCGTAGATGAAGTACCACGTCTGGCCGGACCAGGACCCGCTGCCAAGATGCCAGTAGCCGGCAAGCGTATCGAAATTGATGAACGGCCCGGGATTGGGCAGCGGCGTCGTGCCGATATGCCATGGATTGAGCAGGGACACCTCCAACAGCGTTTCCAGGTCGAACTCGTAGCTGCCAGCGTGGACACGTGGCAGGATCCAGTCGTCGATCCCGGCGTAAACGAGGTTGTTGGCAAAGCTCTTGGCCCACAGCAGGTTCATCTTGCCGTCGGCCTCAAAGCCGCTGGTCTTGGCGTAGTTGGAGTCCTGGAGCCAGGTGATGTACCTGCTGGAGTCGTAGATCATGCCGTGGCCGCGGTCGTACAGTTCCGCAAACGTCGGTGAGGCCAGCCAGGCGCATAATAACGCAGCGAACAAAGCACGCCGCAACCGTAAGTGTGTGAGCATCATTCTCTCCCCTTTCTCTCAAGCGCGATCCGGTGTAATGGTACCCCGAGAATCGCAGAGCGTTAACACAAAGAACCGGATAAACAGCGTCAGCGGACGACCTGTGCCAACTCCGCATGCCGTCCGAAGACCAGAAGCATGCATGAATTGATTATACACCAATCCACCGAAATCAGCAAGCCTTTTCTGGACTGGAATGCCCGTTGACACTGTCTGAACGCGAGAATGATGGGCCGCCATGGTGAGCGCCCCGGACGTGCGAAAGCCGTTTTTTCCTATCTACTCTCTATTTCCTACTGCTCACCCGCTCTATTTTTCGGATTCGCTGAAAAATCGGGGCGACTGGATTTGAACCAGCGACTTCCTGCTCCCAAATCACTTTCGGCGAATCATGACTTTCCGTAACTTCTGCTAATATCAGTATCTTACGTACGGTAAACAACCAGGATTCGTTCACGCAAAGTCATGATGATTGTTCTTTTTACCACGCAGGGTTGCCAATGGCAATTGTTCCGTCGGATAGCGGGCAGGCGAGCCCGCAAGGTTCAATTGTTGAGCAACGAATACTGGTCGTTCCCCAGGTGGTTCGGCAAAGGTTGAAGGACAACCGCTGCTACATGCCCGTCGGCTAACACGACGTTGGCGTCATAGTCCACAGGATCATGCATCTGCATGTATTTAGCCCATGACATGTTAGAGTAATAAAAAAGCGTGCGATCCCCCGCCACTACCACATTTGAGGAATACCGGATGTCTTCGACTCCCTGCTTCCACAATACCGCAGTTGTAGGCCAACCGAAGTCCGGACAAGTTCATGAGTCATCAAGCAGGGCCGACTGGTATAATCATGCGACACTTTTCTGCTGTGGGGTGTTTTGGTCTTTATAATTTGGAACTGCAACGCGTATGGGCTGTTTGACCCCCGTGCTTTCATCCCATCGCTGAAGGTGTTCCAAAATCGCGATTGTAACTTCCTGTCCATGCGTAACCAGCAGCCTGCCGTTTTCGGCCAGGACGTTCTGTTCGAGGACCATTCCGGTCGTCAGGTCTCCTACATTGACGGCCCATCTAGCATATTCCGGCATAGAGATGTTCAGACTCGCCAGCGCCTCGACAACAGTCGAATCGTAAGAGGTCTTATCCTGTCGCAGCATGTCGAGCGTCATGTCCGGCGGCATGCCATGGGAGAGTAACTGGTCGAAGTCCAGCGCCGTCTTCAATATCTGCCCGCCGAGTGTGATTTCATCCTGTTCGGCCAGGGGGGTATTCGGGCATGAGGCCGTCTGGAGCGCAATCATCTCCGCGACCCCCTTGAGACGCGGGATGTTGATGAGGAGTTTTCCGGCTGTCTGTGGATGGGAGTCGAAGCCCGATTGCTCGTCGGGCGAGAGTTCCTGTCCGGCAAAGAACTTATCAAGGACATTATCGGGCAGCGAGACACATCCCAGTTGCGACAGCATCGCCGCTATCTCGAATTGCCAGGAGTTCGGCAGGGAAAGTTGCTCGGTAATGTGCCCGACGTATCGCCGAATCCGGCTGGCCCGACCGAATGCCTTGGGCTTGATTAAGGACAAAATATCGACAAGGATTTTCACGCTCCCGTTGAGCGTCTCTTCAAGCAGTTGGCGCTCGGCGATTATTAATTGATATTGCTTGACGCCGGCGTCAATAGTGCTGATGAGAACTTCCTTCGGGCAGGGCTTGGTGAGGAAGCGGAAAATCTGACCTTCGTTGACGGCGTTAATGGCTGTGTCCTGGTCGGCGTTTCCGGTCAGCATCATGCGTACGCTGTCGGAGGCAATATCTTTGACTTTGGAAAGGAACTGGACGCCGTCCATTCCGGGCATGCGCATATCGGCAAGTATCACGGAAAAGGGTCCTTTTTCGGCGATAAGGGTTAGTCCCTTTTCGCCTCCCTCGGCCGTCTCGACGTCAAAAACATCTCGCAGCGAGCGTCTGCACCCAGCCAGGAGGTTCGGATCGTCGTCCACAAGCAGGATTTTTTCAGACATTTGCAGTCTCCTTCGTATTTTCCAGGCAAATCTCCCGCCAGACGTCCAGGCGGTCAGCCAGGCCAAGCCAGGCCAGGTATTCCATATCGACGGGTCCGGCCCCGTCCACAGCGTCGGCTACGTGCACGGCTGTCAGGGCGGTGAATCCGTCGGTGTTTTGATTTTCAGAGGGGCAATGGTGATACGCCACTGCTTCAACGACTGGGTCGGAGAATGACCAGATACCCAGCAGATACGCCCCCGCCTGGGCATGTGTTGCGCCGATAGCGCGATTTTCCGCCTCCAACGCCCCGACGCCTTCTTTGTCTTCCAGGTTCATCGCCAAACGGTAGTCGTCGGTAAATTGGTCGGCGAATATGATTTTTCCGATGTCGTGTAGCATTCCCGCCATGCAGGATGCGTTGACGGTCTTATTGTCGGCTTTGGCTTCCTGTGCGATTTTTCTGGCGTAATTGGCTACAGCAACGCTGTGTTTCCGCAGGGTTTCTATCTCGAATTCATCGGCTACGGTTACGTCGAGCGGCCAGAATATATTATTTGAAAGGACCAGCGGTTTGATAACGTCCATTCCCAGTGCCTCGACGGTTTCGGCGGGTCCTGATACACACCTCGGTGGCCCGAAGAAACTCGAATTGACCAACTGAAGTATTTTCCCGCTCATCCCGACGTCCATCGAGATGATTCTGGCGACGGATTGGATCGACGCTTCGGGCGGAGTGATCTCATCAAGCAGTTCGTCATACAGACGAGGCAGAGGCGAAACCGATTCAATGGCGGAGATGATGTCGGCTACCTTCTCATCGTTCAGGAGTTTTCGCATGGTTACAACCCGCCCCAGAACCGCTTTTAGTGTTTCCAGGCTGCAGGGTTTGGAGAGGTATTGATGCGTGGGACCTGCTGCGGCGAGAACGGATTCCCTGTCGGCCTGTCCCGACAGGACAATGCGAATCGTGTGCGGATGCTTCCGGCGTACGTTTTCGAGCAGTTCCACTCCGTCCATTCCGGGCATTCGGACGTCTGAGACGATAACGTCATGGTGTTTTTCATCGAGGCATTTCAGCGCTTCGATGCCGCCGTTGGCGAATGACATTTCCCATTCGCTGCGCATAGGTCTGAGCATTCGTCTCAACGCGCTTAGGATGTTGTCAACGTCATCGACAAAGAGTATTCGTATTTTGTCAGTCATGTGATATTTCCTGGCGATCAGGTTATCCGTCCATGTCCGGGAACTCGATGTCGATATCCTCATCTATTGTAAACTGTTGCTTCAACAGGCTCTTCACCGCGGCGAACTGGTAGGAGAGGATGTCCCGTGTGGAAAGCATTCCCACGAGCAGGCCGTCTTCGATGATCGGAAGGTGGCGTATATTGTGTTTCGCCATAATCTTCTGGGCTGCGGGGACCGAAGTCTGCGTGCTGATCGAGACGACGCCGTTTGTCATTATTTCTTTGACGAGCGTGGCGGCGGGTTCTTTGGCTTCGGCAAGCACCTTGTTGAGCATGTCCCGCTCGGTAACCATCCCGACAGCCACGCCGAGTTCGTCCATGACAACGAGACTTCCGACGTTGTGGTACCGCAGTTTCTTGCTCGCCTGAAGCACGTTTGCATCGGCTTTGATGGAAAGGACTCCGTGCCCCTCCTGAATAATTGCTGTTATTGGTTTGGCGGTCGTATGCAACATTGGCGATGTTCTCCCGGTGTTTGCGGTTAATTGATTTATTCCTGCCTGTTTTATCGGGCTGCAACCAGTTCGGACTGAATTTCCTGCCTGCGAACAGTCATTTCCTCTTCGATCTCCGCCCGGATACGCTGAAACTCATCTTGTGTTGCCTCAAATGCCTCATACACGACAGGGTCGAAGCAACTTGCCGACGCCTCGGACCGCATGATTTTCATGGCTTCGGCGTGTGAATATGCCTGCTTGTAAGGTCGGTCCGACTGAAGCGCGTCGTACACGTCCACGATGCCGACAATCCTTGCCTCTAACGGGATGTCTTCGCCCGCCAGAGCATCGGGATATCCCGTACCGTCCCATCTTTCGTGGTGATGCATTGCAATGGAAGAGGCCATTGCCATGAACCCGTTTTCAAAACTGGTATGCCCTGATGGAACCTGTATATTTTGCCAGTCAAGGAAAGGCTTCATTCCCTTTGCTTCTTCAAGCAGGATATTTGCGCCGATTTTGCAATGGCATTGCATAACCTCTCGCTCTTGTGGTGTGAGCCTGCCCGGTTTGAGAAGGATGCTGTCGGAGATACCGATTTTGCCGATGTCGTGAAGCGGGCTGGTAAGGAATATCGCCTCGACGAAATCGCGGGACATTCCGATTTGCTCTGCGATGATACGACAGTAACATCCGACCCGGACAATATGCTCTCCGGTCTCCTCGTCGCGGAACTCGCCTGCCTTTGCCAATCGCCAGATAATGTCCAACCTGGCCCACTTAAGGTCCCGCGTGCGGCGTTCGACTCTCTGCTCCAAATCCGCGTTCAATGCTTTGAGTTCATCCTGGTAAGCCTTCAGACGGAGCACGCTATTAAGCCTGGCCGACAAGTCTTCCAGATGAATCGGTTTTGTCAGCAGGTCTGTCGCCCCAAGGTCCAGGGCCTTCCGTTTGAGGTCGCGATCGTCCGTACCGGTCAGCACAATAACCGGAATGTCCCGTGTCCGCTGGTCCTGATGCAATGCTTCGAGCAGGTCGAATCCGTTCATTCCGGGCATCTGGACGTCTGTAACAATAGCGTCAAACCTCGTCGTTCGAGCTTCGGCCAGAGCATTGAACGGATCCTGGAGAAAAACCATCTCCCAATTCCGGTAATTCCTGTGAAGCCCGCGCTTCAAACCTTCCAGGAAATTGGACTCGTCATCCACAAACAGGATTCGCTTGTTATTATGCGGCATTGGCGGCTTCCCTTATCTTGTTATCTTCGGCCATTTCCGGCGGTCTAATCGGCAGGCGGATAATAAAAGTTGTTCCCTCTCCGGCCTGTGTCTCGAAGTCAATCGAACCGCTGTGTTTCATTACGACGACATCGCGGGCGATGGAGAGGCCCTGACCGGTGCCTTTACCGGCCTCTTTCGTGGTAAAGAACAGGTCGAAGACTTTTGAAGCGATTTCCTCGGGTATTCCGCCGCCGGAGTCGCCGATGCGCATCTCGACCCATTCGCCGTCCAGTTTCGTTTCGACCGTAATGGCGCCTCTCTGCTCCGGGGTTTCGCCGAGGAGTTCCTGAATCGCCTGGGCTGCGTTCATAATCAGGTTGAGGATCACCTGGTTCAGTTCGCCCGGAAGGCAGTACACCGGCGGAAGGTTCTCATCGAGGTTCATCGTCAGGTCCGAAACATATTTCCACTCATTCCGGCAGACGGTAACGGTGTTTTCGACTAACTTGTTCAGGTCCGTGGCTGTCTTGGCTTCGGTGCCCGGATGCGAGAACGATTTCATCGCCCGCACGATTCGCGTTACCCGTCCGATACCTTCAAGGGACTGATCGATCGCTCGCGGGATTTCCTCCATGAGATACTCCACATCCGCTGCCTCGAATGCTTCCCGAAGGGGTTCGACGACTTCCGGCGGGACGTTCTTTTGCTCAGCCGACGCCAGAACCCCCCTGCATTTTTCGAGCACATCTTTCAGGTCGCCGAAGGATTCGTGGAGGAATCGCGTGTTGTCGCCGACATACTGGGTGGGCGTGTTGATTTCGTGGGCGATACCGGCTGCAAGTTGACCGATGGATTCGAGTTTCTGAGCCTGGTTGAGTTGCTTTTCCAGGCTTCGTCGTTCACTGATGTCTGCCCCCGAAATAAGAACGCCCGTAATCTTTCCGGAAGGTTCCACGACCCGATTAATCTTCATGGCCAGGATATGTTCGGAACCGTCCGAGGCTTTGAACGTCAACGCATCAATGCGGGTCTCGACGCCTTTTTCGCTGCAGAGGTCGATCTGCCTGGCTACTTCCTCCCACTCCCAGTCGATTTCCAGATCTCGAAAAGCCTTCCCCACGGCATTTTCGGCATCAATTCCGAATGTTTTTTCCGCTGGGTGGTTCCACAGTGTTACCAGTCCCTTACGGTCCAGTCCTATCATAATCGATGAAATGGAACCGAGCAGCGACTCGACCTCGGCCCTGGCGGCGCGAAGTTCTTCCTCCGCTTCCTTGTGATCGGTAATATCGCGGACGACCTCTACGACACTGTCAACGGTTCCTTCGGCGTTAACCAGGGAAACGGCGACTACTTCATACTGTCTGCCATCGGGAGTCGTTACTTCCGCGCCTTCGGTATTACCACTGGCAACGGCCTTTGACATGGGACAGGCATCGCAAGGTCTGTCGCGTCCCATGTATCCCTCATAGCACACCTTACCCGTGAGATCGCCGAATCTCTCCTCCCGCGTTCGATTTTGAAACAATATCTTGTAATCCGTTCCCACAATGTCAATGCCGATTCCCATATCGGCCAGTCCGGTCATAAGAACCTGCAACTTGTCCCTTTCCGTCCTTAGAACCTCTTCGGCCCGCTTGCGCTCGGTGATTTCGCTGAGAAGTTCTTCGTTGGCCTTTATCAGGTCTGCGGTGCGTTTCTCCACAAGTTGTGTAAGGTGATTTCGGTGTTCGGCGATTTCCTCCTTCGCCCGCTCGCGTTCTTCGACGATACTTCCTATTTGACGAATTGTGAGAACGCAGATACTGATCCCGCCAAGTCCGAAAATTGCGATAATGACATAACGGACCAACGCAAAAAGACGAATTGACTCGGCTTGTTCCCGTTCAAGATGCCAGATTTCCAGATTGGTGTCATAGAGTATCCTGTTGGCGCTCTCGCGGGAACGCAGGAGGAACGCATGGGCCTGTTTCTGGAGCAGGTCGATTTGCCTCCTGGAGGCGACCCGCTCATTGTCGTTTGAGGCGCTGAGATTCCGGTTGACAGCCTTGACGAGGTTCAAGGATGCACACTTGACATCAAGGATTCTCGGAGTTAACTCGATGACCTCGATAACGTATCCGCTGTCTTTGTCAACGCTGAACGACATGTGCTCCCTGATTTCGTTCACGTCGTCAAAATTAGCGGGCAAAATGTCTTCATAGTCCCCTCCGTTTCGCAGGATGCTCAACGCCGACTCGACATCCCCAATAGAAGACGTTATCTCTTTATCGAGTGCTCCGACATCCCTGCGGTCAGTCGTTGTTGCAAGTTTGCCGAAGCCCAATTCTATTGAGAGCAGTTTCCTGATGATAACTTTCCCGATGGTTCGTCGGGCGCGTTGATTGCGAATCGCCGATTCCCGGCTTCGTGAAAGGCGATCCATGAATCCCTCCGACGCGATGAAGACGACAAATGTTGCGACGAAGACGACCATCAAAAGGAATATCTTTCGCTGTATCGGCTCTTTCAGGATACCCTTCATTGTGAGTCATTCCTCCGTAAGTTACTTTACGTCATACAAACCGTATTTATTGAACAGTTCACGCCCCTTGTCGGAAGCAGCGTATTCCATGAACTTACGGGCGATTTCCTGATGCGATGACATCTTGAGCAGGCCTATAGCAAGCCTCTTCTTTGTTGCGAATTCCTCTCCAATCGGCAGCACGTCAATATAGGACTTGTTATCAGGCCAAGTCGAAGTCGCGTACCAGTTAATGACAAGATCGGCCTGTTTGTTGATCAGGGCGAGGCTCATGTCTTTTGAGTCTGTTGTTATGACGCGGGCGTTATCCTGGACTTCCTGGAAGATGCCTTTTTTATCGAGAATTTTTTTTGTTTCCCGCCCTATACTGCCGCTGCTCGGATTGCAAATAACAACGTAGTATTCCTTTGATGCGAGATTGTTGAGGTCGGCGGTAATCCTTTTCGGATTCCCTTTCTGCACCATCATCGCAGCCTTGTTGTATCCGACGTGGACAGTTTCAGTAACGAGACCTTCGTCGAGACAAGTTTTGACGTAGGAATCCGACCCCGGAAGATACAGATCGCCGATTTTATTGATCCTGATCGACTTGAGAAGATTACCGGAGCCGCCTTTCGTAATGATGATTTTGCAGTTTTCCTGCTCTTCGATGATTCTTGCGATGTCGGACATCGGTTTTATCATCGTGATACCGCAATAGATAAGCAGTTCTTTCTTCTTTTCTTCCTTCTTCGTTTGCCCACAACCGCTCACAAACGCCGAAACTACCGCTAGCAGAATGACCAGAACATGTATCCGGCAGTGTCTTATCCATTCCATGATGTTCTCCCTGCTAACAATTATCATCCTACTGCTGCGCACAATTGCCTTGCTCGTATGCGATTCGAACACTTTTGCGGCGCTGCGGTGCGCATACGCCGGCGCATAAGCAGCCTCGGCTGAGTCCTGTGAATGGATGCAATTACCCCCGACCTTTTTCCGTATCGGACGGTCCCAAAGGCGACTTGAGTACCGCGCGCAGGAAAAAACCGAAAACAACAGTAAAATCTTCAGCGGACGCTTCCGGGGGAGTCGCGAAAAATTAGCCCGGATTTTCGGCTTGCTGATTCGGCGGCGATAAGCCCCTCCCCGCGACCTTCTATAAAGAATCGCCAGTGTGTCGGGACGGAATCTTCGCAGTGATTCCTGGCCGTCGGAAGCGGTTCATCCTTCTATCGGTGGCTCAACAGACCGAACACGGCATCGGAAGCCGCGGTTGTTGCGTTGGTCCCATCATGTTTTGACATCCTTGTCTGATTGCCTGTGATGCGTATGATTATAACATGGCTGTCAAGTGAGTTGGGCAACAGGCCCTAATTGCCGGTGGTATTATAAGTGTAGTGCCACAATTGCCGACGGAAATGACGAGGGAATGACCGCTTGTAAGTTTTTGACTCACAAGCGGATAAGAAATCGGGGCGACTGGATTTGAACCAGCGACTTCCTGCTCCCAAAGGATTCCCACTCCAAAATGCAAGGTGATGCCAGCACACTGTTTATATCGTAAGTCCTTATTTCCACAGCGACTTGCGTTTTTCTCTGCGTTCGCCAGTGTTCGCCTACGACCGGAAAAAAACACAAGTGTTATAAGGCGCGCTATAAAACGGCCCGAAAACGGCCTCATATCCTTGCTTGAAATTTTCTCAAATTGACAGAATCGCATCGTCAATTTCCTCCTCCCTGAAGCCAAGGTACGAAACCGTCGAGTTGATATTCCGGTGTCCGAGGGCACGCTGCGTCTTGATCAGATCGCGGTCCAGCGCCGTGTACACCCGGTCGGCAAACGTCTTTCGCATCGAGTGCGTCCCCGTCTGGCCGGCGACGCCGGCGGCGTGGAAAGCATCCTGGAGGATACGATACGCCTGGACATAACTGATAGAACGGTTGGCACCCTTGCGGGACCGGAAGACGAAGGTCTCCGGGCCCACGTCGCTGACATCGCGCCGAAGCTCGGAGATCCACTCGGCTAAAACCTTCTGTGCGACCGGATGCAATATGACCGTGCGGCCTTCGATCTTCTTCTTCATGTGCCGCCTGGCCACCGTCACACGCTCGGCGATCCGCCCGCCGATCTCCACGTCGCAGAGTTGCAGGCTGAGCAGTTCGGAAATCCGGAAGCCTGTCTTGACGCCGAGGGTGAACATCGCCCGATCGCGGGCTGCGTAACGGCCGTTGAAGCAATCCGGCATCCGGCTCACTTCGGCCTTCGATAATGGGCGGCAACCTTTCAAGTCGAACATCCTGATAATCTAGGTGGCCGTGCCCACTGTTGTCAACAACCGAATGTAAGGTTATTGCAAACTATTACATTCAAACGTACACAAATCCGTCTGTGATGTTCCAGCGGGCGATGACCACCCCGTCATCCACTGTATCTACAATCTGGTAACCTCTGCCTGAATAACTATCTGGGGCGGGCTCGCCACACCACGGATTATTGGGTTTATCGCCGTCGCCAACCTTGCCGAGAGCCGTGGGGCTGGCAAAAGACGCCAACGGCGGGTCCGGCGTTTCGGTTTCCCACAGACTCCACAGGTCTTCCAGCACATCGTCACCGTAAGCGTCGAAGGCATCCCGAAACTTGGTGGCCTTGGCATAGTAATCGATAGCCCGCTTGCAGCCCGCCCACAGCCCCGAACCTGCCAGGTAACTAAATTGTCGATAAAGGTACGCGTGCCATACATTCCAACTCGGGGTCTGTCGAAAGCCTTGACTGTAAGCCGTGGGTGTCGAACCATAGTTGTCCGCCGCGTTGCCATCCCAGTCGGTTTCCGCTTCGGTTTTTACGAACGCCCAATTGCACGGCGGCGGACTTGCATACTCATCACACTGAGCCTCTACTTGCCTGCGGTTGTCCTCGTCCGTGCCCCACAAGGTGGGATTCTTTGTCCAGACCAGCATGTTCAATGCCTTCTGGATGTCGGTGGGTATCCACGGACCGAAGATGTCGCGAGGCGTGCCGAGCGCGATCTTGCCGACGGAATAATTCGCATCGGCCCAATTCGCCCAGTCGGTCGGATAGGACGTGGCACGGCGAAAGTCCGATTGCGCCGTCCCACCGCGAACAGCCTTCATCAAGTTGGCAAACGTCCACATCTCAATCGTGGCCTGACCGTCGTAATAGTCGGTCGCGAGAGCGACGCCGCTGTCGTTGTGGCTGCGGACGAATGAAGTGCAGATGGACGCTATCTGATCCTGAATGTAACGCCAACCGAATTTGCCGGTCGTAGTGGTCGGTGCCGCTGAAATGCCAGTCTGAATGTTCGCCCCTGTAACCGGAAAAATAGAATTGATGGAATTCCCCGACGCCTTCTGTCTCTCTTCCAGCGCTTTCCATAACTCGTCTGCATATTGCTGGATGTTTCCCGGCGTCCAATCTGTAATCGTCCATGCCATCGTTCGATCTCACTCACGACAGGTCAGTCGGAGAACCTCAGCCAGTCCCAATCGGCGTCGTAATCAGTGTTGCTTTGTTTGGCGAGGACCTGGTAGGTGGTGCCTCCGGAAGGTAATCCGCCGCCACCGCCCGGCGAGCCCAATCGCACAATAGCCCATTTTTCTCCGGTACCCGATTCGGCCCAGAGGATTTGCGCCGCGCCGGTCTCGGAACTGTTGAGATTGCCCGTATCGCCGTTGTCGATGTCGGCGTAGGCGTGATCGGTGTCGGTGATGTCGATTTTGACGGGGCACACGCCGGACAGCCTGGCGATGCCGATGGCGTCGTCGGCTATCGGCTCCAGGATGATTGCGAACTTGCCCGTATGCGAGGCCGTCGCGGGCGTCTCGCCCTCGAAGCCCACCTGGGCCTTGAATGTCGCCGTCTTCTGTGTGTCTGTCGGCTCGAAGATGGAACTGCCGAGTCCGACAACGGAGAATTCGTCGAGATCCGCCCCCGTCTTGTTGAGTATCAGGACATTACCGAGATGCTGACGGGGCATCCGGCCGCCCCCGCCGACGGGGACATTGGTCTGATGGGCCATAGCCGCATCGACAAATGCGTTGTAAGCGCGAGCGGGGATGATCATCTGTTGACCCGGCTGCGCCTTTTTGAAGGCGTCGCCGCTCATCAGTCGGCATCCTCTCTGACATTCACCGTCACGATCAGTCCCTGCCCCTGGACTCCTGTTGAGCCGCTGACGGCCACAACGACCAGCAGCGTATCGCCGTCGGCCAGGTCCGCGTCGGCGACAACTCCGGCTTCGACTTCGCAGTCGCTTTGCGTACTGCTGTATGAGATCACAGACGACAGGACGGTGGCCGGTGCCGGGCTGCCCGCGTTGGCCTTTTTCAGATCGACGGTAAATGCCAAGTCCCCGCCGGACGGCGCATCGATGCACACAACCTCAATGTCGATGATCTCGGCGGTGCTGCCACGGACGATATGGACCGGTACGATTGCAGCGACCACATCCGAGCCGTCAGGCTGGTTGTACTCGATAGCGTGCTGGTGCTCCAGCTTGGACGCCTCGATGCCTGCGGCTGTTTCGACATGTTCAGCTTTCACGCAGCCTGCGGGCAGGACTATGTTCAAGAACTGCCAAATACCGCGTAACAGAAAATTGCCTTCAACTTTTGAACTGCTCATAATTACTCTCCCTGGTTATCCCCCGGCAATGCCGGGGGCTTATTGTTCTTACGCCCCTATTCCCAAATCCGTAAAATCACCGTCGTTATAGACCTTCACAACTGTCGCCTGGATGGGCACCGCGACGTAGCGATTGATGCTCTTTTTCGTCGCGTAACAGATCCATACGTAATCCCATCCACGTTTGTAGAACGTCGGCAAAGTGGCTAAGTTAATGTTGCTGTTGAGGCTGACACTGAATTTGAAGGTCATCTCCCAGTCGCCCTCACCGCGCTTGGATCCGGATGCACCGTCGAAACGAACCTCGTGAGCATTGAAACCCCTGAACGTTGCCGCATTGATGGGTTTTTTGCTCGCCAGCATAGCCAGTTTTTTGCGATACTCCGGCGTGACTGTGCTGTCGGGAATGTAATGGATTTCCGAAAAACTGTACGCTGGGGCGTTGATGTCCACGCCCTGAACCTCTATGTTCTCGCCGTTGCCGGCAACGCCGATTGCACCTTTAAAATCCACGACCTCGCAGCCTTCGGCGGCTACCTGGGTGACAGTCTGAATTGCTTGAGTAATGTGCTGGGTACCGCCGCCGATCTCGAAGTTGAATACCGAATCGCCCGTTTCCGGCGGAGCAGTGGTGCCCGCCGAGCCTTGAGGGCTGTAACGTACCTCGCAATCCCATTTTCCGTCGTCGGTAACGGTGTCCGCCCATTCGGGTTCGATGGTGACGTCTGCCTCGCGGGGCAGTCCGTTCATGAAGGTCGGCGTTTCTGTCAGCAGTGCCGCTTCGACGGCCTCATGGTCGCTTGTACCGCTCGCTGTGTAGTAGAGCGTCGTCGTTCCGCCGGACCTGCTTCTACTATTGGGTTTTTCTGTAACCGTTATGGACATTATTCAACCTACGCGAATGTCAACCCGCCCTGCTGCGCTTCTGTCAGAATCTTCTTGTTTGTCCTGGCGATCTGTTGCGTATTGTCGGCTACGCGGTCGATGGCCCCGCCAGCGCCCAGACCTTGCGCCTGAGACGCCTGGAACGTGCCCTTTACGCTGATTGTTTGCTTGGCGACCTGAGCCAGTACGCCGCCGACAGACTTGAGGCTGTTGATTAATTCCGCCGAGGTTTTTCCGGGCTTGGGAATATCAGGCGTTTCGATCTCGCCTTTGAAATACTTTTTCTTATACTCGGACCATGATTTGTCGAGGTCCCCACCGACCTTATCCATCATGTCGGACAGTTCCTTTTCTGTCTGGCCGATCTCGCGCTTGGCTATCTTGGGAAACTCTTTGATGGTGGACTTGAATCCTTCCAGCAGTCCCGTCCATTGGAAATCCCAATCATCACCCTTCAGCCAACCCCACAGGGACTTGAAAAAATTGCCGATGTTCTTCGCCATGTTGGTAAAAATCGCCTTCGTCCCGTTCCAGATTGTCTGGAAGATGTCCCGCCAGTTGTCGGCGAACCATCGCAGGTATTCAGGAACAGCCTTCGTAAAAAAGTGTTTCACCTGGTTGGCGAATTTGACTATCCCATACGCTGCGGCGATCAGGGCGAATTTCAAAACATTCTGCCAGTTTTCGACGGCGAAGCCGATGGCGGCGAACGCTGTGGTTACGGCCTTCTTGAGCCAAGCCAGCACCGGGCCGACGTAGGATTTGATAATGGTCCAAATATTTGTCAGTTTTTCGCCAAGCGTCTCGCCTTTCAGGCTGACATAAGCAAAGGCCGCCGCGAGCGCCCCGAGCGCAACGACTACCAAGGCTACAGGGCTGGTCAATATCCCGACTATCAGGGCGAGGCCCTTCAAGACAATGGTGAACGCACCGATAATTGAGCCGACCGAGGAGATGACCTTGCCGATGACCATCAATGCGACGCCGGCAGCCAAAACTGACGCCGTGACCTTCAGTGCCGTTACTATTATCTGTTGATTCTGTTGAATCCATTCGCTGACCTTCGTAACCACGCCGGTGATCGTCTCGGCCAACCGGCTGAGCACCGGAGCCAGAGCCGCTCCGGCGCGGAAGATGCCTATCTTGACCACTTTTCCGAGCGTGTCCATTATGTCGGTGAACTTCTCGGCTTTGGCGGCGTCCTCGGCGCTGATGGTCAGGCCGAGACCGCGGGCTTTCTTCTGCAACGCCTCAATGCCGGCTGCGCCTTTGGCGAACATCGGCAGCAGGGCCGTCCCGCTGCGCCCGAGCAAGCTCATCGCAATAGCGGCCTTCTTGGTGGGGTCTTCGACCTGGCTGATACGGTCGGCCAATAATTTAAACTGCTGCTCGGGCGAAAGGCCTTCAAAATCTTTGGCAGCCAGTCCCAAATCGGCAAAGGCATCGACCTGCGTCGATAACCCACGTCCGACATCGTAGATGCTGCGCTGCATCTTGGCGAAGGCCTTCTCCAGCGCTCCGAATTCGGTACCCGTCTGCGATGCGACGAATCGGAGTTCGCTGAGCGTTTCGACTGAAACGCCCGTCCGCTTGGACATCTTGGCCACCTCGTCGCCGACCGACGAGAAAATCTTCGCTGCGCCGAGCATCGCGCCGGCGGCGACTGTACCCACCGCCGCCAGGCGAGCGCCGATTTGCGTTACCGACGCGCCGAAGGCCTTGAGCCTGGCCTGGGCGCGGCGGAGGCCCCGGGAAATCTTGTCATCGACGCCCAGTTCGACGTATGCCCGACCCGCCTTAATACCTTTTTGACCACCCATTGCCTATGTACTCCGCACTGAGCCTTGCCACCGCTTCGGCAGGTTCGGCAATTCCTTGACCATCGCCGGGCCCATGAACGGGCGCGGCTTATATGTCATCCGTTGCTTTTTCGCGCGGTACTTTCCGTGCCGTCTGCGAATGACCGTTCGATTTACTGTCCCGCCTAATTCCAACAAGCTAGGCGCCTCGCCCTTGCCATGCGCCACCGGGCCGATAACGACAGTTCGTCCGGCCGGTTCGTAGCCGAAGAAAATCAACCGTCGCAGAGTCCCCTCGTGCGACGACGGCGGTTTGCCCGGTGCGGAAATCTTCTTGCGTTTGCGGATGCTGGTCTTGGCCCTCGTGCGAATGAACGCTCCGGCCCGGCTCAATGCCCAGCGCGTAGCGGAATCGACCGCCCGCACGACCTTGGGCGAATCGAAGAGCAGACCTTTGACACGCATCTTGACCATTACATCATTTCCAATTTCACAGTCGACGCTACAGGCAACGCCAGGCATCGGAGAATCTGTACCAGCGATCGCCTGTCGCCACCGGCGAGAGCCGCACGGCGAAGCACGACCAGCGTCCCGTCATCTGCCAGCCGGCAGTGAACGCGACGTCTCACGTCGGCGTCTTCGGGTTCAATGCCCCGGATCACGTCGGCTACCATTCTGGTCCATTCCTGTTCGTTCATGTCGCTTCGCTCCAGGGACTAGGTTCTAGGGACTGGGGACTTGGCTGTTTCTTTTGTTGCCTAGTCCCTAATCCCAAGTCCCAAGTGCCTGTTTCAGCCCGGTCGTCTGGATATTCGCAGCTGGATGGAGGAATCGACCTCTCCGAGCTTCTCCAGCGCAGCATCGTCGAAGTGCCGACGGGCGACCTTCATGTCCACCTTGGCACATTCGAGGAAAACCTTCTCGCCGGCCTTGCGGCGGAATTTCTTGACGTCCAGTGTCAAACGCCGGATCTCGGCGAGTTGTGCGACGTAGTCGGCCGACTCGACCGAATTGACCTTCGCGCCGGCCATCGATAACGTAACCTCATTGCTCAGCGCCCGCTCGGCGGACTTGAGGTCTGTCATCTGCGCCCGGAGTTCGCCGAGCTGCTGGACACACTTTTTCAGTTTTGCATTAGACATTTTCATCTGTAGTTGTCTCCGTCTCCGCCGTGACCGGTGGTGTCGATTGACCCAGGAGCCTTATGGCTTCGGCCAGTACGGCGTTATTCGCTGCGGCGTCGGCGTTGATTGCCTGGTTCTTTTCGGCCTGTTTTTTCTTCCCGCGGCGACGAAGCATGAGGCCGCCGCCACCGACGACGCCGAGACTCACCAGAATGCTCTCCCACCTGGTCGCCACATCCAGCACGCGATCAGACCATTCCTCGGCCTTGTCGGAGGCGGTCTCCAACTCGTCCACTATTCTGTCGCCCACGTCGCCCGCCGTTACGTCCCGATCCGCGAGTTTTCTGGCCACGTCTGCTACTTCCCTGGCGGCGTTGGTCAGAGCATCGAGGTGCGCCTGTTCGGCGTCGGAGATTTGCTTATCCGCCGGTACGTCAATGGCTTGCGTCAATTCGGCTGACATTCTGTAAAAATTCACAATGGATTCGACACGCTGGACAATTTCAGAAGTGGCGACCTTACCCTTGATCTGTAGATTTTTGGCGAGGTCTGCCAATGCCCTGGATGTGATTTGTCCGGCGCGTGCCGAAAGATTCTCTTTCAGCTTCCATGCCGTTATCTGATCGTCCTTCAACTCCCACGCGCCGGCTTCGGCCTCGATAAGGTCTTCAACGTCGATTGGCTGTTTTGGTTCGCCGGCACGGGTCCGCAAAGGTCCGGTCGAATTCGCCAGCGTCCGGGCGGCAGGTGAGCCGGGCCGCAGGCCTATATACTTGACGCCACCGGCCACGTCGTCGGCTACCTGAGCCGATTGCCTCTCCGGCTCGGACGCCGCCCAGCGCATACCGGGCACAGGCGCATTGCAGCCGGGTGCTACGGCGATAATCGCCACTACCAGCAACAGTAATAAGAGTGTTCGTTTCATTTGTTTTTCCCTTTCACAAAGACCTTGAGGATTTTGATATTGTCGGCTGTTATCGGGACGCCGCCTCTCGCCGCACCCCGTTGCAGATACGGATGAATGTCGGCGGGCTTGAACGTCCGCGACTTCTTCGGGTCGCGGTGGCAATTGCCTATCATCGCCCACATTACCGACGTATGGTTCCATCGTTCCTTCACGACCGCGTCGGACATCCAGAGCAGTTCTCGCAGCGTCAGCGGTCCGGGGTTGACGCCGGCGAGTCCGGCGAGTTCGAAGATGAGTCGCCAACATCGTTCTGCAGAGACGTTTCCAGTTCGGCTTCCACCTTGTCCAGCTCGGCCTCTATCGCCCGCTCGAATTTGTCGCTTTCCAGAACCTCGTCCGCCCGCTTCAGAGCTATCGCTTCCAATGTTTTGATCTTCTTCAGCGATTTGGTCAGGAGGCCCCGACGGGCCGATGGGAAAAAATCCACGAGTTCCTCCAGCAGCGCCGTGGTGGCCGCGTCGATGGCGTCGCCCGCCATGGCACGCCCGAAGTCCTCGTCGGAGATTTTTTTCGCGTCGGCGTCCGGTTTGCAGACGGCATAGACGACGTCGCACAGCAGGATCGGATCGGACGCCAGGCGTTCAAGCAGTTTGCCCTCAACAGCCTCAATGAGGTCGATGTCGAGCAGTCCCCTGACCCGCTTTATCGCGTCAACGTTAATAACCAGGCTCCAGGCCCGCCCCGTTTTGTCATTGAATGTCTTCATCGTTTCACTTCCGTATCGCCGTTTTTGATAAAATGCACGTCAGGCGGGTCGGGCATATCGTCCCCGGCGGTCTCCAATTCGTCGGGTATTCGACCCTGAGGCTCATACCCGTCGGGCGGTCCGGAGATCTCAATCCTGACGACCGCGCCGAGGCCGGGCGGCGTCTGGCCGCTCCTGGTAACTTCGATTACCGCATCTGCCGGAAGCGTTTTCAGCAGCGCCTCGACGCTGCGGATCGCCGTTCTCTTCGTCAACCTCACCATGCGCTTCGCTCCTTGTTAGTCGCTACGCAGGGACTAGGGTTTCGGGACTTGGGATTTGGTAAGTTTTTCTCTTTTACCTAATCCCTAATCCCTAGTCCCAAGTGCCTGTATTAAGTTGCCGTGTACCAATCCGGCGCGTTGTCGGCATAAGTCGGCTCGATCTTGACGCTGACGGTCAACGCTTCTTCGAGAGCCTCGTTACGAGTGAAGCTCATGACGTCCATCGTCGCACGCAGGCCCTGGTTGCCGGCCACAGCGACGTCGCCGTCGAGGACGAGGAATTCGATGGAGGTGTTGTCGAAGTACGCTTCCTGAATAGCGGTGAAGTCCGCATCGGAGGTGTCCCAGACCATATCGAATTCGACCGAGGCCTCCTTGAGCGCCCCGGCATTGGCCCGCCATCCGTCGTTGGCTCGCGTGGTTACGTCGGCCTTACCCTTCTCCAGATTGAGCGTCAAATCCTTGACGTTCGTAACCTCGTCCCAGTTCGGGGCAGCGTAGGTGCCTGTGTTCCGGTAGAGTTTCGCGTCCATTCCAAGTACTTTTCCCATGTCTTTTACTCCTTGTAGCGCGCGAAAAAGGCCGCGCGGGTCTTGTCTCTCAAAAAGCCCCGTACGGCCTTTTTTCAATAGGGCATAGGGTGTAGGGCGTAGGGTATAGGGGAAAAATAAAATCTGTTTCTGCTGTTCCCTACGCCCTATGCCCTACTCCCTAATCCCTAATCATAATCTGTATGTCATCGTCAATACGCTTGTGAATTGACGGAACATCTCAATGTGTTCGGCTGCAAATACCGGCTCGTTTTCGGTCTTGAGCCATAACGCCGTCGCCGCGCCGATCGTCAGACGCAGGCGGGTCAGGAAATCGGCGATTTCTGACACTAATTCCATCATCGCATCGAGTTCGGTGTTGTCTCCGATCGTGAATTTCTTCTGGACAGAGACGTCTATCTGGTAATCGCCGGCTGTTTCGGCCCGGCTGATAGGTTCGATTTCCAATCCCTTCGGCACGACGGTTACGTGCAGCGTTTTCATGTCGGTCAGTTCATACACCGGCTGGTAATGCCGCTCGGCCGTGAATCCCTGGCTGAACAGCTGTCCGTTCAGTTCGTCCTTTACGGCCTCTGCGATGGCGATAATTTTGGGCGTCATGCCGCTACTCCCATCCCTATGCCTTCGGGCTTCGGCCTGAATATCACGTCGCCGCTGTTGCCTGTTCCGTCCGTTACCATTTGCGGTTGACACCACAATCGGCCCGTGCAGTCGAGGTCTGTAATTGTCCCGCCCCTTATACGCCCATCGTCGCTGGTAGCAACAATCGCACCGCCGGCAACATTCGTGCCTTTGATTTCACCAGTCAATGTCAGGTGGGACGAAGTGAAATGCAATCCGTGAGCAATCGACGTGCCCGCACACACCAGACCCCCTTCGAAAATGCAGGTCCCGACGACGGTCAACTCACCGACTTTAGCGGAACCCGCCAATCCAAGCGTTATTATCTCGGTTACCGTCAGCCCGCCGTTAGCTTTCAAGTGCGTGTACTGGTTATCGACGTTCCGATAAATGGTCAACGCCGCACAGGAAAATCGACCAGCAACGGTTACGGTCTTGTCGTTAGCCCAGCCGAGCACCTCACAGTCAACGCCGGTAAGGTCTATCGCGTCGGCATTGGACACATCAACCGTTGGGCGTATCTGCACCTTCCCGCCCGCAACGGTGTAATCACACGTCGCGGTATAAAAGTCGTTGGCATTGGGCAATAGGGAGAGCATGTTGGCACCAAGAACGATTATGCCTGCACCGGATAAGTTCTTCGAGTACACATCATCGGTGAACGTACTGGTAACGCCATCAGCACGGGATAGAGTCGTAAAGAGCCGTTGGTAGTTGGGACACTTGACATCCCCGTCCCCATCCATCACAAACATGTCTGCCTGCGTGAATATCGCAACCGCGTTGTCGATGAGTATATTGCCGCCAATGTGGTGGGCAAATACACCGCCCGCGTACTTTGCGTTCGCTTGAAGGTCGAATGACTTCCACTTGATGACCTCGCCAGCGGCCTCTGAAACGGTCAATGAGGTGATGCCATTGTTGCTGACGACGAGGTGGACGTTCTCTGTCAATCCGCGAGTCTTGATGGTGTATGCTGCTGCGACAGTAGAGTTATGTTCAATTGTCAAAATTCCCGGAAAGGTTGCCCCATCACAAACTTCGATATTGCCGACAACCTCAATTACTATCCCGTTCAGTATTCCTTCATAGTCTCCTCCGAGGAGCACAGGGCCGTCCACGTCCAGTACCAGAGCAAAGGGAGCACAAGCCTCATTTGTCAGCCTGCCTTTAAAAGCCTCCGCATCAAACTCCGCCAGGGCTGCAGTGTGGTCGTTCAGATAAATTGACCCCCCCGCTCCTCCGGCGGATAGGGAAGTGAACGCGACACTATCCCCGTTGGCGGGAGCAGGCAAATTCCGTGCGTCGTCGTCAGCCGCAGACCACCAGTCAGGTGGGGCATTTTGCCACGAAAAAGTTTCATGTGCCGGAAAGCGAAAAGCCATTATTTACCCTCCCGCCTCACGCCGTTTTTGTCAGTCTCAATGGCCATAACCGCTATTCTCCTACGACGTTCGCGTATAGCGTCCCGTCAGCCGATACTCGTTTGTAGTGGATTTTCGTGCAACCCCGGCACGGTAGTTTTGTCGGCGAATACTTCGGCATGAACCAGCCGTCGATAGTGGGGTCGGTCGTCAGCGAATTAATGACAATGAATACATCGGTGGTTGAAATCAACAGGACCGAATCAGCCCCGGCGGGGATTTCCACCTCGTCGCCGTCTGCATCCCACGCCGCCCCAACTGCTTTGGCGGTGATAGGGGTGTGGGTGTTGCCGGTCGATTCCGTGACCAGTATTGCCCCTGTATCAGTATCGCGGGTTACATCACCGAGTAATTCGTTTTTAAGTGTCATTTTTATTGACTCCTCTACTCCGTCCGCCTACTCCTGAATCGCTATACACGGACGGGAGATTATCTTGTCGTGAAGCGACCGGTTGATTGTCAGCAGATCATCGGTCTTGCCGGCCAGGCGATTGATCACCTCGGTGTTGCCGGCTATGACCTGATTGTTATCGGCCAGAATCGTCAGCAGGCGCATTATCAGCCAGACGATCACAACCATCTGGACCGCCGCCAATCCCAGGAAGCCGTAATTGACTATCGGTTGTATGATCAGGTGATTCATGTCGCTTCCCGTAGGGACGCTATGCGTCGCTCCAGGGATTAGGTTTTAGGTTTTAGGGAATAGGCGAAGTTGTTTTTTTTCACCGTCGCCAAGTCCCAAGTTCCTAGTCCCAAGTCCCTGCTTTAATTGTGGCATCACTCTTTTGATTATCACGCCCAGCCGCTCGGGCCGGCTCGTCCATCGTACAGGGCCGCTATGTCGGATCCGTCTCCACATGTTTCGTATGGACCCGCAGCGTCTTGCGGTACGGATCGCTGTACCGCCACACCGGTTCGCTGCCCGGGGCCATTACCTCATAGACGTAGGTCTTCCCGTCATCAGCCTCTCTGATGCGGTCGCCGCGTTGAGGCATCGCCGCAACGCCGCCCAGCACCAGGTCGGCGGCCAATATGAGAAAATCCCTGCTCTCAGTCCGTTCAATTACGCCGTAATCGCTCTCGACCTCGAACTCGCCACGCCCGATTGTCGCATTCACCTCGACCGAATCTTCGCCCCGCCGGTAAGTTACAGTGGTCGAGCAATGCTTTTTCCGCTGCTCTTCCAGCCAGTCGGAGCCGGTTTTTAATAAATCAGCCATCCCAATTTCCAATTGACAATTGCCAATTGCCAATTGGCAATCAGACTGTGCTCAGTGCCACGCCGTCATTGCTGACGATGCGCCACGCGAGGGCCGCGCCGTTCTCGATTGCGGCAAGCAGCAGATGGTCGCCTGCGTCGGCGAACGTCAGCGTGTTGTTGCCGGTCTGGTTGGCACCGGACGCTACGGTGATAACGCAGTCGCCACCGTCGGTCTTAAAGCCGAGGCTGAGCATATCCCCGGCCCTGTCCGGGATGGCCAGCGTTCGAGTTTCGGCCCCGCCGGTCACCAGTGGGCACGTTCCACTTCGGGTTACTGCAATCGCGCCCGCGTCGCCGGGGTCGGCGATGGCGTTGGCCAGGCCCGCGTTGACCGTATCGGTCTCGCGGAGCTCGAAGCGGACGGTCTCGTCGGCCAGAGCGGCGTCTGCGACGGCGCGACCGGCGTAGTTGTTGCCGGTAGCGGTCGTGGTAAGCGCACCGGTACCCGCTGAACCGCCCTGCGGATCGCCGTTGTCGTCCCAGTAAATCGCGTCGCCGTCGGTGATAGTCCCGTTGGCCTTGACGCCGTCGAAGATGCCTGCGGTCGCCAGTGCGCCCAGAACGCCCGAAGTGATGTCCTTCTTGGCGATTCCGATGGTGTTGCCGCGAACGATTATGTCGCCGGCGGTAACGTCTGCGCCGGGCGTATAGTCAATCGCCAGCCCGTCATGTACGAAAGATGCTTGATAGTCCTGTGCCATGTCTTTTCTCCTTGAGTCCACGGATTACGCAGATTACACGGATTCAGAAATCCGCAATCCGCAATCCGCTTTTCCGCAATTATAGGTCTATTACCGCCACCTCGATGTCGCCGTGGGAAGAATAGGTCAATGCGACCTTGTCGTCATTGTCGTTATAGATATTCTTCGGGAACGGGCCGAGCAGTTGGCGCGTGCCCTTTACGACTGCGATTTCCTTTTCGGCGACAGCCTCGCCATCGACCGTCAGCGGTGTGGCGACAGTCAGTGTAATGTCGGCCCCGGCACCGTTTGTGTGCTCGATGACGAGCAGTTTCTTACCGTCGTTGACGAAGTCGTCTCCGCCGGCTTCCGCAGCTACGCCTGTCAGTAAGTTCGCCGACCTCGCGGCCTTTACAGCAGTCAATGTTGCCATTGCTTCGCTCCTATAAGCCCCACGCACTGCGGGGGGATTCTGTTGTCATCCCCCGGCAGTGCCGGGGGCTTGTTGCCTGGTCCCTAATACCAAGTGCCAAGTGCCTGTCTGTTATGCTTCACCCTTCATCTTGACGCCGGCTCGGTGTTCCTGTTTTGCCACGCCGAAATCAAAGTAGCCTCGGAGCTGGATGCCCAGCGTGTTGAAGTTGGCGAGCGCCTGCTCGACTGTGGGTTCCTGTTGTCCATTGAGGAACACGGCCTCGATGACGGCCAGGTCCGCCGGGTCGGCCAGCAGGTGCCACGCCTTGGCGCTGTTGCCGCTGATGTTCGCGTCGGAGAGGTACCGGCTCATCACCACGTCGAATTTTCCGGCGTGGGGGTTGTCGGACGGCTTGGCCTTGTTGGCGGTAGTCGTCTCGTTGACCTTCAGGCTGCTCATCAACCGAGTTCCCGTCACGTCCAGCGCCGCGGGAACCAGCAGTTTCCGAGGCGTTACCGCTACGGGATGACCGTCTGCGTCAACCTGTTCAAGGAAGAGCAGTATGGCGGCCGTCAGTGCGTCGATGCTCAGTGCGGTCGTCGAGCCGGAGGCGTAGTTCTTGTTGGCGGTCTTGAAGAACGCGGCGTTGTCCATGAAGGCCGTCCAGAAGACCTTGTTGAATTTCAGTGCTCCGCCGCGCCCGATACGTTTGGGCATGACTGTTATCGCGCCGAGGTCGTCGTTGATCTGGTCCTGGCGGGTGATTACGAACATCTTGCCGTAGGTTTTCGCCTGGTTGGTGAAGGACTCTTCGCCGACGGTCCCGTGCTTCAATTCGCCGTCGGGTCCGACCTCTTCGTACTCCATACCGCTGGTCATGCGATACGAAGTGATCGTCTTGAAATCCTTGACCGGGCGGATCGAGGCGATTTCCCTCCAGGCCTGCTCGACGCTCATGAATCCGTCCAGGAGGAACTTGTTGGCCACGTTGGAGAGGATGCCCGGCAGGCTTATTGAGCTGAATGCGGCCTGGAGGACGCCCTCGTGGTCCTGCTGGAACGACCGCCCGGTATATCCGCCCGCCCAGGCTGCTTCGAGGAGCAGTTGCTGGAGGCCGATACCATGCCGGAAGGTTTTGTCCGCGGCTTCGACCACCTGCTCGCCGTGTGTTTTGAGCAGTTCGTCGCCCCGGATTCCGCCGCTCATCAGGACAGCGGCCTCGAGCACCTGCGGTCCGCTCTCGCGGTCGCCGTCGTGGATGGCCGGTCCGGTCGGACGGGACGCCCGCAGGACTTCCAGTTCGCACTTGTTCACGTCCCAACCTTCTTCGACGGCCTTGGCCTCGATGTCGGCGTGTTTTCCGGTGGCGCATATCTTGCTGATCGCCGCGATGCGTTTCAGCTCGGCAGCCGTATTCGCTCGTGTCTGGGCGACCGGATCGGTCTGGTCGCCGGTGGCCTCGACCTTTGCCGGAGGATCGGTCTGATCGCCGGAGGCCTCGACCTTCTTCGCCGGTTTCTTTTCCGGTTCGGGTTTCTCAGCCGCTGCGGCTGCGGCGATCTCGGCGTCGTAGGCCGCCTTGAGGAATTTTTCCTGTCCGGCTTTCAGTTTTTCGGGATCGAACTCTTTCGCTTCGAGCCACTTCTTGAATTTCGGGTCCATATCGTTCTCCTTGTTCTCATCCGCCGACGCAGAGACCTTTGCGGACGTCTTGTCGTCGGCTCCAATTGCCACAAATGAAATCTCGCCTAACGTCGCCTTGCGGACGATATAGACGGGTCCTTTGAATGTTTGCCCGTTGGCGTCGGCCTTCTGGTCGGAATCGACGAATTCGGCCTTGATGTCCCGCGCGCCGATGGAGGCTTGCCAGGGGAAGCCGTTTTTCGATGTCCCGACGACCTCGGTCGCCGCGTCGCAAGTGCCGGAAACCACGCCGGAGACGCGGAGCTTGGTCGCTTCGACTTCGATCTCCGTTGTGTGCCCGACCACCTTGTTCGGGTCGTGATCCTTGAGGATGGGGCTGGAGCGCTTGGGGATTTTCAGACCCGTCAGTTCCACGACTACCGGATACGCCCAATACCGAATTTGCATCAGCCCGCCCGTGTAGGCGAGCATCTTGAAGGTCGGAAGTTTATCTTCGCCGGCGGCCGCTGCAATCTCGACGTCGCCTGGGGAAGTCAGAAACTCCATCTCGGCGGGTGTTCCCGCCGCCTGCAGTGATGCGGGATGATTATCTATCTTCGAGCGCATCGGCTACCTCCTCTGCGATTTCTGCGACGGATGCCGCGGCATTCGCGGTCTTCGGCTGCGGTATGCCCAGCTCAGTGCACATTTTTATTTCCTTGGCTCGCTGACGAAGTTCCTGTTCCCAATCCATCCCCTTCTTTGCGTACACAGCGGCCAGTGTGGTCGATGTATTTTTGAGGTCTATGTCCTGCGCCGAAGCCTCCTTACGCGGATCGACGTGCTCGTGCCCGTCCCAGAACCACTGGTGCGGCAGGTCGCCACCCAGAAGTCTCGCCGGCAGCGGCAGCAGGTCGGTAACGAGAATGGCCTCGGACATCCACGCCGACAGGATACGGTCAGGTGCAATCGCCTCCAGCTCGCTCCGCTCCACCCCGTTAGATTTGAAATAGGTCTGATGGTCGAGCCGACCGGAGGCGTAGTTGTATTCGGACGAATCACCCATGGCGATGTTTCGCGGCATGTTCAGGCAGCGGGCGATCTCGTTGATCATCGCCTTGCGGAATGGCTCGAAGACCTCGCCGGGATGCTCGGCCTTCATTTGTGAAGGTTCCCAACCCTCAGGACTGAACATGATGGTATTCCGCGCCATCTCCATCGTTACCCACGGCTCGACCTCTGCGGCGTCGCCGCCGGCCGGAGCGGTGGTCTTCATGATGATTGCCAGCTCGGCAGCCGTCTCGGCAGCCGTCAGCGTCGCCATCGTGTATCGCCTCAGAAGCGCGAACAAGGGAAGCGCGGGCATGATGTCGGGCAGGCCGCGTCTCTGCTCGGGCCGGTCCGTCCGGAACCAGTGCAGCATGTCGCGGGCCGGAACGTCGTCTTTCTCGCCGATGGCGGTGGTATAGACGATTCCGCCCGGATGATTTTTGAGGACGTGGTACGTGGCCGGATTGCCGAATGCGTCGAACATAATCCCATCGACTGCGTTGCCGGGCTTGCCGTCGGTTTGCTTGCCGAGCAGTCCGTAGCCCGGCGTGGTTACGCGGTCGGCCTCGACGAGTCGTAAGTCCAGTTTGACAGGACTGTTGAGGTTGGGATTGGTCTGGAGGATTGCGAAGGCCTCGCCGTCGGTGGCGCGGGCCATACGCATCGTGCGGAGTTTGCTTGCCAGGTGAACCGTTCGCGCCCAGTTGCTGAATGCCTGCTCGATGACGCGATTGAGATTGGCGTCGTCAGTGAGCATCTGGAGGCGCGGGCCGGTGCCGATAAGGTCGTTGGCCAGCGTCAGGACGATACCGCGTGCGATTGAGTTATTCGCCACTTCGTAGCGGGCACGGCTGCGGACAATCTTGCGAACGGTCGGAGACGCCGCGGCGTCGGCGCTGAGGTAGTCGGCTTCGGCCCAGTGGCGTCGGTTCTCGTCGGTGGTCTGGGCGGCGTCGTACCTGCCGCGAACCATCTGCGCTCGCGGCAACTCGGAGGTGGTCCTTACCAGCCGTGGCCGAGTCGGTCGCTGTGGAGCAGCGATGCAAAGCGAATTGAACGCCGATTGATTGCTCATACAGCTCCAGGTGGAACAAGTGTTCCGAATCGCACACCGAATGTCTTTTTGGTCTTGTCGGAAACCGCTTCGGTGGCCGCGATGTGCTTGTCGGCGGCTATCTGGTCGACCAGCGAGTGCTGGCGGATCGAGCCGGAATCGCCGCGGACCTCTGAAGGCCCCGAAGCGTTGTCGATAATTGCCTGTTTCAGTTCATCAGTCATGCTCGTAGCCGGTAGTCCGTAGCCAGTAGCCGGTAATGCGTAGCATCACTACGCGTAAAAAAGAGGCCGCACGGGTGCACGGCCCCGTACGGCCAACGGATTGAAGAGTCAACTCTTCGTCCACATGAAACAATCGGACAGAGGTGAAGTGAATTACAGAAAAAAAACGCCAAAGGTCTACCGGTAGACATTTGCGCTATACAGGTAGACCTTTCAATTGCCGATTCTCAATTGGCAATTGCCAATTGAGAATTGAATTACAGCAGATCGCGGACTTGGTTCATTTCTCCTCTGCCTCCTCTGTATTCTCTCCTTCGTCAGATTCAAAAACTTCATGCATCGAATTCCAGCAATCGTCGCAAAAATAACCCTCAGTGATTAAATAATCCGCATTTTCGCATTGTGCGCTGTAAGCTTCAATTTCTCTGCTGATTAACTCTTTCCAACTGACCCCCGGTAATACAAGCCCACAAGATTCGCACTGTCGGTTATCGCTTTTCGTCATTTGTACCTCTTGATAGATTATTGGTTTTTCTCTGCGTTCTCTGTAACTCTGCGGCCAGCCTGTTCGAAGAATTCCCGTACCCGCTCGGCGTCGGCGGCCTTGATGCCGAAAAACGGCACGTCGGCGTGGCCGAAATCGTCGTCGCCGCGACGGACGTAGATGTCATCGAGGACCTGGGCGATCACCAGGACGGCGCGGCGGACCTTCGCGCGAGCCTTCGGCCCGCGATTGCCCAACAATCCGTCGGCCAGTTCATCCACCGACAACCCATTCGGCTCGATTGGCAGATTCTCCAGAATCTGCAACTCAAAATCACTGAGCGTATCCATGTCGCTTCGCTTCAGGGACTTGGCTGTTGTTTTCTGTTGCCTAATCCCCAGTCCCTAGTCCCAAGTCCCTTTCCTTTTCTATCGTCGTTAGCCGCAGACCGCAATGGCGGCACTCGCGCCTGCGGAGAATTTGTCCGTCGGACTTCTTGCGCGTATAGATCACCCGAAAATGCCGGCAGCCGCATTCGCGGCATTCCAATCCAGCAGAAGGCTCCACGCCCGGCGTGATGTGTCCTGTATATTTCTTGCGAGCCAAGTCCCTAATCCCTAATCCCTAGTCCCTATCTTCTCTTCATATCCTTCTGCGAATACTTTTTCCGCCGCCTGAGACTGTTCGACTTCATCGCATCGGTGGCGACGCCCTCGAAACTCGCCGCGGCGGCGCAGCCTACCAGACAATCGAGCCAGTGATTATCCGGACGGTTGGGCTTTTGGTACCACTCATGCACCGTCCGGCCATATCCGAAGGTTTCCTTCCAGAACTCGCTGCCGGCTATGTGCTCGGCGAACAGCTCGTGATTGGTCTTGTCCGAGCCGTACAGAGACACGCAGCCCGTTTCACCCAGCGGCGTCGCAAGGGCCTGGTGGACGTAAGACTTCCAGTAATTCACATCGACGGCGATGTGGGGAAATTCCTGCGTGCCCCGGACTGTCGGCGTGTACCAATGATGCCCGTACCGCTCACCGGCCTTGCGGCGGTACTGACTCATCGGCCTGTTGCCCGCCCTGATGCCGACGCCGCGCGACAGCATCATCGTCTCGCCGCCGACCTTGTGCTTGACGGCACCGATGATTTCCGGCTTGTAGCCCATATCGACAAGTAGCCGGTCGATGCGCAGCAGACCGCCGCCCGTGCGTGGCCACGTCTTGGAGAGCATCTCGGCGACGAGTTCGGACAGTCCCGCCATGATGGCCCCGTCGTCGCCTTTGCCGGGGAATTTCATTCGCAGCGTGGTCCTGGCGTCCCGCAGGGCGAACCACGGCCGCTTCTGGTCGGGGAACGCGCCGTAATCGACGATGTAGCCGTTGAAATCATCTTCCCACCCGACAACACAGAAGTAGAGCAGTTTGTCGTGCACGTCGATAAACGCCGTTACGCGACCGGCTGCCAGCGGCACCGCCCCCCTTGCACGCCCGGAAGTTTTCTCGATCACCTGCTGGACGGTTACGACGTCGTCGGCGACCTGCTCGCTCATCGGGTCGTTCTGATACTCGGCGAAGAAGGCCTCGGCGTTGCGGAGTTTCAGGTTCATCGCGTGCTGAATGGCCGAGATTTCCACGCCTCGCGTGTACCGCAACGGCCACGTCGCCTTCGCTCCGGCGTCCATCACTTTGTGATGCCTGCGGTAGTAAGACGTCTCCGGATGATTCGTCAACTCACGACGCAGACCGTCCTTGCGAATCTCGTCGTACTTGTCCCAGTGTTTATCATTGGTCGGCAGCGATTCGAGCATCTTCGTGCACTCGCCCTGCCATTCGGGATTCTTGTCGCGGTCCAGCATCTGGTCTGACAGGTCGTTTTCGTAAATCTTCGTGCACGGCATGAACGCCGCGATCCGCTCGCCGGGTCCGGCCAGGCCGAGCACGTCGCCATTGAGTAGTTGCATCCGATACTTGGTCTGCTTGGGCGACTGGGCGGACTGGCGGGTCTGCGGATCGTCCAGGAGCACCAGCGACGGGCGGATGACAGTTCCGTCAGTGCGGGTGTGCTGCTGACCCTTGAAATCAGAGTCCAGCGATGTAACCGTGATAATTGAGCCGCCCGAAGGATTTTCATCGAGGCCTTTGGGGAGCTCGTCATCCGACAGCGTCGGAAATACCAGTTTGAGATCGCCCCAGTGCACGTGCGTGAGTTTGCCCCGGCAGTGCTGCTGCTTCTGTCGCTTGGACGAGTTCTCCAGCGCACGCAGCGGATAGACGGCTTCGGGGAAATCCGCCAGCAGCAGCGGGTTCTCCAGCATGTGCGTTTTGATGGGGTCCATCAGACCGGTGGCCCGCTCCCTGGTACCGCCGATCAGACAGACAAATTTCCTGTGCCCGGTCAGGATCGCCCAGATAGCCGCACAGCGGGCCAGCGTCGTCTTGCCGCCGCCGCGTGGCATTGCGAATGCGAACAGCCCGCCGTCGGTGACTGCACGCTCGAGCTTGGTGATGACCTTCAGGTGATGCGGACTCCACTTCCAGAAAAACGCCGACCGAAAGTAAGTCTCGCAGAATTTCCGCAGGGATTTGCAAGCGGCCTTACGGCGCCTCATGTTCGCAATGTCGGGGATCGGGGCGATGTCCTGGGCGGCCTTGGTCGCAGCGCGGTTTCGCCTCGCCTGGCGGGCCTTGGCTTGGTCGTAGTCCATCGGCTCGGAGCGGGGGCGGTCATGCTCGGCTATCAGCCAGCGGGCGTACCTGGTGGAATGTATTCGCTTGCCGTCGCCGAAGCGGAGTGCGGCCGCATCCATCTGCCGGCGGAGTCGGCTGCGACTCAGCACCGCGCCGATTGGCGTGTTGTTGACCAAACGCAGCAACTGCGTCGGCGTAAGTTTTGTCAGGTCAACTTGTGGCTTAGCCATCGCCACCGGCTATCTCCCGAATCAACCAGGCTGTGTAGTGAAAAAGATTTATCGACCCGTCAGTCCCGACAGGTGCCCCGGCCTCAATGTGATTACGGACGACCTTGAGATCAACCTTGAGCATTCTGGCGACAACACGAGGCGTCACCAGCGAGTCGTCGGGCTTGTCAGATCGCTTCACGTTAGTGATGCTACGCATTGCTCGCGGGGCCGGTTTCTTTTTGCGATTGGCCATTTTTCCCGGACACCTTATTTCGCCGCGTACAGAATGGTCGGATGTCGGCGGTGGACCAGAGCCCCCCCCTGGGGCGGCGGTACCCCCGCCTGTTCAATTCTTCAGCTATCCACCCCCACGTCCGTCGATTGCGCCGCCACTGCTTGGTTATCGACAGGATTTCGGCTTCGGATTCCTCCGCTTGCGATATGGGGATCGGCGCCTCGGCTTTGGCCTGCTCGGCAATGGTTTTGCGAATCGTTTCAATACCGCGTTCTGCGAATTCAAGGGCGTCGGAAATGCACTCGCGGACACCGACCAGCGTGCCGAGCGATACGTGGAGACGACTGATAGTTGTAGGCGTTCCTTTTCTTTTACCCATCTTATCCTGCTTATCTATCTTCCGGTGATGGCGAGAGCGCATACAAAAAGGCCGCACGGGTGCACGGCCCCGTACGGCCTGGGGGCATTATAACGCTCAGAGACCGCTATTGGAAGCCGAAAAGAATGGGGGAATTTTGAGACCATATTGTAACTATCGCCCACATCAAGACATGCGGCAATAAAAAACTGCATATTTTTCAGGAATTGACTTGGCAGGTTCGCAGTTTCATGGCCTGATCCGATCGTCAACATGGAAAACAGAAAGGAAAACACGATGCGAAAGACAACGACAACGGAATCTTACGAATGGTTGATGACCAAGACCCGCCTCGGACGCCGTATTGAACGGCTCGGCTGGAAGCGGCTGGCGAAGATTTACTACACCAATCGGCCCGGCAGTCCCATCCGCAAAGCCATCAACACCGAGGCCCGCCGTTGCGGGTACACGCCGAGCACCATCCTGTCGCTGAACGCCGACTGGAACGAAATCAACTAGAAAAGGAGCATGGCCATGAGAATCACGACTATCGAACTTGCCGGAACCATCGAAGAAGGAAAACACCTGCCACGGGCATTCGCCCGCATCGGACGCAAACTTGGCGACGATCATATCACCATCGAAATCCTTACCACCGCCGGGGGCGACGCCGGAGACCGGAAGTATAAGGCCAAGGCCGACGACAGCGACGACCAGTGGTCGATGGCGGAAATCCTCCAGCGGGCACTCGATGGTTATATTGGCACCGGGACCGACATCCGGGCGTACATGAACGCCATTGAGATGCTCGCCGACTAGATCAGGGAATGAAAGGACAACGAACCATGACGAAACGAAAAGCCAAAACCTACGAAGCGGAACACAACGGCCGGAAGGTCCGCGTGACCGTACCGCCGAACACAGAGGCCGAAGACGCACTCGCAGACGCACTGAAGGACAACCTCGGTCCGGAAGGATGCAGGATTATCGCCCGTTGCATTCGTCGATACATGACGACCGTTCCCGATAATACAAAATCATCCGGAATCCGCGAAGCGAGATGGTTTGGGAGCATGATGGCCGAGCTTGCCAACGAGTAAAATAAAACGCCGAAACGCTCGCCGCGGCGGGCGTCGCGGGCCTTGGGCATGGCCCGCCCGATGATGGCAACGCCCGGATAAACCTATACAGGAGTACGAAACGATGAAGAAGAACGAAGTAAAAATCGGCAAGGTGTACAGCGCGAAGGTAACCGGCGAGATGGTGCCGGTTCGCATCGACGCGGTGAACCCGCACGGCGGGTGGGAAGCGACCAATCTGGTCACGAAGAAACGCATCTTCATCAAATCCGCCCAACGACTGCGTGGCCTGGCGGCGCGGTGGCCAGGTATGCCAAAATCGCCAGCGTCGACCGCCGAGGTTGCGACACGGGCGAAGAAACCCGCAAAGGCGTCCAAAGACGCAACCAAAACGAAAAAGCCCGCCAAGGTCAAACCTGACGGCGCAGGGGCGAAAATGAGCGGACTAGACGCAGCGGCAAAGGTTCTGTCCGAAGCGGACGAACCGATGAACTGTAAAGACATGGTCAACCTCATGACCGGGCGAGGCTACTGGAAGACCAGCGGCAAGACGCCGGCGGCCACCATCTACGCAGCCATCATCCGCGAGATCGCAGCCAAGGGCGACGCGGCCCGGTTCCGCAAGACCGAACGCGGCAAATTCGCGTTGGCGGCCGGAAAGGGGAAGTAAACCATGAAGAGACTGAGCAGCGGAAAAAGCATCCGCATCGCCGCCATGGTACCTCCGGCGCTGAACGACCGGCTCATCCGGCAGGCCGCGAAGGAAACCATCGACCGGAAACAGCGGATCACGCCAAGCCAGATCGTCCGCTGGGCGTTGGAGGACTACCTCGACGCATGGGAGACCGCTGTGTTCGTCCCCGACGCCGACAATGAAGATAAGCAATAGCGACACCATCAACTCACTTCCCTCCACCCCGGTCGCCTCGGCCGGGGTGTTCTTGGTCTATGCACCGGCCAAAGCGGGCCGGCGGAACTGCCCCGCCCTCTCAATCCTGGGTGGATTGCGGGTCTCTCTTGACCCCTCGCCCGCGTCAATCTTCCAAATCAAATCGTCGTGCTTCGGATAAATCTGCGCCCACTCGACGGAACTCTCGCGCAGCAGCCGTTTTCGCGTCGCGTGGTTGCACAGGAACCTTACGTACCGGAACTGCCGGCCCCAGACCTTCCGAAGCCCAAGCGAGGTCCAGAGGCTTTTGCGGCGTGTGCCGTATCGCGTAACCAGCAGTCGCGGATGCACCGGCTCACCGTCGGCAGTCAGGTAAATCTCGGTAGTGATGTACCCGCCATAAAGCCAGTTAGACCCCTGATAGACATAACCGGGCTTGCCGCGAATCCCGTCCGCCCAGGTGAACAGCAGTACACGCTCAGGCTGGTTCGCCCTGAACCACCGAGCGCAGCCGGCGAGAAATTCGCTCTCGGTATTTCGTGGTAATTCATCGCGGCAGCACAGACGGCACAGCTCCCAGTAATCGCCCGTGTCCAGGCTGGGAAAAAGTTTCTGAATAGTGTGCCGCGGCCTCGTGCCCCAGCCCCAGATAGCAGCGCCGCCAAGACCGTGTTCGTCGTAGAAGCCCAAGCTCACTATGCAGTGCGGCGGGAAGATGTTGCTGTAGTGCCACCGCAGGCAGAGCCGCTTGGCCTCATTTGTGTCGATGCGGTCAACCTGCACGGGCAACCCTCCTGGCTACGCTTCGCTTCGCCGTGGCAAGCCCGGCTCGGCGTTTTGGGGATTTCGTGGAGGCCTGCACGAGTTGGGCCTTCTTGCCGGTGAACTCCTCCCATCGCTTCACGATGACATCACAATATAATGTGTCGAGTTCCATCAGGAACGCGCGTCGCTGAGTCTGCTCGGCGGCAATCATCGTCGAGCCGGACCCGCCGAAGAGGTCCAGGACGTTTTCACCCGGACGCGAGGAGTACTGCATGGGCCGCACGGCCAGGTCCACCGGCTTCTCGGTCAGGTGGACCATGCTCTGCGGGTTGATCTTCTTGATGCTCCAGACGTCCGTGGCGTTCGCCGGGCCGTAATACTTGTGGGCCGCTCCCTCGCGCCAGCCATAGAAACACCACTCGTGATTGCCCATGAAATCCTTCCGCGTCAGGACCGGGTGCTCCTTGACCCAGATAACCATCTGGCTGAAGTACAACTCGGCTTCCTTCAGGGCGTTGGGGTAGTTCCAGATGTTGCTGTAGCCGCCCCAGATGTAGAACCCCCGACCGGGCTCCAGCACGCGGCGGATATTGCCGAACCACGCACGCAGGAGAGAGGCGAATTCCTCGTCGCTTACAAAGTCGTTTGCCAGCGGGCGGTCCTTGGGACGCATCTTCTTGGTCGTGGCGCGGGTCTTGCCGCGAAGCTTGGCGTCCATCCCCTGCTGTCCGGTGAACTTCTTCGCGGCCTTGGCCGTAACGACGGCGTTGTTCGACCTGGGCGCAACCTTGACGTTGTACGGCGGGTCTGTGTTGACAAGGTGTATCTTCGCACCGTCCAGGAGCCGGTCCACGTCGGCAACACTTCCGCTGTCGCCGCAGAGCAGCCGGTGTTCGCCCAGGACGTATAGATCGCCCGGCTGGGTGATAGCCTCATCCGGCGGCGCGGGCACTTCATCCGGATCGGTCAGGCCGTCGGTGATGTCCGCAGTCAGCAGGTGGGCCAGTTCGTCGGCCGAGAAGCCAAACTCGTCCATGTCAACGTCGGCGTCCTTGAGCTGCTGCAACTGCGCGAGGAGAACCTGCTCATCCCACTCGCTCAATTCGCCCGTTCGATTGTCAGCCAGGGCAAACGCCCGGACCTTCGCAGCCTTCAGGTTGGTCCGGACAACGGCCACATGTGTCCAGCCGATCTGCTTGGCGGCCAAGAGTACGCCATTGCCGGCCACGGCGATACCGCCGGCGGCGACGATGATGGGTTTCTGCTGGCCGAAACGACGCAGACTCTCGGCGATTGCATCGAGGTTTTGCTCCGGATGACGACGTGCGTTTTCCGGGTCAGGTTTGATTTTCGTAATGGGCGTGGCAAGTGCCCGAAGAGCCGGGGCGATGTAACTCAAGTCCGTGGGGGACTGTTCCGATTTTGACATTTCCGAACTTCATTCTATCGCCACCTGAAGATTCAAAACGTGGATGTGCCGGGCGTGTAAAATACCTCGATGTATCAGCATCGGGGCGATGCCGGTCAAGTATCGCTACCTGACGGCCGCGCCTGGCCTTGTTCCGATCTATGCTTCGGCCTATTCCACTTACGAAACGAGATTTTTATATGACGGGGAAATTGGTTCACGTCAAAAACAAACAAAAACCAGCAGCGCGGCTGTTCTCCGCCCCCTCTCCTGCGTTGTCTATGGCAAAGTACCTATTCCCTTGCTCTTGCTGTTAGGTCCTCAATGGTCTGTGGTTCGGCGTCAACGTTCATGGCAGGATCGGTAGCGCCTTTAGTGAGTTTGGCATCTTGCCCGCTTTGAGGGCTTTCTGCAGTTCGGGCAAGAGCAGCTGTCGTGTCGTCAGGCCGTTGCCCCACACGATCCACGGCATGAACGCATCCTCAAACGTCAGCACGCCGTCGTCCACGCCGACCAGGAGGGCTTTGATAACAGCCGACAGCGAACGCCACCGGCGTTGGATTTCCTTGCCGTGTTCCGTCTTGGTTTGGGCGTCGGTTCGTTCGAGTCCGGTAGGCGTGTGTCGGCAGTCCTCGACGTCGGGATAGGGCAGGCTCATCTCGATGCGTACACCATTATAGACAAATCCAACATGCGCCTCTTTCGGCCCGACCCAGTAGCCGAACTCGCTCGCCCCGAAGCGTGCCAGGTTCTTCTCAATCTCGGCCTTTGAGCGATCGACGGGGACTGTCGTATTGTTGGCGTAGTGGGTCATTCCCCCGTCTCCTTCTCTGCATCGAGCACCGCGATGATTTCTTGGTCGGTCATTTCTGCTCCTTCGCTGCGTCTCTCTTTTTCTTTCTGTCCCACAACACCTCTTCCCTGAAGTTGATTTTGCAAGTCAAGCGTCCTGGCGCCGGTACAGATTTGGGATTCTTCGCGTCGTCGATTTTTCGTCGCCAATCATCCCAATCATTCAATGGGATAAAGTGGTTCACGTGCGGGTGTAGTTTTTCTAGTACCTTGAACATCTTGTCCGACACCTTGATAAGTCCTACCATCGCCTTGTCTCGCTCGGCATAGTGTTTGCGGATAACTCCTGCTATTACGCCGATTATCTCCTCGTTACAACGCCTGTCATATCTGCCCTGTCCAATGAGATGATGTATCTCTGTGGCCGCCGACTCTGCAGGGTCTGGTTGATTAGTCATTTCGGAAACTCCCTTACCATCAGGTCTGGCGGCGGTGGTTTCCCGCCCGACATTTTTTTCATAAAATAAGCCACGCCCGCCGCTTGGCACTGGTCGCGGACGCTTCGCGCCCATTGCGCATCCATTGGCCTCGCGCCGGGGCCTGTCTCGGAACCCACAATTACCCAATCAAGCAACGCCTCCTCCCCCCTGGCGTGGTCATAATCGCTACTGCCACAATGCGGGCACTCCTCAAAATACCCGACATCGCCGCAATCGGGACAACCTGTATCGGAGTTGATTTCAGCCTCGCAATTATCGCATCGCTCGATGGGCGGGTCTCCGCCAATGTAGCGACAATTCAAGCAGGAATATGGGCCGACATACGGGGAAACATCCACCGCCTCCAGCATCGGCTCGATAGAAACAAATCTCACGGCGGCGGGGCATTGGAGCAGTAGCGGGATTCGTTCGTCGGCTGCGGCCTGGTTCTCACAGGTTACGCCCAACCAGATATTAGGCAGTGGCCAAGTATCTATCACCCAATACCTTTGATGCGATAACTCATGTTCGCTGTTCATTCTGATTTCAACCGCGTCGCGCCTGTCTTCGACTTCCCTGGGATTCGGCCACGTTGTTAGATATTCCAGCATCCGTTCCGGCCTTTTTGTGAGGATTTGGAAGGTGTGCTGTGGACACATAGCGGCGATGGCAAAAACTTGATTGACGAAATCAAACGGTATATCCAAGAGGCATGACGGGACATCCTCGTGGAACAAATCGCCCATCGAGCAGACGAAAATCATCCGGGGTTTTTTCCAATGTAGCGGCTGATCTAGTCGGTCGGGGTGGAGGGTAACGGCGAACGGTTCATCTTTGGGATACCCGCACCGCCCCGCCAGTCGCGTTGCCATACGTTTGGCGTAGCAGTTGGCGCAGCCCTCGGAGACTGGCGTGCAACCTGTTACGGGGTTCCAGGTGGCGTCAGTCCATTCGATCTTGGTCTTGTTCATGTCGCTATTCTCCGTACAGATTAGGCCACGGGCCGCGAGTTGGGTTCCGAGCGCCTCGCTCGTAGGCTTGGGCTACGCAGCCGGGCAAGTCCGGGGTTAATGCTTTACGGTCAAGTGCGTCCATCGCTCGAATCCGACGTTCATTCGTTCGCGTTTCGCCGTGTCGGTGTAAGCGTCCCAGCCGGTTAGCCGCCAGACACCTTTTGTAAAGTCGTTTTCCAGCAGTCATTCAGGGGGCTCCTTTTTGGGGGTTACTTTATCGTAGTTGTTGATCCATCGGAGGAGGTCGAGTTCAAAACGGTCGACACAACTTTCGCAAAGCATCCAAGACCGAGTAGTTGTAACAAATACGGCTCCATCCTTCTTCATCGTCCCCCACGCTTTGTATTCGGCGACTCTGCCGCACCGCTCGCATTCGCTCATTTAGCCAGCCTCCTCTTCGTCGGTGGGATAGACCTTCTTCAAATCGCCGGAGCCAAACTGGAAGATGGCGTGCTCCTCTCGCGGGCGTTTGTGCCGACCACGTTCGTTGTGTCCGAGAACGCTATATTCGTTTCTCGTCGGGTCCGATGTAACAATTCCCAAGTAGTACATCGGCCTCCAGGGGCCGTTGCCGGTCCGCGTCATCCAGACGTAAAACGTGTCAGCGTAAAATTCCTGCGACATTACTGTGCTTCTCCAATTTGTTCTCTGTGGCTGGTCGGCTTCGATTTCAGCGAACGACGAAAACACGTTTCGATTTCGGCGGCTCTTTACAAAACGCCCAAAGTAAGACCCTGCAGCCGGGGATCAACACCATCACGTCGCCGCCGACTACGGCGGCAAGCGACCAGTGCTCGGCGGATTTGAAACCGTCCAGCGGTACGGCCTTGTCCGGTATGATTACCCACTTATCCGCCCAGATGCCGTCGTACTGTTCTCCGTCGGGCATATTCATCCAATGAGACAGTGTTACGATGCCGCTTGTTGATTTGCCTTTCAGATTGAATTCGAACTCTGACATTTTGTGCTCCTTCTGTTTTTTCCGGTTGTTTCCATTGCGGCGGGCCTGACTTCAACAGACCGTATCCCAACCGGGACTCGTCGGTGCTAATAGCCGCCGCTGTTCGGTTGTCAAAATTGGTCGGCGTGGCCGGTTTCTCACCGACGGCACGGCTGTATGGACTCCGGGCAAGGCCCGTCGCTACCCACCAACACGATGCTTTCCGCACGCCAACCAAACCCTGAGAGGTTTTTCGCATAGCGATACTACGTATTAATCGCCCGGCGTGGTTTCGGGCGTGTCCGCCGGCGGCACGTGTGCGGGCGGTGCTTCCGGGTCAGCCGCTTCACCCGCCGGGTCCGACGTTTCGGCAGGTGGCGTATCTGTCGGCGTCTCAGCCGGATCGCCATCGGCTGCCGGGGTTTCTTCTGACGTTTCTGGCGGAGCCGGGTCCTCGCTGACAGCCTCGGCCGTCATCTCGCCGGTGAGGACCGGTCTGATCGTGTCGAGGGCCGTGAAGTGCATGTACACCGCGTCGGACCTGTTCGGAGGATTGCCGTTATCTTCGACCAGCAGTTCGAGGTCCACGCGGGTGTCCTGGACGGCCTTCACGCGGGCCTCGGTCTCCGCGTTGTCGAGGTCGCGGCTTTCCACCAGCGGGAACATCCCGCCGTTGGTCTCTTCCCTCCTGATTGTAAGGATTTTCTTCACCACGTCCGTTGACGGGCTTACCGGTAAACTGATTTTGTACTCGATTACATCCATGCCATTTTCCTTTCGTTTAGAGATGGCTTCTACGAATCCAAAAGGCCCGACAGTCGGACCGTTTTTCTTGTGAAACATTCGATACGTGATCCACGCGCCCACGACGGCGACTGCGAAGCACACGATTGCTGCGATTATTGTTCCGTTCATCCTGATCTCACTTTCCTTTTGTTACGCTGTTACGCCGCATCGCTTTTATTCGCAGCTTGCCGACGCCGTTGGTGAGAAATAGGCCCAGGGGCGTCCTGGCGGGTGTCGGACGGTGGCCTATCTGGTGGGCGAGCGTGTACAATGTGTTTCCCGTCGCCTCGACGGGTCCGAGTTTCCCACCCATAACGTCCGCAGCCACATCGAGCAGACACTGGAAGTCAGCCTCCTCCTTCTCATCCGTTCGCGTCCTGGCGGGCAAGTTGAGCATGTCCTCCCACGCGACAGCCATTTCGAAGGAGGGATCGGGTCGTATCTGCCCGCGGCGGTTTTGTCCTGAATCCGTTGTTTCATTTCGAGGAGTAAAACTTAAGCGCTGCGCTGCGCTTGTTAAATCTTCTTTTGTTAATGCTTCTTCTGTTAGTGCTTTGGGCGCAAAATTTGCATGGGGGGGTGCAGAATTTTCCTGAATAGTGGAAAAATCTGCATGAGGGGGCGCAGAATTTTCCTGAATAGTGGAAAAATCTGCATGGGGGGGCGCTGTTGCTTGAGCGGGCGCTGCTTCGGCGGGTGTTGGGTCTGTTGGCGCTGTTTCTGCGGGTGCCGGCGTCGGCGCGATAACCGATTCGATGAATCGAGTGATCGCCGATTCGCCGGCGTAGATGTCCATGAGGCGGTTGATGAGTCCGGGGTCCACGCGACGGCTGTGTTCGGCAAGCCACCAGTCCAGTGGGGCGAAGGCGATTCGCCACAGCCCGCCGGGTCGGTATCGGAAGGCGTCGATGAGTACGGCTGCGTGGAGGCGTGCGACGCCGGTCGAAGCGCTCCGGCGTGACATGGCCGTCATCGCCGCCAGGCGGTCCAGGCCGACGGCGACCGAGGTCGTCGCTCCTCGCAGGTGATGAAGAGCCGCTCGATAGACCGCCTTGTCGCTGGGTGTAAGGCCGACAATCGCCTCGATGATTACCGGCGCGGGCGAATAGAGACCGGCGGGCAAAAGAATGTCGCGGCATACGCGGCGGAATCGAGGCTCGGTGAATAATACGCCTTGTTTCATGTTTTCTTCGGTCCTTTTATCCCCCGGCAGTGCCGGGGGTTTTGTCTTCGGATCAGGGCGAGGCCTCGCGGCCAAGCCAAGTGAATTCCTGAAAAAATCACCGCCGCATTTCGCCGGGCGTCGGCGCGGCGGCCTTTGCGACGGCGTCGGCTTCGGCGGTTTGCTGCGCCAGCGCCCAGTCCTGGGCCTGGCGGGTGTGGCACCAAGTCCTAATGACATCCAGTAACCCCGGCGGGAAAAGCGACTCCAAAGCAAAATCCGGCCAGACCGTCACGTTGGCTCCGGCGTCCTCGTCGACGATGCTGATATTGATTCCGAGGACACCCACATCCTTTCTGTTTCGATACGTCTCGCTCATGCGGGGGCCCCTTTCCCGGCTCTTACGCCTGCTTCGAGGGCTTCGTCTGCGGTGGGTCGTCCTTTGGATGCGGGGCCGAAGATTGGATGGGCGCATCGAAAAAGTCGCTCTATCCGTAAGCGTGTTTCGACGTCGTGATGCCAGGCGAAATAGCCCAGATTGTCCCGCTCAATTTTTTCGGCCGCGAATCTGGAAATAGTGCCGAATCGCATATTACGTTCAACAAGGGCTTCAAGGTACGTATCTGCCTCGGCTTGGTCGGTGATGTCCATTGCCGGGCAATACAAGTCCCCAATGGTAACCTTGTCGGGAAACCGCAGTTTGTCTGATGTGCTTTGCGTCATTTCACTTCCCCTGTTTTCGTGTCGATGGGTTCGCCCTTCTGTGTGCAGATTGCACCCTGGCGTGGCGGCTGGGCCGTTGAGCCGCTCCGCCGGACGAACAGGGCGTCCCTGTCATCCTGCGTCTGACCGGCGGTGGCTGCGGAAACGACGGGGGGACGGTTGGGTAAGGCCGATTTGATTTCGCCCTTGATGCTAAAATCGTGCTTGTCCCGGCCTTCAAACTTGACCGTAACGGCCAATGTCAGTTTGCCCGTGGCGCCTTTGGCCAGTTCCTTGCCGTGCTTGCGAACGTAGGCGATCATGTGCTCCTGGAGTTCGCCGAACGCTTCGTTGGCGTTCTGGACGAATTCGCCTTCCTCAATCAAATTGAGGACCAGCGGTACGAATCGTGTTGCTGCCATTTTTGACGCTCCTTTCTGTTTCACGGATTACTTTTCCGTTGCCTAGTTCTTGTTCGCCTGTGGTGTCTTGACGTAATCCCACGCCTGGTGGCCCGTGAAGCCGAGCGATACGATCCAGTAGCCATTGGTGTCGGCAGCCTTGACCTGGTCGAACATCTGCATGAAGCAGTCCACTTTGGCCTGCACCAGGTCGCCGGTCGTCACGAACACCCAAATCTTGTTCGGTTCGGCCGAGCGGGTCTGGAGCGTTATGTCCAATCCGACGAATCGTTCTTCGGTCCCCACGTAGATAGGAATGGACAGCTCGATGATCGTCGGCAGGTCAACCACATCTTCCTTTTCCTCGCTCTGAATCTGCGTCTTGACCAGAATGCCGTTGAGGGATTCGTTGCCTCGGCCTCGGTGCATTTCAATGCTTGTGGATGCCTTGACCTGACTCATGATGTGGATGAGTTCCATCCCGGCCGGTTCGGTGATGGCCTTGCGGTTGAACATCAGGAAGTCCACAAAATCGTCCAGTTCGATCTTTCTTTCGGTCACCAGTTCTTCCCACGGTTTCCACAGGGGGTGGACGACAGGGCGGAACTGTATGACCTCGAATCCCTTTTCCGCCTTTTCGTCCAGCACGGCGTATATGACGCCTTCGTTCACGTCACCGAGCACCACCGTATTCTTGGTGCCGAATTTCTTGAGGTATTCGCCCATGCCCTCTGCCGAGTGGAACAGGTGCGCCCTTCGCGGGCTTTCGCTGCGGACGGGCGCAAGTGGCTCAATTTGCTTCCGTTGCAGTGTGACGGTGCTGGTTTTTCCAGATTTACCGACATCGCGGATGATGGTGATGACGTTTTCCTCCCCTTCCGGGACGTTTCTTAAAGCGTCGCTGATTACAGATTGGTCTTGGTTGTTCTTTTCCATTTTGCGTTCCTTTCTTTTATTGGTTTTTCCTGGTCCCATGACTTAATCCCTGCTTTCAGGGCCTGAACGTCTTTCCTATACTCGGATGTCCTTCGATCATTGAGATAATCATGCTCCGCAGTTTCGCTTCGATTATGTCCATCGCCTCGGTGCTGACGCGTTCGCACGGCCAGTGCTTCCGTCTTTTGGCCCACTGATCGAGGATGAACTTTCTCGTCGCTCTTTTGTTCAGCAGTGATCCGTTCATTTCAGCATCCCTGTATGCAAAACATAATGCCGGCGGCGATCAGGCACACGCCGGACTCCTTACTGTGCTCATACGAGCCCGCGACGATCAGCATGATTCCGATTGCTACGGTCAATTCATGCTCCCTGCATAGAATTCCTGCACGTAGTCGCCGCCGGGTCCTATCTTCACCAGTGGGATCGCCCGCTGGGTCGGATATACAGATGGTCGTGCTCCCGAAATCTGCCGGTCGAGTTGTTCGAGCCGTGCCCGGAGTTTCCTGTTACTGTTGTCGAGTCGGCGAATCTTTATTCGCAGGTGGATGATGCGCACGGACAGTCGCAGGATTTCCCAAACAGCTGATAGTTTTTCAGACACATTTAGTCTCCTCATAAAGGACTTTATAGGCATTGTTTATCTGCTGTGCCGTCTGATAGCATTCAATCTTCATGAGCGCTTCGACCAGGGCCACCAGGTGCAAAGGTAGCGTCTCCGGGCGCTCTTCAATCTGGCGAACGAGGGCCACTACATAATCCACGTGTTCGGATTTGATTCCGCACTGGTCGAGCCGTGCCCGCATCTGTTCGAGTGTTTCGACTCCTTCTACCATGGGACCCCTCCGGCTTCGCCGATAACGGCGTTGATTTCCTCTTCGATGGCGACGGCCTCGTTCCGCAGATCGAGTTTCTCCTGCGAGCCGAATCTGCATGAGCACATCTCGCAATCGAGGTTTCGCAGTCGCCGGACCTTTCGCAGCGCCTCCAGCATTCGCGGCGCGGTTGCGATCAGGTGAACGCCATCATCGAGGGCTTTGTCATCCCCGTCGAAACCTGCCGTTGAATCCTTTTTCCCGATCTCGGTGATGGCGTGAAGAAGGTCGTCCTCCGCAAAGCCCAGCCGGTTAGCCGCACAGGTTCTTGTCGGGAAATCGTTAGAACGAATGTCGGGGATACTCTCCGCCAGTTCGCGTAACATTTTTTTCAACGCTTCCGCCAATTCCGGCGTGTGTTCCGATTCGCTCATAATGCTTCCCCTTCGGCCTTGGCAACGACGTCGTTGATTTCATCCTCGATCCGGTTGGCTTCTCTCCGCAGTTCGTTGCGGCCGAGTGCGTCGAGTTTTCGATTTGTGAGAATGGTGCATTCAAGGCTCCGCAGCCGCTTGGCCTTTTTGAGGACCTCCAGCATTCGCGGTGCGCTTATGAGCAGGTTGATAGTTGCGATACACTGCTCGATGATCCGTGGCGTTTCGCCAAAAAGAATGAGAGTATCGCCGTTACCATCCAGAATTGCAGTGGGCGTCAACAACCCTCCCTGTTCGTCGAATTTCGCGGGTCTGCATATCCACGGTGCTGGTGCGTGTCCCGCCGCCGCCGAAGGTTTTTGTTGTTTGTTCATCTCTGCACCTCCGCGATTTCAGGCCCTTCCACCTCGCCCGTACCGTTACAGTGGGGACAAACGGGGTTTTCGAGTGAGGCTGTCAAATAATTCAAGGATTCCAAAAGGTAACGAACATCGGCTTGCAAATGGGCAATCGCCGATCTCCACTCATATGGGATAGGTTCCTTTTTTCCGTCGGACCGCTGTGCGAATACAATAGCGACTCGACGGGGCTTGGGCGGCATATCCAGTTTTCCTGCACCTTTACAACAAGGACATATCATTTCTGATCCTCCGCGAACTGCTGTAGTTGCCTGCGATACTCGGATTCTCTTTTGACTGAAGTGTTCCATCGCTTGTCATCACGAAGGGCCATTACCGACGAGCGAATCAGGTCCACCATCGCCGAGGGTTCCAGGGCGTCGAGTTCCCAACTCTCATCGCCGAATTCAGCGACGTATGCGGCGAACCTGGAATCCGTCATCTTGGCCGGATTGGGTGGCGGGTTGAACTTTTCGATTTGGTCCATGTTCAAAGCGAGCCGTCGCACCTCGAGGCCGCCCATAAACAATTCGAGGCGGTCGGTGATGTCGCGGGTCATGTCGATGCCGGACGGGTCGTGGTCGCCAAAGTGCAGTATGACAGGCGTTTGGCTGTGATATGCCGCGAACGCCTTGAGCCGCATGGCGCTCGACCACATTTCACTTTGGCTCGTGTAGCCACGGCAGCACAAAAACGGAATGTCCATTTCGCGGCATATGCCCTCCACGACGCCAGCCAGCGCTTCCTTTTCAATCCACACCTCCGGTCGATAGTCCTGGCGGTTCCATTTATCCAGGCGGAATTCCTGGGCGCAAACTTCGACGATCTCCGCCGGGCTTTCCCAATGGGAAACGGTTTGCAGTTTGCGTGTGCGGTCCTCGATGGAGCCCCAATCAATCATTCCGGCAAGGCGACCATCGTTGATAATTGACCCCAACCGCTTGTAACTGCGCTGTGTGTTCGGGATGCGATCACGGGCGACGAATTGGTAGTACAGCTGCCGGAGCGTCAACTTGAACCCTTGTGTTCGGTATTCGGCGATGATGTCATTCGCCAGAGATATAATCTCCAGGCTGGAAGCCCTGAAATTTTTCTCGATGTAAGGAATTTTGGGCATTTCTATTTCCGTGACTCAATAATTACGTTCAAACGCCGCACGCCCCACGCGAGGGCCTCGGTGTTCGGCGGGAACGGGCTTTTCCGGCGTAGCGTTGGACGCCGTACTTGGCCCGCTCGACCGCCTGTCCGCCGGGATGCCACTAACCCGACGGTTTTCGGCAGCGACGCCTTCGACGAATGTCAGGGCGGGCGGACATAGGTAGTCCGAGCCGTGCGCTGGTCCGTGCGCTGATCGTCCGTTATCGGCTAAGCCGTTCCGCCCGCCCTGAGTTATATCGAAAGGCCCGCCCTGATTCTGATTGTAAATATCGTGCGCCGCCGCCCGTTCCACGTGAACGGGCCTGGTATTTGGGGGAACAACCTGGTGGAATCTATGCCGGGCTGTAACCAGTGCCGCCGTGCCGGCGACGCACAGTAGTAGAGGGATTAGGGTTTTGGGATTAGGGACTTGGCTGTTTTCCCGCAAGGGACGCTTCGCGTTGCCGTTGCCCAGTCCCTCTTCGAGCCTGAGCCTCAGAGCCGAAGGCAAGTCCCCAGTCCCAAGTCCCTGTCTGTTCAACACAAGAGTGCCTCCTTGTCTTTTTCCGGCTTGAGTGCGTCGGCGATTATGCGGTCGATGGAGGCCGCGACGTACCGCCTGGTGGGTTTCCCGCCGGACGACGAGGGGATCATGACGAAGCGGAGTCCCCTGGCCCGGAGGCGGTCGGAGAGGGCGTAGAAGGTGGTGCGGCCCATACCGAGGCGCCTGGCGGCTTCGGCTGCCGTCAGGAGTTTCGCTTCGGCGGATTGTCCCGCGGTCTGCCTCATCTATCCGATTCCTCCCGGAGCGGACCAGTCCGTTTTTGGGGGTTCACGGATTCGCCGTTGTATCGTATAATGAAATAGTGGCGTCGGGCAGGGTCGCCACCTTCGGTCGCGAGAAGCCCCGGTCGTCCCTTTGGGATGGCTGGAGCCTCCTCAAACGCCGTGTCCCACAATGTGGGCCAGCCCGACGCCCATGTATTACGACACTTCACGGAGGAATTTCCGAACTCACGGACGGCGTTCATTTGGTTGCCCCTTCTGGTTGGACAATGATTTCGGACATGGGGACGCCGAGGACCTCTGCTATTGCCTTGACAGCCTCGACCCCTTCGTTCCGGCCGTTGATCACTCTCCAGACGGTGGTTATGGGTTTGTTGGACACAATAGAGATTTTCTTCAATGTCCATCCCTTGGTGGCTTGGGCAATCTTCAAAGGAGCAACATTGAACCGTCGAGGTTTCGATACTGTAGTTTCCATTTATATTCACCTGCGCTTCCATTTACGAAACTACGGTTTCGGTGTCAAGAACTATTTTCCATTATTTTTCATTTATTTTCACGGTTTCGGAAACGGTGGTTACGATAGGGGATACTGTGGAATTGGCTGATAAAGTTCGCCGCGCCCGTGCTGGTAGGTCATACGCAGAGATCGCACGGGCAGTTGGATGTACACCTGCCAACATCAGAAAGATAGAAGCAGAGGCAAGTCAGCCTGGCTTCGTTCTTGGTGTGCGCCTTGCGTGGGCGTTGAATGTTCCGGCGGATTGGCTCGCCGACGATTCGGCGGACTGGCCGCCGCCGGTGTCCGACCAGGCGCGGGCCGAGGGTCTAGTGCGTAAGGCATTGACCGGCGCGGGACTGGTCGGCGAACTATCCGAAGACGAAAGAGATCTGCTGGCGGCTTGGCGTCGGCTCAGTGATCGACGGCGCGGCGAGCTGCAGGGCCTGGCGACGGGCTGGGCCGACACAGCCGACGCGACGTCCATTACTCCCGCCGAGGCCGGTCAGATAGTCGATGACGCCGCCCGAGACGACGAAGCCGAACGGCGACGCACCAGAGGTGTCGGTTAGGCAGCGTGTCCAGAAGTCTGCAACAAAGATGGTACAGTTGGCGCTTTGTCATTTGATGCAGCAGAGATGAAATATATTCGAGTATAATTTTCCTGAATGGGCTAAGGTGGTTTCGTGTACACGAACTATCCTCCACAGACAATGTACGATATAGAAAAAAGTCCAGCCAGCGAATGAAAGGAAAATCCGATGTCCGTATCAAGTAAGGCAATTGTCGTTTGCATTTTATCTATCGGTTCATTGTTTGTTGTCCGCGCTGATGCTGAAGCCGATGGCACGGTGAATATAGAGATTCGCGCCTTGCGAGCGGAAGTGAAGATGCTCCAGGCGACAGTCAAATCCCAGTCCGAACAGATCAATAAACTCAAAGCCGAAAATGCAAAAATCAGAAAACAACTCGCTGCGGCAAAGGCTGCTGCTACAAGCCGACCGGCGGCGACACAGCCCAATAAGCCTAACCGCTCGACGACGCAGCCAAAGAAAAGGCAATATAAACTCAATGCAATCCACCCCATCACTGCGCGAAAAGCGAAAGAACTGGTTGGGCACAGGATTTATGGTCCCACTCGTGTAACCGATGTAAAACCCGATCCGAATAGAATCGGCCAATACATTGTGACCGTCGCGGATATGTCGGAGGGCATCCTCGGTGTGGGGCGCCAAAAGAGCGGGGTCGAAGGTGGTTATATCAAATATGTGTACGTGACCTGCATTTTGCGAGCACCAGAGTCAACTGCTTTGCGTTTGTCCAAAGGTGACGATCTCAATATAGCGGGCGACATTGAACGAATTGAGATCATCCCTAAGACCAAAGGATTCCTTGAAAAAGTGCGCATTTATTTATGCAAGGTACGAGCTCGGTGAAAGGTATGAGGTGCTAAATGAGTTATCCCCCGACCGACAAACAGATGGCCTTTCTCGCAAGGCTGAATTACGATGGCTTGCCGCCAGAAACAAAGGAAGAAGCATCCTGGCTAATTGACGCCAAGAAGGCCGGCAAGAAAGGCCCGGCTTTAGAGAATGCCTTCCGGGAAATACGCGAGCTCCTTCATGTCAGAGATCAGTGGGATGAATTCGCAGAAACAATTGAATACATGCTCGCTATATATAAGCGTGGTAAAAATATTATCGTTGATGTGCTTCTCGTAAACGGGGCGGATGTTGATGATCGTGGAAAATTGAAACTCATACTTGCTGCTCCTAAGTTGGTCAATGATTCACATATCGGGCAGTACTTGGAATGGGAAAAAGATTTCGAGATACCCGCAATCAATCTACTCTATAATGAGGCATGGCGTAGCAAAATCCCCCCTGATGACCTCAAGGGATATGAAAAGGCCGTAAAAAAAGGCCTGAAAATCGCCAAGAAACTTCCAAAACAGTCACCCTAATTTCTTCGCCGCCTCGATAGCCAGTGCCTGGTCGAGTTCCGCGTATGTATCGGCGATAGCCAGGCTGCGTTGGCCGAGCAGCGCACGGGCTGCATCGAGTCCGAGTTCCTTGCGGATAAGCGTGGCGGCTGTATGGCGCAGTTGATGAGGGTGCCAGTGGGGAATGATCTCGACGTCGTCGGTTCCCTGCTTATGGGCCATCAGTCCGGCCCTGTTGGCGGCCTTGATTGCGTACTGGATGGCGCGGTAATAGCTTCGCGTGTCATAATAATCGCCAGGCGGGTTAGCGGGGTTGTCCTTGTGTCGATCCTGCTGCGATGGTTGGACAGGGGATTTGCGGGCGGCGCGTTTTGCGGCGCTCCGTTGTTCGTTGGCTTCGGTCGGGCTGAACAAGTAGGCATTGAGGTCCCGCTTGAGAAACGGCTTGAGTATTTTCTGCGCTCTTGGGCCGAGCGGTATTTCCCTCGTCTGCCCGCGCCACTTGTTCTTGTGTCGGCGGGGCCTGTATATCCAGATTGTGCCGGACGTGTCGATCTCTGCCGCTCGCATCTGGCAGACTTCGCCAGGTCGCATACCACCGAGCATCTGAAGCTCGACCATCGCCGCGATGGTCGGGGGCATGTGTCTCATCGTTGCGCGAACCCAATGTTCGGCGATAGGCCCGACCGGTTCTGTCTCGCGTGCCTCTGACCGGCCACGTCGCAGGCCATCAACCGCCCGTAGAGATTGATAGGTGCTGTCAGGGACTTTATGCTGCTTGGATGCCCACTTGAACATGCGGCGGATGATATTGATGTGCTTGTTGATCACGCCTCGTGAGAAGCGGGGGACGTCTTCCTTGCCGTCCTTGCTCTTCCTGATTTCTTCGATCATTTGTTCCCGCATCGCCATGAGTTTCAGCGACCCGAATTCCTCTGCCTGAAGTTGCGGGCAGAAATTGATCAGGAGTTCCATTGAGCGGCTAATACTTTCCACCTCGCTTGTTGGTTGGCCGGTGGGATCGCGGTAGTAGGTCTTGGCGTATTTGAGGTACTGGCGGCAGAGGCCGAGAATGGTCCTGTCGGCCGGATCGACGTTTTCGAGGTTGAATTTCGCACGCTCGTACATCTCGCGTGCGACTTGTTCGGCGACGCCAGGATCGGTGGTGGCGAAGCGTGCGCCTGCCGGTCGAAGAGGTCGGGCCTTGCGTTTGGTTTCGCCTGGCAATTGGACGGCCCACCAGTAGCGTTTGCCGTTCCGGTAGATGGAGCCGGGGAGCCCGTTGTCTTTGACCATTGGCATCACCTAATCTCCTATCTGCATACTACGATTTTATAGCGCGCTGCGCGCTATAATGACGTTTTTTTGTCTGTTGTGGGCTTGTGGCGGAATCGTTGCAAGTCTCGTTGCTGCTGAGACTCCGAGTAAATCGGGGCGGCGGGATTTGAACCCGCGGCTTCCTGCTCCCAAAGCAGGCACTCTGCCAAGCTGAGCTACGCCCCGTGGATATGTCCATTAGAAGGCATCGCTGTCCATTGGTCAACGCCGAAGAAAAACAAGCCCAGGGATTCGAATCCCCGGGCTTGTTGGAATGTTCTACACCACGCGAGGCGCAAACACGATACTTCAAGGCCTCTATCCCGCTATCTTCGGGATAAGACCCAGAATGAATACCATCGCCAGAATTCCGACCGTCTCGGCAATACCCATCGCAATGAGCAGGAAGGTGAACCCCTTACCGTCGCTTTCGCACATGGCGCGGATACCGGCAGCGCCGATTTTCCCCTGCACCATAGCAGAGAACATCTCGGCGATACCGACGCCTATTCCCACCGCCAGGAGAACGCCCGCAAACTCAGTCGTCAATGCCCCGTTGGCAACGCTGACGTTGTCGGCAGTCTTCGTCAGAACTTCGCCGATCTTGTTCATGATGATCATGGCGTAAAGCGTCTGGCTGATGGGCATACCCAGCAGAATGATATAGGTGAAACTCAGGTTCTTACCGGCTTTGGCTTCCTTGGCCCACGCGCCGGCGGCTGCCCTTCCGGCAGCGCCGATACCAAGGGCGCTTCCGACGGCGCCAAGCCCCAACGCAAGAGCGCCGCCCATCTGCCCCATAAACTGCAGGATGTTCGACGAAATCTCTGCCGGCTGGGTTGTTTGGGCCAGTAATGCGCCAATCATCGGTAAAGTGATACTTATCATGCTGCTATCTCCTTAACTTTGCGGGATGCGAACGGTTTGTACGCTTGGCCAGTCCACTGCATACCCAGATTATTCGAAAATTCCAACATATTGAGCCGCACACCATGTGCGAATAACGCAATAAGCGCAAGTCCTATGTTCAACGAGTGCGCCATAATCAAAATGGGCACTGCGAAGAACCATGACCCGATCGAGAGGGCCAGTTCATTGAAACTACTGGCGAGGACGCCGCTGGCCAATCCGACAGCCATAAGGCGGACGTAACTGATTACGTCGGAGAAGGACGACAACATGGACAACGGGAAATTCGCCACCCCCATTCCGACCATCTTAAACGGATTCTTCGAGGGACTCTCGAACAGTATCGCCAAGGCTCCGCCGCATATGAGCAGGTACAGCCAAGGCCCGTTCGGGTCGAGGGGCGAAGGATCGCCCAGTACGAAATACTTCACGACGCCGAGCATACCCCATACAAAGATTGCCCATCCAATCGGGCCAATGGACTTCAGCGAAGGCCAATACGAAATACCCCGCCAAATCTGCGCGATTGAAAGATGTATAGCCCCCATGAAAAAACTTATCCGCATCACGAGGTCGCGCGACGTATCGGACATGTTCACGGGGATTAATGGTTTATAAAGCGTTACGCCAAAGAAGTTTGCCGTCAGCAGCCCCCACCCCAGCGCGACGCCGCCGATAATCGCCAGCAGACGGGTGAAGTCCGCGCCCAGCGATTTGGAGGCTTTCTTATAGAACACAAGCAGGCCTATTAATATGACGGCTCCGTATCCGCCGTCGCCGATAAGCATTGCTGCGAAAATCGGAAGGGCGATCATGAACGGGACGGATACGTCGATTTCCTTGTATCCCGCCACGGTTCCGAGCATTTTGAACAATCCTCTTATCGGGCCTGTGAATCGCGGGTATTGGATGAGTGTGGGGGGTGTTTCGTCCTTTGCCGGTTCGCGGGAATCGACGGCAGCGACAATATCACGATTGGCCAGATCGGATGAGATCGTGTCGGCCTTCTCGGCGGGGATCCACCCCTGGACGGCGAAGAGAGCGCCGCCGTTCATCGCGCCGGCAATGGCCTGGGCGAATTCGACCTCGCCGGTGAGTTCCTCGCTTCGGCGGGCCAGCAGGTCGGAAAGGTTCGCCAGTTCCGACAGTCGTTCGGCGTCGTCGGCCAGGGATTTATCGATCTGGCCGGCTTCGGCGCGAACGGTGGGGAGGTCGCGCTTGGGCGGTTCGATCTCCTCTGCCTCTTCCGGCAGGGTCGGTTCTCCGTCGCGCTGGACGATGCCGACAAGCAGGTGTTTGCCATCCAGGTTTCCCAGCGTGGCGACGCACTCTGCCGAGACTTCTTCCAATTGCTTAGTGGGGACGGAATAGAACTTCACCGGTACGCCCGCTTCGGCGAGGGCGTCGAGTTGTTCGTGCCGGAGTTCGCCCCAGATGCCCAATTGGTTGGCCTCTCGGTGCAGAGCGGCAAGGCGGTTGCGATTTTCGTGCGTCCTGTGCGAGATTGTCAGGATTTTATTGGCGGCGGTATCGGCGTCCATATCCGGCGTTTTTCCCGACGGCGTTACCGTCTCGATTATCTGGGCGGCCTGGCGGATGGACGAAAGCCCGGTGGTGAGTTCTTCCGGCGCAGCGGCGGAAGGATCGACAGGTTCGAGGTGCACCACGCCGAGTTCTCGCAGCCCATCCAGTAACGCCTCCTGTGAGGCTGCGCGGGTAACGACGAAGATTTTTTTCATCTTTACAATCACAACTGCCGCTCCATGTCCGCCTTTGCGAAGGCCGATCCTGTTGTTTGTTCTTTTGCTTTGAGTTTGCTTTTGGCGAGTTTTGCGCGTCCGACGGCGGCGGTCTGTTCTTCGCCGAGGTGGATGCGGATAATGCGGATGTTCTCCCGGCTTCGGGGGATCAGCACCTTATCGAAGAGGTTAACCCGCTGAACGACTTTGGTCAGAGCCAGGTTCAGGAGGTTGTACCGTCGTTCGAGGATGTCGGCGCGAGCCTGTTTCTCGTTGAGTTCGCGTTTATCGGCCAGGGCCTTGTCCACCCACGGCGGCGTGGCGAACAGGCTGTAATCGGCCATTGGGAACGAGACGGACTCGAAGGTGGGTATCCGCACGCCTGCGACGTTTTCATCGGAAGTGTTGATTGCGGTTGGTTCAGCCAGTTGCTGTACGTTAATCCCGGCAGTATCGCTCATTATGGGGCGATAGCGGTCAATCCGCTCGCGGACCATGTTCGCTTCGGCATGGGCTGATTGCCTGAGCCGCCAGACCTCCCGAATCGTCAACTGCAACTGCTGCTGCTTGAGTTTCAGCATCGGCAGATAGCGGTCGAACCGCTCCAGCGCATCTCGCTGGCGCTTTAATTCAGGTCGAGTTAGTCGTATCTTTCGTGCCATTTTTCAAGTCGCAAACTTCATGAACTATTTGATGTCTTTCTTTTTCTGGTCTGTGTGAGGTATTTTCAGTTTATAGACCCGCAGCATTGAGGGTTTTGGCAGCGGCGGCTTTCGTGGCCGGTCGCGGTTTACTCCCAACGTTTCCCACCGAAGCCAGTACTGCACGCCCGATTCGCCGCAGGAGCCGCTGCTCCGCCGCCAGCGGACCCGCATGCCCGGGAAGTTCGATTCGACCTTGTTGAGTTCCTTAGGACGGGTCGGTCCGCGCGACGCCTTACCGATGGGTTTCAATGTCGCTTCATCCAGCACCCAACTGTCTGTGCCGTATTTGACGTGCCGGTACGATTGGACGAGTTTGCCGTCGGGGGCAACGCGAACATTGCCGATCCCGATTTCAAAGTTAATGCACCCGCCGCCGCTGAAATACCAACGGTAGTTCCAGTTGCTGGTCTGGTAAATCTTCCATTTCCCGTTTTCCAGGCGGGCGTTGTACACCTGTGTCTTCCCAGCCCGGTCAAACTTGTGATAACTGATAATCACGCGTTTTTTCGAGTCGAAACCTATGCGTACACATCCGTTAATGATCCCGCCTTTGACGGGTACCGGGTCGATTATCAGGCCGGGCGTATTAATCGTCATCGGCAGTTTTATTTTCTTCCCGGCGGCCGTTTCCCATTGGACGAGGTCTTTGCTCCTGGCGTAGGACGGGTCGTGATTCGTCGCGCAATCGGGCGTGTCCCGCCAGACCCAGCAGAGGTGGAAGTACCCGTCCGGGCCTCGAGTCGGGCCGTTCAGGTAGGCGTTCATCTTGCCCTGCCCGTCGGTCAGCGGTGTGTCCAGCAGGCGGCTCCAGGTCTTCGTCTTGTGGTCATAGACGTTATATATCTGATTGCCGCTGCCACTTCCGCCATCGCGGTAGGTCAGGATCATTTCGTTCTTAGGCCCGCGGAAAAACCGCATGTATGTGACGCGTTTCTCGTTTTGCCCAACCATCTTCTCTATACGCCGGAAGGTAGTGATGTCGAAAGGCTTGTCCGTGCGGAAGTACACCAGCGGGTCGGCGTGCATGTTGCCCATCAGGTGGATACAGCCGTCGTCGTCGATGTGCATGGTTATGCTGTTGTGGCTGTCCCAGCCGACGCGCTCCGGCAGGCGGACAGTCCGCCACTTGTCGGAATCGAGTGTCCTTGCCGCAACAGTCATGTTGCGATCTGCGTCGTAGAATCCGACAAACTGGCGCTTGCCGTGAGTAAGCAGACAGAACCCCACAGGATGTCCCGACCAGACCGGCATGATGTCCACGCGGTTTTCCACTTTAATTTCAGCACCTCGTGTAATGGACGCGCACAGAAACGGCGTCAATATGAACAATCGAACAAAAAGCATGGTAAATTCCTTCGTCCGATGTTTCATTTCTTCATGTCTCAAATCGTTCGCTTTTTTTTTAGTCTTCAATCCACAATCCGCAATCTTCAGGCTGCTTCTGATTCGGCGATTTCTCTAGGCCAGTGTTTTTCAATAATGGACCGCCGGATTCCGGTTTCTTCGGGTTCGAAGCAGTCCGCCAGCATTTTCCAACATTCGTCCAGCGCCTCTTCCAGCGGGATATTTACCGACAGCGACATGATTCTGCTCTCGAACAGATCGCTGTATTTGAGGAGTTTTTCGTCCCACTCGGAGGACTCGAACCCCATAGCCTTCTTTTCCCTGCTCTCACGCGCGCCGGCGTAGAGTTGGATGCAGGCGTTCATAATGGCGCGGTGGTCGTCTCGCGTATCGCCGTTGACCTGCTGCTTCAGGCGCGACAGGCTTCCGAACGGTTCGATGTGTCCGCCCCGGAGGTAGAACTGTCCTTCGGTGATGTATCCGGTGTTGTCGGGAACCGGATGCGTAACGTCGTCGCCGGGCATTGTCGTAACGGCCAGGATCGTCATGGAACCGGCACCGTCCAGATCGACTGCCTTTTCGTATCGGCGAGCCAATTGGCTGTAGAGGTCGCCGGGGTAGCCTCGGTTGGATGGGATCTGCTCCATGATGATGGCGACTTCCTTCAGAGCATCGGCGAAGGCTGTCATATCGGTCAGCAGGACGAGGACTTTTTTGCCCTGGAGCGCGAAACTCTCGCCGACGGCTGTGCACAGGGCGGGAACCATCAGGCACTCGACGACCGGGTCGGCGGCGGTATGGACGAACATAATCGTCCGGCTGGTAACGCCGCCGGCTTCGAAGGCGTTGCGGAAGATAAGGTAATCGTCGTGGCGAAGTCCCATTCCGCCCAGGATGATGATATCGGCTTGAGCCTGGAGACCGATGCGGGCGAGCAGTTCGTTGTACGGTTCGCCGGCCACGGAAAAGATGGGCAGTTTCTGCGACTCGACCAACGAGTTGAAGATGTCGATCATGGGTATTCCGGTGCGGACCATGTTACATGGCAGTTGCCGCTTCGTCGGATTGATTGCCGGTGTTCCGATGTCGATTGGATCGTCGGTCAGTTCCGGTTTTCCGTCGCGGGGTTTTCCGGCTCCGTTGAATATCCGTCCCATAAGATTCGGCGAGAAGGGGACCTGCATGGGTCTTCCGAAGAAGCGGATGCGGTCGCCCGTCGATACGCCCTGCGTACCGGCGAAGACCTGGAGAGAGACCTGGTCGCCCTCAAGCCGGATAACCTGGGCGAGCGACGTGCCCCGTCTGGTGGTAATGGTCGCCAGTTCGTCATAGGCGACGCCCGAAGCCGTTACCTTCACGACACTACCGGCGATTGATGTTATCTCGTTATAGTACTTTTGCATGTTTATGACCTTCTTTCCTCATAAAAAGCAGGTAAATGACAAATGCTAATTACTCAATGCTAAATGCTAAATACTCAATGCTAAATTTATCGAACCAATCACGCTTGCTTCTCTTTGCCGGCGGTTTGAAAACTTTTCCCGAAAATCAGATGCAGTTCGTTTGCTTCCTGCCAAAGATCTCTTGCCTCTTGTTTTAGTTCCGGTACAGCCGTCGCGATCATCTGGAACCAATACTTCGTTTCACTTGCTTCCTTTTTGCAGATACTAATCTTATGGCGAAAATCCTTCCGCGAGACAGCGTCATTGGCCTCACAATTATTTGCCCCGACGCTGGTCCCCGCACGAACCAGTTGTCGAATCAGCGGTAAGGTAACGGCGTCTTTGGGTATCTTCCTGGCGAAGGCGATAACGGCTTCACCAAATCGAGCAGTACGCTCCATCAAATCGTATGTCCTCTTTTCGCTCATTCTCACGCACGGTTCATCATCATTTAGCATTTATCATTTAACATTTATCATTTCTGCTTCGCCTTTGGTTGCTATGGTTTCGTCGATGTCGGCGAGTAGTTTTTTATAATCATCTGAATCTGTCGCTGCGTAGTTGAAGTTTCTGAACAGGTCGGTTACGTGGACGATTACATCGCGCGCCCGCTCCCTGTCGGCGAAGCCGAAGTCCAGCCTCATCAGTTCCAGGCACTTGGCGAAGACGAATTTCTGTCGTTCGGCGTCGGTGGCTCCGTCAACTTCGTCGAAGGCGTTCTGCTGGAGATACACGTTGTCGAAGAAATCGCTTTTGAGATAGATGGTGAAGTCTTCGACGGAGGTTCCTTCTTCGCCGACGACGGTCATCATCTGGTGCACTTCATTTCCTCTTTGGAGGATTTTTTTCACCTCGGCGACCTCGTCGGGATCGAGTATTCCGACGTACTTGCTCCAGGATTCCAGCGGGTCGATGGATGGGTATTTTCGCGCGTCGCTGCGGGCGCGGGACAGGCCTTCAAAGGCTCCGACGACCTTGAGCGTGCCCTGCGTAACGGGTTCTTCAAAGTTTCCACCAGCCGGGCTGACCGTTCCGCCGATTGTTACCGACCCAAACCGCCCGTCCTTCAGGCGGACATAACCGGCACGTTCGTAGAAACCGGCGATACGACTTTCGAGGTAGGCGGGGAAGGCCTCCTCGCCGGGGATTTCCTCAAGCCGGCCGGAAACCTCGCGCATCGCCTGTGCCCATCGGCTTGTCGAATCGGCAAGCAGCAGCACGTGCAGACCCATCTGGCGATAGTATTCAGCCAGTGTAACGGCAGTATATACCGACGCTTCGCGTGCGGCGACGGGCATTGCCGATGTGTTGCAGATGATGATTGTCCGCTCCATCAGCGTTTTTCCGGTTCGCGGGTCGATGAGTTCGGGGAATTCGCGGATAGTTTCGACGACTTCGCCCGCCCGCTCGCCGCAGGCCGCCACTATAACGATGTCAACGTCGGCGTGGCGACTTGTGAGTTGCTGGAGGACGGTTTTACCGGCTCCGAATGGTCCGGGGATGCAGTACGTCCCGCCGCGAACGATCGGGAAAAGCGAGTCGATAATGCGAATCTTCGTTACCAGCGGCTCGGTTGGAAGCATTCGCTCTGCCGAGATGTTCAGGGGTAGTTTCACAGGCCAGGATTGCTGCATCGTTACGGGGATTTCTTTACCGTCTTTACCTTTCAGGACGGCGATTTCCTTTTCGATGGTGTACTTTCCCGGTTCGATGATTTTTTCGACGGTGTACTCGCCGTCAAGAGTGAACGGAGCCATGATGTGATGCGTGAACAATCCTTCGGGTACGGTTCCGAGCGTGTCGCCGGCGGTTACTACCTGGCTGACTTTGGCGACAGGCGTGAATTCCCACTCCTTATCGGTCGGCAGGGCGTCGAGATAGACGCCGGGCGTAAGGAAGAATCCTTCCTGCTCTGCTATCTCGAACAACGGGTTCTGCAGGCCGTCATAGACCTGCCCCAGCAGTCCGGGTCCGAGGACCACCGATAACATATCTTCGGTGAATTCCACGTCGTTACCGACGCGCAGGCCACGGGTTTCCTCGAAGACCTGCAAATCGGCCTGGTTTCCACGCACACGGATAACTTCGCTCACCAGCCTCGCCCCGTCGTCCCGACAGCAGTGGGCTACTGAGTTCTGCACGACGTCGTGGTCCAACTCCGCCGTTACCATGTTTCCGAAAACTGCAACTATTCTTCCAGCCACTGTAACACTCCTGGAAAATCTCTCACACGATTGAGTCTTTCTGCTTATGGCGTCACTGTATCGACACCGTCATTTCCTGAAATTTGAATTTTTGTCATTTGAATTTGTTTCGTATTTCGATATTCGGATTTTCAACAAAGTCCTTATACGTTTTGTTGTGATTGAGGCTCATGAGTTAGCATCTGCCATCTGTTGACCAATACGAGTCCTCTGGCGTATGCCAGAAGTTCATCGGCGGCGAATGAGAAGTATCTCGAATGTTCTTCAAGCCACTCTCGTCGTCGCTCGTCCAGCACCCTCATAGCCGAGAGCGGATCTTCCGCTTTGGCCCATGCCGAAACGGTGTCGTCCATCGCTTCGGCGTCATCGACGTCTGCGGCGACGAGGTACGCATGCGCGTCAAGCCCCAGTTTTTCCGCCCTTTCCCTGGCCAGGGCGTTTCGCAGCGAGACCTCAAAATCCGCCCACTCACGCAGGAACAGATTTTTCCGTTCGGTTCCGATACGATGCACGTATCGGTATAACGCTTCCCACACCGAATCGCCGGTTATGCGATATTGCCGGTTGGCGGTGGATGTGAGAAATTCCGGAAGCGGTTCATCGCCGGCGACCTGGTCGTTCGTCAACACGATACCGTCCGCCTGTTCGATTTCCCCGGCTCCGACGGCCTCACGCGACAGGATGTCCTGCTCCAGAAGGACGGCATCGACCATCGTCGAGGCCGAGGCTTCTTCGCAGGCGAGTTGACGGAATTCCCGCAGGCTCATCGGCGCGGACTCGCCGAGTTCCGGCAATGCCGGCAGGGCGGTCAGAATGAAATAGTATTGTTCAGCCATTGTAAAAGAGCGTTATTTCTCGGACTTTTCGCCCGCTTTGGTGATCATTTCCCGCAATCTTGGCGATACCATTTCGCTCAGCACGTTTGCGACCGACTCGGCTGTTACTTCCACCGTCCCGCCGGATGAAGCGTACTCGAAACCAGCCGATTTCATTCCGGCGATAATGGCGACGTCAGACCCCGACGTTTCACTCGCTGCCCATGCCGACACCGCATCGAGCATCTCGTCGCTGACTTTTATCTCGACGGGTCTGTCGCCTCTGGCGTCTTTACCGGCATACTGGACGACCACTTCGCGGATGAGATTCGCCAGGAATTCCTTGTCTTTCAATTGCGTTTGGGTTGCCTGTTCCAGCATGGTGCTGATAGAGCGCATCACGGCTTCGTGCAGGCTCAGGAGGGTGTCCCTGCAGGCGAGTTGCAGTTCGTCCTTGCCTTGTTTGACGGTTTTTTCGGCTTCGGCGCGGGCGTCGCTTGTTATATCTTTTGCCCGGGTCTTGGCTTCGGCGATGATTTTCTCGGATTCGGCGCGAGCGTCATCCAGGAGTTTATTCGCCTCGGCCTGACCCGCATCGATACCGTCTTTTTGCAGTTTTTCCACGAAGGATTCGATTGTATCACTCATGATCGCTCCAGAAATTTCCTGTAATTACAATTATTATCGGTTTTTTACCCCGGATAGATTCGCCAAGAAGTACAGTTTTTCCAATGTCATTATCGGGTTATCCGAGCACGAATCAAATGTTAGGTAATTTTACGGGGAAACCAGCGATGATTTTATTGTAAAATACCATCAAGCGAGTGGTCGGCGGTTTATAATTTGCTCGGTTATGGTCTCTGCCAAGGACGAGCCGAGTCGGCGATAGTCTTCTATAGTGTAGTAGGTCTTTCCGTTTCCCTGGTAACTTATCTCCAAAAGGACGGCATCAATTTTCAGAGCAGTAGCGGCCCACCTTTGCGCAGCGAAGCCCGAATATGGTCCAGGGATGGCACCCCCTTGCCTGATGACGTGAGCGATGGGGGAGCGGATATCCTCCGGGCAGGCGGCGCGGAATTGCTCGGCGAATTCATCCTGGGCGGCGGGACTGGCCGGCAAATCCTTCCCCCAGTCGTAGATAGGCACATAACTTCCGTGCTCGTTATGTCCCGGTGCGTGCAGGTCTATAAAAAAGAGGTGCTCTGTTTCCTGCTGGAGCCGCCGGACGTCGGCCATGACAGCGGCTATTTCGACGCGGCGCGGGAAGCCGGGGCCGTAGGCGCGATTGCAATCGCAGGGATACGGGTCCTTGCCGTAGGAACCGTCAACGACATCGTCAAGATCCACAAACGGCACTGCCCACCAGGTGATTTGCTCATGGAGGCGTTTTTCGGATGCGATGTGCCGGAGCAGCCCGTCCAGCACCCACGAACCGGGTGTCTCGCCGGCGTGATGGCGTCCGGTAAGGAATACCGCTGGTGTCTGACCGTCGGGCAATCGGTTGAACAGACGTACAATCTGCCTGCCCGCCGGCGTCATGCCGATCATCGCCGAAGCGAAGGCTCCGTCAAGTTGGGACAACGTTGCTTCCAGATCGGCTAACTGGTATGGAAAACAGAATGCCACCTCGATTTCGTCGCCGGTTGCATCAATGTCCCATGCCCATTCACACCGTCCGCCGACAACCTCAATTCGTAGTGGCTTTCCGGTGCGCGCCCATGCCCCCTTGCCGATGCGATACACGATGCAATTGCCCGACCAGTCAGTGCCGTCGAGGGTCTGTTCGGGATTGACCAAGACACATCGCACACCGGCCCCGCCCAAACCTGATACGCGAAAGTGAAACCACAAACCCAGGGGACAGTTCTTCGCCTCGGTTGCGAAACGCACCGCAGGCCTGTCGGCGGACTCATCGACGCTTAATAGTTGTCCGTTTCCGCCGGGGAAATCAGTTTGAAACGAAATTGCCATTGCATTGCTCCATCCCCTTTTCCCACCGCTCAAAACTGCCGCAGGAAGCGCACGTCATTTTCGAACAGCAGGCGAATGTCGGGGATGTTGTATTTTCGCATTATCATTCGCTCGATTCCGAAGCCGAAGGCGTATCCGGTGTATTTTTCGGCGTCGTAATTGACGGTTTTCAGAACGTTCGGATCGACCATTCCGCATCCGCCCAGTTCGATCCACCCGGAGCCTTTGCAGACGGGACAGTCTTCGCGGCCTCCGTCGCAGATGTGGCAGGAGATGTCAACCTCGGCGGACGGTTCGGTGAACGGGAAAAAGTGCGGACGAAACCGCGTAGCCACCTCATGCCCGAAATAGGCCTTGCAGAACTGGTCGAGGTGCGTCTTGAGATCGGCCATGCTGACGCCTTCATCGACGTACAGCCCCTCGACCTGGTGGAACATGAAGGAGTGCGTGGCATCGACGGTATCGGGGCGATAAACTCGTCCAGGGCTGATGATGCGGACCGGCGGCGTCTGCGACTCCATCACGCGAATCTGAACGTTGGAGGTCTCGGAGCGAAGGATCACCGAATCGGTGATGTAGAAACTGTCCAGCGGGTCGCGGGCGGGGTGGGATGCCGGCATATTCAGAGCGTCAAATATATGCCACTCGTCCTCAACCTCCGGGCCGTGGGCGACTTGAAAACCCATGCGGGCGAATATCTCGGCTATTTCTTCGATTGTCTGAGTGATAATGTGCTTATGCCCGATGGATACGGGCGTACCGGGGAGGGTCATGTCTATTGTGGATTTACCGGCTGGCCCGGCAGTGGTCAGTTCGCCTTTGCGTTTTTTGAAGGACGCGGTCAGTTCCTGTTTGATTTCGTTGAGGCGTTTTCCGAAAACGGGTTTTTCGGCAGGTGTGAGGTCTTTGAGTTGTTGCATCAGCGCCTTAACTTCACCATGGGAACCAAGATAGCGAATCCGCCATTGCTCCAGTGATGCGGGTTGGATTGCCTCTCGCAATTCCTCTAACGCTTGCTTACGGAATTCCTCAAGCCGGACAATGTGTTCTATATTTGACATGCCTTACTTCTCAAACTGACCGTTTTGAATAAGCCCGAAGGGCTGACGGACAGTAGCCGGGGGCATAAGCCCCCGGTAACTGGCAACCAAATTGCCCTAGCCCCGGAGGGGTGATGGAAAATCATTCATGTTTTTCAACGTCCCTTCGGGACTACACTGTTTCGAACATTTTTCCGGGGGCTACCGCCCCCGGCTACCATGCTTCGGCCCTTCGGGCCTAAATACAGATTGCGCTATAAAATTGCCTTACTTGTCTTTTTTCTGTGTGGTACTTTTTTTACTCGTTGTTTTGGTGGTCGCGGATTTTTTTGTTGCGGCTTTTTTCTTTACTGCTTTTTTCGTAGTGGTTTTCTTCGCGGTGGTTGTCTTTTTAGCGGCGGTCTTTTTGACAGCCTTTTTGGTCGTCGTCTTTTTGGCGGCAGGTTTCTTCTCGGCTGCGGGTTTTGCTTCCGCCTTTTCCGGTGGGGCTTTTTCCACAGTCGGTTTCTCGGCTGCGGGTTTTGTCTCTGCCTTCACCGTCGGGGCTTTTTCCGCTGCGGGTTTGGCGACGGGTTTTTCAGCAACAGGACCAGCAGCGACGGTGGCGACGATCTTGTCGAAGGCTGCCGGGTCTGAAACCGCGATGTCCGCAAGCGACTTTCGATCGATTCTGATACCACAGGTCAAAAGGGCGTTCATAAATCGGCTGTAGGTCAGTCCTCGCATTCTGCAGGCTGCGGATATGCGCGTAATCCAGAGACGGCGGAAATCGCGCTTTTTGAGTTTTCGCCCGATTGTGGCGTGTTGGCCTGCACGTAGAACAGCCTCTTTTGCGGCGCGGTACCGTCGCGAACCGGCTCCGATATATCCGCGGGCTGCTTTGAGAACTTTCTTGTGTTTTTGGGTGCGTGCGGCACCCTTCCTTACTCGTGGCATAACAAACTCCTCTCTGACCGGTGGACCCCGCGAGGGTGTTTTTTCCCATTCGGTCTTACGGTAAGATTCTGGATTAATTACAGGCCCAATAGCCTCATGGCGTGTTTGGCAAACCCTTTAGAGAGCAGCCTGCTTTTGCGCAGGTTGCGGATGCGCTTGGCGCTCTTGGTCGATTTCAAGTGTCCTGCCATCGGGCGATGACGCTTAAGCTTACCCCTGGCAGTTACTTTAATCCGTTTGGCTACAGATTTATTTGTTTTCATCTTCGGCACAGTTATTACCTCACGCGGTACGGGTATATACCCCGCCCGCCGCAAAATCGAGATGGTATTGTAACAATCAAACAGGAAACGTAAAGAACTTTTTTGAAGAAAGATTCCCGAACCATCGCTACTCTTTTTTATAGGCAGTGTTTCGCCATGTGATCTTCGCGCCTCGGCGGAGTTTTGTCATGGCCGAAACCAGCGCGACTATCCCGACGATACAGCCCAGGGGGTAGGTCAGCGCTATTTGCGATTTCGCTCCTACCATTGGACAGAAGCGCCAGATAACGCTTATCTGCATCGCAGCCGCCGCTATTCCCAGCAGGCCCAGAGCAAGAAAGAGTCCGGCTGGTCCTTCACGACCAAGCACCGCTTGACCGTGCCACCCGACCAGACCGATAATCACGGCTGCGTATGGCAGCAGCCCCATCACTGCCAGCACCATCATCGAGATGGTCAGTCGCTTGAGCGTCCCGAAGGTTCCATAGAATATGCGGCTCCATCCGCGAAGCGTTTCTCGCAGCGAGGTGTACATTCTCACCTTACTCATCCCGTCGTTGCGGACGACTCGCAGGTTCAGCCCGTTCGACTTTACGCGATAGGCCATGTGCATATCTTCGTTGACCTTGTCCTTGACTGCTTCGTGTGTGCCGATTTGCTCGTATGCCGAGCGTTTCATTAACATGAACGCGCCGTTTGCGTATGCGTGCGGTTTATTCGGGTCGTTGACCTTGTCGGGGTGGAACCAGATCATCATTATCCCGCTGCACACCGGCTGGGCGACGTTCTCCCAGAACGTATGCATTTCGAGGTTGGGAAGGATGCTGAGTAAGTCCGCGCCGGTTTCCTGTGCGTATGCAATCGCCACCGAGAGCGTTCGCGCGGATGTCTGCCGGCAATCGGCGTCTATCATGCAGATCCATTCGCCGTCGGTATCGGCTACGGCGTTTTGCATCGCGTTGTTTTTTCCGCACCAGCCGTCGGGAAGATGTTCGATGTTCATCAGTCGGAGGCGTTTATCTTCGGAGGCGATTCGCTCGACTATCCTGGCTGTATCGTCTGTGCTCCGGTCGTTGGCGACTATCATCTCGAAGTTGGGATAGTCCTGCTCAAGCATTGTGCGGACGCATTGCTCGATATTGTCGGCTTCGTCCTTGGCCGCTACGATAACGCTTATATGGGGACTGGCTACTTTTTTGGCTTCATTATTTGCGGGCCTGTAATCTTCCGTCAGCACGAACCCGTGCTTACGTTGGCGGATTATCATCAGGTGTCGCGACGTCCACACGGTCAGCACGCCACCGGTCAGAACAATCAGGATTATTGTTAATGTGAACAGGTTCCCGGCCCCTTTTCTTTGCGGTATATTTCAACGGCCGTTGCGATTACTTCTTTGACCGGAACGCCGTGGGCCTCAGCGGCGGACAGGCAGTCGGCGAATTCCGGCGAACTCGTCAATTCACTCGTATCGCTTTTCCCAACCTTTACGCGAATCGGCCCATAAGGTGTTTCGACCGTTACTTCTCGACGGGCGAGTTTGCTTCGCGTGCAGGTCCGCCGGCGGATACCGAGCGTCGTCGTTTCGGCGAAAATGATTTCTTCGGCCCGCGTTACGTCGCCGGGGCGGCACAAGACCGACAGCGTCCAGGCTGGGCGGGACTTTTTCATGTAAATCGGTGCTGCCCATGCGTCAACGCACCCGGCCTGGAGAAGTTTCTCGATTGTCGCGCCGATTATCTCGCCGGTGCAGTCATCCAGATTGGTTGAGAGTTCTACAACGCTATCGACCGCGCCATTATCGGCTGCCCGGCCTATGAGTACTCGCAGCAGATTCGGTAGTCCCGCTTCATTGTTGCGTGAGCCTGCTCCATAACCGATGCTCGACAGTTCCATGGCCGGAGCCGGTCCGAAGGAGTTGGTCAGCGTTGTCAAAACGGCAGCGCCTGTAGGGGTGGTCAGTTCGCCGGTTACGCCTTCGGTTATCGCTTCGGCGGTTGTCGCCCCCTTCAGAAGTTCAATCGTCGCCGGTGCAGGAAGAGGAAGCGTTCCGTGTGCGGCTTCGACCGTTCCACGCCCAAGCGGAATCGGCGAGCAGAAAATCTCTTCGATTCCGAGCATTTCGATTCCCACAGCGGAGGCCACGATGTCAATAATGCTATCGACGGCTCCGACCTCGTGAAAGTGTATCTCATCGACGTTTGTACCGTGGACCTTCGCTTCGGCCTGTGCGAGTCGGCGAAATATCGCCTCGGCGGTTTCGCCGGCCCGGCCTGGAAGGACGGCGCTGTGGATAAGCGACAGAATGTCATCAAGGTGGCGGTGGGGCTGGTTGGATTCGGAAGACGTTACAGTAAATTTCGTTCCGGACAGCGCGCCGCGTCGGACCTTCTCGGCGGATATGTCGCATCCGGGAAGTTTAATCCCCGCCAGTTGCTCTTGCAGTGCTTCGAGTTCCAGCCCCGCATCAAGCAGCGCACCGACGATCATGTCGCCGGCCGTTCCTGAAAAACAATCAAAATACGCCAGTTTCATTAACTATCTCCTACACGCAGGCGGATAAGTCTATGCTACTTGTTGCCTACAGACAACCGGAATGCAGAATTGTCGATTAGAATATCTTGTGAAGAAATTCTCAATTTGATGTTGTAAAGTTGTCAAGACGTTCCCTATACTGCCTTCATCGAAGTGAACACATCAAGTATTGACAGTCTTTCCGGAGAAGATAGTGACTGTATTTTATCTGCCGAAAGACAAATTCGTGGGGTGGTTGTCGGGTCTGAACGGTGGGACTGTTTTTGCGCCGGCGGCAACGGCTTTGGGTTCGTGGGTGCGTCGTTTCGAGTCCGACACCGACGAACCTCCTGCCCTTGACAAACCCCGCGCCGCACAGAGCACGAAAGGATTCTTCCTCCCGCCCGCTGAAACAATCGCAAGATATGGACCCGATGCCGGGAGCGTTGCGATTGCGGAGGGGCGGAATGTTCTCGTCGGCGTTCGGGCGTGTGAACTGAAGGCGTGGAAATATCTCGATAAGGTCATGCTGGAAGGCGACTTCGACGATCCCGCCTATCGCGCCCGACGCGAAAACGCCGTTATCATCTCGTGCGATTGCGCCGATTGTGCCGAAACGTGCTGCTGTGTGCTCGTGGACGGTCGGCCTTATGTTGAAGAAGGCGACGGCGCGGATATCAACGTTACGACGCTGGAAGATGGGTATCTCGTCGAGCCGATGACCGATAAGGGCGTCGAACTGCTCGGCGGCGAATTCTCCGAAGCCTCGTCCGAGCAACTTACCGCCCGGCAGAGAATCCGCGATGCAATGGTCGAGCGACTCAAAACCCAGAACGCTGATTTTACCTTCAACGCCACCGATGCGAATCCGCCGGACCTGCCTTTGGACGACGACAAATCCTGGCAGCGTCATTCCGCCGATTGCGTCGAGTGCGGCGCGTGCACGAATATCTGCCCGACCTGCCACTGCTTCTACCTGTTCGATCACGAATTGGCTGTCGGCTCGAACGAGCGCGTGCGCGCGTGGGACAGTTGCCTGTTGAGCACGTATCACCGCATGGCCGGCGGCGAGAATATGAAAATCTCGCCGCGTCCGGAACTTCGCAGCCGATTGGCGAATCGCATTCTGCATAAGTTCGTCTATTCGCCCCAGCAGTACGGAATGCTTGGCTGTGTCGGTTGTGGCCGATGTGTCGATGCCTGCCCAGGCGCGATAGATATTCGAAAAGTGGTTGAGGACTTGAGCAAGTGAATCCAGAGAATCCATACGAACCGGAACCGGCTGAGATCATCGAGGTAATCGACGAGACGCCGATGATTAAGACGCTGGCGCTCAAGCCGACCAGTCCTTATCAATTCAAAGCCGGTCAGTTCGCCCAGTTGACGCTGCCGGGAGTAGGCGAAGGCCCGTTCACGCCTTCCTCAAGCCCGCTTGAGCCGGAGCGGATCGAAATAACCATTCTCAAGACCGGCATACTGACCGACGGCATCCACGAATGCCAAGCCGGTCAGACGCTGGGTCTGCGCGGTCCTTTCGGCAAGGGTTATCCCGTGGATAAACTCGACGACAAGGAAGTGCTGATAGTCGGCGGCGGTGTCGGGCTTGCACCCCTGCGGGCGCTGATTTACGCGCTGCTGGCGAGGCTGGAGCGGGTAAAGCGGGTCAGCATCAAGTACGGCGCACGTGATACGAGCGAATTGCTGTATAAGCGGCAGTACGACGAATGGGCAGGGACCAAAAAGGTGGACTTCACGTGCACTATCGACCGCCCCGAACCCGGGTGGGACGGAAACGTCGGCGTCGTTACAACCTTATTAGAGAATATAGACGTTGATAGGCCCAACTGCATAGCCTTTGTCTGCGGGCCTGGAATAATGCTTAAGTTCGTAACTCAAGCCCTTATGGAAGAAGGGCTTACGCCGGAGCAGATTTACCTTTCGATGAACCGGCGAATGAGTTGCGGTATGGGAAAGTGCGGACGCTGCAACATCGGGCCTTATTATCTATGCAAAGACGGCCCTGATATGCAGTATTCGCTGATTAAAGATTATCCGAATGTATTCTAAAAAAAGGTCTAATGTCTAATGACTAATGTCTAAAAAAATCCCAATGACGACGGAGTATCGAAAAAGGACTTCAGAAACAAGATTGGTATTTGCAAGAAAGAGGCTCGTGAGACCAAACATTGGATAAGGATGATTGTTTCGGCAGTGCCGGAAGCGGTTAGACATTAGTCATTGAATAGACATTGGTCATTAGACATTAGACATTAGACATTAGTTGCCGAAAGCATCTACGGAACGAATGAACAAGTAAATTAATGGCATCGAATCAGAACAATCCGACCTGCTGCACCTTATGTCCGGCGATGTGCCCGATGGAGTTGGTCTGGAAGGCCCCTGACAGACCGGTCGTTGAGTATCCCACCGAGGCCGGGGCGGGTTTGTGTCCTCGCGGATCAGCCCTGGGCGAACTTCTTGCGTCGCCGTATCGGATTCGCAGACCTGTCGATATCGAAGCCGCTGCCGAACTGATGACCGACGGCGCGACGGTGCTGATTGACGGGAACCTGCCTCTGGAAGAAATCGCCGCCGCTGCCGGAATAGTTTCAGCCTGGGGCGGCGTTAATTTGTGCTGCGTTGTCTCACCGGAAGATGAGCAACTCCTGCTGGGGATCGAAGCGACCGGAGCGGTGTATCTGGCCGATGACGACCTTGCCGGCTGTGACGGATTCGTTGTCGTCGGTGACGTGTTCGCAGCCAATCCTCGATGCGCCCGAAATGTAATGGATGCCCTGGCGAAACACCGTCGAGCGCCGCTGGTGGTAATCGACGCCGGCGGGTCAGTTACCGCGAAATTCGCTACCCGGCGGATTATTTGCAGGCCCGGCGACGAAACCGATGCGCTGGTCGGCGACGACGTAGCCTCGGCTGTCGAAGCCCGCAAAAGGCTTGGTGTGATTATCTCGGCAGAGGCGGGAAGGGGAAATATCTGGCGGCGAATAGGATACCAAGCCGGTGAACTGGCGAAATCCCATGGCGGGGGGGTGTCTGCCCAGACCATCGGCGCGAACGCCTTGGCGGCAGTCAGGCTCAATAAGCATCTCGGACTGCTTTCGCTTGCCAAGGCCCTGAAACAAGATAGCGGCGTGCTGGTGCCCCTTGGTGTGGATATTCTCGGCATGATGGGTTGGGCGGATATGGATGTACCGGTAGTAGCGGCGGCGTTACCGAATTGCACCACTGAATCGGCCCGGGTCGTTCTTCCGGTCGCCCTTTCCTGCGAAATGAGCGGTACATATCTCCAAGCCGGTACACAAACGGTCAAAACCTCGGCATTGTTGCCACCGCCGGCGGGCGTTCCGACGGTCAGTGAACTTCTGCGGGCGCTGGCTGAGTCAGCGGGCGCGGATGTTCCGCCTTCGGGCGGCGGGTTGCCTCCGACAGGCCGTATCAGCATCCCAGTCCCCGATTCAGCCGAGGTGAAAGTGCCCGACGGGAAGGTTCTCATCGCTGCCCGCCAGGCCGCCCGACACGGAGATGGGGCGTTGACTGCCTACGCGGAATGGCAGAAGCAATCTTCACCGCTGCCGGAGATTCGCATGTCCCAGGCCGACGCCGCCGACCTCGGTTTGCGGGATTTGGCCCAGGTTGAGGTCGAAACCGAATCGTATAAGACAATCGCCCGCTTGCGGATTGTGAAGTACATCAGGCCCGGAACGCTGGCGATTTCCGAAAGTTACCCCGAAGCGCGCAGGCTTATGCCGTATGTTATCGATGCCGATAGCGACGCGATAATTTCCAATCCGACAACCGTTGCCGTTAGGGCTGTTGAACCGGTAAAGGCGCAGTAATGAGCGAAGAAGTTGTAAAACGTATTTTGCTGGACATGGACCGTTGCATTGAGTGCGGTTCGTGTGCGGCAGCGTGCTATTACAGTCACGGCGCGATGCCGGCGGTTCAGTCCGCCCGCCAGGGTCCGGCGATGCTTCCTGTAATCTGCCGGCAGTGCAAGGACGCCCCGTGCGTGGCTGCCTGCCCGGTCGAAGCCATGGTGCGGGACGACGCGGGAATAGTGCGGCGAAATCTTTCCCGTTGCATCGGGTGCGGTTCGTGCGCGCGGGCGTGCCCGTTCGGCGTCCTGCCTAATGATGTTACGCGAAAACAGATTGCCAAGTGCGACTTGTGCGCCGACAGGACGGCTTCGGGAAATGGGGCGGTACCAAGGTGTGTAGCCGCCTGCCCGGTGGGGGCATTGCAGTTCGCCGATGAAAACGAAGTATCCGCCGGAAATATCCTCATCCTCGGCGGGCGAACCACAGGCAAGGATCGTTTCAAACGAAGGTAGTGTGAATGAACGCTTTTGGAATAATCGGGACATACATTGCCGCATCGGTCGGCACGCTGGCGATTGGACTGTTCTTCCGCTGGTTTGACCGGAAGGCGACGGCTATGGTCCAGTGGCGCAAGGGTCCGCCGTGGTATCAGCCAATCGCCGACGTGCTGAAATTGTTCTCCAAGGAGACGCTGGTTCCATCCACTGCGCGTCGGACGGGTTTCCTTATCGCTCCGGCAATCGGATTAGCGGCTTCGGCGCTGGTGGCGGCCATATTGTGGTCAGCCGTCCTGATGCCCGGAACCGGGTTCGTCGGCGATCTCATCGTGGTGGTGTATCTCCTGCTGATTCCGCCGGTTATGACTATCTTCGGCGGTCTCGCCTCCGGCAGCCCGCAGGCCGTCGTCGGCGCAAGCAGGGAAATGAAACTCATTCTTTCCTACGAACTGCCGTTCTTCCTGGCGTTGCTGGTGGGGGTGATTCATTCCGATTGGTCGTTGCAACTTGGTCAGGTCGGGGCTGTGCCGCTGTATAGTATTTCCGGCGCTATTGCGATGGTTCTGGCGATAATAGCGATGCAGGCGAAACTCGGGCAGGTTCCGTTCGATATAGCCGAGGCCGAGTGCGAAATAATGTCCGGCGTGTACGCTGAATATTCAGGTCCGCCGTTGGCGATAATTTATCTCGGCAGGGCGATGATGCTTGCGGTGATGCCGCTGCTGCTGATAACCGTCTTCTGGGGCGGGTTGACGGCTACGCCGTGGGGGATCGCCGCTTTTATCGGGAAGTATGTCCTTCTGGTTGTATTGGTAACGTTGATTCGCAACACCAATCCGCGTTTGCGGATTGATCAGATAATGAAGTTTTTCTGGCTTGGGTTGGCGCCGCTTGGTATCGCGGCGGTGGTGATTGCGGTTATAGGCAGGGCCTGGGCAATAAAATGGCTTTGATGAATTGGGCATTACGGAAATCGCTTTGGGTTTATCACGTCAACACCGGCGCGTGCAACAATTGCGACATTGAGGTGCTGGAGTTGCTGACGCCCAAGTATGACATTGAGCGGTTAGGGATGGTTCTGGTCGGTTCGCCCCGGCATGCCGACGTATTGGCCGTTACCGGTGCGTGCACGCGCCAGGCCCAGCCGAGGCTTCAGGAAGCCTATCGCCAGACTCCGAAACCATGTGTTGTAATGGCCATCGGCGTTTGTGCGAACGCCCAGGGCATCTTCACCGAGGCCTATCACATGGGCGCGGGCGTGGACGTTGCGATTCGGGCGGTCGATCCGGACGCGATTATCGTTTACGTCCCCGGATGTCCGCCGAAACCAGAAGCAATGATAGCAGCAGCAGTAAAGGCGATGGAGTTGATTAAGACACTGTGAAACGAAGAGGTTAGAAAATAGAATGTCTAATGTCTAATGACCAATGTCTAATGAATGTCTAATGACTAATGTCTAAAAGAATCCCAATGACGACGGGAACAAAATGGAATATGACCTTGAGGAGAGAACAGCCCGTTTTGGCGAAGCGATTATAGATTTTGCGAAGAGAGTGCCTAAATCTACGGTAACAGTACCCCTTATTGGTCAACTGGTAAGGTCCGGCACCAGCGTCGGGGCAAACTATTGCGAGGCAGACGACGGAGTATCGAAAAGGGATTTCAGAAACAAGATTGGTATTTGCAAGAAAGAGGCTCGTGAGACCAAGCATTGGATAAGGATGATTGTTTCGGCAGTTCCGGAATTGAAAGATGAAGCAAGACCATTATGGCAGGAAGCAAAAGAACTTCACCTGATTTTTGTTTCAATCTTCCGCAGCGCCGGAAGCGGTTAGTCATTAGATATTAGTCATTGAATAGACATTGGTCATTAGACATTAGACATTATAGGGTATATTTATGAGTGAGGTAGCCGTTGAAAATCAGACACAAGCGCCGCTGGAAGGTTATGTCGGCGAGATATTATCCGCGCTTGGCGATGCGGTGGTCGCTGTCGAGCAGTGCGACGAGCGCCGCGGGTTCGCGCGTATCGATCCGGGCAGAACCATCGAAGTGGCCAAGAAGATGTTCGTGATGGACGGGGCGCGTTTCGCCACAGCCACCGGTATCGACGTCCGAGACGGGATTGACGTGCTGTACCACTGGGCATTCGAACCGGCCGGTGCGGTCGTTACGCTCAAAGCCCTTGCCGCCGGTCCTGATGTTACGCTCGATTCGATTGCCAACGACGTCCCGGCTGCTAACTGGATCGAGCGCGAGATGCACGACCTTCTCGGCGTCAATTTCCGCAACCACCCTGATATGCGCCGATTAATCCTCGACGATTCCTGGCCCGAAGGCGTTTATCCGCTACGGAAGGATTTCGACCAGATAAAAGACCGCCCGCCGCTGCCTGCGATTCCGCCCGCGCCGGAGGAGAACCTGATATGAGCCATAAATCAATGATAAGCATAGGTCCTTTCCACCCGCTCCAGGAGGAGGCGGAGTTCTTCCAACTGTACCTCGACGGCGAGAAGGTCGTCGATGTGGATGTCCGCATAAGTTACACCCATCGCGGCATCGAAAAACTCAACGAGTCCAAAACGTTCGACCAGGTTGCCTTCGTCGTCGAGCGGGTCTGCGGGATATGTTCGGCCTCTCATCCGCTGGCGTACATCCAGGCTGTCGAAGACATCGCCCACGTCAAGGTTCCCGAACGCGCCCTCTATTTGCGGACGATTGTCAACGAAATGGAGCGCATCCACTCGCACCTGCTATGGGTTGGCCTGGCGGGGCACTTCCTGGGATATAACACGGTATTCATGTGGGCGTGGAAATATCGCGAGCCGACGATGGAGGCATTGGAAATCGCCACCGGCAGCAGGGTCAACTACGCCAACTGCAAGATCGGCGGCGTCCGGCGGGACATTACCGACGAGCACCTCAAGATGATTGACCGGCTTGTTACCGGCACGCGGGGCGATATTGAGATGCTGACGGCTGCGGTTGTCGATGACCCGGTCCTTCACGCTCGCCTCAAGGGTGTCGGCGTCCTTTCAAAGGCGGACGCTTACGCCTACGGCGCTTGCGGACCTACCGGACGCGGGTCGGGCATGCCCATCGACGTCCGGCGCGACGATCCGTACGCAGCCTACGACCGCATCGACTGGAATATATTCGTCGAGGAGACCGGCGACGTCTTCGCCAAGGCGAAGATTCGCCTGCTGGAGGCGCTGGAGTCGATAAAGATAATCCACCAGGCGATCCGCGACATCCCCGGCGGTGAGATTGACGCGAAGGTCGAGAACATCCCCGCCGGCGAGGCCATCGGACACGTCGAGGCTCCGCGCGGAGAGACGTTCCATTATGTCCGCTCCGACGGGTCGAATTATCCGGTTCGGCATAAGATTCGCGCGCCGAGTTACAATAACGTTCCGACCTTCAAGGCCTCCTGCATCGGGGCCGACATTTCCGACGTCGCCATTACGCTGGCCAGCGTCGATCCGTGCTACTCGTGCACGGAGCGAATGTGCACAGCCGTCGATGCCGAAAGCGGGAAAGAAATGTTCGACTTCGCGCAACTGGTAAAACTCTCGCAGGAAAAGACAGAGCGGATACGTAAACAGGTATAAGGCATGACTGATATCCTGAACAATCTGACGGCCAGTCCGATTTTGCAGATGGCGCTTATGATTATCGGTGCGGCAATGATTATTGTCGCCGTGTTCAGGGCGCTGGTGCAGCACAACCTCAAGCGTCTGCTGGCGATCGATGATATCAGCCAGATCGGATATGTAATCCTCGGCATCGGAACGGGCACTGCCCTTGGCGTCATGGGCGGTTTGTTCCACATGGTCAACATCGCCATTTACGGTACGATATTGCTCCTTATCGGCAGGGTCGTCGGAAGGGCGTCAGGTTCGGATGACATTGAAAATATGGGCGGACTGGCTCGTCGATTACCGATTACTTTCGCCTGCAGCCTGATTGCAGCGGCGGCTATATCGGGTATCCCGCCGTTCAATGGCTTTGTCAGCAAGTGGTTGATATACCAGTCGCTGCTTGACCTTCGCAGCGGGATGGGCGTAGCGATGCTGGTGGTGGCGGTTTTTGGCAGCACGCTGACGCTGGCGAGTTTCGTAAAGGTCATTTATTCGGCCTTCCTTTCACGCCCGCCTGTTAACGTTCCACAGTCGGCGATGGAGGTGAAGGAAAATTTCTGGACGGCTACGCCCATGATTATCCTGGCGATCTGTTGCGTCGCGTTGGGTCTGTATCCACAGCCGTTCATAAACAACGTGATTGCTCCGGCCATTGCGGATGCGCACCTGGGCGCGGCCGGCGGACTCGATTACGCCGACAGGGCGATGACAACCGCTGTCGGCGGATTGTGGAATCCGTCTGTGGCGATGGGGCTAATCCTGATAGGAACAGCCTGCGGGATGATACTGTCGGGGATACTTGCGACGGGGAGGGTTCGAGTTGTCAGGCCTTTCCTTTCCGGTGAGATCGGCACAGGCCCAGACGGGACAGGCGATGATCGCTTCAGAATCAGAGGCACGGATTTCTACGAAACCCTGCATCGATTGCCTATCGTAAGGATATTAATGAAGTCCTGAACGGGAGAGGCTGATTGTGAGAAAACCTAAACTTCGAGAATTAAAGGAGGCTATTCGAGCGGTCTTTCGCGGGCCTTATACGACGAAGTACCCCTTCGAGCCGCACGTACCGCCCGACGGGTTCCGCGGAAGGAGCGAGTTTAACGAGGACGACTGCATCGGATGTAAGGCCTGCGCGGAAGTCTGCCCCGCCCTGGCGATTGAGGTCGAAGACGACACCGCCGCCGATCCGCCCGTCCGCCGACTTACCATCCACCACGACAAGTGCATTTTCTGCGGCCATTGCGAACTGAACTGCACCGTCGAGACCGGCGTTCACCTGACAAAGACATTCGATATGGCTACCTTCGACCGCTCTGAACTGCGAAATACTATCGAGCACGAACTGGTAATCTGCGCCAGTTGCGGTGCGGTGGTTGGTACGCGAAAACACCTGCTCTGGCTGGCGGAAAAACTCGGCGCCAAGGCCTACGCCAATCCCACGCTGATAATCACAGCCGACGGGTCAATGGAACTGGCAGAACCTTTCGCTGACGATGTGGTTGAACCGTTGGCGCGAAACGAATTGATGCGAGTGCTATGCACCGATTGCCGGCGAACCGTTGTTGTCCGCGAATTATGGGGCGAGTAAAAGAAAGATAGCGGGATTTCAGGGATCGAAATAAAATAAAACAAAATAAAATCCTTATAATCCTGTAATCCCGCTATTCTTTCTGTTGTAAAAGGTCGGAATTTCGAGGTTCACAATGTCCATGAATTATAAAACCCAGTGCAGTTTGCGTGAGGATATTAAACAGACGGTCAAAAATCTGTCCGCCAGTCACGACCATGGCCTCGGCATCGATACGGTCGAGCATCTGGCCAAACATATCGCCGAGTTTCTGACACCGGCCAGCGTGATTATTTGCGTCGGTAATGAGATGTCCGGCGACGACGGGGCTGGGCCTATGGTGGCGGGGCGAATCGACGGGAAGGTGCGATGGAAGGTGTTCAACGTCCAGACTGTCCCGGAAAGTTTCCTGATGAAGATAGTCGCCACCAAGCCGGACACCGTGCTGATCGTCGATGCGTTGAATTTCGACGCCAAGCCCGGCGCAGTGGAATTGTTTTCGTCGGATTCGCTGACGGGACAGGGTCCCAGCACTCACGGGCCTGCGCCGATTGCGTTTCTGGACGTGCTCAATATGTTCCATCCCTGCCGGCGCGTCGTGCTGGGCATCCAGCCAATATGTGTGGACTTCGGTTCGGAAATGACGCCGGAAATCGCAAAAGCGGTGGATTTCGTCTGCGAAGCATTTGTCCATGCGAGCAATTCTGTTTAGCCGTCGTCGGTACGGTGATGTAAAACTTCTTCCGCGATTTTTCGCACTTCTCCAGCGATTTTACCGGCGGCATCCGCATCGCGGGCCTCGGTTATTATCCGCATTATCGGCTCGGTATTTGACGCCCGCACGTGAAGCCAGCCTTCGGGTAAATCCACACGCAGACCGTCGGCGTCGTTGATTTTCGCATCAGTCCGACCGGCGAACGCTTCGCGCACTGCCGACAATATCTTCTCAGCCGCTGCCTGCGGGCAGGGAAACTTGGCTTTGTGCATCTCGTACTTCGGCAGGTTCGCGACCAGTTCGCTTACGGCTTTACCCGTCTCAGCCAGGTAGTTCAGCATCAGCGCGATTCCGGTGAAACTGTCTCGCACCAGCACCACTCGCGGGTCTATCACGCCGCCGTTGCCCTCGCCGCCGAAGACGCAATTATATTGCTTCATCGCAGAGGCTACATTGGCTTCGCCGACGGGCGTCCGGTGGAGTTTCACACCGGCTGATGCGGCTACGTCGTCCATCATCCGCGAGGTCGAAAGATTCGTCGCAAGGTCGCCTTTCTGCTGCTTGAGCACAAACGCCGCCGCCAGCGCAAGCGTGTATTCCTCGCCGATGAACTCGCCGTTTTCATCCACGATGACAAGTCGGTCGGCGTCTGGGTCCTGTGCGAAGCCCACGTCGGCTTGGTGCTCCCGAACGGCTTTGCACAGACCGGCGAGATTCTCGGCAATCGGTTCGGGCTTGTGCGCGAAATCGCCTGTCGGTTCGGAGTTTATATGGACTAATTCACATCCAAGTTTATTAAGCAGCAGGGGGGTCCCCACGCAGCCTGCTCCGTTTATACTGTCGAGGACGACCTTGAATTTCCGCGACGCAATGGCATCGGCGTCGATGATGCCGCAGACGGTTTCGATGTGAATGTTGTGGGTTTGGCCATTTTGCGTAATTGTTCCGGGCTTCTCGGACGTGGTGAATTCTCCGATTTTCCAAATGTTTTTCAGTTGCTCTGCCTGGTCGGCAGGTAAGTTCAGGCCGTCGGGCGTCATAAACTTGATACCGTTGTACGGCGAGGGATTATGGCTGGCGGTTATGACGATTCCGCCGCTTGCGGAAAGATGTTTTATCATCATCGCCACTCCCGGCGTGGAGACGATGCCCAGGTCCACGACATCGACGCCTCCGGCGTTTAGCCCGGCGATGACGGCATCGCGTATCATCGGCCCGGACGGACGGGTATCGCGCCCCAGGGCGATTGTCGCACCTTTCGGCAGCATCACAGCAAACGCCCGACCAAATTGTTCAGCCACATCGGCTGTCAAAGTCTCGCCGACGATACCACGCACACCGCTGACACCTACCATCAATCTGCTCATCTGTATTTGTCTCCATGCGGGTGCCGTGGCCGCGGTGTTTGCGGCCACGTTAAAGCCGACTTAAGACAAACGTGGTCGCAAACGCAGCGACCACGCCACCCATTTACATTTGCTCGACAGTTTCGATGCCAAGCAGTTCCAGGCCTTTGCTGATAGTCCTGGCTGCGGCTTCACACAGCCCAAGCCGGCTTGAGCGCGTCGGTTCGTCGGATTTCAGAACCGGGCAGGACTCGTAAAACGTCGTAAATGCCCCCGCCAGGTCGAAAAGGTATCCGCAAAGCAAATGCGGCAGCGATTCGGCAGCCACGGTTTCGACCGTCTCGGCAAATTGCAACAGTTTCACCGCCAATGCCCGCTCGGCAGGGTCTTCAAGAGTTACTTGAGCGGCGGACTTGCCCGCTCCCTGCCGGTCGCGGCTAGCTTGATGCTCATTCTTTCGGAAAATGCTGCGGATGCGGGCGTAAGCGTATTGCATATACGGGGCAGTGTTGCCGTCGAGGGCCAGCATCTTGTCCCACGAAAAGACGTAATCGCTGGAGCGGTTATGCGCCAGGTCGAAGTATTTGACGGCACCGATACCGATTTTCTTGGCGATATCGAGTTTCTGCTCGTCAGGCAGGTCGGGATTTTTGGAATTGACGAGTTCCAATGTCCGCCGTTCCGCCTCATCCAGCAGGTCCATCAATTTTACCGTCCCGCCCTCGCGCGTCTTGAAAGGCCGATTGTTCTTGCCCATCATCGTGCCGAATGGGACATGCTCCAGCGAAACGCCTTCGGGAACAAACCCCGCCGCCCGCGCTACGGCGAACACCTGCCTGAAATGCAGCGCCTGGCGCGAGTCGGTTACATAGAGGATGCGATTGGCGTGGAGTTCACCGACACGATAACGCATAGCCGCCAAGTCAGTCGTAGCATACAAATACCCGCCGTCGGATTTTCGCACAATCACCGGCAGCGGCTCGTTGTCCTTATTCTTGAACTCATCCAGAAAGACGCACTGCGCGCCGTCGGATTCTTTCAGCAGACCCTTCTCTTTCAATGCCTCAACAACCTTCGGCAGATCGTCGTTATAAGCCGATTCGCCGCGAACATGCTTGCGCCTCAGTGTAACTCCAAGACGTTTGTAGAGGTTGTCACACGAGTCTATGGTAAGTTGTGTTGCGTATTGCCATGCCTTGAATTCCTGCTGGTTCTTGAAGTTGTCTCTCTCCTGAAGCATTGATGTTATGTGGCTTGACACTTTTGCCAATTCCACCGGTTCATGTTCGGGGGGAGAGACAATTGTCAAATCAGTGCCTTTAGCGAGAGACTCAACATGATTCACGAACTGATAGGCCGGTAGCAAATCTATCAGAGTAAGACTTTTATTCCTGACGACTTCCTTCAAATAAGGGTGGAATGCACTTTCTCCATCCCAGTCGTTATTTAAGTCTTCTTGGTGCTGGTTGCAAATGGGCAACAGTGCTTCTTTTCGCTTTGTGACGTCATCTTCCGCTGAAAGGGTTTTTAGTCTCTCATAATTTCGCTCGATATAATCGGGATCATTACGCTTCCTCGCCATGCAGAGATGCCACATTCCGAGGATTACTTTTCCAAACTGCGTTCCCCAGTCGCCGACGTGGTTTTGGCGGATGACGGTGTGGCCCAGGAATTCGAGCACGCGGGCGAGGGTGTCGCCTATTATTGTGCTGCGGAGGTGTCCTACGTGCATTTCCTTGGCGAGGTTCGGGGCGGAATAATCGACAACGACGGTTTGTTGCGAAGCCGCCGTTCGACTCCGCTCACGGCCCTGGGCAAGCGGGACGGAGAGATGCTCCTTGTCCGTAAGACTTTTGGAGACCTGTTGTTGGAGGAAATCGGTCTTGAGTGTGATGTTGATGAATCCCGGGCCTGCAACTTCGAGATTTTCAGCCAGGTCGGATAAATCCACAGCGGCGACGATTTTTTCCGCCAATTCTCGCGGGTTTTTCTTGAGGCGTTTGGCGACGGACATTACACCGTTGGCCTGGTAGTCGCCGAATTGAGGCCTGGCCGACGGCGCGACCATCGCCGGTGCGTCCTGCCCGACGGCATCGACCATCGCAGCAGAGAGTCGCTGCTCAAGTTCTCGTCTGATATTCATAAGTCCACAGATGACACAAAAGAAAAAGAAATAGTCCACGGATTACACAGATTACACGGATTATAAAAAAGATATTTCAATCTGTTCTCTGCGTCCTCTTCGCCGCTGTGGCCCTCTTTTTCCATCGTACTTTTGGCGCGTCGCCCCAGATGAGTTCGAGGTCGTAGTATTGGCGGTGTTCTTCGTCGAAAATGTGCACGACGACGTCGAAGAAATCCAGCAGAACCCATTGGCCCGATTCAAGCCCAGCCACATGGAATGCCCGGTGTCCCGCCTTGGCGGCGGTGTCGGCGATTTCTTCGCCCACTGCCGACATCTGCCGGCCTGAGGTTCCTGTAAAAATTACGAAATAATCCGCCACCGGGCTGATGCCGCGAAGGTCCAGCACGACAATATCTTCGCCGTGTCGGTCGTGCGCGATGCGAGCAGCCTGAATCGCCAACTGGCGAGTAGTAATCTTCCTGACCTTCGTTTTTGTCATCGAATCAAGTCGGACCCGGTTTTTTCCTGGTCCCTAATCCCAAGTCCCTGGTCCCTGTCTTTACTGTATATGCAGCCATTCCGCGATCTGCGGGGCGAACTTTACGATAAGCCCGGCGAAGACGATCGAGACCATGCTCATCAGTTTTATCAGGATGTTCAGGCTAGGCCCGGAGGTATCCTTGAACGGGTCGCCGACGGTATCGCCTGTAACGGTGGCTTTATGGTTTTCGGAACCTTTTCCGCCGAGTTTTCCGCTTTCGATGTATTTCTTGGCGTTATCCCACGCTCCGCCGGCGTTTGCCATGAAAATCGCCATTGCGAACCCGCAGGTAAGCCCGCCTGCCAGCAAACCCATCACACCGGCAACATTCAGCAGGAGCCCAACGCTTACCGGCACCGCCAGCGCCAGTAGCGACGGGATAATCATCGCCTTCTGAGCCCCGGTTGTGGATATATCGACGCAGCGGGCGTAGTCGGGCTTGCCCGTGCCGTCCATGATGCCGGGAATCTCGCGGAACTGCCTGCGGACTTCCTTGACCATCTCGCCGGCTGCCTTGCCAACGGCCTTCATCGTCATCGCGCTGAACAGGAACACCAGCAGCACGCCGGCGAACATCCCGCACAGCACCTTCGGATTCATCAGGTTCACGCCGTAGAAGTCCATGTACTGGCGCAGAGAGGCTTTCCGGGCGGAAACGAGTTGGAGATCAGGTGTCATTGACGCCTCTGCAACAGGTGACAAAGATTCTAAATATTCTTTGCTGCCCGGCTTTATTATCTTTGTCTCGTCTACCACGTGAATAACGTTATTTTCGCCGGCGCTAGAAAGGACCACACCAGAAACCAAGCCGGTTTTCAAGTCATCAGGTACTTCCGACCTTGCCATATACGCACTGAAGCACTCTTCCTTTGTGCCTTCTTTGGTCTTCATGGCGAATTTGCGATGTCCCATGTAGTAGAGTCGTCCGACGCCGGCTTTGGCGTCTTTCTTGGCGTCGGGCACTTTGGCGACGATTGCTGTCATCGCTTCGCGGTTTTGCCCGACGCGGACCTCTTCGACGTAAGCAGCCAGCAGGGCAAGCGCCGTCAGGGCGGCCGATCCTATGGCGAAGCCTTTGCCTGTGGCGGCGGTTGTGTTTCCGAGCGAGTCCAGCGCGTCGGTGCGTTTTCGGACTTCCGGCGGTTGGTGAGTCATTTCGGCGTTTCCGCCGGCGTTATCGGCGATTGGGCCATAGGCGTCGGTCGCCAGAGTGATGCCGAGAGTCGCCAGCATACCGACTGCGGCGATTCCCACGCCGTAGAGTCCGAGCGACATGTTCTCGAACCCGCCGGCGAATGAGTAGGCGGCCATAATCGCGACGATAATAGTCGCCAGTGACGCCCAGGTGCTCTTCATACCTTCAGCGATACCGGAGATAATGACGGTGGCATGTCCTGTTTCGGACTGTTCTGCAATGCTGCGAGTGGGGCGGTATTCGTAACTGGTGTAATACTCGGTGGCCTTTCCGATGATAATCCCCGCAACCAGGCCAGAGACGATAGAACCCCAAATACCAAACCATGATACGCCGTCAATTCCGCCCAGCAAGACGTAGCAGACGCCCAGTGCGGCGGCGATGATCAGGATACTGGACCCGTTGACGCCTCGGCCCAGAGCGCCCATGAGTTGCTTCATGGACGCGCCTTCTTTGGTGCGGACCATAAAAATACCGATAATCGACAGAAGGATACCGACACCGGCCAGGACCATCGGAAGCGCCAGCAGTCGAACCTGCTCGGACAGGACGAGGTCGAGTCTGGAGGCCGCTGCTACGCCCAGTGCGGCGGTCGCCAGGATCGAGCCGCAGTAACTCTCGTAGAGGTCGGCTCCCATACCGGCTACGTCGCCGACGTTGTCGCCGACGTTATCGGCGATTGTTGCGGGGTTTCGCGGATCGTCTTCGGGGATGCCGGCTTCGACTTTTCCGACGAGGTCGGCTCCGACGTCGGCAGCCTTTGTGAAGATACCGCCGCCGACGCGGGCGAACAGCGCCTGCGAACTAGCGCCCATCCCGAACGTCAGCATGACGACCGTAACCTCGACCAGGCTCATGTCAAAGTGTCCCCAGCCCATCGCACCGTACAGCCAGGGCGCAAATCTGGTGAGCAGCAGGAACCACATTGCGATGTCCAGCAGGCCGAAACCGACGACGACCAGACCCATGACGGCACCGGCACGAAAGGCGACAATCAGACCTCGGTTGAGGCTTTCCTTTGCGCCTTGTGCTGTGCGGTTCGACGCCATAGTGGCTGTTTTCATACCGAGGAACCCGCACAGGCCGCTGAAGAACCCGCCGGTCAGGAACGCAACGAATACAATCTGATGCTGTGCGCCAATCCGCCCCATGATGTACAACAGTATCGAGACCACGACGAAGAATATGGCTACGACCTTATACTGTCGGCGCAGGTAAGCGTATGCGCCTTGTGTAACGTGGGCGGCGATTTCCTTCATCTTTTCGTCGCCTTCGTTGGCGGCTTTGACCTGGCGATAGAAAATCCAGGCGAAAAGCAGTGCGAGAACCGATCCGACCGGCGCAATCCACCACAGCAGTATCGGATGCCAGTATGAGAAGTCCAGCAGGTCGCCGGTCGCATCCGTATTCCCGCCGTCTGTTCCCGCCATTGCGGGTCCGGCCAATACCAGCAGAACAATTCCGGCAGCCAGTACGGGCAACAAAACTCGCCAGTTAGTCGATTTGGTTTTTTCGATCACAGCATTGCTCCTTGAAAAGGTTTTTTAGTTTTTAGCGGAGGGTATATGCAGCAGACGCCAGGCTGAACCGAAAGAGGCTCGCTTGGCGAAAAGACGGATTTAAATTCCCATCGATTCCGAGATTTGGTAATCGCGGAAGAGGCGGAATCTCGCCTGTAGGAAAGTGGTAGGCGGTTTGGCGAGTGGAGCAATGGTTAGCTCTCCATTGGGCGCTTGGCATTTCTGCGAATGCGCCGGCGTCGTCGCTCCGAAGGCTTCTCGTAGTAACTGTTACGCTTGATGTCCCGAATGAGACCCTCTTTTTCACACATCTTCTTGAATCGGCGAAGCATCTGCTGGACCGACTCGTTACCTCTAGCCCTGACTTTAATCATACTGTTATCACGGTTCCTTTCTTGTTTTTCAATTTTCCCGTTAGGGTTCGGCGGATTATATCGGCGTACCCGCGCCTTTGCAAGTGAAAATCACGCATCCGGCAAAGCGATTAATCAGGCGTCTTCCGGCCCGTTTGCTATCTGAATAGCAGTCAGGGCGGTGGCGGGGTCGTCGGTGAACTCGAATACCTTGTCCAGACCCGTTATACCAAAGACGCTGCGGACACGATCGCTCACGCTGCAGAGAATAAGCCTGCATTTGCCCGCGAGAACCAACTTTCGCAGACGGAGCAGCGCCGAGAGATTCGATGAGTTCAGGTGGCTTACTGCGGCGAGGTTTATCGCTACGCCGGCGCATTGGGACTTCAGCATGTCCGCCAACTCTGTCATCTCGTCGGTGAATTGCGGATCGTCGGTCAATTCCGCAACGATGATATTGTTGGACCAGTTTTGGATTGTCATAGGCTTCCGTTCCCTTTCAAATTCACAGGTTCATCATAACCTGCGAATTCCCAATTTTCAACCTGTCCCTATGGGATTTTCAATTTTCAATTAACCGGAGCAGCCACCGGAGATTCTTCCAATTGGAAATTCTATCTGCATCTTACCAGTAGCGGTTTGTCGATCTGCTCGGCTGTGATTGCCTTGTCGATGTCTTTCAGGAAGCGTTTCCCGTCGGTGTAATAACCGGCAGTGGGTTTCAGGTCGGCGATGCGCTCGGACCACCAGTTATTCAGCAATTCCATAAACAGTTCACGAAGGTATTTGCTGACCATACTGGCCAGTGCGACCGGTAGCGAATCGCTTTCAGCCTTTGTGCAAAAGCAGATTTCCGCGCTGCGATTTCCGTTGCGGACGATATAAGTACTGCATCGCTCGGATTCTTCGACGATTTTTATATGCGCTCCGTCGAATATTTGCTGCAAAGGCCTAATGTATCGCGTGCGTCCGCCTTGCCGATCGACGACGATGCGGGTCGGCTCGGCGCCTCCGGCATAGGTCCGAAAAACGTAGTCCAGAAGGCGGGCGGTTATTCCGAATGAAGTTACCGCCTTGTTGCGAGTGGTGTGGATGAGGCGATTGTATTGCCCGACGAATACGGACTCAGCCTTGACGGATTCAAGGGTTATTCCTCGACGGGTCATGGCCTGGGTAACGCCTCGGGCGCGCAGCGACAGGTCTTCAGCCCCAGCCTGGCGTGGCAGGGACGGGTCGGCATTGGCGTACCAGCGATACCCCTGCATCATGTCGCCGGCCGACGGAGCGAGACGACTGAGAAGTTCACGGAGCGAGCCGGGAAGCGGTCCGGTTTGGGCGAGCATTCCAAGCACGCCTCGCTCGATATGCACCAGACCCGCGCTGCGAACTTGCATTGCCTTGGAATCAGCCACCGGAAGGGCGGGTGAGCGAGCAAAACCTTTCTTCGCCACCGTACCGGACAGCATGCTCCAGAAGCACTCATCGGCTGAATGGTCAGGAACGCGAAAAACGCTCGCCGACACAACCAGTGGCCCGAGTATCGGTCCCAGACCGGCTTCATCTATTCCTGCTATAATCGCCATTGATGGTGGGATTATAAGACGCCTTGCCGTAACAGGGAAGGGCCGGCGTTATCGACGGACGACACGCTGTTACGATTTTCGCCTGCGTCTGAGCAGAACAGTCCCAGCCGAGACCAGCAGGAGGAGCGTCGTCGGTTCGGGAATAGTGCTTTCCGTCGCGCCATAGTTGGCTGCAAGGACGCCCAGGTCGGCTACGTCCACGGCGCCGTCGCCGGTGAAATCACCTCCCGTCCAGACCATTCCCGCCGTCTGTCCGTAATCGCCGGCAAGGACACCCAGGTCGCCGACATTGACATCGCCATCCAGGTTGGCGTCGCCGGGAAGGGCTGCGACGACCAAGACGTTATCGGCGTTATAAACGACCGCCAGATACTTCTTCGGAAAAGCAGCCACTCCCTTGATCCAGTCGAATATGCCGATAACGGACCCGGCTGTGAGTATCTCGAACTTGTCGTAGTAATCCGGTTCGTAGCCCCCAATCAGCGGCAGACGCAATCCGCCCGCCAGGGTTGCCGAGCCGGTTACGTTCACCTGGTCGTGATCAACGCCGGGAACCAGCCCGCCGATCTCGATGGTCAGTGTTCCGATTGACTGTTGCGCGTAGTCGCCGCCGATGGTGAACGTCCCTGCCGAGGCGCCCGGCTTGAAGTGGCCATAGTTGGTAACATCTACGCCTACGCTTCCATTTCCATCCAACGTTGAACCGGAATCGATAACCAGATTACCCGAACCCGTAACCGTAGCGCCGGGATTGACTGTAAGCGACCCGTCAATGTGAAGGTCGGCGTTCAGCGTCGTCGTGCTGCCGGAATAGAACACCGAAGCGGACTGAAGTGTGGAAGGAGCGGTGTCGATGAGCAGCGTACCGGATGATGCATTGGTAAATGCCGGCGCGACGTACGTCCCGCCCCGGAGGTTTACCAGACCACTGTTTGCCAGCCCGTAGTTATCCATGCGGAACTCTCTGCCCGAACCTACGTAGATCTGGCCGTCGAAACTGAACAGGCCGCCCGGATTTCCCATCACGTGCATATCGCCGGACATTGCTTCGAGAACGCCGGTTTCCGAAGATCCGTCGAGGTCCGGGAAAACCGTCGTGTCGATTATCAGTGTTCCGCCCTGGGCCGACAAGTTGCCGTTGTTGTTAAGGTCGTCTGCGGCGATTGTCCCGTATCCGATGATCGACGACTCGACAATAATCTCACTACCTGTAACCTGCCCGCCGTAAAGGTTCATCGATCCTTCCAGCGTCCAGGCGCCCGGCGTGTTGACCGCAAGTGTCGCGCCGCTGTGGATATTGACCGTGCCGTTATATTTGCCGCCCGGCGTGTATTCGATCTCATTGACATTGAGTGTGAACGTAACGCCGGAGTTGATGGTTGTCGTCGAGTTTTCGGAACCGCCGTCCCAGTCGAACATAGCCACGCCGATTGTAGTATCTGTTTGGATCACCGCGTCGCCGTTCTGTCTGATAAATCCGTCGCCGGTGAAAGTGCCGCCTCGGTAGGTCGTCGGGCCGTAGAGGTTGATGTATTCACCGCTTGCCAGATTCACCACCGCTGTCGATTCAAATATAGTGTCGCCAAAGAACGCCACGGAGGGCGAGACTGTAACTGTTCCTTCGACGGTAACCGGCGCATAAACGTGCGGGTAACTTGTGAAGTTCATTGTCCCGCCGGAGGCGAGTGTCATTCTCGCTCCGTCCAGCACATTCGCAGATCCGGCCAGGTTTATCGTACCGGCCATGGTCCACGGCGAGTTGACTACGAGATGTCCGTTGTTGTTGACGGTTACGACGCCGTCGTGTGCGTCAAGGATTGCCGAATTAATCGTGAACGTTGCGCCGGAATTGACGGTCGTTACGGTGTCGTCCCACCAGCCGTCCCAGTCATATGTGGCTGTGTCGATGGTCGTATTGGCGGCGACTGTCGCGTTACCGGTCTGCGACAAGGTACCTGCGCCTGTGTGGGTGCCGCCCTGATAAGTCGTATGTCCAATAAGATAAAGTGTGGACCCGTAGGCTACGTTCGTTCTGGCGGTGGACTCGAACGTAACATCGCAGTTTATGTAGGCCATTGTGCCGGTAACGTTAATGCCTTCACCGAGGGCTACCGAATCGCGGACGATCATGTCCTGTCCGCTGACTTGCGGCGTCCCGCCGCTGGTGGTGTAGTTGAGGTTCATCGTCCCTTCCATCGCCCAGGGGGCGACGGTGTTGACGGTGAGCGTTCCGCTGTTGATGTTGACCGTCCCGTCGAAGCCGTCGGTACCCAAGTCTATCTTGTCGGAGTTGATTGTGAACGGAACACTGGAATTGACGGTTGTTTCGCTGCTTCCGGCACCGTCCCAGTCGTAAATGGTTGTACCGATTGTTGTGTTGTTGGCGATGGTTGCATCACCGTACTGCGCCAACGTACCGGCACCGGTATAGGTATTACTGCTGCCGTTGTAGGTGGTATCACCGTTCAGCCGGAGTGCGGCGCCGCCGGCGACGCTCACGACCGTGCCCGGATCGAACACCACGTCGGCTGATATTTTGCCTACGCCGGAATTGACGTTGATAGTATCGTTGACCGTTACCGTAGTGCCGCTGAGCGTACCCGTACCGCTTCCGGCGTTGAAGTTGAGCGTCCCGCTGTGCGTCCATGCCTGTGTGAAATCGACGCTGTTACCCTCGCCGATGGTCATCGTACCGTCGAAGGGGTAGGTCAACGGCCCGTCAATAATCAGGCTGCTTGTGCCGGTTGTAACATCGATAATGCTGCTGCTGCTGCCCAGGTCGAGTTTGCCTGTACCGGACATCTGAAGCGTCAGGGATGCGGTGGGGTGGTCGGTCCGCAGCGTTCCGCTCAAAGCCAGCGCCTGCACATCGCTGCTGTTGAAATCGATTGTACCGTAGCCGGTAATGTAACTGGACGAGGTCACGACTAGTTGGTTGTCGATCTGGGCGAGTCCGCCGTTCATGTTCAACTCGGCCCCGCCGTAGATATTCAGATAGTTCGTGTCGAAATCGTTGATAGCGGCGCCGCTGCCGACGTAAAGCATCACGTCGATGCCGGTCGTCTCCATCAGATTGGTGGTGCCATATACCAGCAGCCTGTTGCCGTTCGTAAAGACCCAGTTAATTCCGCCGAGGTCGTCCTCCACGGACAAATAGTTAACATCCGTATCGTCGCTCAGATAGACCTGCGAGCTGGCATGCAGGGTGCCGACATATGCGCTGTCGCTCCAGTCGGGCGGGCCGCCGGTGGGATTCCAGTTGCCGGCGTCGGACCAGTATCCGGAACCCGTATTCCATTGATAAATCGCCGCCGAAGCGGCCGACAACGACAATGCCAGAACCGCCAGAACCAGTGCCATCGCAGAGAAATTCTCTTTCCAATGCCTCATGATCAATCTCCTTTCAAGCCGAAATGTGTTGTGACGCACCGCTAACAAGCAAGTCGAAGATGGGAGTTGCAGCCTGCGATATGATGCAGCAGAAATCGAGCCTTCTCGTCCAAATGAAGCACCGACCGCAACCCCTGACCTGCCGCATTCAAATTCGAGATTACATTATACCCTCGAAGCCGTTTTATGCAAGGAAAAAATTCCGAATTCCTATCGGCGGCGACGCCCCTCGACTAATCACAGGCCTGCCATGCCGACTTGTCTCGGCGACACGTAGTGTCCCTTTGGGAAGCAAAGCGAAGACGGAAGCACCCGCAACCAATCACGCTCGTTCACTTTTTCCGTCGTCGTAACACCGCAATCGTGCCCAGCAATAGCATTGTCGCGGAGGCGGGTTCGGGAATAGCGCTTCCCGTCACGCCATAGTTGGCTGCGAGAACGCCGAGGTCGGCTACGTTCACGGCGCCGTCGCCGGTAAAATCACCTCCCGCCCAGACCATTCCCTCCGTCTGTCCGTAACTGCCGGCAAGGATACCCAGGTCGCCGACATCGGCGTCGCCGCAGAAGAACCGCTTCGGGCCGCCGTCGTTGAAGTAGTAGAGGTTCAGGCCGGACAGGTCAATCGTCGCGCCGGCGTTCATAATAAGGTTGTTGACATAGACCGCCTCGCCGACGCTGCTACCGTCGGACTGGTTGTCGAAATCATCGACAAGTTGTATTCTCCCCGCAGCCGCTTCGCCCAGTTGCAATGTATCCAGCAGGAAATTGGCTTCAACAAATCCGCCAATCACCGCCCCCACGTTCTCACCGGCGGCCTCAAACAGATTGATAACCTCGCTTCCACCTTCGAAGACCATCTTCAGATTCCCCAAGCCGGCAAGGTTGGATGAGTTGGTGCTTTCGTTTTCAAAAGAGGATCCTGTCATGTGGATTGTCGCACTGGGAACGGCTGTGAACGTGCTCCCGGTTTCGAGCACGAGTTTATCTTTCACGATTACATGAGCGGACGAAGATGCAAAATTGAACTCGCCCGACACATCCAATTCGGAATCAACTTCCAGGGCGCCGCCGGAAAGGATGTAGGCGCCGTTTGCTCCCACCGCTACCGATCCTGAAGCGTGAACCGACCCGTCCGATTGGTTTGTCAAACCTGCTGAAGCAAGCGTCCCGACAGTGAACGTACCGCCCTGGATGTCCATGGTCCCGCGATTCATTACGTATCCGGCGCTGGCGTCGGCTGATATAGTAATTCCCGCCTCGTCGGTAATGCATGCATACGCCGAAGAGTCCGGCAGACCTGTACTCCATCCCGAGTCTTGCCAGTTTCCGCCGGCGGACGTCCACATCGTATCTCGGGGGGTTCCGCCCGGTCGAAAGGTGTCCATTCCATCAATGCCCCAAGCGGAGGCGACAGAAACACGGCGGAATCGCTCCCAGCGTGGCGTGCTTGACGTGCTCCATGTGTCCCGGCAGGCGTATTCGCGGATGCCGTAGGTGTTGCGGAAGCCGATTGCCGTAACGGAGTGGTCAACGTTGCCGTCTCCGTCGCTGTCCACGCTCAACTTAACCGGACGACCCATAAGAATCTCATGCGTAAATTCGGTCCACTTCGGTATGGAAGAATAATCACCCCCGGCTGTGAAACTGTACCCGCGCCAGGAAGTGTAGTTCTCCATTCCGATGCCGATTTCATTAGTCCAGGTAGCGCCGTGCGTCAAATCCTCGCTGCTGCGAGAAGTCAACATGAAATCGGCCAGGGAATTGTCCGCATGCGCCCCGCCCAGTTCCGATTTATCCGTGTAGGGGGAACTATAGTACATATCGTCGATCCCGTCGTACAGAGCGTAATCGGCTACGTGTTCCGGGCTGGCAATGGCGTCCCGGATCGCACTTTGGTTGGTGGACCATCTGTTTGAGCCGGGAATCATGCCCGAATACCCATAGGTATCCCAATAGCCCATGATCATCGCCCCTGCAGTGGGGCTACAACCGTGGGTCCAGTAGTAGGACGGCACCTCGTTGAGTATCTTCTCCTCGCCGCGGGAAGGGACAACGGCTAACGCAAGCAGGACAACGCAAACGAGAGTCAAAGCCAATCGCCACGAACGCATTGCTGACACCTCCTTTCTTGTGCCGCATCAGGCAGAAAAAGCAAAGAACGCTGCACGCCCGACGAGCAAGAGTTACAGAAACCACTTGAAGCGAATTATACCACAAATCCTGAAAATACGAAGCAAAAATGGTGAGACGGCAGGGCTTTTTTGTGTCTCTTGTAAATTTTACCTAAAAACACCGGCAATCGGTGGTAATCCACAAATGAGAGGATATACTCAATCAGCAGTCAGCAATCAGCAAAAAAAACAATAAATGTAAATGTTGGACGTGGTAACATTTGCGGGAAATGCAGACAGGGTAAATAGGTTTCAGGAAAGGGATGGAAATGCGTTATGCGGTAATCATGGCCGGTGGGTCAGGTAAGCGGCTCTGGCCGGCGAGCAGGGAAAATAAACCGAAACAACTAATCAAAATGATTGACGACAAATGCCTGCTGGACCTGGCGATGGAGCGGCTGGCAGGGCTGTTCGAACCGGAGCAGATTCTTGTTATTACCAATGCCGCCTACTCCGAAAGGGTAGGCGAATGTTTTACCTCTCTTCCGGCGGAGAATATAATAGGCGAACCGGAAGGGCGCGACACAGCCAATGCCATCGCGCTGGCGGCCGAACTGGTGGCTGCACGCGACAGCGATGCGACGATGGCCGTTTTTACCGCCGATCACATCATTCGCCCGGAAGACAAGTTCCGCCAGTGCGTCGAGCAGGCCTGCCGGGCAGCCGAAGAGAACACCGGATCGCTCGTTACCTTCGGCATCCGTCCGACCTTTCCGCACACCGGACTGGGGTATGTCCACTGCGACGAGAAGATTTCCGATGCGGTTCACCGCGTCCGGGCGTTCAAGGAAAAGCCCAAACATAACACTGCCCGATACTACGTGGAATCGGGCGAGTATTTCTGGAACAGCGGAATGTTCGTCTGGAAGGTCGGCGCGATCCGCGATGCGCTGAAGAAGTTCCTGCCCGAATCGGTCGATGCCCTCGCGCCTGTCGGCGCTGCTGCAAAGGCAGGGAAGGACATCACAGGCCTATTGAGCGAGATTTACCCGAAACTGCCTAAAATCAGCATTGATTACGCGGTTATGGAAAAGGCTGACGATGTTCTTATGGTCGAGTTGACGTGCCAATGGCTCGACGTCGGTTCCTGGCCCGCGATTGCGGAGGTAGTTGAGCCGGACGAAGACGGAAATGCGATAGTCGCTCCGCGGGCGGTCGTTATCGACGGTAATGAGAACGTCATTTTCTCCGACGAGGAGCATCTCCTGGCGGTCGCTGGAATGGACGGCTGCATTATCGTACACACTGCCGACGCCACACTGATCTGCAAGAAGTCGGATTCCCAGCGTCTTAAGGAACTGGTCGATCTAATCGAACAAAAATTCGGGTCGGAATATATATAAGTGTTCAGCGATCAGCATTCTTTTTTATCTTTTGCTGATTGCTGATTGCTGACTGCTGATTGCTACTTTATGACCAGGTGGATTGGAATAGATCACGGTACGAAGCGTATCGGCGTAGCCGTCGGCGACGCCGAGGGGCGAATCGCCACGCCGTTGGAGGTTGTGTCGGCGGGTGACGTCGGCTTTGCCGAACGGATTAAGAAAATCGTAGCCGAGTATGACGCCGTCGGCGTAGTCGTCGGCTGGCCTCTGCTGGGCGATGACAGCGAAGGTCCGCAGGCCCGTCTGGCGAGGCGGTTTGCAGCGGACCTGGCCGAGATGACCGGTCTGGATGTCCGCCTCTGGGATGAGCGGCTGAGCAGTTTTCAGGCAGATGAACGGCTGAAAGGCGAATTTACACGCAAGCAGAAAGAGCGTCGGCAGGACGCCGTTGCAGCGGCTACAATTCTGGAGGATTTTTTCACCGGCAACGGACCGACCTCGGCGCATAGGCCCGGGGACTCACGTCCGTAGGAGAGCACTGATGAACAGCGTGAAGCGGAGAACAGAGGCTCTTCTTTTGGCCGTGGTGCTCACTGCAACTATTCATGGTATGTGGTCCGATGCGTATGGACAAGAGGGTCGGGCAATGAGAGACTTACAAGTGGTCCGAAAAAGGCTCAGCAAATCCTTCCTGGCCGCGATTCCGAAACCAGATTCTGCGAAGATCAAGGAGTTTGTTGCATCGTTGCGCCCCGACGGCAGTTGGGCGGATATAGATTACGATGATCGGGGCAGGGCGGTGTGGAAAACGATGCTCCACTTGAACAGGCTTCGGACTATGGTCCGGGCCTATCGGTCTGCCGGACACGCGATGTGCGGGAATCGCGACCTGAAGAGGAGCATCCTGTCGGCCCTTGATTTCTGGCTTACGAAGGATTTTCAAAACCCCAACTGGTGGTGGAACAAAATCGGCGTGCCGCTCAACATGTCGGCGATACTTGTCCTGATGGAAGAGGACATCAGCAAGACTCAGCGAATGTCGGGGACTAAGATTCTAAGCCGCGCCAAACTTGGCATGGTGGGGCAAAACCTGGTGTGGGTTGCGGAGATTACGGTTGCTCGCGGATGCGTGGAAGGCGATCCCGAGGTTGTCGCCGAGGCAGCAAAGCGAATGGCCCACGAGATTCGGATCAAGTCAGAGGCGGGTATCCAGGCGGATTTCAGTTTCCATCAACACGGCCCGTGTCTCTACTCCGGCGGCTATGGTCTGGGGTTCTCCCAGTACTGCGCAAAATGGGCTGGCATCCTGGCCGGTACACGGTTCGAATTCCCGGCAGAGAAGATAAAGATACTATCAGCCTACATATTGGACGGGCAACAATGGATGGTTCGCGGTCAGACCTTCGATTACGGCGCGTTCGGGCGCGAAATTACGAGGAAAAGCATACACACGAGGACGAGATCGCTTTTGGGAGTTTGTGCGCACATGGCGAAACTGGCGACGCCTCGGAAAGCGGAGTTCCAGGCCTTTGCCGAGCGACTTAGGGGTGGCAGGCGGAAAGGGGCTACGGGTCTGACCGGCAATCGGCATTTCTGGCGGTCGGACATGATGGTTCATCAGCGGAGAAATTATTACACGTCCGTCCGCATGTTTTCGGATCGCACGTTCAACACCGACGCGCCATGCAACGACGAAGGTCTGAAAAGCCACCACATCGCCGACGGAACGACCTTCGTGTTGCGCACCGGTACGGAATACCACAACATATTCCCTGTCTGGGACTGGCGCAAAATCCCCGCCGCTACGATTGAACAGACCGGAGCGGCGTATGATCCCAAGACCGTCCGCAGGCAAGGCAGCCGAAGTTTTGTCGGCGGGGTATCAGACGGTATGTACGGAATGGCTGCGTTCGACTTCGCCCGTGACGGCCTGACGGCTCGCAAGGCCTGGTTCTTCTTCGACGACGAGTTCGTCTGCCTCGGCGCCGAAATTACCTGCACCAGCGACAATCCCGTTTTCACGTCCATTAATCAATGCCGCCTCAAGGGGGACGTCGTCGTATCCGACGGGAAGAAACGTAAAACAATCAGCAGGGGCCGACGCAAACTGAACAGCCCACTGTGGGTTCACCATGACAGTATAGGATACGTCTTCCCCAATACTAATAAAGACATGGCCTATCTCACCAACGACGTGCAATCGGGCAGTTGGCGGACCATTAACCAACGGTATTCCGGGAGGAAGGTCTCAATGGATGTCTTCAGCCTCTGGCTCGATCACGGCAAGGGGCCGTCGAACGCATCTTACGCATACATTGTCGCTCCGGCTGTCGGGTTGGAGAAGATGAAAGCGTACGCAGAGAACCCGCCTGTCGAAATCCTTATCAACAAGACTGATTTACAGGCAGTGAGGCATGGAGGTTTGGATATTACGCAGGCAGTGTTTTATAAAGCGGGCGTGCTTCGGGTTGGAAACGGTTTGGTTATCGGGGTCAATAAGCCGTGTTTGCTGCTGGTTCGGGGGAAAAAGAACGGCGTGCAAATCGCCGTGGCCAACCCGAAAAATAAGCCGCTGAATGTTGAGGTGGAAGTCAACGCGAAGTTGCAGGGAGAAGGATGCACCTGGCTCGACGAGCGGGGCCTTTCTCGCATCACGTTCAAATTGCCGGGCGGACAGTTTGGCGGAAAGAGTTCAGTGCGCCTGTTAAAACGTGCAGACGAGAAAGTTTCAAAGCCTCGAAGGTCATAAGGATCATTTGATACAGGATGCGAAAGACGGAATTCTTGAGGATATCCGAAATGAAAAAACTGCAAGGAATGATTCCGGTAATTTGCCTGATGGTCATTGTCGGTTGCGACCAGGCCGGGATTTCTGCGGATTCAACTTCCCGCCCAGGGGCGGATGCGACGGATAGCGACATCGCTGTCAGACGCAAACGCCTGGGCCGGGAGGAAAAGTTCCGCATCATGGTCGATAAGGTCCTGGTAATCGAGACGTCGGATTATCGTATGACCGAAGGCCATGTCCGCACGCTGGCCGGGGCGGGCTTCAACGTGGTCGTGCCGCGAGGCGGGGCCGGGGATATCAAAGACGTCCGCAGAATGGCCGCCTTGGCGCGCAAGCACAATGTCTTCTACATGCCATGGATGGGACATATGCTGAAGGCGTCCTTCTTGACTAAAGAAAGCGACAAAATCGTCTGGGACAACGGGACAGTACAGGACAGGTGCAGCCCCAATTCCGAGAAGTTTTGGTCGTGGTTGACGCGCCGGATCATTGCCTACGCGAAGATCAGCAAGGATAACCCCGCCCTGATCGGCGTGTTCCTGGACTTCGAGAACTACGGAAGTTACGACATCGGCCGGTGGATATATGAGTTGTCATACGACACAACCATCCTCGCCGAGTTCGCCGAGTCGCGGGGCATCAAGATACCGTCCCTGAAACCCAAACGGCGAATTGCCTGGCTGGAGGAAAACAAACTCCACGAGGCGTTCAAGAAGTTCCAGGTAGCCCGCTGGCGAAGCCGCTGCCGCAAACTACGCCGGCAGGTCGATGCGATTGATCCAAAGTTCCAGTTCTTCATCTATCCGAACGTTCATTATTCGCTTTTCATGCGAGAGGCTGCCTTCAGGGAATGGGGGACGAAGGCCGCGCCGGTGGTGGTGGCTGACTATCACAATTACTACCTTCCGCCGGACGCCTGGGGCAAACAGGCGGTTTCCGAGGCCCGCTGGAATATCATCGACGCAGCCAGGTGGGTAAAGGGCCATGCCGAACGGTGCGGCGTTGAGGCGATGGTAATCGGCGGGATGGATCCGATTTCGGATAAGCCGATGGATCCTGAATACCACGGCAGGAACGCAGCCGCCATTGCCGATCACAGCAGCGGTTACTGGATTTTTTACGAATTCAAGGAGATGAAAGACAAGTCAGGTCGGCGGATTGTGCCGCCGGTCAATGCGGAATTCCTTAAATGGTGGGGCAGGGCGAACCGCGCCATTGTCGCCGGACGCGCCCGCCAGTTCTGGCAGGCCGACAGAGAGACGCCCGAAGTCGCCGGCCCGCCGATCCTGATCAGCATGGAAGGCACAGGTCTGGCAAGCGTAATCCTTGAAAGTCCCGGCGGGGACGCGGAAATCCGCTACACCATCGACGGAAGCAAGCCGAAGAGCGACTCTACCAAATACACCGGTACAATCCGAATAACGAAGACAACGACGATCCAAGCCGTCGCCTTCCGTGCCGGAAAGCAGATAGGTTCGGTTTCCAAACGAACCGTTCAAGTGCCTTTGCGCATCATAGAGGCCGAAAGCGCCACGCTCGTCAGGCCGTGGGTTGTCCGAACGGAAGGTAAAGGCCGGCGAAAATATATCCTCGTACCGAAGGACGGGAAAATCGACTTGAACGATCCTGAAAACGGTGCGTTGAAGTATCGTTTCGAGGCGCCGGAGGCCGGTAAATACAGATTGGCGTTTTTGCTGAAGGGTCCGTGGGGTTCGGAAAACTCATTATTAGTGAAAAAAACGGACAGCGGTCCCCTCATGGATTGGTACGCAATGACGCATCGGCGTGAGGGTTGGTTCTGGTACCTCTATCCCGGTAGTCTGGATTTGGGACAGGGAACCAATACGATAACCATCAGGCCGAAGTTCGTCGGCGCGACGCTTGATAAAATCGCCATTCTCAACCCGTTATTATCAAAGTGAAATGATCTATTGGGCGAACTTTACTGCTTATCTTCGTCGGAATCGGAGGCGAGTGCTTCCAGTGCGGATATGGGGTCGTACTCGGCACTGCTATCGTCGGACTGGAGTTCGAGGATACCCTCAGCCTCCTCTGTCGGCGACTTGGCCGACCTGGTTCTGGCGGACGTAATCTCTTCGGGTTTCCCGTCAATCTGGACGGTGAAGGTTGTCGGGCCTAGTGTAATTCGGTCTCCCGCCTTCAATGCCGATTCGTTCACTCGCTGGTTGTTGACGTGGGTTCCGTTTGAGCTGGCCAGGTCGCGGATAAGCAGATTGTCGTCGGACTTGATCAGTTCGCAGTGCTGCCTGGATATGCTCACCACCGGTATCCGCAGCGTACAGCCCTCGCCTCGTCCGATAATCGTGGTTTTGTGTGTGATAGCGAAATCTTTTCGCTGCCCATCCCGCTTGAACATCACCAGTTTGACATCCATTGTTTCACCTTTCGCGTAAGGCATTCGGTAATTCGGATTTATCTTGTTAGGCGTCGAATACCAAGGTGCTGTCTAATTATTCCCGCTCGGCATTCTCATACATACTTCCTATTCTAGTCCACGGTTTTCCGCTTGCAAGAAAAAACAGATACTTCTGAATCAGCAAATCGGTGGCTTTGGAATTTTTCCGGGATTATTTCGCTACACACTACTTGATATGCCCATCTAACACGCCGATACCATTGAAGCAGGGCCGTTGTAAGGGCAATTAGCGGGGCTTTTTGTTGTGTTGCTCTATATGAAATAAGCCCGGATTCAAGGCCTGTGTATCGTATGCTTTAAACGGATGTCTAATGGTCGCATGGTAGAGGAGGCCGTAAGTGGTTGTGATGCCTGGGTTTGCAAATCTCGGGAATCAGTGGCTGCATTACGCTTCGGGCGGGTTCCAGGCCTTGGGGTTTTGTGCTGCGCCCATACTATTGAGGCAGAATTGAGTCTTGGGATAAGTGAAGAACCTAAGGCTGCGTGAGGTGAACAAATGAGTCTCGTAAGTCTGCTACCTGAAGATTACGTCGCACACCAGGGGCAAAAGCGTGCCAACCTGGTGTGCCTGTTACTGTTTGGAATAGTCATGGTCGGTCTGGTCACTGCGGCAGTTGTTTCGGAGCGAAAACACCGGCGTACGCGTGAAGTCTGCAAAAGGGTCGATGAATCTTACGAAGAAGCCGGAAAACTCATCCAACAGATGCGGGATCTGGACGTTACACGCCATAAAATGCTCCAGAAGGCCAATCTGACAGCGGCTTTGCTCGAGCGCGTACCTCGCAGTTACCTTCTTGCTACGATTACCAACGCCCTCCCCAAAGGCGCTTCATTGACGAATTTTAAACTCACAACAAAAATCAAAAAAAGTCCGAATACCTCAGGCAAGAAAAAAACCAAATTCGACAAGGTCGCTGCTGCTAAAAAAAAATCGGTTCCGGAAGTCGAAAAGAAGGTAAAGATAAAAATCACCGTTACCGGTCTGGCCGGTACAGATGTGGAGGTTGGAACTTTTATCTCCACGATGGGTCAATGCTCACTGATAGAATCGGTCGAACTCGTATTCAGCAAGAAAACGAAAGTCGAAGAGTGCGTCATGCGTGAATTCAAGGTGGTTCTTCAAATGAAGGATGATGCGGACGTTCGAAACCAGCCGGTCACTGACGAAGCAGTCTCAGACACCGGCGATACAAATAAGAAAGAATCGTCATGAAATTTGGTATGCGCGAAATCGTGTTCATCGTCGTGCTGGCTGCCATTCCTGTCGCAGCGTGGTGGTTCGTGTTTCGTCCAGCCGATACTCGCAACGACGAAATGATAGAACAAATCGAAACACGACAGAAAAAACTCCAGTCGCTGAACCGCGCCACAGCCACTATTGGAGACCTGAAAATCGAGATTTCGTCGCTGGGAGAAGCGATTAAATTTTTCCGTTCCAAACTACCCAGCGAAAAGGAAATCGATAAAGTCCTTCAGGAAGTCTGGCGATTGGCTGAAGACAATAAACTGACCATCAAGATTATCCAAACGCTTAATAAATCCCCCAAGATGGTAACACTGACCGATCCGTCAGGACCGTATGCCGAACAACCGATTTTGTTGCAACTGGAGGGGCCTTTTACCGGTTTTTACGGTTTCCTCCTGGCGATGGAGACCCAACCAAGGATCATGCGTATCCAGCAAATGCACATCGTGGAAATTTCCAAAGGCAGCAGAGGGGGCCGCGGTAAAAAAGCAAGGGAGGATGGAAAGGCGGAAACAAATAAGGGCGATGTTTGCGCCGATTGCGTGATATCTGTTTTCTTTGAACGTTCCAACAGAGGATAAGTGATGCCTGAAGACATATATGGTAAATTAGGTTCGAAAAGCGGCGACCCGTCTGACAATGTCAAATTCGAATCGGTAGCGGATGTGGATTCCGACGAGTCTGTCACGCAACAAAATCATAGCCCATACAAGGCGCAGATGATGCGCTCCAACATTTTCATGGTCGTGCTGTTTGTCGGCGCCGCTGCAACTGTCTATGGGCTATCTTTACGGAAGGGCCCGGACGAAGCCTCCGCCGAGCAAAAGACAATGGAGTACCAGGTTGACAGCGCGATCCTCCGTATCGCCAATGCGAGTACAACCAATGTAAAAATGCCCTCTTCAGGACAAGTTACAAGCAGGATTCTCAAAACTTTCTACGAGCAGATTACCAAACGGCAAATCCCACTCCGCGACCTGAAGAAAAATCCTTTCGTAAATGTTTGTGCGAAACCCGCAATTGGCCCCATCGTCAAGATGTCGTCCAAAGCAAAAACGCCGGAGAAAAGCCCTGAGGAAATAAGTAAGGAAGCGACAATGGCTGCCTTCAAAACGCTGCATCTTCAGTTGGTAATGATGGGAAGCGACGGAGGAACAGCCATTATCTCAAATAACTTACTTGCTGTCGGGCAGACGATTGAAGGCTTCAAAATCAAGAGCATAAGCCCCAAACTGGTCGTGTTGGTCCGGGACGGTATTGAGTTCCCGCTGGAGATGCCGTAGTACTTCGTCAACTTTAAATTTGTCAACATGATTATGCGACACAGACCTGCCCGCCCACTGAAAACAACAAGGAAGACAGGCGGGGACACAGAGAGACAGAGAGTAAAAAATATAATTTTTTCTCTGTTCCTCCCCACGGGACGGCGAACAGCCGCCTGCGTCTCTGTGTCGAATTAACAACGCTTGGGTTTATTCACAGATTGAATCTTGACAGAATAGCAGGAGGTTCATCAGCAGTGTCACAGGGTCTTCACAATGATGCCGCCGAGTTGAATTTGACGGAAGCGACCGGACCCCCCTCTGTCGGATTCGCCGAACTGTGGCGACCTGAACAGGGAAGCGAATTTCCGCAAGGCCCGGCATCCGTACTGCTCAAGTACGGAAAGGTTACCGCCGACCAGATCAAATCGGCCCTGAAGAGGCAGAAGGAAAACTCTCGCCTTACCGTCCTGGAAGCATTGGTAGAATCCCAAGCGGTTGACGAGACGACGGCGCTCAAGGCCACTGCCGCTTATTTCAACATACCATTCCTCTCGATTGAACCGTCGGACGTTGATAGTGCGGTCTTCGAACTGCTTAATCCGGAATTTATCAAACGGAAGTGTGTGATTCCAATCCGTCGCGAGGATGACAAGGTTATCGTCGGCATCTCCAATCCGGCGGACATCTTTCTTGTCGATGAGATTAAACAACGCATTCGCGGGTCGGTGCAGTTGGTCGTGGTCTCGCCCGCCGATATCGCCGGCGCTGCCGAGGAACTGGACAAATCCGGTATCCAGGGTGTTGACGAAATCATACAGGGTATCGAAGAAGACGAGGTGGAAGTAGTCGAAGCCAAGTCCGACGAAGTGGCCGACCTGGAGAAAATCGCCGGCGAAAGCCCCGTTATCCGATATGTGAACTTCGTGATTACAAAGGCCGTTCAGGACAGCGTTTCGGATATTCACATCGAACCGGGCGAAAATGCGCTGCGAGTTCGATACCGTATCGACGGAGTGCTGTTTGCGCAATCGACCCCGCCGATAGCGATGCACCCTGCTATTATTTCGCGATTGAAAATCATGGCGAACCTCGATATTGCCGAACATCGCCTTCCGCAGGACGGGCGAATCAGGGCAGTGATTCACAACCAGCGCATCGACCTCCGCGTCAGTACGCTTCCCACAACGAATGGGGAAAAGTGCGTTATCCGTATCCTCGACAGCAAGTCGATTCTCGTCGGACTCGAAAACCTCGGTATGTGGGACGATACGCTCGAAAATTTCCGTCGCCAGATTCGCCAGCCGCACGGAATCGTATTGGTAACGGGTCCGACCGGAAGCGGAAAAACAACAACTCTGTATTCGGCGCTGGGAGTAATGGACGGGGACGCGCTGAACATCTCGACAGTCGAGGACCCCGTTGAGTATCAATTGGGTTTTACCAATCAGATTAACGTTCGCGAGCATATCGGTATGACCTTTGCCGCCGCTTTGCGAAGCCTCCTCCGGCAAGACCCCGACGTTATCATGGTGGGCGAGATACGCGACGAGGAAACCGCTCGCATCGCGGTCCAGGCGTCGCTGACGGGACACCTGGTCCTTTCGACCCTGCACACAAACGACGCGCCTTCGTCCATCACACGCATGATTAACATCGGTATCGAACCATACCTCATCGCCGCCAGCGTCAACGCCATCCTGGCACAGCGACTGGTCCGGAAAATATGCGAAAACTGCAAAACCACTGAAACGGTTATGCCAGAAAGAGCCGCAAGGTACCTCGCCAAGCACAATGCCGACATCTCGCAGGTGTACAGAGGCGAAGGTTGCGACAAGTGTCGGAATACGGGATACAAGGGCAGGCTCGGAATTTACGAACTGCTTGAAGTCGATGACGAGATGCGGGACGCGATTATTGCCAGTCCGTCTTTGATGGACCTTCGCCGAGCGTGTGCAGCCCACGGGATGAGAACGCTGGTCGAGGACGGGATGCAGAAGCTCGCAGCCGGTCTGACAACCATCGAAGAGATCGCCAGAGTAACCGAAACGTAACTGACCATCAGCCAGGAGAAAATGATGAGCCTTCAGGAATTGTTGAAAGAGTCTATCGATCGCGGCGCTTCTGACATTCACGTTGTCACTGGTCAGCAACCGATCTTTCGCATCAATACGGAGTTGCTGGAGTCGGGGTATCCCGTTACGACCAGCGAATCCGTCGCTGCTATGGTGCGTGAGATGCTGGGCGACCGTCGATATGCGCAATTTCTCCGACGACGCGATTATGACTTCGCCACGCACGTGAAAGATCGTGCACGCTTCCGCGTCAACGCGCACTTCCAGCGGGACACGATTTCCGTCGCCTTCCGCGCCATTCCAAGCGATATCCCACCGTTGGAAAGCCTGAACTTGCCTCCGATAGTCAGCACCTTCACCGATTTGCCGAGCGGACTCGTACTGGTTACAGGCGAAACAGGTTCCGGCAAGAGCACCACGCTGGCGTCCATGATCGATAGAATGAATCACAAGTACGGATACCACGTGATCACTCTGGAAGACCCCATCGAATATACGCTTCAGCATGACAAGTGCCTCATCGAGCAGCGGGAAGTCGGAAGCGACGTGCCGTCGTTCGCGTCGGGACTCAAGCACGTACTCAGGCAGGACCCGGATATTATACTCGTCGGCGAAATGCGAGACCTCGAAACCATCAGCGCCGCAATCACTGCCGCTGAAACCGGACACCTTGTCCTGTCAACATTGCACACCCAATCGGCAGCACAGACCGTCGAGCGAATCATCGACGTATATCCAGCCGAGCAGCAGAACCAGATACGCGCCATGCTCGCCAACACGCTCCAGGCCGTTGTCTCGCAGAGACTCTTCAAGCGGATAGACTGCAAGGGGATGGTCCCAACGGCAGAGGTGCTCATCTGCAATAATGCTACGCGTGCGTGCATAAGGGAAAATCGCATCTTTGAGATTCCCAACATTATCCAGACGAACGCTGCAATGGGCATGATTACGCAGGACCAATCTCTCAAACGACTGTTCCTCAATGGCTGTATCTCACGCGAAACTGTCTTGAACAACGCAAGGACGAAAGATCTGCTGGAAGCCGCTCGCAGCGCGTGAACCAACAAACCTGCCTGCCAATAGGGTAGGCCTGCCTGACCCCAAACCGGCAGATGAGTCCGAAAGCTCCGAGTCCCATGGGGGACGAATATGCCGGAATTGAAGCGGCCCATAGGACCACGTTATGGAACGAAACGGAACAAAACGGAACGAAACGGAACAATTCGGAACAATTGGGAACGATTCGGAACAAATGGGAACGATTCGGAACGAATGGGAACAATTGGGAAAGTTTCCAAAATCCGCAAATCCTTGGCGTGCAGGCAGTTACGATTTTCGAGGTCATTTTTACGCCCATTTTAAAAAATCCACCATTGCCTATCTTGCCTAAACGGCCCAGAACACCATTGCGGATTGAGAATTGCGGATTCCTCGGTATTCCGGTATTCCGGTTAATCCGTTGACTGGTTGACTGGTTGATTGGTTGACTGGTTGATTGGTTCATCTGTTTTTCTTTTCTTCTGTTCCCTAGTCCCTAAACCCTAGTCCCAAGTCCCTATCTGTTCTCTATATTAACTTTTGCGTTCGCGTTTGCGCGCGCAAACGCGAACACAAAACGGATAGCGACGCCATAAGTCCTTGGTGGCCTTGGG
>JAUWNJ010000039.1 GCA_030612725.1 Planctomycetales bacterium
AGGCGTCGGACCGGCCGCGGCGGGAGGCGGCGTATCGGCCTTGACGGGTGGCGGCGTATCGGCCTTGACGGGTGGCGGCGTATCGGCCTTGGCGGGTGGTGGCATATCGGCCTTGGCGGACGCCTTTTTGCGGTTTTGTTCGACCTGACGCTTGTCAATCGTCGAAGCCAGCACCATTGTCAGGCGGCGTCCTTCCATTCGGAAGTCTCGCTCGACCTTGGCAATCTCTTCAAGGGCGGCCTTGATGGAGTTTAGTATTTCCCGTCCGATGTCCTGGTGTGCCATTTCCCGTCCGCGAAAGCGCAGCGTGAACTGCACACGGTCGCCGCGCTGGAGAAATTCGCGAGCGCGGTTGATTTTGATGTCCAGATCATGCCGCCCGATCTTCGGCGTCTTGATGCGGACCTCCTTCATCTCCACCTCGTGGCTGTGCGCTTTGGCGTTGTGCTGCTTCTTTTTCAGGTCGTACTTGTACTTACCGTAGTCCATTATCCGGCAGACGGGCGGATCGGACTGCGGAGCGACCTCCACAAGGTCAAGATCGACCTGACGCGCCATTTCAATGGCTTCCCTGGTATCGACGACTCCCGCCTGTTCGCCCTGGGCGTCTATCAGGCGAACCGACGAAACACGAATACGCTCGTTGCGACGAAGTTCCTTAGCGATAGTACCAATCTCCTAAATTGGTAGTTGGTAATCAGTAAAAGATTGAAGAAAGATACCTGATACCCATCTTTTTCTTCTTTTCCAGGCTACTGACTACCGACTACTGACTACTTATTTTTCAGCGAATGCTTCTTCTGCGCCTTTTGAATCTCTTTCGGCCTTAAGTTTATCGATTACTTCCGTCAGTGCAACAGCGCCGACTTCGCCGGTTCCTCGCTTGCGAACGGAAACCGTGTCGGCTTCGACTTCACGCTGCCCGACCACGAAGATGTACGGAACTTTCTGTGTCGCCGCTCGGCGTATCTTTGCGCCGATTTTATCGGCTGACTCGTCTGTTTCCATTCGCAGACCAACCGCCCTGCCGGCGGACAGGACTTTTGCGGCATACTCGTTAAACTTTTCGCTTACCGGTAAAACCGCCACCTGCACCGGCGCAAGCCACAACGGAAACGCGCCGGCAAAGTGCTCTATAAGGATACCGATGAACCGTTCCGGCGAGCCGAGCGGTGCACGGTGAACCATCACAGGCCTGTGCGAGGCGTTGTCAGCGCCAATATACCCCAAATCGAACCGTTCGGGAAGATTGTAATCCACCTGGATCGTACCGAGTTGCCACTCCCTGCCGATGCAATCTTTGACCACGAAGTCTATCTTAGGCCCATAGAAGGCTGCTTCGCCGGGTTCTTCGGTGTAATCCATGCCGATTTTTGTGACGACGTTGCGGATGTTTTCCTCCGCCATGTCCCAGTTCTCGCTCTTGCCGATGTATTTTTCGCTGTCCGGGTCGCGCAAACCTATCCTTACGCGGTAATCGTCAAGCCCCAACGTCTCCAGGACGAGTTTGGTCAGTTCGACGCAGGATTCGATTTCCGCTTCCAGTTGCTCCGGCGTGCAGAAGATATGGGCGTCGTCCTGCGTGAATCCGCGGACGCGGATCAGTCCGTTCAGTTCGCCCGATTGCTCAAGACGATAGACAGTCCCAAACTCCGAAAGTCGCATCGGAAGGTCGCGGTAACTGTGATGATCTGCCTTGTAAATCTGTACGTGATGCGGGCAGTTCATCGGTTTGAGCAGGTAGGACTGGTTTTCGTCCACCTCCATGGCCGGGAAAAGCCCATGCTCGTAGTACGGGTAATGCCCGCTGGTGCGGTAAAGCTCCACCCTTCCGATGTGCGGAGTGATAACGGATTGGTATCCCCGCTTGAGCAGTTCGCTCCGAAGCCATCCTTCAAGTTCCATCCGTAAAATGGTTCCCTTCGGCATCCACAACGGCAGCCCAGGCCCGACGGCATCAGAGATGATGAACAGGCCCAGTTGTTTGCCAAGGACGCGATGGTCGCGCTTTTTCGCCTCTTCGATGCGTTCAAGGTGAGCGGCGAGGGCTTTTTTGTCGAAAAAGGCGGTACCGTAGATGCGGGTGAGCATCTTGTTGTTCTCATCGCCCCGCCAATACGCCCCTGCTGTGGTCAGCAACTTGAAGGCTTTTGCCGCCTTTCCGGTGCTCGGTAAGTGTGGGCCTCGGCACATGTCCAGGAACTCGCCCTGTTCGTAAAGGCTGACGGATGAGACGCCCTCGTCGCGGGCGAGGTCGTCGATCATCTCGGCCTTGTAATCCTGACACAGTTCAGCGAAGCGCGCCCTTGCCTGGTCAATCGGCAATTCGCTGCGGATTATGGGGATGTTCTCGCCGATGATTTTCTTCATCTCTGCTTCGATTTTGGGTAAGTCTTCCGCGCTTATGGGTTCGGGCAGATCGAAGTCGTAATAGAATCCGTACTGGAAATCGTCGGTCAATGCCGGGCCTATGGTGTACTGAACCTTCGGGCCGAAGAGTCTGCGAACGGCCTGGGCGAGAATATGGGCAGTGGTGTGTCGAAGGATTTCGGTCGCCTGTTCGTCGCGGTTTGTGAGGATTTTGACGGTATGCTCGCCGGCGGTCAGTTCTGTGTTCAGGTCAACGACTGATCCGTCCACCTCGGCAGCGACCGCAGCCTCGGCAAGACGCGGCGAGATGTCCGCCGCCACTCGCAACGGCGTCGCTTCGTCGTATTCCATACTACTGTCGTCTGGTAATTTAACTATTATCATCGCGTGGTTTGCTTATAAATGCTCCGGGAAAGTTTATGAACACGAAGGTTGCTCTTCCGATGGGGACACCAAAGGCGGAATACACAGACGCATACCAAACCGGTCTCGACTTGTCCGGCCTGGTCGTCACGAATTCGTAGTGGTGTTTGTCAACATAGCCTGCCGCCGGAGCAATTCGCATCCGACATTTCAAGCATATCCTCCGGCAGGGGAAAGTCAAATCAATTTTCGATTTTCAATTTCCAATTTCCAATTGAAAAGAACAAGAAGAAGATAAACAAGCAACCACAAACACGGGGGCTACGGTGCTCCGCTTTTGTTTTCTTCTAAATTGGAAATTGAAAATCGAAAATCGGAAATTGCTACGCCCATTTTATGAGTCCCATTTCCCTGGGGTCGGGCATGGCGTCGTGCCTTGGAAGGATTCGCACGGTGTACCCTGCCAGACCTGTCCGTCCGGATGGGACCTCTGCGGTATAATTGACTCTGCCTTCGGCGTCGCAGAGTCCCTGTGGCGTCATATCCGCCGTTGAACCCTGCTTGAATTGTCCGTCCGGGTCCAATTGACCGTGATATAGTTGTACGGAAACGTTCTCCGGGCGGATTTCTCCCAGCATAATGGTGGCTTCAACTTTGACCGGTTGCCCTACGTGCGAGACGCCGTTGATGTTGTCCCGTACATCCTCGACCCGCACCTGGGCGAATTTTTCCACCAGCCACTGTTTCCACTGCGAAAGGTTTTTCGCTTCGGTGAGGTCTTCAGTTACCAGGTGATCCCATCGTTCGATTGCAGGGAGGTAGAAATTTTCGGCATAATCGCGTACCAGGCGATTCGAGTTGAAGAACGGCGTAAGTTTTCGCATCGTCGCCTTCATTTTGGCGATCCACCCCCTCGGCAGGCCGTCGGAACCACGTTTGTAGAACAACGGTACGACTTCCTTTTCCAGCAGGTCGTAGAGCGTCCGGCTTTCGACGGCGTTCTGATAATCAAGGTCCTGATATTTTTCGCCCGAACCGATTGCCCACCCCACGTCGGGGCTGTAACCTTCACTCCACCATCCGTCGAGCACGGAGACGTTCAGCCCGCCGTTGGCGGCGACCTTCATTCCGCTGGTTCCCGAAGCCTCCATCGGTCGCAGCGGCGTGTTCAGCCAGACGTCCACTCCCTGCACAAGGTAACGGGCGAGATTCATATCGTAGTTTTCGAGGAAGACGATTTTTCGCCGAAATTCAGGTCTGCGGGTCATATGCACTATCTGGCGAATCAGTTCCTTTCCGGGATTGTCCTTCGGGTGCGCTTTTCCGGCGAAGATAATCTGGACGGGCATTTTCGTATTGTTGAGCAGATGGTCCAGCCGCTCGATGTCCTGAAGGATAAGGTTTGCACGTTTGTATGTGGCGAAACGGCGGGCGAAGCCGATGGTCAGTGTTTCCGAATCGAACGCTTCGTCCGCTGTTGCCAGGGTCGATGCGCCGGCTCCGCTTCGGGACAATTGCTCGCGCAGGCGTCGTCGCGCGAACGACACAAGCCTTTCGCGCCGACGTTCATGCGTCCGCCACAATTCCGTATCGGGAATCTGCTCCACCGCATCCCATATGCTCTCGTCGGCAGGATACTCCTTCCAAACCGGACCAAGATACCGGTCGTAAAGCCCGGTGAGGCTGTAACTTATCCAACTCCGCGTGTGAACGCCGTTGGTGAAATGCGTAATCGGCACCTCATCGACCGGCAAGCCGGGCCAGATACCCGACCAGAGTTTTCGACTGACTTCGCCGTGGAGTTTGCTGACGGCGTTCCTGTTACTGCTCAGTTTCATCGCCAGTACGGTCAGGCTCATCGGCTCGTCGCCGTTTCCGTCGCCCTGTCGTCCCAATGAGAGGAATTGCCCGTGTGAAAGTCCCAACTGCTCCCGGTATTGGCCGAAGTATCGTTCAATAATCTCCGGCTCGAATGCGTCGTTACCTGCCGGTACCGGCGTATGCGTCGTGAAGACGTTCGAAGCCGACACCGCCTCGCGAGCGGTATCGAATGAGACGCCGTTTTCCACCATCAGGTTGCGAATCCGCTCCAGGCTCAGGAAGGCAGAATGTCCTTCGTTCGTGTGAAAAACCTTCGGCTCGATTCCCATCGCCCCCAGCGCCCGTACGCCCCCGATACCCAGGATTATTTCCTGGCGTATGCGTGTTTCCTGGTCGCCGCCGTATAACTGGTTGGTAATCCGACGGTCTTCGGGCGAATTCTCCGGAACGTTGGTGTCCAGCAGATACAGATTTATACGCCCCACACGTACAACCCATACCTGGATTTTCACCCGGCTGGCCGGAAAGTCAATCTCCGTCGTTACCGGTTTATCGTCTATGACTACAGGCTGGACCGGCATATTGTGAAAGTCGTTATGAAGATACGATTCCAGTTGCCATCCGTCGGCATTGAGCCTCTGGCGGAAATAACCCTGCTGATAGAGCAATCCGACGCCGACCAGCGGGAGACACAATTCCGATGCGCTCTTGAGATGGTCGCCCGCGAGAACCCCCAAGCCGCCGGAGTAGATGGGAATGCACTCGGTCAGCCCGAACTCGGCGCAAAAATACGCCATCCGCGGCATCTCGCTCTTACCGTATTTCTTGCACCACCATCCTTTTCTGTCGAGGTATTCCTGCAACTCGTCGTGCTCTCGCCGGAACTGCGTCATAAACCCGGCGTCATTGGCAACCTTCTCCAGCCTGGACTGATCCACCTGCCCCAACATCGCCACCGGGTTATGCCCGGTCGTTTCCCACAGTTCCGCGTCAAGCCTGCGGAAAATCTCGCGCACCTCGCCACGCCACGCCCAACGGAGGTTGTAAGCAAGGTCAAGCAGACCTGAGAGTTCATCAGGCAGCGACGGCTCAATCCTGAACGTCCGCAACGGCTTCATCAAGGTTTTATCATCCTTTATTTATCAGGTTATACGGGCGGCGCAGACAAAAACCCGCCCGCGACTGATTGTATCGGCTATTTTACTCGGAAAAATTACGCGCAATTTGCCCGCCGAGGTAGGAATATGTCCGTTGCAAGGCTGTGCGAAGTTCCTTCGGGGATAACTCAACAGTACGATAGTCGTTCATTACCGCCAGGAGGGGTTCGCCTCGCTTGCGAGTAACTATCGTACACAGCAGCACAAGATCGGCGGGATCGGTTTTTCGCAAGGCTGGGAAATACAGGACGTCCGGGTTGGAATCCGAAGCCGGCGAACGCTTCGGGTCGAACAAGTCCCCCGTCGAGAGCAGGTCCGCCTTGACAAGCGCTTCGAGATTCACAGGCCTGCGCTGATTCGACTTCTCATAGTTAACCACCGCGCCGGCAACCTTACGAATCTGCTCGACCGAAAAGGTCGGCTGCGATCGGAACGGATGCCGATCCTTCCACTCAAGATACACAGTCAGGCCGACGAAGAAAACAACACCCGCTAAAAGGCCCGCCGCCATTCCCCATGTAAATGGTGTAGTCTTTTTCTTCATCGTTTTACCCTCCTCTCCTCGGCGATGTAATCGTTGAGGCGTTGAAGTTCACCCGCGAATACAGTCATGTCTCCCGTACCCTTTACATGGAAGTCGGCATAGAGCACGTTGACAAACTCCTGCCCGTGATTGGCGGGAAGTTCGAAGGCGAGAATGAGATCTCCGGAAGCACGGCTCGTACCGGGCACATAGATATAATCACAGTGCGATTCGACATCGGCTGGGCGTGTCGTCGTCGCGCGTTCTGTACCGGAAGACGGGCAAGTCAACATCAATGGCGAGACATAATCAGCCTGCACCAGCGTCGCAAAATCCGGCGGGAACAAATCATCATTCTCGCTTGCATACAACACAACGCCTCTACCAATCCCATTGAGATTCGCCCCGCATATGGCCCGTTTGACTAATTCCCTGGCTGGGGATAGCCCTGGCCATAAAATCGAGGCAAGGAACGCGACAATCAGAAATCCCATGATAAAACCCAACAGAAATTTGGGAATCAGTGGCCGTTTTCCTTCCTGTTCGTTCGGTTCTTCCATATCTGCGACTCCTTACTATTTCTTCTTGTATACTCAAACTGACCGATTTCTATAAGCCCGAAGGTCGGAGCGAAGCGGAGACTCGCCGTGGCGAGGCTGGCGGACGGTAGCCGGAGGCGTAAGCCTCCGGAAAACGGGATGTTAGAAAACAGCCCCGAGGGGGCGTCGGAGATATAAGAGTTACCGGAAAGATCACGTTTTTCTCCTTCGTCCCTTCGGGACTGACTTTCGTAACACCTCATTTACCGTGGGCTTACGCCCACGGCTACTGTCCGATGCCCTTTCAGGGCTACAAAATTGGTCATCCCGATTTACTATTTCTTCTTGTATATTATCTGATGATACGGTTTTTCCGACAGGTAGAGGATGAGTCGTTTTCCCGAATCGATTAGCCGGAGATTGCATCGCAGGCGATTTTTCCCGTCGGTGAGCGTGGCGGCGTATGTCCCAGCCTCGGCTGAATGCGCCAAGCCTCGCAGTCCCGTCGTCGGCAGCGAGATTATCAAACGCTCGCCTTGTCTGCTGATAACAAGCCTGTGAACACCCCCCGTCCGCAGAGACTCCATTATCGAATTCTCGAAGGACAGGCGCAAATACCGCCCGGCTTCGACATACTCGCCGACTATGGCTGACGGGGCGGGAATGGCGACGGCAGGCAGCGCGGGCAATCGGGCCTCGCCGATACCGGCGATTTTCAACGTCCCGTCCGCCAAATCCTCCGGCACGACAAAGACAAGGGTTTCGATTCCCCCAGCCAACGGTTTCACAACAATCATCCCGCCACGAGCAACCATAGGCACAATTGAACCGGTCGAAGCCATGCCTATCGAAGCGATTTTACCGGCATCGCTCTCCAGCACCACGTCCCCGCCCGTAACATTAATCGACAAAGCGTCCTCGCCGGCGATGACATCGACCTTTACGTACAGGAACATCCTTCCGAGCGGCGCGGGAACCACCCCGTCGGCAAGAATCGCCGTCTTCACCTGCCGGACCTTCATTGCCGCCTTTGACTTCGGCTTCGGAGTTACAGGCACGGTTTTCGCGACGACAGGAGGTATCGTAACCGTCGGCCTCGTAGTCGGAGCCGGTTCAGGTCTGGCTGGGACGGTATTTGTCGGTGGTTTCTCTTCGGGAACCCCCCTACCGCCTCGCCCGCGCAGGATATATCCGATGGCTATTCCCGCCAGTCCGGTCATCACAATCAGAAGGATTGCGACGAGCCATCTGCTCCAGGCACGGTTTTCGTCGGGGTCAGCCGAGAAGTGCGCATCCGATTCTATCGGCGAAGGCCCTGGTTTCTCGGTTATGTCCAGGACGTCCATGCGTGTCGAGATGTCGGGAAGGTCATCCTCATCGGCCTGGTGTGGGATACGAATCTGTTCGCCACATGCGGGACAGCGAAGCGTTCTACCCGCCAGCCTCTGCTCGACCGTCAACCGCTCGCCGCACGAGCCGCAGACGACCAGAAGTTTCCGCTGAAGCAGCAGCCTGGCCTTTGTGAGAAAATCATCATCGCCCAGCCCGCCGGAGTAATGCTCGTCCATCGGACGGTCCGATTCGTCCATTGCCGGTACGTGGATAGTGTTTCCACAATGCGGACACTGAATGGTCTGCCCGGCCTGAACCCAGACAACATTCAGCGTCTTCCCGCATTTTCCACAGAGCAATTCCATCGTACCGATCCTGCATAGCGGAGCACTTTCACTCTACCCGTATCATAACCGCGAATCGGATGAATAAAAGACATGGTTCAAAAAGGGGCTGTTTGGGGTAACAATCGTCCCTTATGTTATTTTGTAACGATTCTGGGGAAATGGGTTAGCGTTGCTCTGTTGAAAACAGAGCATTAGCGTCCCCTATTTACTCAAACTGACCGATTTCTGATAAGCCCGAAGGGCTGATGGATAGTAGCCGGGGGCGTAAGCCCCCGGAAGACAAGATGTTATGAAAAGCCCTGAAGGGGCGTCGGAGAGGTTGGAATGTCCGAAAAGTTCACGTTTTTTCTCCTTCGCCCCTTCAGGGCTTGTTTTCGTAAGACCTTATTCACCGTGGGCTTACGCCCACGGCTACTATCCGGCGCCCCTTCGGGGCGTAAGAAATCGGTCAGTTTAAGTATTTAGAACGATTATTTCAGCATTACCTGAATGATATTTTTTTCTCCGCTGATCTTTTCTATTGTTTTGGGTGAAGGTTCGCTGTCAATCCGGAGAGTGCAGGAAGCGGTTTGCCCGCCGTCGAAAATAGTATTTTCCATCTCCTCGATATTCACGCCTTCGTTACGCAGTTCGTCCAGCACGCCGGCAAGCACGCCAACGTGGTTATAGTGCCGAATCACAAGATTGGTTACCGCAGAGGATGCCGCCCTGATATTGACCGTGTTGACCGGCCTGCCGGTGTCTTTGTACGTCTTGATTACGCGGACCACTTCCTCGGCTGTGGCTTCGGACGCCTGATCCGTGGATGCTCCGATGTGCGGCGTGCAGGATACCAGTTCGGCAAGTTCCGTCTGGTCGAAGTCCGGCGCGCCGGCGGACGGTTCGTTTTCATACACGTCCAGCCCCACACGCAGATTCTTCGCCTTTATGGCTTCGATCAGCGCGGCGGTATCGACGACCTCTCCACGAGAAGCGTTTATCAGGATCGCTCCGTCTTTCATGTGGCTGAGGAATTCCTCACCGATCAGGTGTTTGGTTTCCGGTTTTGCCGCCAGGTGCACGCTAACCGCATCGGCCTGGTCGGCGAGAGCCAGGGGTGATTGGCAATATCCCACGCCAAGGGCTTCAGCCTTTTCTTCCGTGAGGCTTCGAGACCAGGCGACGACGTTCATTTCCAGCCCCCTGGCCCTGCACGCCACCGCCTTGCCGATCGCTCCAAGACCGACGATGCCCAGCGTCCTGCCCTTGAGTCCGTGGGCCTTACCGTATTCTTTCTTTTTCCATCGTCCCGCGCGCAGGTCGTTGGTAGCGCCGACGATTCTCCTGTCCGCCGCTATCAGCAAACCTATGGCGAGTTCGGCGACCGCGTCGGTGTTCTTGCCCGGGCAGTTTGCGACGTGAATCCCCCGGGCACTTGCCGCCGACAGGTCAATCGTATTGACGCCCGCTCCGGCGCGAACGATCAGCGACAGCGCCGTGGCGGCCTCGATAGTGGCAGAGGTAACCTTTGTGGAACGCACCACGAGAACTTCCGCATCGCCCACCGCTGCCGGTAAATCCTCTGCCGTCAATTTCGCATCTGTCGTAACTTCCGCGCCAATCGCTTCCAACGCCGAGACGGTCGTGCCGGAAAGTTTGTCCGCAATCAAAACCTTCATAAGTTTGTCCTTTCGAAATAAGATCTGTCTGAAAACCATTTCAGACAGAGCCTAATATAACCGACATAAAACTACCGCAAAAAACCGTCCGTATCAAGAAAATCAATTGCCCCGACTGTTCCGTGAAATTTCGTAAAAATATCCGCAATATCCACCCGCTCGCGCCCGTTTGGTATATTGGCTGCATCGGACTACAGGGCAGACCGAGGCGGCGGGAAACCCAATCGCTGGATTGGAACTAATGAAACAATGCCCTGAAAGGAGCAGGAAAATGAAAACTGCAAAACTACTTCTGACAGTAATGGTTAGCGTCATGTTGCTCGGCGCTGTCGCCTTGGCTCAAGAAGACGCGCCAAGCACGCGAAAACGCGGGCGCACGAAGGCTGGACGTGCCGGCGACAAGCGACAACGCATACAGGCACGCGGGGATTTCCGAAAGAACACCCTTGAAAGAATGACGAAAAACCTGGACCTGACTGCCGACCAGCAGAAACAGGTCAAACAGATTCTCGATACCCATAGCCAAGCCATCGAGAACTGGACGAAAGAAAACGGCGAAAACCTCAAGTCCCTGCGCGAACAGTTTAGAAAAGCCCGCAAGGAAAAGGACGCCGAGGCGCTCAAGGCTTTGCGCAAAAAGATGGCTGATAGCATGAAGGGTCGGCGCGAGTTGCACGCGGCGATGCGTAAGCAAATCGAGGCTGTGCTGACCGACGAGCAGAAAGCCAAAGCCAAAAAGATGATGCGCCAGGGGTACAGGGCCGTTGTAGGCGCTCGCATGGTCCGCAGGGCATTGGGGCAGGTGAAACTTTCCGACAAGCAGAAAGCAAAGGTCAAGAAGATCGTCACCGATACCAAGGCTTCAGCCGACAAGGTCAAAACGCTCAAAGAAAAAGGCGAATTGTGGCGAAAGGCGGTCAAGACCATCAAGTCCGACGTCCTGACCAAGGAGCAGGTCAAGAAGTTCGAAGAGGCTATGCAGCGTATGGGGCGACGTTACGGGCGAACGAGGCTGGGAGCCGATTTGAATCTGACGGATGATCAGAAGGCCAAGGGAAAGAAAATCCGTGAGACATATCGCGACAAGATTAAGAACGCCAAACCCGAAGAACGCCGCGAATTGATGAAGAAGATGCGCGGTGAATTGGAGTCGATCCTGACCGACGAGCAAAAGGCCAAGGCCAAAAAGTATCGCGAGGAGCGGAGGGAAAGATGGCAGAATCGCCGAGGCCGAAATGGAAACCGAGGGGACCGAGAAGGCAGAGGAGACCGAGGAGGCAGACGCCGTTCGGAAAGGAGAGGTACCGACGAATAGGCGTCGAATAGACAAAGAAGCAAACCAAAGGGGCGTTGTCCACACGGACAGCGCCCCTTTTTAGTAACACGGGCGTCTCGCCCGTGAGTTTGGGAAACATGGCCGAGACGACCATGCTACTGCCGAAGGAGGGACTCGAACCCTCACGTCCTGAACGGACACAGGATTTTGAATCCTGCGCGTCTGCCAATTCCGCCACTTCGGCCTGAGTGGCACTAATGTACGATGTGCAACGCCCCGCATCAAGAATAAGTCGCTCACACCTTGACAAAAAGCCCCATCCAGTCTAAATTCCCCCTGTTCCTGAAAACCACATTTTCTAAAAAGGATACGTATAATGAATCTAATAACCGGAGCCACAGGTCTGCTGGGAAGCCATATCGCCGCCAAACTTCGCGCCGACGGTAAGGACGTTCGTGCATTAGTTCGCAGCAGTTCGGATACGAGTTTTCTCGATACGCTCGGCGTCGAAAAGGCTGTCGGCGACATTACCGACCGCGACTCGCTCACGCGGGCGATGGACGGAGTGGAGATTGTCTATCACGTCGCCGCCCGTGTCGGCGATTGGGGGCCTTGGCCCGAATTCGTGGATATTACCATCGACGGAACGCGAAATGTAGTCGAAGCCGCCGCCGGAGCCGGAGTGAAACGCTTCCTCCATATCTCATCAATCAGCGCATACGGACATCCGGACGGAGCCGGGCTGGTACTGGACGAGTCCGCACCGCTGGGGTACAACCTGCACAAGTGGAGTTATTACAGCAGGGCCAAGGTCGAGGCAGAGAAAATCGTCTGGTCCGCCCACGAAAAAGGCGATCTTCCAGTTACCGTTATCCGTCCGAGTTGGCTTTACGGTGAGCGTGACCGTGCGTCCATGCCGCGATTAATCCGCGCCATCAAGGCCCGAAAGGCAAAACTCGTCGGAGACGGGACCAATCGCCTCAACCTCACCTACGCCGGAAACGAAGCCGACGGGTGCATCCTCGCAGCCGAGGCGGAAAAAGCCGCCGGAGAGGCATATAACCTTTGCAACGACGGCGCTATCACGCAAGCGGAATATCTCAACAAGATCGCCGCACAGATAGGCGCAAAACCCTTATCGAAAAAGGTGCCCTACAAGGTCGCTTACAAAGCGGCCTTTATGATGGAACTTTTCGGACATATGTTCGGTAAGAAGAACCCCCCGCTGGTAACGCGATACTCCGTCTGGTTGATAGGACGGAAAGTCTTTTTCAGTACGGATAAAATCGAGCGCGAACTGGGATATTCCCCCGCTGTCGGATACGACGAAGGAATCGCCCGCAGCGTCGATTGGGCGTTGAAGAATTCCTGAAAGAAAAAATTTCTCTAAAAACGGTCTGGACAACCATTGTACAAACATCTAGTATATGTGTTGCTCGATGGAAGTTGTTGGCCTACAGGCGGATGAAGGAATGGTGTCCTCGCACTCCCCCGCCGATTTTGCTTTCGGCTCCTCAGTACGAGTAACCACATCCGGGGTCATTTGCGCAGACTACAGGATATGTAGGGCATGTTAAAAAATATGGCTGGGACGACTAACGTCATCCCAGCCAATTAGGCAGGCGTGCGGTAGAGCTTTCCACATGGCTCGTGTATACGCGTTAGGACTCAGGGTCGGGGGTCTTAATCAGCGTAATACACATGCACGCCTGCTTTTTTATTTCCATTTTGGGCGATTTATTGCACTGCCACTTCAACCTGCTCGGTCAGCACGGCCAGGTCCAGCGGCTTTGACAGGCATATCTTCGCGCCGCAGTCCAGTATCCGCTGATTATTTTCTTCAGACGGATAGGCGGTTATCGCAATTACCTCAATATGCCTGGTGGACTCCTGGGATTTGATCGCCTGGCAGACTTCAAACCCGTCCATACCCGGCATTCGCAGGTCAAGGATAACGACGTTGGGCTTGAGCGTCGCCACGAGCGTCCCTGCCTTGAAACCGTCATGCACCTCGATCACTTCGTAATCAGAATGCGAATTCCCTATTGCCCTGGCGATTATCCGAGTCGTGTCAGGCTCATCATCGACTACCAGAATACGTGTCGGCGACTGTTCCAATCCCGCCGGTATCGGCATCTTGTGCTCTCGAAGAAAGCTCATAAGGTCTTCGACGGTTACACGACGATGCCCGCCGGGCGTTCGATGCGCCTTCAGTGCACCACCGTCAATCCAATTCGCAACCGAACCGGGATCAACCTCGATCAGTTCGGCTATGTCGAACGTTGACAAGTTCTTCTTGAAACCCTGATCGTCCAGAGTCGGTTCATTCCTGTTCCTAGCCATCCCAATATCACCTTTTATTCCACCGGCCTATATTCTAATCGACAAAAACACACCGTGTCGATAAGAATATTTTAATATTTCCTAGTATTCAGGTTTTAAGGATTGCGCGGCGTTGAGCTTGATGCAAACTATCGTAACATCGTTACTGTTGGACTTTTGAATATCGCGAGGTTTTGCACGAATACTTCTATGACATTAATTTTACCGCAGGTGGTAGTATTTTTTCAAGCACCATTTTTCGGAAATCGCATGTCGGTAAAATAGATTTTGGAATGAGTAGTGTTGCCTAATACCGCTACGAAACTTCGGTCGTTGCAGATAAACCGTTTCGCGTATGAGTAATCAGTATAATTGGTAAAAAAACCGACACTCTGTTACCAATTACCAATTACGAATTACAGAACAAGTGGTTACCGACATCAGCGAGAAGTAAAATTTCGTTGTAGTACTAATCTCACTCGAAAAGTTGATATAATCGTGATATAATCCATTCCGAGCAATGGAACGTGTGCCGACAGTTTTTATGGAAAGGGCGTGAAGTGGATGAACCGACACAAAACGACGAGGTTCCGACGAAGGCTGAATGTCCCGCAACCAGGGAGCCGGCGGTCAGACTGTTCATAGTGGCAGCGATACTTATCGGTTTCGGATTGTGGTGTGTCATCGATGTCCACGTGAACAAAAAGTATCCCTGGAAAGAGGACGGTAACATCAGCGATGTTTTCACCTATTACTTCAATCATGGTGGTGCGATTGCCTTCCCGCTGGCGGGGCTGATTCCGTTGGGATTGGCTATAGTGTCCTTGCGCAAAAAGTTGGTGGCTGACGATGAAGGCATAGGATACACCTGCAAGGAGAAGATTTCCTGGGACAAGGTCCGTTCGCTGGATTCGACCCAGTTGGCCGACAAGGGGATACTCCGTCTTCATTACGAATCCGCCGGCGGGGAAAAGACGCTGGTTCTCGACAGTTGGAAATTACAGAATTTCCGTTCGCTTGTGCAGATTGTCGAGAAGAAGGCCCCTTCCGATTCGTGATTGCAGACTTGTCACGGCGTAGCCTTAGCGAAGCCGGATTGTGGATTGCGGATTGCGGATTGCGGATTTTTCTATATAATGTGTGGATTATAAGTCTTGTTCGAGCGCCGCTAGCTCAGTTGGTAGAGCAGCTGACTCTTAATCAGCGGGTCGCAGGTTCGAGTCCTGCGCGGCGTAGTCTCGCCTGCCGATTTCCAAATTTCCTCGGTACGGCAGGCGTGCCGCCGGGCTGTGCCCCGACGAGTGGTCTGACGGCAATTGCCAATTGAAAAAAACTCCATTCAAGAATTGCGTGTGTCTGGAAAGTGTAAATTTCTTTGGGATATGATGTCCGGTCAGCGCCTTCGGTACGGTGCGGCGATCGCGGCGATGGTTCTGTCGGCGGCCATAATGTTCCTGCCTCCGCTGATCGGGCGTACGGCAATCGACTACGTTATCGCCGGGAAGGAACTCCACGCGCCGCACTTTGTAAAGGGTTTCATCGAGTGGATCGGCGGACGGTCCGTCCTTGCCCATAACCTCTGGATTGCCGCAGCGGCCATCGTGTGTGCAACCGCCTTCAGCGGGCTGTTTATGTATCTGAAGGGACGATGGGCCTCCATCGCGTCCGAGTCCATCGCCCGCAATCTCCGCGACCGCCTCTACGACCACCTGCAACATCTGCCGTGCAGTTATCACGACAAGGCCGAGACGGGCGACCTCGTCCAGCGATGCAGCAGCGACGTGGATACCATCCGCCTGTTCCTGGCAACGCAGATAGTGGAAATCGGTCGGGGCGGCGCCATGCTGGCTGTGGCGGTTCCGATCATGCTCGCCATGAACGTGCGGATGGCGCTTCTGGCGATGGTGCTGCTGGGACCGATCATACTCTTCGCCCTCGTCTTCTTTATGAAGGTCAAGAACATCTTCAGTCAGATGCGTCAGGCCGAGGGCGCAATGACCGCCATGCTCACCGAGAACCTCGCCGGTATCCGCGTCGTGCGGGCCTTCGCCCGGCAGGAGTTCGAGTGCGGGAAATTCGCCGAAAAGAATGCCCTTTACCGGGATCGCTGGCGCCGGCTGATGCACGTGATGGCATGGTTCTGGTCGCTTTCCGATATCCTGTGCATGGCGCAGCAGGGCATCGTGCTCATTGCGGGCGGATACTATATCGCCGCCGGCAGGATAAGCGTCGGAACCTTCTTCGCCTTCCTTATGTTCGTGAACCTGTACCTTTGGCCCATCCGGCACATCGGAAGAATCATGGCGGATATGGGCAGGTCAATGGTCTCCATCGACCGGGTGGGCGAAATCCTCGACGCCAAAAGCGAGGACCACGCCGACCAAGTGAAGATTGCCCGCAGCCCAGCCGAGCGAGTGGCGGGCGAGATCGTCTTTGAGAATCTCAGTTTCGTCCATGGCGACGAGACCCCCGTGCTCAATAATATTTCACTACGTGTCGAACCGGGCCAGACGCTGGCGATCCTGGGCCCGAGCGGTTCGGGCAAGAGCACGCTGATCAACCTGCTGCTGCGCCTTTACGACTATCGCGACGGGGCGATTCGCCTGGACGGGCGGGAATTGCGGGAAATGGACCGTAAGTTTGTCCGCTCGCAGATCGGCGCGGTGCTTCAGGAGCCGTTTTTGTACTCCAGGAGCCTGCGTGAGAACATCAAACTGGGACGGTCGGCGGCGCATGATGAGGAGATGGTTGAGGCTGCGTCCGTCGCGCACATGCACGAGGCGATTGCAGGGTTCGACAGCGGGTACGACACCGTCGTCGGCGAGCGCGGCGTAACGCTTTCGGGCGGTCAGCGGCAGCGGGTCGCCCTGGCGCGGGCGATACTGAAGGACCCGCCCATACTCATCCTCGACGACGCCCTCAGCAGCGTCGATACGCGGACCGAGAACATGATCCTCCGCGCGCTGCGGCAGAGGCACGGGAAGCGCACCACGCTGATAATCGCCCATCGCCTCTCGACGCTCATGGCCGCCGACATGATCATCGTGATGGAACACGGACGAATCGTACAGTCCGGTACGCACCGGAATTTGCTGGAAGAACCCGGCCTCTACCGCCGACTGTGGAAAATTCAGAGTTTCCTTGAAGACGACCTCGACCGAGTGGAAAACAAGTAGCCTACGGATTATCGACGATGACTACCAAAGCAGTCAGACTGGAAGAGGAAGAATACAGCGGGCAACTTAACTGGTCCGTATGGAAGAAGGTCCTCGGCTACGCCCGGCCTTACAGGCGCTATCTGGCAGGGCTGATTGCCGTGGCGGCGATCCTTGCCGGGATTGACGCCGCCCTCCTTCTGATAACCCGCGGCGTCATTGACGATGCCGTTCAGAACCGCGCCGAGGCGCAATTGTGGTTATGGGCCACGATGTATATCGCTCTGGCCGGGTTATCCTGCGCGTGCTTCTTGTTGCTGATCCGGCTGGCTGCGAAGGTTTCTACGGGCGTGGCCTACGATATCCGCCGCGATAGTTTCGAGCGGTTGCAGGAACTGTCGTTTTCCTACTACGACCGCAGACCGGTAGGCTGGCTGGTGGCGCGTCTGACGAGCGACTGCGACCGGCTCAGCCGAATCGTCGCCATGGGCACGCTGGACGCGGTCTGGGGCAGCTGCACGCTGATCGGCGTCGGCGTGGTCATGCTGGCGCTGAACTGGAAACTCGCCCTTATCGTGATGTCTGTGATCCCGCCGATGGTCTGGATGAGCGCCATATTCCAGAAGCGCCTCCTGTCCGCTTCGCGTAAGGTGCGCAAGACCAACTCAACCATTACCGCCGCCTACAGCGAGGCGATCATGGGCGTGCGAACCACAAAGACACTCGTGCGAGAAGAAGAGAACCTCGGCGAGTTCAGCGACACGACGGGGGAGATGTTCGCCGCGTCGGTTCGCAGCGCGATACTCGCGTCAATGTATTTTCCGCTGATTGTAACGATGGTCAGCGTCGGGGGCGTACTGGCGCTGTGGCTGGGCGGCGTGGACGTCATGACCAAGCTTCCAACGTCGATGAGCATCGGGACGCTGATTCTGTTTATTACTTGTGCCAGAATCTTCATGTTCCCGATTCACGAGTTGTCGAGGCTCTTCGCCGAGGCCCAAACCGTCCAGGCCGCCGCAGAACGCGTTACAGGCCTGCTGGAAACCGAACCGGAAATCGCCGATTCGCATGAAGTTCGCTCGGCAATCGAAACCCATAACGCCGCGGACCCCCAGCCGGGTCTGGCTATTGACGGCCTGCCGGAGAATATCGACACCATCGAGTTCCGCAACGTCTCCTTCGCATACAAAGAGGGCAAAGGAGTGCTGAAGGAATTCAACCTCACCGTCAAGCCGGGTGAGACTATCGCCCTGGTAGGCCCCACCGGCGGAGGAAAGACGACCATCGTCAGCCTGATGTGCCGGTTCTACGAACCGACCACCGGTGAAATACTCATCAACGGCGTCGACTACCGCAAGCGGAGCCTCCATTGGCTACAATCGAACCTCGGCATCGTACTCCAGACGCCGCACCTGTTCAGCGGAACGATCCGCGAAAACATCCGCTACGGAAATCTCCATGCCTCCGACGAACAGGTCGAAGAAGCGGCAAAAATCGTCAACGCACACGACTTCATCATGGAATTCGACGACGGATACGATACGCAGATCGGCGAGGGCGGCGCCAGATTATCGACCGGGCAGAAGCAGTTGGTCTCCTTCGCGCGGGCCGTCCTCGCAGACCCGCAGATTTTCGTTATGGACGAAGCCACCTCCTCGGTCGATACCGAAACGGAACAACTCATCCAGCAAGGTCTGGCGAAAGTCCTGGCAGGGCGAATCAGTTTCGTCATCGCCCACCGCCTCTCGACTATACGTTCCGCCGACCGAATCCTGGTAATCCGCGACGGTCAGGTTATCGAAGAAGGAACACATTCGGAATTGATTCATCTTAAGGGCGAGTACTACGAACTTTACACGAATCAGTTCACCGAGCAGCGACAGGAAGAAATCCTGGCAGGAAAGGAACCGCAATAGTATTCTGGAACGGGTGGCACCTTCAACCGGAGCAAAGCGGAGGTTGTGGGTGCTGGATGGCCAAGGATACAATGCACCCACAACCTCCGCTTTGCTCCGGTTGAAGGTGCCACCCAACGAACAGTACAACAATGACCGACAAGAACAACAATCAGGAAAGATGCAGCGAATGTGGCTTGGACTGCAACGCCGACGAGATAAGAATCGTTGACGGCAAAGGCGTCTGCCTCAACTGCCTCTGCGGCCAGGTCGAACCGATAGAAATCCGACCCATCGGAATTGTCGTCAATGACAAGAAGCGGGCCAAAAGCGGATTCGCAACCAGTGGGAGTAACATTTCCGAGATTCGCCTGCATCCGGGCCAGGAGAGGTTCATGAAGGCGATTACCGACGAAACGCATCTGACGATTATCTGGAACCTGCACCAGTCCAGGCCTGTAAAAACCGCTTTTCATCGCGGATGGGACGGAAAAGAGGTCGGCCCATTCGCCTCACGCACGCCCGACCGCCTCACGCCCATAGCCGTTACCGATGTAGAATTAATCGAGGTCCGAGGCACGACTCTGATTGTCCGAGGCCTGGACGCCATCGACGGTACACCGGTCCTCGACATAAAAGTCAGCAGAAAATCCCTCAAACGCCGTGAATAAAAACGCGCCGGGTGCCGTGGTCGCGGTGTTTGCCTGCCCCCAAGGGGCGACCACGCGTACATGCAGGCGTTAACGTGGTCGCCCCTTGGGGGCAGGCAAAC
>JAUWNJ010000034.1 GCA_030612725.1 Planctomycetales bacterium
CCCCCCCCCCCCCCCGCCCACACCCCCCCCCAAGTCGTTTGGGGGGCTCTCCAAGCACAAAACCAACCCCCATTCCGTACACCCGTCGGCGGGGCCGGCCCAACGCGGCGCCCCACCTTTTTGCAGCGAGAAAGGTGGGACTCCGCTTTGCTCCGTCCCAGCCTACCGCTACTGCTGACTGCTTAAAAAAGAAAAGGGCCGACGGAATCCTCGCCATTCCAATCGACCCTCAATCAAGCTCCAAGGCCGGAGACGACGGCCCTGGAACATTCTCGACGCAACAAGCGCCGAAGTTCCAGTACATGTCTCCCTCCTCCTATTTCGAAATTAACGACTCTGATCTGCCCAGCCGGGAGACTGAGCAAATCTCCCGGCCAGACCATTACTACCAAAACAAAAGGCGTCCCAAAAACTCTCTTTTTCCACTCCCTCGCCCCTCCATGATGCATCAGGCGTGCCAAAAGAACCCTTTTAATGTTATTTTTTATAAATGCCGCCTATATAAAGAATTGCAACGACGGCCTTCGGAGGGCTTACTGTGGGAACAGGTAAATAGGGTGATATTACCCACCAGTAGGAAAAATGGGGCATGGAATACTACCCACAAACCGGGGAACAGGAGGTTTTTACGAAACTTCCGAGCCGGGCGGGATTTTATCGTCGGGTGTGATTACTATGACCTGTCGTTCGTCGCCGTCCATATAGGAGGCTGCAAGAAGCATGGCGTTTGATTCCAGTCCTCGCATCTTCCGAGGCTGGAGGTTGGCTACGACAACGACGTTCTTTCCGAGAAGCGATTCGGGCGGGCAGTACTCCTTCAGCCCGGCGATAATTTTCCGCTGCTCGGTTCCCAGGTCGATATCCAGGACAAGCAGTTTGTCGGCATTGGGGTGATCGCTGACAGCCGTTATTTTCGCGATGCGAAGATCGAGTTTGCTGAAGTCGTCGTAACTGATGATAGGTTTTGCCTGTTCGTCCATTTTTTGGCTCCTCGTAAAAAATATAGTCCACGAATTACACAAATTACACGAAAGTTATTCTATCATTTTTTGTTCTTAAAACAATTTGTGTAATTCGTGTAATTCGTGGATTATTCTGTTTCTTGATGTTGGAAGGATTAAACATGAGCGTATATCCGTACAAATTCGAGCCGGTGTATAAGGAAAAGATTTGGGGCGGTCAGGCGCTGGAGCGTTTATTCGGACGAGACTTACCTGCCGGCGAGAAGATCGGCGAGAGTTGGGAACTGGCCGATTTGCCCGAAGGACAATCGGTCGTAAGCAATGGCCCGGACGCCGGCAAGACGCTCAACTCGCTTCTGGCTGAGAAGGCTGACGAAATCCTTGGCCCGGGTGTGACAACGGACGAAGGTCGATTCCCGCTTCTGCTGAAACTGCTCGATGCCAACGACATCCTGAGCCTCCAGGTTCACCCGGACGAACAGTCAGCCGATGAATTAGGTCCGCCTGCGAAATTCAAGACCGAATGCTGGTACGTTCTCGAAAGCCGGGACGGATACATTCTCAAAGGCGTCAAGCCGGGCATCGGCGAAGAAGATTTTCGCAAGGCAATCGCCGCCGAGGCCAAGGGCGAAAATGCCTTCGGCGATTTGCTTCAGCGGATCGACGTATCTGCCGGCGATTTTTATCACCTCCCAGCCGGTACCGTCCACGCCCTTGGCCCCGGCGTTGTGCTGGCTGAGATTCAGACGCCGTCGTACACCACCTATCGCATCAGCGACTGGGGAAGAGGACGCGAGGTCCACGTCGAGCAGGCATTGAAGTGCATCCATTTCGAATCCGCCGTCGAGCCGCCCGGCGCCGACGACAACATACTTGTAAGCACGCCGTGGTTCGTCGTCCGCCGAGTTGTATTGGCTGAAGGACGGAAGGAACTTACCGCCCCTCGGCAGGCTCGGGGCGGCCCTGAGCAGCGTCGAAGGGCCGCCGGCGCGTGCACTGCATGGATGACGTTGGCCGGTAAGGGGCAAATCACCTGCACGTCTGTCAAAGAACCTGTTTCTGTCAGGTCCGGCGATACCGTTCTTCTCCCGGCGGGTATCAACAAACCGTCTCTGACGGTCGAAGAACAGATAACGCTTTTGGAGGTAACAATCCCAAAAACAGAATCTTGAAGAAATCGTCCTGGTTGGTTCCGCCCACCTCTGAAGACGGGTAAGGCCTTGTCGCCCATCATTGTACGTGGGGACAGAGCACTACACCCGCGGTCAATGCGCTTGCTTACTTGCCCGCCTTCCCGCCTTTTGTGGCTCCGACAACAGGCTTACCCTGTATCGCCTGACGGTAAATGTCCATTGGAGTGGAGACTTCCTTGGGGGTATCTTCCGTCCGGTCGTAGAGGTACGTGATGAGGTATTCAAGCGTGCCGGCGACGGGACAGGTAAAGGAGAACTCCGCAGCCGGCTTGGGACCAATCTTCACCTCTTGCGTATAGTATTCGCACCTTGTGCCTATTCCTTTGAGGAATTGCGGCTTTTCCTCCATCTTTATGTAGGCGATGGTGCGCCAGATTCCCGGATAGCCGGGTTTCCACTCGCTTCCGACCGGATAGGTTCCGTGCGGCAGGCGCCGCTGATACACCCGCTTCCATGTGCCGGTGAACTTCTGGCCCTTGGTTACCTTTTGGTTGATGCGTTGATAATGCCAATAGCCCTTGTACAGCACGCCGATTACGACCGGCTCTTTTGCGTCGCCGAAGCGGGCGAAAGGCGAAGAGATAATCTTCGTACTCAGCCCCTCTCCGATACGTTGCCAGCCGGCCTGGTATCCTCCCCAGCAGTTGACCGCGTAGGGTCTGGCCTTGAACGGGTCGGGCCAGGTCATCAGCCATATCAGGTCGGCGTCCATGACAAGGTCCAGCGACATTCGCGAGTAGTCCGGCAGCCAAATCCCGTGCCCGCCGCTCAGTTTCGTCCCCGCCTGCTGCTTCCAGGCGTCCACGACGTAATCACTCTTGTGCATCGCCCCGTCCGGAGCGATCAGGAACCTCGTCTCCCCGTGCATTCCCTGCTCGTTCGCCTGGCTGACCGGCGTGATTTCGAGCCAGTCCATCCCAGCCGGAACGCGGTATTGCGTAACGACCTTAATCTCCATCCCGCCTCGCACCTTCGGTATCGCGGCGCTTTCGACTATGATCTCGCCAGCCTGGTTCTTGATGATCCTGCACTCGCTGGAACCGCTGCCGAAGCATCTGACCCTTCCCGGCACGTTGTTCCAGTAGTAATTCACGCCTTCCTTCAGCGTAATCGGGGCGTCGTAGGAACGGTAAATCTCATTGTGCCTGGAGGGTCTGCCGTCGGGGGCAACTTTGGCGTAGAGGAATACCGCGTCATAATTGCTCGAGTGGAGCGATAGCCAGAAACTCTTACCCTCGACGGCAGGGTCGCCCTTGAACTTGTAGTCGGTGGTTCCCCACGGAACCTGGACCCACTTGTCTCTGCGTTTCCAGGCATCGAAGCCGTAATGCTTGTGGGAATCCTTGCCCATCGTATCCCACAGGCGGACGACGTCCGTCGCAGGCGAATAACCCACGACAGCCGGCCCTTTCGCCTGGGCGGGTGTCTGGTTCGTTGCCTGACATCCCGCCAGGAGCATCACGCCTGTCAGGGCCAGCGCTATCGGCCCGTGGATCCACGTAATCATTGATTTTCCTGTTGATGTAACACTATTGGTTGCCATGTTACGTCTCATTTCTTTCTCCTTTTGTCTTTCTCAACAACGGCCCGATAAATCAATGTTGCCGGCCTCATTTTTTACCCAGGATCGCCTGGCGGTAGATGTCCATCGGTGTATAGACGTCTTTACCCGTGTCTTTGGTTCGGTCATAGAGGTAGATAAGCACGTATTCCAGTTTTCCGTTCACCGGCGGCTTGAACGTTAGCGTCTTCTTGCGCACCCCGTCCTTTCCGATTGTTATCGGTGTGGTGTAGAACTTTCCGTCGATGCAACTGACCATTCGCCACTTGCCCGCGTGCATAGGCCACCACGGGCCGTTAGGTTTGAACGGGCTGCTGGTTACTTTTCTTTGATAGGCATGCTTCCACTTAATGGTGAAATTTTCGCCCTTCTCTACGTCCGCGTCGATCTTCTGGTAGTTCCAGTATCCGATGCGCAGGACGCCGATAACGACCTTTTTGCCCTCGAAGTATGCATGCGACGCCGACGCGACTGTGCTGCATGCGCCCTCGCCGATGAGGCTCCACCCTGCGTGCCAACCGTTGTACGGGTAGAACCTCGCCCTTTTGGTTTTGCCTTTGACCGGCATCCACGTCAGTACCCAGATCGTATCGTCGTCCATGATGAAGTCCAGGAGCATCCTGCTGGCAGGGGGCGCCCAGAGGCTTTTTTTGCGATGTTCGGGGTGTTTAAATGCGTCGTAGGCGTAGTCCTGTCCGGCTCCTGCTGCCTCCGGGCAGACGACAAAGCGGCTTTCGCCGTGCATGCCCAGGTTGTCCAGGTTCTTGACGGGCGTAATCTCCACCCAGGGCTTTCCGGCGAGCGCGCGCCACCTGCTAATTTTCTCCGGTCCGACGGAAAGCTCCAGAACGGCCTCTGCCGGATCGTTCTTCAGTATCCGTATGTAATTCAACTTCCCGCCGTAGGAGCCTTTGCCCACCTGGTAGAGTTTGTCGCGGCGTGACGGTGTACCGTCGGGTTTTTTCTTGGCATACAGTTTCGGGCAGGAATGCTTGCCCTTGTCGCCGGGGAAATCGACGTAGAAGTTCACGCCCTCCAGCACCGTGTCGAAGGCCAGGTCAACGTCCGTCTTGCCGTGGGGCGCTTGCTTCCAGACCTGTCGGTCCTCCCACTCGACCAGGCCCATTCGGAGACCTGGACCGTAATGTTTCCGCGTGTCCCATATCCGCACCGTCCCTTTCGGAAGCGGCGTGTAACCGGCTTTGGGCGCGACAGGTGCGGGTTTAGATGCCGGGATCTTGTCGATAGCGGAACTGCGCGACGAAAGGGAAGCAAAGATAATAACGACCGCAGCCGACAATACGATTGCCGTTCGTCTTGTTAACATTTCCGGCTCCTTTCCTTCAGAATGTGCGCCCTGTTTTTCTCTATCGGGAGACGATCTTGTCGATTTCCTTGCTTTTCGCATCATCCAACGGCCTGGGCCGGTGGGTGTCGAGAAGCGACTGGGCCTTCTCGCTCGCCCTTTCGGTGATGTCTTTTCCGCCCCGACCGGCCCAATTGTCGTAATTGTCGCGTTCCAGCAGTTCAGGATACCAGACTTCCTTCTTGTAATTCTGCAGAGTGTGTTCGTGTCCCATGAAGTGTCCGCCGGGGCCTACCTCGTTAATCACTGCCAGTATGTCTTTGGACAGGTCAAAGTTCAGCCCCTCCTGTATCCGCTTGACCAGTCCTATGATCTCGTTACATATCGTAAGTTGCACCGGAGAACCGGTCATACCGCCGTCCATGTAACCGACGTCGTGGATCAGGTTGTTGCCGCTCAAAGCGGCCATTACCAGACTACCGGCGGCTTCGGCGCCGCTCTGGGCGTCGATTACCTTGCTGTCTGTGGCTCCGGCGGTACCGAAAACCGGCAAGCCGTAGTAGCGGTTCATCTCAGCCACTGCCAAATCACCCAGTTGCCACTCCGGGGAATTGTAGGTAAAGACCATCGTCTTCATGTCGAACGTCGTAACGTTACCTCCGGAGATGAACGGCGCGCCTGGCTGGGTGAGTTGGTGCATGACCAGGCCAGCCAGAGTTTCGGCGTTGGCCAGCGCCAGCGAGCCGGACATGCTCACCGGCCCGCTCGCCCCCATCATAATGGCGGCGACGTAGATAATCGGAATGCGATTCTCCGCGGAAAACATAAGACGGCGTACAGCCATCGCGTCATGCTGAAGCGGCGAGACGAACTGGCCATAGACGACGTAATTCGGCCTTTGAGAAAACGCCTCTTTCCCGCCGGCCAGGACGCAGGCCATATCATAGACCGCCTGCTGGGTACGGTCGTCCTCACCGAAGATTGTCATAACCGCCGGCTTGGTGCTGTTGCGCACAATCTCCCTGTACTGCATGGGTTCGATCATATCTGGAGACACGTCTTCGGGCAGGGCGTTGGACATGATGAAGTCGATATTTTCCAGCGCGTCGCATAGTTTGGCCGTCAACGCCACGTCCGACAGAACCGATCGACGGCGATCGCCGGTCTGCAAATCCAGTGTATATTGAAGGTCCGACCCCGTGCCGAAGTAAGTCGCCCCCGCCTCCAGCGTCATCGCGGACTCGCCTTCGCGGTCGAAGATTTCAACCACGTGCGGCGCCGTCTTCAGCGCCTTTTCCACCATGGCCGAGGGGATGCGAACACGCAAGTCGTCCGTGATCTTCGCTCCGGCTTTACTGAGAAGGCGGCGCGCCTCCGGAAGGTGGCAGTTGAAGCCGGTTCTTTCAAGAATATCCAAGGCGGCGGCGTACAAGTCCGCCTTCTGCTTCTCGGACAGCAAGGTCAACGTCGGTGTTGCAACAAGCGGGTTATCCATTAAATTCTCCTATAAAATTCCTGGTGGATGGGTGCGGATCTCATACTGTTTCTGCCGGCGGCGCCACGATCAGACCTGAAGCGTCAGTCCCGCTCCGGCCTCGATAAAGTTATCCCCGTACTCGTCTCTGAACATCTGCATAGCCTCCTCGCCCGTGCAGTGGCACAGGCCGGTGCGCTTCACGCCCAGACGGCGGAACGCCTTTATGGCCTCGACCCCTTCGGCGTCCGTCCCCTCATAGACCCGGCAAGCCAGATGAAGCCCGCCGATTACCAGGTCAATCGGTTCGTCCAGGTGCTTCCGGATGTTCCGGAGGATGTCCGCGATGCTCGGCTGCCCACAGCCGGTCAGTACGACCAGCCCCGACTCGCCGCGAATTACCAGCGCCTGCTCGCGCGTCGGATATGGCCCGGTCGCATAAATGCCGTCCGACAATTCCGTGAACTCATCGACCAGCACAAGTCGGTCGCCCGTCTTCCGGCGCACGTTGTCAAGGAAGGCCTGCGGAAATTTCGAATGTAGATAGACATTGGCTGAAGGGGTTTGATCCAACAGGTCGATCAGCCCGCCCGCGCTATATACATCCGCGTGGGAGACCACCACGGACGCCAGCGAAGCCGGCTTGACGCCCATTTTGCCCATATTTTCCAGCAGCAAAGACGTCTTCTCGCCGGTGTTGAACAACAAATCATCGCCAACCAGACAGGAAAAGCCCCAACCGGAGCCTACGCCGTCGGCCATGCTTCTATTGTCGTAAAGGATTTTAAGTTTCAAAGAAAATCTCCCTTATGTTTCTATTTCTATCGTAGTTCCCGCGCCTACCTCGAGGAAATCGTCCCCATACTGTTCCCTGAATATCTGGATGGCCTGGGGACCTGTGCAGTGACAAGCCCCTGCCCGCCTGACACCGAAGCCGCGGAAAGCCTCTATTGTCTTGAGCGTTTCGTCCTTCGTCTGATTCAGGAGATGGAAGCCGCCGAACACCAAATCTATCGGGCCTTCCATATTGTCGTGTATGTTCCGGAGTATCTCCACGATGTCCGGATGTGCGCAGCCGGTTACGACGACAAGTCCGGCCTTGGAACGGATTACCAAAGCCTGTTCTCGCGTTGGATAAGGCCCTGTTACATGAATTCCGGGCGCCAGTTCGGTAAAGGTCTCCGCCAGCGTCAGGTTTGCGCCGCAGTTGCGCATATGCGCAATGACATCGGGAGGAAAGACCGTATGCAGCACCACCTTAATCGAAGGATTTCGCTCGACCAGCGCCATCAGCCCGCCGGTGTGATCCCCGTCCCCGTGCGAGACCACCACCATCTTGATATCTTCCAGCCGGACTCCGGCCTGCTCCAGGTTGTGGAACAGCACCGCGTCACTTTCCCCCGTGTCGAACAGAATGTCCTCGCCGATCATGCAGGCAAAGCCCCAGGCGGGCTTGAACCCTTCGACAGCGCTGGTGTTTTCACAAATCACTTGAAGTTTCATGGCGTTTCCTTTTTCTCAAATCCGTTTTCGGTTTTCGCTTTGACGTATTACTCGAATTCCCGTCTCACCTCAAAGATTACGGGCGTCTTAGGGTCGGGGCATGCATGAATTACAACGTCGTCCTCGTCGGCCCAGTGGAAACGGGCGGCGTTGTGAAAGGCGTACACCTTCGGCATGAGCGACGTAAGAGCGCCCAGGCAAATTGTCCCGCTGACTCGGACCGACGGATCACCGACACAATCAAAAACAATTTCATCTCCGACTTTATGTGCGTCGCAGCCGTGCGATTCCTTCACAATTACCCGGATTCTCGCTACTTTCTTCATTCTTGTTCTCCTTGCCGAGTCGCTATTACAATTCCAGTCCGAACAGTTCAATCGCGTTTCCGGAACTGACCAGTTCGCAGTCCTTCTCCGACAGGCCTGAGTGTTGAATCTTCCAGACCGCCATGTCCAGTTCGCATATCGGGAAGTCCGTTCCGAAGAGCACCCTCGACGCGCCTATCTTCCTGATTGTACTTTCAAAAGCCCCGGCTGTGAACAACACCCAGGCGGAACAGTCCGCCCAGACGTTGTCGCAGTCTTTGATTGCCTCTATTCCGTCCTTCCAGAACCGGAATCCCCCGAAATGGGCCATGAATATCCTCGCAGCCGGGAATTCCTTCGCCAACTTCGCTATCGCCTGAAAATGCTCCGGTTCGGAAGAATGGAGATTCAGGGGAACGTCCAACTCAATGGCCTTGGCGATAATCGTACGGACCTCGGGCGAGTCCATCTCGAAAGTCAGAACGTGCGGGCAAACTTCGCCGATACAGATGGCCCCGCGCTCCTTAACCATGTAGTCCATCTCTTCCAGCGACTCGTCCAGATAGTGCGGGCTTACCGAACAGCAACAGTAGAACTGGTCGGGATAGTCTCCGGCAAGTTCCGCAACGCGACGGTTGCTCGCCCGCAGTTCGGTGAACGTCGGGCCGGTATCCGCGCCGAGGCTGGAGATAACCATCTTGTCGATTTGTGATTCCCGGAGTATCCGGGATACGTCCTCTGCGGAAATGTCCCCTTCCGGAAGAGACACCAGTTCCCAATGAAACCCCGGCACGTCGGGACCCTGCCTGATAGGCAGATGCGCGTGCGCGTCGATAATCATTAATGCTCCTTTCCAGATAAATTGACTCAAACCAACCGGTCTTGCGAAACGGCAAGCCGTGCGGCTTACCGCTTCGCAAAAATCGTAAAGGTAAAAAGGTGGGCCTAACGACCCAGCCTACAATTATTTCGCAGCGACCAGTTCCTTGGCTGCGTCCATCAGCGCCGGTTCGACGCCTTCGGAGAAACATGCGGGATACCAGAAGAACTCGTGCCATTTGTAACGCGGGTTCATCCCGTCGGCGATGCAACTTTCCGCCGTGGGCAGATACCCGGTGTAGCCGTTGGCGAAGCCCACGATGAACAGGTGCTTGCATCCCAGTTCGGCCCGCATCCGCAGACCTATCTCGACGAACATCTCGCCCGGAACCGACAAAAGGTTGATGTCACCAATCCGAAGCAACTGGACCTCGCCGTCAATGGTTGTCGGGGCCGTCCCGTCTCGCAGTTGCGGGAGTATTCTCTCTTCCCAGGTGGTGTCCTCGCCGGCCTTCTGCTTATCGGCGAGCCTTTTTTCAATTTCCTCGACTGAAGGAAGGGGCAGCATCGGGAGGTCGGCGATTTTTGAGGCGACGCTGATCTTCAGGTCCTGCTCGGTCGTCTCTATCTGCTCCATGACCGACAGTGCCGCTCCGGCAATAACCCTGCCCCATCGGCGGGCGGCCTTGGCGTCGCCGTAGGCGAAGTCTATCGAACCGTCTTCCTTTGTCCTCAGCCACTTTATCTTCAGGTCGCCGGACGCGCCGTTGGCGAACATCACCGTTACATTTCCGTCGTAGAGATTTTCCAGGGTTTCCTGCATGTATCCGGGGAAGTCGGCGCAGTAATACTGTCCCCAATGCGCTACGCTGGCGTGTGCGGCGAAGTTGACCACCGCAGCCAGCGGCGTCCCGTCCATACGGTCCACTCGCAGGACCGACAGCGTCTCGTCGGTGGGCGCGTCGGCGTTGGGAAACCACCGTGCGCCGGTAGGCCCGTCCGGCGTGGGAAGCCAGCGGTTGATGTTGAAGGGGGCGTTTCCCTCACCGACGCCGATCTTTACCTCGACCAATTGGGAATTAGCTTCGGCGACCGCGCCGGCCATCTTCGCCACCAACTGGTCGATGTAACTTTGGTCGGGCACCTGGTTGGCGCCGAAACCCCATGCCTCCCGCATCGTTACGGAAGTCGAATGTGTATGCGATGCGGCAAACATAACGTGCATGCCCGGGATACCGGTTGCCTGCTCGATCCGCTCGCGCGCCTCGGCTACGACCTCTTTGCCAAGAAGGATGACATCCACGGTTACCAGGGCGGCCTTGGTCTGTCCGTCGTCGAGGACAAGCGCCTTGGCCTGCAATTCGCTGGTAATGCCTATGGACGGACCGCCGTTTGTACCGGCTCCAACGTTGGGTGTAACGTTTGCACGCGCCACACCTGCTTTCAATGTGCTCATTTACTCATCTTCCTTTCTTTTCCTTTTATAAGGTTCCGGCCAGCCGAAGTTGGCTGACGGGTATTGGTCTTGCCGACAATATTATGGTGAAACCCAACTATCTACCAATCCCGCCGGGCTGCGCCAAGCAATTTTACGCCCGGCGAGTTTATTTTTCTTTTCCCGGGGATTTACCCTGATAAGTCAGTTTCTTCCCCCCTGCCACGCTCCGGGAAACAGGCTTTCCGTCCAGGAAGCGGACAACGGCGCAATGCCCGTCCGTCTGAATATCCTTGTCGCGGAATCCCTTGGGGCCAAACGAAAATACCACGTGGTCGGTCTTCCGGCCAATCTGGATTACGAAGTGTGCGCCCTGGTCGGATTCGGTTACGACGCGGAGTTTGATCTTCGGGGCGGTCTTTTCGTAAGGGCACAGCAGCATAGGGAAGGTAACTCGCCCCGCCTTTTGAGACGGCGCGTCGAACGCCACCCAGTCGATCTCGCGGTACACCTTTTTGAAGGCAAGCCCCCTGACAGACGCCCTGCCTTTGCCCCGTCGGGTTTTGAAGGTTCGACCTATGGGCCTGACGAGCAGCCCCGGGGCCTTTGCGCTTGTGAATCCGCCGTTCTTTGCTACCAGGTCGGTCGGCGAATGTAGATACCAGGAGAGCGTATGGCCGGCCTTGGCTGTCCGGGCGACGTCGTAGATTATCCAGTAGTCCGGCTTGACGAAGGCGACGCAGCGGCGCCAGACGACGCCCTTACCCTTGGCCATCGGCACTTTCTCATCCCCAGGCCTGATTATCGTAGCGTCCTTGTCCCAGCCGAGGGTTGTGGCGGCGAAGAAGTCCAGCCCCGCCTGTGAATCCCAGACGACGTCCAGGCCCTGTGCGACAGCCCGGTCAATCTCCCCGTCATCGACCACCAGCATATTGTGCGCGCGGGAGGCATTGTACCAGACGTTGTTGAGCGGATCGTCGTAACTTACCCCCAGCCCCGCGTCGATGACCAATGCCCGCCCGAAGGCGCTGATCTCGAAGTCGAGTATGTCCCGATGGGTATGCCATACCCTGTCAGGCCCGTAGTTGAGCAGCATGTACCGCGCCTGCGGCGTCCAGTCGCTGCGCATCACCGCAAAGCCCGAAACCGGGAAGTTAATCGAGGTATGCTTCGGTGGGACGACCTTTCCGGTGACTTTGCCGCCGAGCAGGTTTTTTGCCACGAAGAGAAAGTCCTTGCGATTGAAGCGCCTTCCCGCTTCGGTGAGCGTCTTTGGGCCGAAGACCCCCCGACCACCGTCGTTGATGCCGCTGAGGTGCCCTTCGGGTGTCGTCATGTACATCCAGAACTCGGCGCTTCGTTCCAGTCCGGCGTCAATCCGCCGCACCGTCCCGGCGAGGGCGGGTTTGTCCTTGAGCAGCCGCGCCAGCCTCATCAGATCGTAATAGACGCCGAACATGTAGGAGGATGGACACCTCTCGGAGTGGCACCCATCCCTGAAGAAATCCCGTTCGGCATGCTCGGCAAGTCGCTGCCTGGCCGTCTGCGTCCACCTTTGCGCCTCGCTGAATTCCGGAACCGCAAAGGCGATATTGATCAACGCGGAAGAGCCGCTTACCTGCCAGTTGCCCTTGTCGTAACCCATCTTTTCCAACTCGAACAGCCAGCGAGCCGAACCGAGCAGCGTCTTGAGTAACCGCTCGTGTGTCAGTGCGGTCCGCTTGGAAAACGGCCGGCGGTAGAAGTCGATGAAGGTTCCTGTGCGTCCGGAAATGCCCAACTCGTACCAGATAACGGACAGAACGGTGGGATTGGTGATGCGGTCCCGCTGCTCGTACCACTGGTTGAAGAGTTTATCGAAGCAGACCAGGTATTTCTCGTCGCCGGTGGCGCGGTAGGCCCGAAGCAGCGGCCTGGACCAGCCCCAATTGTTGAATCCATACTTCCCGCCCACGCCGTAGTCCGCGTCGAAGTCCACCACCGGTCCGTGCTTGATCGTTACATCGCCCCAGCCGCGAATCTCGTGGCGCATGATCGCCGCCGCGCGGTCGAAACGCCTCTTGCCTGGGGTTTTTTGCGGCGAAGGCGGTTTTCCCTGGTGCGTTTGTTTCCAGTAGGCCGACCACGCGCGGTAGGCAGCCTTATAGTCGCGGGCCGCGACGGCCTTGCGGACATCCTCCAGCCCCGGCTTGGTCAGGTCCATCGACCTGAAGAGGTCCTCGTCGCTGATATGCTTAATCTTCCTGGCGAAGTTCTCTGGGGTCAGACCGAACCCCTTGGCCATCGCCTCACCTCGCCATTGCGGCGCATCCGCCTTGGCTGATGCCTCGTCGGTGCCGAGATACACATCATCGACGTAGAACGCCGCGCCGGATTTCACGTCGCGGTCTTTCAGGCCGGAAACGCCAAACGTCAACACGACCCGCTCGGCCTTCACGCCGGTGGTGAACGAACCCAGATGATGCAGCCAGTCGGCCTTTGGAATTACCTCTATGCCCGGTACGCTCCGGTTCAGTCCGCTGCCGTCGGCTTTGAATTCCAACGGCTTGACGGTGATCCCGCCGGTGAAGCCATCGCCTTTGAGGTAGAACGAGAAGTAATACTTCGTGTTTGGCTTGACGGAAATGGCCTTGGGACCTTTCAAACCTTCGGTCCGTCCCATGACAAGGCCCGTGTCTGCGAGGTCGGCTTTTCCGAATCCTGTAACCTTCAGGTATGCGCTGCGCTTGCCGCCGTAGCGAACCTGCCCGGTCGCGCCAGCCTCGGCGGGGGTATTACCATATCGGCTCCAGCCTTGCGGTAGTTTGTCGGCATCGCCCTTTTCCGCCCCGGGATTGGGGGCGATGTTGGTCGCCTTGGCCTCATCGGCGGCAAGACAGCCTGCCGGAAACGCTAAAACCATAGCGGCCAATACCGACAACAACACACTTGTTGCTCGCATCATAGACATTCTTTCTCCTCTTTCCTTTTCCTTAGTGAAAATCCGACCTTTCCAAGGGGCTTTCCCAGCGAGCGATAATAACTGGTCAGGAAGACCGGAGAATCAAAAACCTCGCCGTTCAACCGCTGCTCCTTCTCGTGAATCAGGCTATCTGTCCTGCCAGGTCGATAACGGTCTGCTGGACAATGTCGGCTGCACCTCTGGCGAAGAGCGTTCCGACCGTCGTAACATATTTCGTTACCTCGTGTGGCCTTTCGTACGCACCCGTATGCGGGAAGCAGCCTACTTCGGAATCATTGGCGTATCCGATGACGAGCACGCGTTTTATTTTCTCATACTTCGATAGAATCGCTTCCTTTAATTCCAGAGCGATCTCCGCGAGCGGCTCACCCGGAAGCGCCACCAGTATCGCGTCGTCGATGCGAAATACCTGTACTTCCGTCTCAACTTTGTCGCCCTTGATGTCGTCGGCCTTGGCCGAACTGAAGTGGATCATGGCGTCGTCGTCGCTCGTGCCCGCAAGTTCGTTCAGCGGCACCATCACGTTCGCAGCCATTGCGGCAAACGTTCCGGAACCGGAACCTACTTCGATTCGCTCCATAACCTTCAACACCTCACCGGCCAGCATGGTTCCTATCCGCTCGACTTCCTCGAACCCGTTTGCGGGCCAGTCGCCGCGCAGGTACCTGTTGGCGTAGATGTTACCGGCAGCGCCCTGTGCGAACATCACGATCAGCCCTTCTCCGGCAGCCTGTCGCACCACCCGTCGCATCGGGCCTGGATAGTCGGCGCTGAGAAGCAGCGGCGTGCCCGCGACCTGGGGATGGCAGGTGTAGTTGACCAGCACCGCTATGGGCGATCCGCTGTTGTCTTCGATTTTGATAACGCCCACTTCCGGGTCGAAGGGCCATTGTCCGACGATGTCGTCCTCGCAAAGCCCCAGTTCCCGATTCCACCGCACCGTCCGCCCGTCTTTCAGTTCCACCATTTTCGATGAGGCGATACCGCGTTCTATCATTCCCGTTCCCGTGCCTATCTTTGCTTCTTTCATGTCGTTGTGGGCTATGAACACCGCCCCGGCGATCTTCCGCCGCATCACATCGACCCACGCCTCATCCACGCACTTCATCTTCTCATCCTGAAAGTACAGCGTGGGGCTTACCGCCGGGCCGCAGTGGGTATGCGAACCGCAGATAAGCACGTGATTCCCCGGTATCCCCGTCTGCTGCTCGACCAATTCCCGAATTCTTTTCGTATTTGGTCGATCCATCCCGATCAGGTCTGTGGTGATAATAACGGCTGTGGTTTGTCCGTCGTCCAGCACAAGCGTCTGGGCGTACAGGTCGTCATGTATCCCCTGTGCTCCTTCTTTCCGCTTGGCATCGCCTCGCTGGACAATGCCCACCGGCGGCGTGATATTTACTTCGGCGACTCCTGCTTTCATAGTGATTCCTTTCCTTTTTGCTTTGTTTTAATCGTTTCACGATAGACGTCCATCGGTGTTCCGACCTTCGCCGGCGTCTTTGCCGTCCGGTCGTAGAGGTACAGGATGATGTGCTCCAGTTTTCCGGCGACCGGACAGGTGAAGACAAATTCGCCGCCTTTGTCCATCGTTACCTGTTTGGAGTAATATCGGCCTTTGCCGGGGGCCTTGTCGTCCCGGAATCGCGCCGTCATTCGCCACTTTCCGGCGTATGGGGCTTTCCACTTGCAGGTGTATTTTTCGCCGGCCTGGACCGGTTTGCCGTCCACCTTGCCGCCCTTCAGCGGCGTCCCGATAATCTCAGGATGCCAGCAGCCGGGGGAATTAATTACGCCGACGATGATTTTCTGATTACCGAGGCCTCCGTAGGGCGCGCTCCAGACCCCGGCGTCTCCGCGACGTTTCAAAGACCCGCTTCGCCAGGGAGGCCATTTATCCAGCCGCCCGCCCGGAGCCCAGTTAAGGTAAGGCCTGGCCACCTTCCACGAGGGATATGTCATCGTCCACATGAACTGCCCGCCGGTCATCTGGAGGTCGATGAGCATCTTACTGTCCGGCGGAGTCATCGGGTATGAGCCCCAATGCGGCCTGTCCTTGGCCGCCCTGGCGGTGTCGCCCCGCCTGGTGGGATGGACGGGTTGGTCCGGCGAGCCGCTCCGGCCATAGGTTTTGTAGCGGTCTTCCGCCGAGTCCATCACGTAATCGTTGCCGTCCTTGTAGTCCGGCACGAGCATTACCCGCGCCTCGCCGTGATAGCCTGTTTCGTCCGCCTTTTTGCCCTTGACGGGAGTTATCTCAAGCCAGTGCCTGCCGGCGGGTATGCGATATCGGCCTGCGTTCACCTTGTCCCCGGCGACATTTACAATCACAGCCTCGGTAGCGGTGTTCTTCTCAATGCGGTTCTGGCGGGGCTGGCCGTCGTAGTGGTGGACCCTTCCGCCGTCCTCCCACCAGACCCGATAAAGAGCGTTGTGGACGGAGTGCTTCCCCTTGCCCAGTTTGGCATAGAGTATCGGCCCGAACTGCTTACCGGAGTGGAGGAAGAGGAACATATTGTCGTTCTCCATCACGGCTTCGCCTTTGAACTTATGGCCTGTCTTGCCGTAGGGAACCTGGCTCCACCCGGCCCGGTCTTTCCAAGCTACAAAGTCCACGTAAAAATATTTGTATTTCCTGTTCGTGTCCCAGATTCTGACCGTTCCGGGTTTGAGTGGACTGTATCCCTCGCCTTTGACCTCCGCAGCCAACTTCGGGGGCTTGATCTTGAGACTCCCCTTGACCGGCGCGGGGGGTTCTGCTTCGCCCAGATACACGTCGTCAACGTAGAAGACGCCGCCTTGTTTTACGTCGCGGTGTTCCCGACCGTACACGGAGAACATCAGCACCATCTTCCGCATTTCCGCTTTGGTCTTAAAAGAACCGGTGTATCTCTTCCATTCGAGAGTGGGAAGGACGCTTATGCCTTTTATGCTGCGATCCCTTCCTTTTCCATCCTCGTTGAAGCCCCACGGCTTGACGGAGATTTTGCGTTTGAAGCCGGCCCCTGCGATGCAGAACGAGAAGTGATAGGTCGTGTTCGGTTTGACGGAGATGCCTTTCGGCGCGCTGTAGCCGCCGGTCTTGCCGACGGCGAGTCCGGTGCAGGCGACGCCGTCGTCGCCGAAGCCGGTGATTCTCATAAAGGCGCATCGCTTGCCTGTGTAGAATTCCTTGTCGGTTGCGCCGACCTCCGCCGGGGTGTTTTCATATCGTCCCCAACCTTCCGGTAATTTGCCGGATTTGCCCTTTTCCGCGCCGCCGTTGAGGGCAATGTTAGCCGCAGCGGGCGCATCAGCGGCGGAACCAGCCACGGGCCAGACCAAAATTACAGCGGCCAACGCCGCCAACACCATACTTGTTGTTCTCGTGATCGACATCTTCTATCTCCTTCTTTTCCCTTGAATTTCGACAATATCGATTCCTTCAGCGACTCCTGCTTTCATAGTCATTTTTTCTCCGCTTTCCTGATAATCTTCATCAGTCTTTCTTCGGTCGCCGAATCGATGTTGGGTTCCGGTTCGGTCTTGAGAATATCAACGGCGATTTCCGTGGCGTAATCCACGTCGATCTTCGAACCCTTCTGTCGCCAGGTCTCGTAGGATTCTCTGGCGAAGATTTCAGGCTCCCACAATTCCGTGCGATAGTGCTCGAGCGTGTGCATCGACGAAGTGAACAGCCCTCCCGGTCCGACTTCCTTAATCGCCTCGAAGGCCAGGGTTTCTTCGTTCACCTCAAAACCCCTGCGGATGTACTTCAGAGCGCCGTAGAACTCATTGTCGATGACCATCTGCACCGGCGACATGACGACGTCGTGGGAAAGATGCCCTGCCCCTTCGATGGTATCGCCTCCGGCCAGAAGCAAGGGGATCGCGGCGAAGGCCCTTGAGAAGCCCGATTCGCAACTAGGCCGATGCGCCGTGGCGGAGATGCTGGTCCAGTCCACTCTTGACTTGTACCGGCGGGAAATCTGGGCGATCGCCAAAGTTACCAGTGTCCTCTCAGGCCGGCAGGCGTCAACGAAACCGTACTTCATGTCGAGAACCCTCGGTACGGCGAATTCTATCTTCCTGCTTCCGTAGTAGGCCCTTTTGATGATGCAGCGCAGCAGGCTCTCTGCCACGGCCATGCTGATAGCGCCGGCGAAGGTAACCGGAGAACTTCCTCCCATGCTGGATATGATGCCGAAGTTCGAATCGAGGCCTTTTTCCCAACATGCCAGGAATATCCTGATGGATTCACCGACTGCCCGGAGAGGAGAGATGAAGAAAACGGTTCCCCCGACGTAGTCCGAAAGCGCCCCTCCCTTATCCGCCACCATTACCTCGCCCATTTCGAAGAGATAATCGCAGAGATCGGGATTCATAATAACGCTGTATTGCTGGGGAAACGGCTTCATGTACTTCCACGCCAGCAGCGCGCAGTAGAGCGGATTGACCTGCAGGGGAACGTCCGAAGGGCTGCCGATGAATGTGTGAGGCCGATCTATGTTGGACAGTTCGTTGGCCAGATGAATGGTGTTGGCGATTGTCTTCAGGGTCAGCGGTTCCGGCTCATCGGCCTGCGGAGCCAGATACTTCAGGCAGTACCCGGCGCTGAGAGTAGTGATCTGGCTGGCGGGAGGAGGGGCGTCCTCCGATTCCTCAACAAATTTCTCGATAAACTCGCCGGAGAAGGTAACGACACTGGGGCGGGACGGCGAGACGCTGCCCCCAAACTCCACCAGTCGGCTGACCATCTCCTCGCTCTCCACATCGAGGCCGACTTCGGAAATGATACGCAACGCATCATCGTGTATCAGGTTACATTCTTCGGGGGAAAGGACGTCGATGTTCTCCAGGTAAGACTTCATACTTTGTACTCCTTGAACTCGTTCTCGCAGGGATTGCCGTGAGTGATTAAGGCTTTCCTTTCCTTGGGAATAAAAATGGCGGCAAAATGCGTTCTGCTGGTGTCGCCTCTGTCGGTGTGCCTGCAAATGGCCCCGGCTCCCTGTTTCTCGTGATTCGTCAATATCTTTTTCATTTCCTCTACGGTATGAGGAACCCCTTGCTCCTTCAGAACCTTCTCCAAGTAGGCATATCTGCCTAACGTTGAGATCATACCCTTGTCGGTTTTGGGGGAATTATATTCCGCCAGTTCCTTATCGAGATAATGGTTGGTGTTCCAGGCGGCTCCGTCTTCAGCCCTTCTGACCGCCTGTTTCGTGTAGGATTTTTCAACTACCGCGACATTGCCCGCAGAGTCGGCGAGAAAGATATTCAGCCCCTTACCGGCCATTGGATATTTCGCCAGGAATTCTATTCCTTCTTCGACGGAGGAGCAGTGTTGCAACAGAGGCCGGGGCATGACCAATACGGGAATCCCCCTCCCATCCTGCCCGCTGACAGTCGAGCAGGAGGATTGGCCGCAGGACAGACCGATGCTGTTGACGCCCGCCTCAGTCCAGACGGTTCCCACGAAACAGACATTGATAAAAGAGGCACCCTCGTCGGGATGGACTGTCTCCACCAGATAGAAGGGGCTGTGGTAATCTTCGGCGTCTCCGGTTTTCCCGTGTATTGCGCCTTGTTCCTTGTTAACGAAGCCGAGATTGGTGCACTGGAAATCGACGGCGCCCAGCCCGTGATAAAAGTTCAGCAACAGAATGTCATCGAGAGGCATCCCCGACCCTTCGGATATTCCATTTATTTCCTCCGCCAGGTCGCCGAAAGATTCTTCGACGTTCCTGAACAGCCTGTGAATCAGTTTGGCCTTCGCTTCGCTCCATTCGATCTTGAGATCTTCACAGATGGCCTCATAGGTCGATCTTATTTCTTCGGCGAAGGTTTGTCCGTGCTTCAGCCCTCTCTGGTAAGGGGGGCCTTCCAATGTTATTTCGTGCATCTGTGCACCTCGTTTTCATCGGAACATTTTTCGATAAATGCCCGTCGGCGTTTGTGTTTGCGGCGGCAGTTCCCGTTGGTCCGGCGGCGCCTGTTCTGTTTTCGGCGCATTATGCAACCGGAAACCAGAAAGGCAACCCTAATTTGGTGAAAATTCAGGATTTTTAATCATATTTCATCTCGTGCTTCCCGCAGGTTTCAGGGACGTTGTTTATCGAACCGGACAGCCCGTGGGAGAACGGGTATATTGAATCGTTCAACGGCAAGTTGCGTGACTGAGCGCCTTGATGACGGGTTGTCTTTGTGCCTGGCGGAGGCAAAGTATATTGTGGACCGATGTCGGCTGGATTATAATCACCATCGGCCGCACAGTTATGTTGGATTTGGATGACGCCTGCGGCGTTCGCGGCGTCATGCCCATACGCCCGTAGCTCAACCGGATAGAGCAGCGGTCTTCTAAACCGCAGGTTGGAGGTTCGAGCCCTCCCGGGCGTGGTGTGATTGCAATGGCGAAGACAGCCAGGGACATTACAACGGTGGATTATACGGGTCTGGACGACCCGGCCCTGCTGGGACAATGCGACGTTAATATTTTCAAGGCATCGGGTCCGGGCGGGCAGCATCGCAACAAGGTTTCCTCGGCCATTCGTCTTCTGCACCGTCCGACGGGCGTTACCGCACAGGGATGCGACCATCGCAGTCAGCACGCCAACAAACGCTCGGCATTGAAACGTTTGCGAATGAAGATTGCCTGCCAGGTTCGCAGGTCTGTGAACGCCGGGCAGCCGATACCGGAAGTTGTGGCTTCGTGCCTGTTTGTGCCAAAGGGCGCCAAGGACGATGCGAAAAAACGCCTCCAGGTAGGAAAACGCGATAAGCGGTTCTGGTCGGTCGGGCGGTTCCTGCTGGATATGCTGGAGGCCGGCGGCGGTCGGCTGTCCGAAGCGGCGGACGCGATGGAAATAGGAACAAGCAACTTCGTATCGGTCATCAAGCAGGACCGGCACCTGTACGAAGCCGCTCAGAAAATCCGCAAACACCACGGGCAAGGACCGATGAAATGAGCGAGGTGAACGAATGGATGAAAAACGCGACATTGTAATAATTGGGCCCGGTGTTGTGGGGCGGACGCTGGCGATTCTTGCTAAGCGAGCAGGATGGCGCATTGCGGGAATAGGCGCTCGGGATGAGAACAAGGCCCGCGCCGCAGCCGAAGCCGTCGGGCCCGACGTTCGCGCAGGCAGACCCGAGCAAATCGCTCCGATGGGACAACTGGTGCTGCTGACAGTTTCGGACGACGCGATCGAGCCGGTCTGCCGAAGCCTCGCTGAAGCAGACTGCTTCGCCGCCGGTTCGGTCGTCGCCCATTGCTGTGGCGCCATCGCTTCAGACGTCCTTTCGTCGGCCCGCGAGTTGTGCGGGTCGGTTATCGGGTCGATGCACCCGCTCCAGACTTTTCCTGATGTCGAAGCGGGACTGAATAAACTGCCCGGCGCGTACTGTTTCTGCGAGGGCGACGACGCGGCGGTCGAGGTTTTGGAAGCCCTGGCCCAGGCAATCGGCGGAAAACCCGTCAGGATGGAAGCAGCCGGGAAACTGCTCTACCACGCATCGGCTGTGATGGCGTGCAATTACTTTACAGCCCTCATGGACGCCGCCCTCGCCACAGCGGGAAAGGCGGGCATAGGACGCGACGACGCACTGGCCGCCCTTGAGCCGCTGGTCCGCGCGACGATGGAAAACGTCTTTTCCAACGGACCTGAAAAGGCGCTGACAGGCCCGATTGCTCGCGGCGACGAAGGACTCGTCGCCCGACAATTCGCCGACATCGCCGATGCCGATGAGAATCTTGGACAAATCTATCATGTTCTTGGACGCTGGGCCGTCGATGTCGCACTGCGAAAAGGAACTATCGACGTCGAAAAGGCTCAAGCCCTCCACAAGTTGTTCACCGCGGAATAGGTAAATCGAAGCCGATTTCCTGCCGACTGCCTGCTCCGAATCCGACGGATAGCTATCCGTCGGCTTTGACTCACTGACGCGGTGGAACATTTCCGGAACAAAACGGAACAAAACGGAACGATTCGGAACGATTCGGAACAATTCGGAACGATTGGGAACGATTGGGAACGATTCGGAACGAATGGGAACAATTGGGAAAGTTTCCAAAATCTATAACTCTTTGGCCTGTATGGATTTGCGTATTTTGAGGTCGTTTTTACGCCCATTTTAAAAAATCCGCCATTGCCTATCTTACCTAAACGGCCCAAGTTGATGGTTTATTAGTTGACTGGTTGACTGGTTGATTGGTTCATCTGCTTTCACGTAGTGACACTTCGTGTTCCCTACGCCCTATCTTCTAGTCCCAAGTCCCAAGTCCCTAGTCCCTGTCTTCTCATATTCACTTATCAAAGAACACATAAGCGTACCAAGGACGCTCTGTATTAACTTTTGTGTTCGCGTTTGCGCGCGCAAACGCGAACACAAAACGGATAGCGACGCCATAAGTCCTTGGTGGCCTTAGGAAAAGTTTTTTTGGAATTTTTCGTCGCCCCGATTTTTACGTTCGCGTTTGCGCGCGCAAACGCGAACGGATAGATTTTTCCATGAGCGTCGGGTGGCGCCTTCAACCGGAACGAAGTGGAGGTTGTGGGTGCTTGATGTGCAATGGAGCAAAGCACCCACAAGCTTCGCTCCACTTCCCGCCTTCGCCAAAAGGCTACGTCGTGGCAAGCGTTGCGCTACGCTTGAAGGTGCCACCCGTTATAAACCACACTTGCCCCGGCCACCCGCCGGGACGAAAGTCCCGGAAAGTGAAACGTTTCTTATACCGCACACGAAAAGTAAATGCGTTCGGTATGGTAGATCGCCTTACGAGCCGCGACCGTAAGGAAGCGGTCATTCCGATGTTGATTGTTTTCCAGACCGCTCCCCCCCACGGGGCAGGCTCACGGCCGCGGCTCGTTTATCTTCCATCAGATTAGTGCCCGGAAATCTTAATCACTTTTCTTCGTACCCTTTTGCCGATAAATGCGTTTAGAATAAGAGAGGCATTAGCCGGTAAGGTGTCTATGAACACATCGACGCGGTATGATGAGGTGGATTCGGTTATCACCCGCCTGGAGGCAGTGCGCCGACGGTTTATGCAGGTTCAGATCGCCCTCGGTCTGGCTGGTATCACCGCCATCGTTTGCGGCTCACTGATAATCGCCGGGCTGATAGGTTACTGGCCAGGACAACCACCGGCTGCGGTGCGATGGGCGATTCTCTCGGTAGTGTCGGCTGCGTGGGCGGCGGGACTTGGCTGGCTGACGATTCGTCTAATCCGCCACCGACTCAATTACAGCCAAACCGCCCGCCTGGTCGAAGAGGCAACCGATGGCCTCGATAATTCCCTCATCAACGCCATCCAACTAGCCGACGACCCACAGCAGGTATCAGGGTCTCTCGTCCGGGGCGTTATCCGCGAAACCCTAAGCCGGACAGCGGAAGTTCCGATGGTCTCGGCGGTCAACACCGGTCCGATGAAGCGATGGGGAATATCGGCCTGTATTGCGGTTTTGGTGCTGTGCGTATTCGCGCTGCTCCAGGGACCCAGGCTGGCAAGGGGCATCTCGGCGGTTTTCGCCCCCGCCCGATACGTCAGGGAAATACCGACGGTGCAGTTGGCTTCGCCGATAAAACCCGGCGATGCGACCCGCTTCGTCGGCGAACAGTTGAATATCGTCGCAAAGATAGAAAATCCCCAACGACAACGCTACGAAACGCGAATCGTATTCCACTGCAACACCGCAGAAGACTCCAGGCGAATGCTGCCGTCGGCGGACCGATCAACCTACACCTGCGCCTTCGGAAAACTGGAGCAATCGCTCCGATACGCAGTGTGGATCGGAGATTCCAAGTTCCCCATCGACAAACCCTTCTACACCATCACCGTCATTCAGCACGTCGAAGTCGAGGGGCTGGACCTGGCGTACACTTTTCCGCGGTACGTAAATCGCAAGGCCGAGACGGTCGCCAACGCAGCCGGTCCTATCAAAGCGCCGATCGGAACGACGGTGGAAGTAACGCTTCGGCTGAAGCGCAACAGTCCGACGGCATTGAAATCCGTGCTGCGAAAACGCAGCGGGAAATCGGTTCCGATGCTCGCCTACGAAGAAGGCGGCACCTTTTCGGCTATGCTTCGAGTAACCGGCGAGGACGCGTATCGCATCGTCCTGACCGACAGCGCCGGAAGGATAATTCAGCAACTACCCGAAAACGGTACAGGAACGTCCGACGGCTACTACGACATTCAGGCGATTCCCGACTCGCCGCCGAAGATCGCCTTCATAAAGCCCAATCGCGACCTTGCCGTCGGCCCGGGAGAAAAACTCGCCACGCTGCTCAAAGTCTCCGACGACCACGGCCTGACCGATGTAAAACTCTTCCTCGGAACCGAAGGCAGGGCTGAACGGATGGTCCGCGATTTCGCCAAGGCTCGCGGCAAGACGTCGGTCGAAACGGCTTACACAATCAACATCGGAAGCGAATACCGCGAAGGCGATGTAATCGTCTATTACGCCCAGGCCGTCGATGGGCGAAGCCTCGGCAGTCTCGGCGGGCCTCAAACCGCCACGACGCCGAAGTTCAAGATCGTCGTCCGCGATTCCGCCAAAGTCGCAGCCGAACGCGCCAGACGATACGAACAACTCCGCGCCCGCCTGATGAAAATCCTCGCCGATCAGGAAACCCAACGAGTCAATACCGAAATAGCCAAAAAAAAGCCCGCCGGCACGGGGCTGATAATCCTCGCAGGCCAACAGGCGATTCGGACCGGTATGCTCAACGTCGTCGAAAAATTCCCATTCGAGCCTGATATGATAACCATCCAGCAGGCCCTTGCGCTACTGGCCAATAATGAGGCCGATATGGCAGTTACCCAGGCGCGGGTCCTTGCCAATCCCGACACTACCGACCAGGCCGATATGGTCCGCTCCTGCCAGACGCTCGCCGCCACGCAGAACAGGATTATCCACTCGCTCCAGATAATGCTGGCGATTCTACCGTCGCTCCAGAACCCCGACACTGCCAAAAAAACCGCCGACGGTGGCGATATGCCGCCCGAAGCACGCGAAAAACTCGCCAAACTCAAAACCGACCTGAAAAAATTCATCGATGAACAAAGAAAAATCATCCAGGCCTCCGAACGCCTGACCAAAAAGCCCGTCGATACCTTCACCGCAGAAGACGAAAAACTCCTCAAAGAACTCCAAACCACCCAGGATAAATGGGAAAAATTCCTCAACGAAGCATTCGCCGACTTCTCAAAACTCGCCCAACAGGATTTTTCCAACCCAGCCCTGCTAAAGGAACTACTCTCGATAAAATCCGACGTAACAATGGCCAAGGACGCCCTGGCCAAAAAGGCCACCGAGATCGCCACTGCCATTGAGGACAACGGTATCGAAAACGCCAAGACCCTGACGGCCAATATCGAAAAATGGTTGCCGGACGAACCCGACCGCAAAAAATGGAACATGGAAGACCCCGGCGACCAGATGAACGTCGAGCAGGCGGAAATGCCCAAGGAACTCGAAGACCTCGTCGGCGACCTGCTGGAGGAAGCCGAAGACCTCTTCGATGAGATGGACGACATTACCGGAGGATACACGATGAGCGGCGACAAGGGCATCGGATGGGACGCGATGGACGGGCCTATATCCAACATGAACGCCCAGGGCGTTACGGGCAACCAGTTACCGAACACCTCTGAAATCGGCGGCAGGAGCGGCGAAGGCAGAACCGGAAAAAGCACCGGCGAATTCGTCGAAGACAAAGCCGTCGGCAAGGGAGGCAGACGAACGCCGACACGCCTGACGCCCGAACCGTTCCAGAAAGGCCAGGTCGATGACAAATCCACCGACCCTGCCGGCGGAGCCACCGGCGGAGGAAAACTCTCCGGCGCGGGGGCGGAAGGACTCGAAGGCCCCCTGCCGCCGGCGGTGAAGCAGCAACTCAAACGCTTGGCCGGCAAGCACGCCCAACTGCTCAATAAGGCCGAGCGGCTTCGGGCGGGATTCAAGGTTACGGATTACTCGAATTTTCAATTCCTCCAGGCCATTACGTTGATGAATCGGGTGCAGAGCGACCTGGACAATTTCCGCTACGCCAACGCTCTACGCCGGCGCGGCGTAACGCTCGCATCCTTGAGGAAAACCCGCCAACTCCTCGGCGGCAAGGTTGATGTTACCATTGATACGGCCTCCAACCTGCCCAAGCACATCCGCGACGACATCTCCGACTCAATGAATTCCAAACTGCCGGCAGAGTACCGCGAAGTCCTGAAAAAATACTTCCGCAAACTGAACGAACAGGGAAAATAGTAGTAGGTTAGAGGGAAAAGGTTAGAGGTTAGGGAAATGGCAGGAATCAGTCTCTTCGAACTTCCAGGGTAGCAAGCAAGAAAGTTGCCATGCTACCGGCAACATTAACCGCAAACTCGGCGTGACGAGAAGCAGGTTTAACCTCTTTGCTTCCTTTGCCATGAGCATCCCCTAAACGACTACGCAATGCGCCGAGGCCTTGTACGATAGAATGACAACCGCCGAGAATCTGTTTGAAAACTGCTTCAGTGTGTTGGTTTGGAGCAAGGTTCAATTTCTTGGCCACTATTCCGTACAATTTCGGAAGGTCTTCCTTGTTGGTATAATCAACCTCCAGTTCATCGAGAATATGCTTGAAAACAGATTCAAGTAACGTCCTTGCAATTGTAATGGCTCCCTCGGGGTCGGATTCTCTTCGCTCAAGTGCTTTTTCCCAAGCATCTCTTATGTGAGCGGAATCAACAGTGGTCAGGATTTCTGTCACTACATTATCCGACGGAGTTGACGATTCCTGCTCAAGACGCGTTAGAAGAGGATCAAATTTCTCCCGAATAAAAATTCGACGCTCTTGGTAATGGGCAAATTTTGGCTGCATGAATCCCCAGAACTCATCGAGCGTACGACAAGTCCGCACGAATTTGGGTATGTTGTCTTTTGTTTTCGGATTTCGTATAAGATCTGTTCGCAACGAACGGTATGCGTGTTCGTCGGCAACACCACCGGTAGCTCGCGAAACAAGCATGTTCTTTATCGACTCTACCTTTTCCAGCAGTTCTTGATTCGACACAAATTACTCCACTCAAGAACGTGGCCGCAAACGCCGCGGCCACGGCACCCGGATATTCGTATCTATATCTCCGTCGCCTTGTTTTATTCTATCACACCTCGACATTCCACCGGCAGCAGTTTTTGATTTCAATCGCTATTTCGAGCACTTCGCATAATACGCAACGTCTCCTCGATACTATCCTCCGTTACCGGCGTCATCAGCGCGACCGGCTTGCCGTTGGACGTAATAATCAATTCCCTTTCCTTCCGCAGTTGTTTCCAAACCTGGCCCGGGCGGATGCGTAAATCTCTCGACGGTATGAACTTCATAACGCAATCTCCCATTGGGACGGCGACCAGCCGCCTGCTTATTCCTTTGTCCTACGATTCCACTACATTTCCACTACGATTATCCTACACCCGTTATCGACATAATGCAAGGCATGGTCTTGTTCAATTTGAGGTGATGGTTGTGGAGAAGAAATTGCGTGTGCAGGAAACTTCAACCTTCCGCACCCTACGGCCTCCGGCGCATAAGAAAGGCCCGGTCCGCTTTCTCCTTCGGACCGGGCCTTTGATTAATTGTAGTGTTGCGCAAATCAGCTTCAGCGACGACGGCGGCGGAAAAGAACTCCAATTCCGCCCAGACCCAGCAGCGCCAATGTCGCCGGTTCGGGAACCTGGCTGAAGGTCTGGAAGAACTCGCTGATGTGGGCTACACCGACGGTGCCGACGCCGCCGTAGGCAATGACATCTTTGATTACCCATATCTCAGTCAGAGCGACCGGAGCGCCGGAGGCGTCAACGAAATCTTTTTCATCATACAGAAGGTTATCATTGTCATCCTTGTAATACACAAACTTGTTGGCGATTGGCGTTGTGTGGCCCAGGTCCGGATCGAACGCATAGACATTCTCAGAGACCGAAACAGCGCCGGCGTCCGTGTTGTTAGAAACGCCGTAAGCCGCTATCCACAAAGCGTTGTCTTTAATCACCCAGCCTTCCGACAACCAGGGTTCAACGATGGAGACCTTGAATTTGATCGTGGAGTCGGCCAATTGTCCGGCGGGTGCGGACCAACCGCTGTTAAATCGCAGGCCGTAATCTCCGCCGATCTGAACTCCCGTTACCACGATCTCACTGGCATTGGGGGCGATGGCGCCCTGGCTTTCGGTGTCGGTTACGCGCCAGTCGCTGAAGAGTTTGTCTCCAACCTGGATTCCTCCGGCGGCATTAACCTCTTCGATGGTGTACGAAACAGGATTGCCAATATCCGCAATAATGATAGCGCCGGAAGCAAAAGTGCCCGTAGAAAACACAACAAGGGCAACGATAACTACAGAAGAAACCAAAATAGAGCGAAGCATAATAGACCTCCTTCTACAAGCCGAGCACCACTATGAGCGAGCCTTACTGCTAACAACACCTGTATAATACCCTGGAATCCTGATATGTCAAGGAAAAACTCCGAAAAATCTCATCTATTCTGCGCTGTGGTTGACGAATCCGGTATTTTTCCTATCGGCTATATAATGCAAGCGTTTTACAGATTTTGTAACTTATCCAGACGGCGTTACTTAGCGCGACGATAGATTACCATTTGAACCAATACGGCTACGACTATGATACCCGCCATAATGGGATAAATCGCGCGCAGGCCTGTCAGTCCGATAATCGCCCCCCCGCCGAACGAACCGACGGCGAAACCGGTTGATATGCGAATCTCACGCCAGGCTGTGCTTGCCGCCCGGCGCGTACTGCCGGTGAGGGAATAGTACAGGTCGGAGGCGAAAATGACGGCTATGCCCAGCGACGTAACAACGGAACATGTCGCCAGTTCCCATCCGTTCCTGCTGAAGGCGACGGAACAAACCGCTGCGGCTATGACAATCTGGGCTGCCCAAAGGAACATCCGCTTGTAGTGCCAGCGTGTGGTTCTTCCCATCAAAAACAGCCCGCACATCATGGCGATCATGGCGGCTGCGGCGATCCGCCCGTGGACGCTCGGTCCAAGCGACATGGACTTCATCAGGGTTACTATGGGATATCCCATAACGCCGTTGGTCATCCCGGCGATTACTCCGGCGATAACGGCTATCCAGTGAAAGGCGCAGATTGTTTTGGCCCCGGCCTCATCCGGCTCGACTGTTCCGGGCAATCTTGCCGGTATTGAGGATGAGTGTTGTTTTCGCGCGCTCGCCGCTACGAGAAACGCGCAGAACACGGCGCACGCCGCAACCATGAACGCCGGAAACGGGTGCGGACTGGACTGCTGCCCCCACAGCGGACCGCCCAGCCATACGCCGATAATCACGCCAAGCGACCAACTGATACCGAACATCCCAAGCCGACGGTTCAAACGATGCCCCTCCTGCCCGATGGTCAGCCAACCAGTCATTGGAGGCCACATCATACCCCCGATCGCGCCGTCTAACGCCAACAGCACAAGCAGCACCGTTACCGACGACGTCGTGAGCATAAGAAGAACGTTGAACGCGCTTGCCGCCGTCGCCAACATCACCATACGCCTGACCCCGAAACGTTCCGCCCGTGGCCCGAGAAACAAACAGCTCAGGACATACCCCCCCATCCACAACCCCCCGACAGCGCCGACCGTCAGGCTTCCGCCGCCGATGCTCATTATCTGCCAAGGCCAGACGATCACGAGAATACCGATCTTCAGTGCGTACAGAAAACTGGTGATATAGAGCGCCAGCGGCGAGCGTCTCCATCGCAGAATAATTACAGATTGGGCGGATCGAATCCTGACCATGATTTCCTTCCATCCGAGCCTCGCCCGGCGTCAAAGCGGGTATGGTAAAGCAGGCAAGCGGCGCTTCAAGCGAAATCCGCCCTGAATGAGAAAAAGATTTCCAATTGGCAATTAAAACTCGCCGCTGAATACCTCCGTCGCCGCGCCTGTCATATAGACGTGATTGTCGCTTTGTCGCCATTCGAGGTCCAGGTCGCCGCCGGGTAAGTGGGCGAGGATTTTCCTTCCGGTACGCCCAGCCAGCACACCCGCGACGCACACAGACGACGCTCCGGTCCCACATGCCAGCGTAATTCCACTGCCACGCTCCCACGTCCGCATCGTTACCTCCGTATCCGAGTGTACCTGCACGAAGTGAGCGTTAATCCGCCGGGGGAAAAGCGGATGGTTCTCCAGTTCCGGGCCGACCTGCTCCAGCGGAACACCGGCTACGTCATCGACGAACATTACAGCGTGGGGATTGCCCATCGAAATGCAGGTCATCTTAAAAGCCCGCTTGCTGGTGCGGACGGGCAAATCGACAACCCGTTGCTGCGGAATGTTGACCGGAATGGTCGGCGGATCGAGAATCGGCTCGCCCATATCGACAGTGGCGGAGGCGACTCTGCCGGAATCGTCGAGGTGCAGTTCGATTGTCTTTACTCCCGCTCCGGTTTCGACTCGCATAGGATTAGCGTCGGTCAGGCCGTGGTCGTGGGCGTATTTCGCCACGCAGCGGACGCCGTTACCGCACATCTCGGCCTCGCTTCCGTCGGCATTAAATATCCGCATCCGCACGTCGGCTTCCTCGGAAGGCAAGATGAGAATAAGCCCGTCGCCGCCGACGCCGAAATGGCGGTCGGAGATTCGTTGTGACAATTCGGTTGGGGCGTCAACGGACTCCTCAAAGCAGTTCACACAAACGTAATCATTACCGATACCGTGCATTTTTGTAAAGCGCATAAGAAACCTTTCAGTAAGCGGTAAAGGAAACCACGTCCACCCATCGCCCGTCAATACGAATTACATTATTTCCGCAGATTATTTTAATGCGGATTTCACATCGTTTCGGGGCGCGCCCCCTGATTGCTAGTGGTATTATACAGTTCGTGATTAATTAGTGCGCTCGCGCGTAACCGGTCATTTACGTTCGTAGTGTCCGGAATTCGTCCAATTCATCTGCCGGACTTCTACTCCATGGCGCATCAATTAATCCCAAACGGGATTACCTGTAAAAAAACCAGACCCACGGGGAAACTACCCCGTGGGCCTGGTTGTTCTGCAACTAACTACTGAACAACTTCATACGCTACAATCAGCGTTTCCTGCGGAGCAGGACGCCCAGACCGCCGATACCCAGAAGCGTCATCGTTATCGGCTCGGGAACAGGAATCAAGGCTTCCGTACCGAACGTCGCGCCGGTAGCGGTAGCGGCTACGCCGACCATCTCGACCACGTACGGACCATCAGCAATGGCCGTTACGATCTGGGCCAACACAAGGTCCAGACCAACACTCTCGGGCACGATGCCGAAAGCGCCATCCAGCAGGATGGGGGACTCATTTGGCGCACGGGCCACCAGCAACTCGGTGTCGGCAAGCATGAAGTGAGTATCCGCCGCTGCTTCTGCGGGGGTCAGGTATCCAACGTTGGTCAGCGTCGGTGTCGGCAAAGCGCCGCCAAAAGCGCCGATCTGGTTCATGGGCCCATTGAATGAGCCGTCCCATGCCGTTACCATGTCAGCCTCACTGTCCGCAACAAGGTGAACCAGCGTGGACTGCAACCCGCCGCCAATATCCACCGGATTGTCCACTACAACCGTTACACCCGCCTGTGCGATCGTC
>JAUWNJ010000055.1 GCA_030612725.1 Planctomycetales bacterium
GTTCGCGTTTGCGCGCGCAAACGCGAACGTAAAAATCAGGGAGATGAAAAATTCCAAAAAAACTTTTCCCAAGGCCACCAAGGACTTATGGCGTCGCTATCCGTTTTGTGTTCGCGTTTGCGCGCGCAAACGCGAACGCAAATGTTAATACGGAGAGAATAGGGACTGGGGACTAGGGACTTGGGACTAGGGAACAGAAGAAAAGAAAAACAGATGAACCAATCAACTAATCAACCAGTCAACGGATTAACCGGAATACCGGAATACCGAGGAATCCGCAATCCACAATTCGCAATCCGCAATGGTGCTCTGGGCCGTTTAGGCAAGATAGGCAATGGCGGATTTTTTAAAATGGGCGTAAAAACGACCTCAAAATACGCAAACCCATACACGCCAAGGATTTGTGAATTTTGGAAACTTTCCCAATTGTTCCCAATTGTTCCGAATCGTTCCCATTCGTTCCCAATCGTTCCCAATCGTTCCGAATTGTTCCGAATTGTTCCGTTTCGTTCCGTTTCGTTCCGAAAATGTTCCCTTGTGTCGGTGGAACAAAGCCGACGGATAGCTATCCGTCGGTATTGGATGCGAGCGAATCCGACGGAAGGCTATCCGTCGGTATTGGGAATGAGCAGGCTCGTCGGTATTGGAAGCGAGCGTGCCGGTCTCTCGGTATTCTCTTCGAGCCTGAGCCTCGTCGTCGAAGGCCGACCACTACGCGAAGCGGACGCCGACGGGCATGTGCCCGACGTCCATCATCTTTTTGCGGTCCACGCGGACGATCGTGGCATCGACAGGACGCTCGCTCAAACCGGAAAATTCAGGTCTGTCGTGGCTACCGAGAGTTACGCGGATTGGCTGGCCTGTCGATACGGGCGTTCCTACCGGGACGTACATCAGCATCCCGCCGGAGGAAATGTCCACACTTCGGGCGGGGTATTCACGCTGGGTTGGGCCGTGGTAGAACTGCACAGTTATCGAGAGTGGATGCCGGCTGTGGTTTCGACGTTCTGCTGGTGTTTGCTGATCCATCGTAAGCGTCCTCTCACCACAGGCGAGTCGCCGTGGCGATAATACAAACAAAAAATCCCGACGCGTGGATTCTACACGATGTCTTCCGCCTCCGCCAGTGTTACGAGAGAATAATTTTCGTGGAAAAAGAATTAGCAGGGATGCAGAGGATAAAAAAAGAATGTTCAATATTGAACAGAGAACCTGCCTACCTGCGGTAAGCAGGCAGGTGTCGAACGAAAAATGATAATATGTACGAATTCCTGAAGTATCCTGCCGATAAATGCTATTGTACGGGGGCAGGGTCTGATTGTAGTTATGGAGAACGCAATGACGAAGTCAAAGATTCGTCGCATTGGCGTACTGACCGGTGGCGGCGACTGTCCAGGTCTGAACGCCGTTATCCGCGCCGTCGCCAAGACGGGGATGTTCAGGTACGGGCTTGAGATTTTCGGTATCGAGGATGGGTATCTCGGATTGATAGAGGACCGCATCCGTCCGCTGAGCGTTTCAGACGTTTCAGGTATCCTTACGGTTGGCGGGACGATTCTGGGCGCTTCCAACAAGGCAAATCCGTCCCAGTTCAAAGTGCTCGAAAATGGTAAATGGGTTGAGAAGGACGTAACCGACCGGGTGCTGGAGAACTGCCGGAAGCACAAACTCGACGCATTGGTCATCATCGGCGGCGACGGGACAATGGCCGGTGCAGCCAAATTGATCGATCGAGGCCTCAAGATTGTCGGCGTGCCCAAAACGATCGACAACGATCTTCCCGGTACGGAGATGACATTCGGGCACGATACAGCGGTGGCTACGGGTTCGGATGCACTGGACAAGGTTCACACCACCGCCTCAAGCCATCACCGCGTTATGGTGGTTGAACTGATGGGGCGATACGCCGGATGGTTGGCGTTGCGAAGCGGTCTGGCCAGCGGCGCCGACGTGATTCTGATTCCGGAGATACCCTTCAAACTGGACGTAGTGGCTGACGCCTGCGATCGTCGCAGCAAGCACGGGAAGCGTTTCACGCTCATCGCCGTCGGCGAGGGCGCATTCCCAGCCGGTGGCGAGATGGTCGTAAATCACGTTGACGAGTCCAGCCCCGAACCCATCCGCCTCGGCGGAATTGCCAAACACGTCGCCGACGAGGTCGAGAAACTTACCGGTCTGGAAAGTCGGGCCATTGTACTGGGGCACGTGCAGCGCGGCGGGACGCCGACGGCCTTCGACCGCATACTGGCAACCGTGCTTGCCCACCACGCTACGGAACTACTGGCAGATGGAAGGTTCGGAGAAATGGTCGTTGTCAAGAACGGGAAGATAGACGCGGTTGAGATAAGTTCCATCGCCGGGAAGATTCGCACGGTCCAGCCTGGGGACTCGTTGGTACTGTCAGCCCGCGCCGTCGGAACCTGCTTCGGCGATGTAATCGAACCATGGTAAAGGAATAGTACAAAATCCGAAATCCGAAGCACGAAATCCGAAACAAATTCAAAATCCCAAATTCAAATGTTACAAACAGTTTCGTCAGCGGCTTCGGGAGATGGGTTTTGAGAATTTGAATTTTGGTCATTCGATATTGTTTCGTATTTCGATATTCGGATTTTCGGCTCCCATTACCATTCTTTCAATTCGCCGACGATTTCCTCGACGAGGTCTTTGATTGTTACCAGTCCGAGGTACTCGCCGGACGATGAAACGACGAAACCCATCACCTCACGACGCTGCTGCAATCGGACGAGCGCTTCTATGACGCCGAGGCCTTCCGGAAGAGTCAATACAGGTTTGATATAAGGAGAAAGACTCCCGCCCAATTTTTCATCGAGCAGGGCGTCGTAAGCGTTCAGCACACCGACGATGTTGTCGGACAGGCCTGAATAAACCCCCAAACGGGGATGCCCATGAAGACGCAACAAATCACGGATTTCCTCGACCGAAGCCGATTTCTCGACGAGCACGGCATCCTCAAGCCGGATCATTACGTCGCGCATTTGAACGCGCGAGATGTTGACGATGCGTTCGGCTATGTCGGATTGTGTATGCGTCAGTGCGCCTCCGGCGCGACCTTCGGCAAGGATGCCTGTTACGTATTGGCTGTGGAGCAGAGGCGTTTCGGTCGGACCCAGACGCCGTCCGGCGAGTTTCATCACGAGCCACACCCCTCCGTGAATCAGACCGACAAACCCGGCAGCAGAGAATATCCGACGCGAGACCTCCATGAATCCCGAAAAAGTATAAACGAGCATCTCGCTGTAACGATGGAAAAGGTTCTTGGGCAGCAGTTCACAGAAGATAAAGATTACCGGTGTCAGGATCGCGACGGAGTACCAGTCCGGATGCGTCCATCCCGAGCAGGTCAGTATCAGGACCATCCCAGCCGAAGCGAGGTAATTGGCGAGGTTGTTTCCGATCAGGAGGACGACGAGCGCTCTTTCGGGACGGTGATGGATGTACAGGAGACGACGGGCCGGGCGGTTTCCCGAATAGGCGTGGAGGTCCAGGCGGATTTTGTTGACCACGTAGCATCCCGTCTCCAGCCCGCTGTAGAGGAACGACAGCACCATTCCGACCAGCAGCATCGTCCATCCGGCGGCGATCATATATACCGTCGCAATCATGATTGCCCCCCCAACTGCACCTGCAGCAGGGCGATTCGCCTTTTCCGCATTTCTTCGACAGTGAAAGTAATGTTGCGATATTTCGCCTGCTCGCCGACGCTCGGAATGTGGCCAAGAAGGGAGGTGACGAACCCGCCGACGGTATTGAAGCGAGCACCGGTCAGGTCGGTCGGAAAGGCGTCGGACCATTCGTGAATCGGAAGATCGGCATCCACCAGCCATTGGTCAGGCCCCAGTTTTCGGACGATGGGTTCGGGCCTGTGGTCACGAACCTCGACAATATCTCCGACGATTTCCTCCAGGACGTCTTCGAGCGTTACCAGACCGGCCGTTCCGCCGTATTCATCGACCACGACGGCCAGTTGACTTCCCGTGGCGCGGAAATGCACCAGCAGACGCTCCAGCGGGGCGGATTCAGGGACGAATTTAATCGGACCCGCATTCTCGCGCAGCGTTCGGCCTGAATCGGTTAACAGGCGCTTTGCATGGACCACGCCGACGATGTGGTCGAGGTCGCCTTCATAAACGGGTATCCGCGTGAAGCGTGTTTGGCGTACGAATTCGAGCAGTTCATCGGGTGATGAGTTTACGTCGCAGGCGATAATGTCCACGCGGGGGACCATGATGTCGCCGGCCTTTCGGTCGGTCAGTTCCAGTACTTCCTGGAGCAGTTCGCCTTCGTCGGCGCTGATGAGTCCTCTTTTTTGCGATAGCGTCAGCAGTGCGCCCAATTCTTCGCTCGATAGATTTCCATGCCGGTTTCCGGGCGGCGCGAGCAGGCGGATGAGCGGGTCGATCAGCCCGGCCATGAGGAATCGCCGGATAGGTTTTATGCCTCGGTCCAGAATGGTCATGATCGGCGCTGCCGGCGGCGCCAGTTGCCACGCCCAGATATGCGCCAGCGTTTTCGGGACAATCTCGGCGGCGACTACAATGGCGACGAACGTCGCGACAGCCAGCGCCGGAGCCCAGAATTCTCCGCCTCGCATTTTTGCCTGCGCGTTCATAATCAGGGTGGTTGATACGACGAAATAGAGGATCTGGACGATGTTGGTTCCCAGCAGGACGGTAGTCAGCACGCTTGCCGGGTTGCGCATCAGTGAGGCTGCCAGGCGGGCGCTCCTGCGGGAGTCTCGCTCCAACCGGTACAATTGGCTTCGGGAGAGGCTGAACAGCGCGGTCTCCGCCCCGGCGAAATACGCCGACGCTACCAGCAGCCCGAACAGCAGTCCTAACTGCCAGACCTGCTCAACAAGAAATTCCCCGATAGTTAACACGGTCTATTTCATCCAGTATGTTGGCGAGAGCATGTAATTATCGTGTCCACAGACGATTACATCGGCGATTTCGACCAGGTCGGTAAGGTTTTCCATGGCCGCTTCGGTATCGGCGGCGCCGCTCCAGATTCGCCCCGCCAAAACGTGATCCGCCGTCATCGCCGCGTCGCCGGCCACTATGGTTGTCCGAATGGGTCCGCTCAGCAGCAGCCCAGCCGACCCGACCGACGCACCATGCAAGGGATATAAATGAACGGCGGGGGTGAATTTTTCCGGGGCGGGGGCGAACCGCTCCAGTATTTTCAGGTCCGCCGTCATGGCCGATTCGACCTCGCCGTCCAGACGGTCTGCCGATTCGTTCATCATCTCAAGATGCTGCCTGTACGCGAGCAGTTCAGCCTCGTCGCACGTCCACCGCGCGTTTCCAAAGGCCTCTATCCCGCGTCGGTGTGTCGGGCGGAGCGTCGTGCAAAATACGTCGGTGATGCTGCCGAGTTTCAGGCCTGTGCGTTCGAACAGGCGAGCCTCCAGAACCACATCCGGTAGCGACGGATCAACAATGATTAATCGTTCGCCGTCGCGGACCAGCGTCGTCGTCGCGTGCGGAGTTCGAACACCCTGTCTCTCGGACCAGAACGGATTGGCCGAAAGAGCGCCTATGCTGACAACTGTGAATTCAACACCCATTGTGTACTATCCTATATACCTGACCGGAAATGTCTAATGACCAATGACTAAGTAATGACTAATGTCCAAGGATAAACCATCCGCGGTATTGGGTATTGGGCATTAGACATTGGTCATTAAGCATTAGACATTTTTCCAATCGCTTTCTCAGCGATGTCCTCGACGCTTGCACTTTCCTCGACGTCTATCCAGCGGACATTCCCGAACCTTCGGAACCATGTTCGCTGATGCTTTGCGAATTGGCGAGTGTTTATCTTTATCTGCTCGCAGGCCTCATCAAGTGTGCATTTTCCGTTGATCTGCTCGGTCATCTCGGCGTATCCCAATGCCTGAGCAGCCTGTTGCGACATGCCGGCAGGTTCGTCCAGCAACGCCGCCACTTCGTCGCGCAGACCCTGTTCAATCATACGCTTTACGCGGGCGTTTATTCGCCGGTTCGCTTCGTCCCTGCCTCGGCGTAAGCCTATGAAGACGCAATCGTATCGTGGCTTGGGATTGTCCCACTGTTTCTGAAGGTTGCTTATGGGTTCGCCCGTCAGTGCGAATATCTCCATCGCCCGGACGATACGCCTTTCGTCGTTGGGATGTATCCTCCCAGCCGATTCCGGGTCGATTCTCGCTAATTCCTCGTGCAAGGCAGCCAAGCCTTCTGCCTCGGCGCGGCGGGTCAGTTCGGCGCGGATTTCGGCATCAGCGCCGGGACCTTCGAACAAACCCTCCGCCAGCGACTTGATGTACAGAGCGGTTCCCCCGACAGCAAGGACAACGTTACCCGCTGCGGCTATTTCGGCTATGGCCTTATCGGCGAAATCAACGTAACGCGCGACGCTGAAGGGTTCGCTCGGCTCAACGATGTCGATGCAGTGATGGGGGACCTCGTTCCGTTCGTCCTGGCTGGGCTTGCCCGTTCCTATATCCATTCGTCGATAGACCTTCATCGAATCGACGCTGATAATCTGCCCGCCAATCCGACGTGCAAGCAGACGACCGACAGCCCCTTTACCGGAGGCAGTGCATCCCAGAATGAAATATATACGAATCATCAAAACAATAAATAACCGAGAACCGCACAAACTACAACTCGCAGTCAGCCCGGGGGGCGGGGGGGGGGGGGGGGGGGGGGGGCCCCGCGCCCGGGGCGGGGGGGGGGGGGGGCCGGCCCCCCGCCGCCCCCCGC
>JAUWNJ010000050.1 GCA_030612725.1 Planctomycetales bacterium
CCGTGGTCGCGGTGTTTGCGACCACGTTAAAGCCTGCGTATCCGCGTGGCCGCAAACACCGCGACCACGGCACCCAACTGTCGCAAGTATCGCGCCGATAGAAAACAGTTCAGCCTGAACGGGTTCAAGAGCATCGGCAACCGAAGAATCCCCAGCCCGCCCGGCTTCGACCAGGCAAAAACCGACAGCGGCATTGAGTTCGTCCAGGCTGCCGACGGCTGAAAAACGCGGATCGTCTTTCCTCGCCTCCCCGCCGGTCCCCGGCAGCGACGCGAACCCCCCATCACCGCTTTTTGTGTACAGTTTCATCCCACACATTCTACAAAACCCCGCCCGAACAATCCAACAACGACGGGCAAAAGATAGTGAATTGGAGCAATTAAATGCTACGTGGGGTTGTTGAAAAAGTCCCCTGATGAGTAACATGGGCGAGACGCCCGTGTTACCCATCAAACCAGCACGGGCGACTTTTTCAACAACCCTACGCTAACCTGTTTTGCGGTTGACAAACTGCCGATTGACGCTGAGACTGATTGGAATGATAGAGAGAAAAGGCGAAAATAGGTTAGCGTCCCCTATTTCCCCGTTCCGGTTTCTTCATATCTACTTTTGCCTTCGCTGCCGCCTAATTACTGCCAACCCACCAAAGGCCAGCAACAACAACGTGGCCGGTTCGGGAACTGCCCAGGGCTGGTAGAAAACAATTCCGTGATTAGACTTATCAAGGTAATCATAGATGCCTTCTGTAATTTCAGCCTCGTCTGTCGTGCCCCACCAGACGTATCGCCCATCCACATTGCCCGGCCCATCCAACATATAAGACTCTTGAAAACTGTTATAATTACTCACGTTGTGGAGACCGTTTCCAAATATCCAAGTCGGATCGTCCAGGTCGGCGCTGAGTTTCACCCCGTCAGTGAGAAAAATGAAAATCCCCCATTCGGTATTATCGAAAATCCGATCACCTATCAGCATTATATTGTTGGACGAGTTAAGGTCCATGCCGCTTGAGTTGCCGCTGATTATGTTCCCTGAGAAGGTAGCGGTTTCACAGTCATCCAAGTACACGCCCCAACCCGAGTTGTTGCTGATTATGTTCCTCACTATGTGAAGATTGTCTGCAGAACTTGCAAATATACCATTGCCCGCATTGTTGCGGATAAGATTATGAGATATGTAGGGTGAAGTCGAACAGATACGGATTGCCGTCCCCGATGTGGCGTAAGCGGCATTTTCGATCACTGCGTATTCTATAATCGATCCGGCGATGTAATTGCCCGCCTCGTCAAAACTTGCATCGACGCTTGCATCTTCAAACGTGATGTGCGCGCCACCGGTGAAGCAGATCGGTTCGGCTGTGGTTCCTCTGGCAAGCAGTTCACCGGAACCCACCTTCAGCGTGGTTCCAAGGCCAAGACGTACCTCCACTCCCGGATCAATGCGCAGGCTCGCTCCGGCTGCAATTAGGATACCGTCCGCGGCAACGTAGGGGCTGCCGGTGGCTGTCCAATGCGTGTCGGTTGCTATCAGACTGCCGACGTTTGTGTCTGCGGAGGCAGACTGTCCAAAGACCATCGCAACAGCCAATGCAACCAAGACACAGCCATACAGATTTGTTTCGTTTGCTCTCATCGTTCTACTCCTTTCTGAAAAGGGTTTCTGACGCCGAGCACCGCGCCCGGCGAAACAGTCCTCACTTGAGGTACGGTCAAGCACCGAAATCGAGCGAATCCCATATCGGTTTCCCCTTTTAAAAAGGGAGCCGCCGATTACTATCCTGCTGGAAGGCCTGCGACGGCCTACGCACAAGGGTTCACCGACGAACTCCCATTCGGGAGTCCGCCTAGCGATTGCCTTGTGCGTTAGAAAATGTCGCAGTTTTCCAGCAGCACAAACGCTTGGTCAGACCAAGATCAAATTGTCATTGGGTACGCTTGCCCCGTATCGGTTGCAAATGAATAGAGCAAAAGGGCACGCCTACCCAACCGCCATATTTTACTCGACAATCCCGAAACTGTCAACCTAGATTTATCCAAATCCTCCGCTCACAGCAGCATCCAGTCATTCTTGGCCTCGGTGCTGACATCCCCGGCAGTGTCAAACTGTTCCTGCAACCCCTTATTTTATCTCGACTTGGCGCGTCCGCATAGCACATGCGCATTTTTTTGTTGAGTAGTTATTCCGCCCCACCACAATGGGTGATATGAGTTCGATAACAGAACATCGTAACATCTTGTCAAAATTGAGCATCGGGAGGCGGCTTGCAGTCATCAAGCGGCTAGTCAGCCCGAAAATGAAAGGTACAGCCATGTCAAAGAAACCACAGCCCAAACGGACCGATGGCGGGAAGTCCGCAAAGGTCAACGTCAGCAGTATTTCCGTTCCTCTGACACCCGCTCGGATTGCCAAACTCCCACGGAGGTTGCGCAAAGACCTTGAAGATCGCCTTTCCGGGCATGACTACGCAATAGAACGAGCTGCCGCCAAGGGTGACCGAGAAGACTTGAGAAAAGCAAAGGCCGTCAAGGAATACATCCTCAAAGAGTGGGAACTTGACCGGTTCCCTCGCAATCTTGCTACCTGGATCGGATTGAAACTTTCGCATCTAAATTTGTTGTATGCCAACGCAGCAGCAAAGGGCATACGAGGTTCATCCGACGTAACACCGAGGAATTACTACCGCCAAGCCGACGCTCACGCCAGGGCCATTGTGACGTTTTGGGCGTTTCCTGAGACGATACCGGACTGTGCTGATCCAGTGGTCTGCCTGCGACAACTTCGGGATTGGTGCACGAAATGTGCGGCCTTCGTGGAAGCCGACCTGAAGGCCAACGCGACCGGGCAGGCCGAGGCCGAAGCCGACGCGCTGGCCAAGCGGAAGGATTTTTGGTCCGTTGTTCGTGGACGGCGGTCTATCGGTGCAATTATTGCTCTTGTGCTACTCGTACTCGGCGCAGTTTTTGTTGAATGGAAGTGGGACGTACTTCAGAAATTCGAGAAGTATAAGTGGTGCTTTCTCGGTGTGTTTGCAGTTTGGTTCTTCGCGTATCCATACATTCTAGGCAGGGAGAACTGGCGGGTTGTTAAGGGAAAACTTACATTCTGGAAGTAAGCTTTACGAATGCCTTGGGAAAACTGTGGACACCATACTATTATTTGTCTTTCTGGTGCCCCCAGTTTTCGAGGTTGCATTCTGCGACCTCATCGCTTCTTTTTCCTGGATGGCTTCTTCTTGTGTTCTTCGTGCTCTGTAGCGTAGCCGATGGGTTTTCGTTTGGGTTCGGGCGGAGGCTCCATGAGTTGCCGTATGGCTTCGACCAGGGCGAGAATCTGGTGGTCGTGCTTTTGGAGGCCTCGCTCCAGTTCCGCGAGTTTCTGGGCCAATTGCTTGTGGGTCGAGAGCATTTCCCGGAGTTTTACGAATGCCCTGACGACGTACACGCTTACCTTGACCGCCCGTTCGGTGTTCAGCACGCCAGCAGCCATGATGGCTCCGTGTTCGGTGAAGGCATAGGGGACATATCGTCTGCCGCCACGGCCTCCCTTTGAGGTCACAATTTGTGACCTCAAAGCGGCGCTCTCCCCATCCGTCAGCTGAAACATGAAATCTTCAGGAAAGCGTTCGATGTTGCGTTTGATGGCCTGATTCAGCACTTTTGTTGCCACACCGTACAGTTCCGCTAAGTCCGCGTCGAGAATGACTTTCTGCCCGCGAAGCAGCAGGATGTCCTGCTCAATGCGTCCTATGGGAATAATTGCTTGTCGATTCGGCATCTACGCAGCCTACCAAAGATCAGGGGCATGGGGCACTTATTTTCGAATCTTCCGTTGCCATTCGCCACGACTTCTTTTTGAGGTCGCAATTTGCGACCTCAAAGGGAAGACGTAGCGAGGCCGAATAGAATTCAGCCTTGAGAGGTGGGCGCAAATTGCGACCACCTTGGGAATTAGGGGAACGGAGCACTTTATTCCAAACCTCTCCGCCACCCGTGGCCCGGCAGGAAAAAACATCTCCGAAATGTTCCTTTATACTGGCGAAAACGTCCTGAATCTGCGAGAATACCGAGTCCTGTTGAATCGCCGGAAATAAGGGCAATTCTTCACAAAAGCAGACACTCTTTCAGAGGAGAATTCATTTATGGCCAAGGAATCGGCCGGTAAGAAAACCAAGCCCGTCTATGACGAGAGCAAGATTAAGGTTCTCGAAGGGCTTGAGGCTGTTCGTAAGCGTCCGGGAATGTACATCGGCGACACAACCCCGCGAGGGCTGCATCATCTCGTCTGGGAACTCGTCGATAACGCCATCGACGAAGCAATGGCCGGAAGGTGCAATAACATCACCGTCCGGATAAACGCCGACGGTTCGTGCACAGTCATCGACGACGGCGTAGGGATACCCGTGGGGCCTCACCCGACGCTGAAAATTTCCACGCTCGAAGTGGTAATGTGCAAACTGCACGCCGGTGGAAAATTCGACCACGATTCGTATAAGGTTTCCGGCGGGCTGCACGGCGTCGGAGCCTCGGTGGTCAACGCGCTGAGCGAATGGATGGAAGTGGAAGTCTGCCGCGACGGAAACGTCTATTTCATGGAGTTCCATCGAGGCAAGAGGCAGGCGAAACTCAAGACAATCGGCAAGAGGAAAAAATCCGGAACGCAGATTACCTTCATGCCCGATTCGGAAATCTTCCCCGATAAGAAACTTCGTTACGAAGTGCTCTCGACCCGCCTGCGCGAGTTGGCGTACCTGAACGAAGGGCTGAGAATTAAATTAATCGACCAGACCGAAGAGAAGGAAGACGTCTTCCAGTTCAACAAGGGCCTGCTGGCGTTCGTCGGACATCTCAACGAAGGCAAGACCACCCTTCATCGCCCCATCGTCATCAAAAAGGAAGACGAAAAGACCATGCTCGCGCTGGAACTGGTGCTCCAGTACAACGACGGATACAGCGAGACCGTCTTCACCTTCGCCAATAATATCCACACCGTCGAGGGCGGAACCCACCTTTCTGGCTTCCGATCCGCCCTGACCAGAACACTCAATGCCTACGCCCGAAACGCAAAACTGCTGAAGGAAAAAGATAAAGTGCCCTCCGGCGACGACCTGCGCGAAGGAATGACCGCCGTCATCTCAGTAAAAGTCGCCGAGCCACAATTCGAAGGGCAAACCAAGACGAAACTGGGAAACAGCGAGGTCGAAACCTTCGTAACGCAGACGGTCAACGAACAACTCGGAACCTGGCTGGAGGAACATCCCCGCGAAGCCAAACGGGTTATCACCAAGGGCGTTCAGGCCCAGCTGGCGCGCGATGCAGCCAGGAAGGCGCGAGACCTTACACGACGGAAAGGCGCCCTTGCCGGAGGCTCGCTGCCGGGGAAACTCGCCGACTGCCGGAGCAAAGACGTCGCCAGCACCGAACTGTTCCTGGTCGAGGGCGATTCAGCCGGCGGGCCTGCAAAGCAGGGAAGAAATTCCGCCATACAGGCCATCCTGCCGCTTCGGGGAAAAATCCTCAACGTCGAGAAAGCACGCATCGACAAAATACTGTCGTTCAACGAAATCAGATACATGGTCTCGGCGCTGGACTGTGGTATCGGAAACGACGAGGTGAATGTCAGCAAATGCCGATATGGGAAAATTATCATAATGACGGATGCCGACGTTGACGGCTCGCACATACGCACGCTGCTTCTGACGTTTTTCTACCGCCACATGAAGCCGCTGATCCTCAACGGGCGGATATTCGTCGCCCAGCCGCCGCTATACCTGGTAACACGAAAAAAACACAAGGAATACGTCCTCAACGAACTCGCCATGCGGAATACGCTGATTAACCTGGGTCTGGATGGGACATCATTCCAAATCCGAAGCGAAAACGGAAAACAGAAAAAGGCCGAAATCAAAGGCGCGAAACTACGCGAACTGGTGGAACTCCTCGACGAACTGGCTGAAAAGATACACATCCTCGAACGTCGAGGGTTAAGTTTCGCAGAACTGATGGACAACAGGGAACAGAAGAAACTACCGACGCACTGGCTGGTCCTCGACGGGAAAGACATCTTCTGCCACAGCCAGAAGGCATTCGACGATACACTCAGCAAGTACACCGATACGCTCGTCGAGGATGAATCCGGGAACGGGAACGGTAACGGAAACGGTAACGGAAATGATAACGGGACAATCGGCCGGCCCAGGCTTCAGAAGAAGGCCGAACTCCACGAAATCAAAGACCTCGAAAAGATCATCTCCAAACTCGCCACACGGGGTCTTGACATTGATGATTATTTCCTCACCCGCGAGGAGTCTGTTACGGGCGAGAAGCCGCTGGCGAGGTTCGCCCTCATCAGCGAAGACGCCACCATTGAGGTGGACAACATAGCGGGCATAACCGCTTCGATACGCGAACTTGGCTCCAAGGGCATGGAAATCAGACGTTTTAAGGGCCTGGGCGAAATGAACGCCATCCAGTTGTGGGAAACCACGATGGACCCGGAGGTGCGAACGCTCCTGCGTGTTCGGGCGGAAGACGCAGAAGAGGCAGAAAGAATGTTCTCGGTCCTCATGGGCAGCAACGTCGAACTCCGCCGCGAATTCATCGAAACCCACGCACTCGAAGTCAAAAACCTGGACGTGTAAACGTACCACGGGCGTCTCACGTAGTGATGCTACGCATCGCCCGTGAACGGTTGGCAGGTGGCGTGGCCGCGGTGTTTCAAATAACAGGTGAGACAAAAACCATGGCTATCTACGAGATTACATCGGACGACATCAGGAAGATGGACGAAACCACATTCAGCCAAACCGGGCTTCGTGAACGGACCGATTTACAACGGTTGCTTCGGCGACAGATTGAAGTGATTTCACCCAGTACGCTGGTGGTCGCTGAGGAATTCGGCGAGTGGGAGGATTCTAGACGTCGTATTGACCTGCTGGGTATCGATAAAGAGGCCAATCTGGTCGTTATCGAGTTGAAACGGACTGAGAGCGGCGGGCACATGGACCTTCAGGCAATTCGATATGCCGCCATGGTTTCGACCATGACGTTCGACAAGGTCGTTGACGTCTTTGGGAAATATCTCGAATCCATCGATAGTAGTGATGAACCGCGGGAGAACCTACTCAAATTTCTCGGATGGGACGATCCGGACGAGAATGATTTTGCGCAATGTGTACGGATCGTGCTTGCATCAGCGGATTTCTCCAAGGAACTAACAACGGCTGTGATGTGGTTGAACGAACAGGGGTTAGATGTCCGTTGCGTCCGTCTTAAACCATATCGTGACGGGGATCGCGTACTTCTTGATGTGCAGCAAGTCATTCCGCTTCCTGAAGCCCAACAGTATCAGGTTCAACTCAGAGAGAAGGCGCAGAAGTCGCGTGTCTCTCGCCAGCAAGGGCGCGACTACACGAAATATGACGTGACCATTAACGGAAAGGTATATAAGCGATTAAACAAAGGGCGTATGGCCTACACGATACTCAAGCACTTGTGTGATTCTGGAGTCAAGCCGGACGCGATCTGTGAAGCCGCTACTGTCAGGAAAGGCAATGCCTTCCGTAGCGCTGAAGGCGAGTTTGACTCGTCAGAGGAGTTTGTTGCGAAGTGTACACAAGAGGAAGAGGCCGAGGGGCGAAGGTTTGACGACTGGCGATACTTTACAGAAGAAGACCAGCTCATCATATGTGATGGACGGACTTACTGTATCTCGAAGCAATGGGGTGGACGTCTTGAGGGGTGGTTTGAAGACGTCATGAAAGCCTTTCCGGGCTACGGCGTGAACTGGTCACGTTCTGAAACTGATGAATAAGACCACAGATGTTATCAGAGCCGGTATAATACATGATGACAACAACAGGGGCGGTTTCCGGTTTTTTTTATGGCGTATTAAAACAGAGCCGAACGGCAAAGCCGGTGTTGAGCATTGGCTTTGCCGTTCGACTCTGTTGTCTTTTTCTGCAAACATCGGCCACGGTACCGGCTTCTGATCATGCCGCATGGACCGTAACATAATCGCTTTCGGTCGTAGGTTCCGGTACAGGCTCACCGTCCTCGGTCATGCCTCGGATGTGCAAGTCGATGGCTTCGGCGATAAGACGCTTGGTTTCTTCCAAAGTATCCCCGCAAGCGATACATCCCGGCAGGTCCGGCACATACGCCGAGTAGTTACTGCCTTCGGCCTTCTCAATACAAATCAGATATTTTATTTCCATAGGGCACCTTGTTTTATCGTTTCAAACCCGCTTGCTTCAACACACTGTTCAGCGTTTTGGGATGTACGTCCTGGTTGGGCTTGCCGGCAATTGTTACTCTCCCTTTTTTCACCGGACGCTTGTACTGCCGATGGCTACCCTTCTGTGTTATCTGAACCCATCCGTCCCTCTCGACAAGCCTGATTATTTCCCGAATCTTCATTCTTTATTCTGTGATCGCACTATAAGCATTATCGTCTTTTGACGGTTTTCTGTCAAGATGGACAAACTATGCCGATAGCGTTAGAAACAACCGGAGCGGTTTCCGATTTTTTTGTGGCGTATTAAAACAGAGCCGAACGGCAAAGCCGGTGTCGGGCATTGGCTATGCCGTTCGGCTCTGTTGTCTTTTTCTGCAAACGCGCATATCCCATCAGGTATCCCTTGCGGAAGTTGCACGCCCAATCTCTCTACGCTTAATAGTGGACGCACAAAGTAAATGCGATGGCGGGTGATAAACTAGCCGCGACCGGCAGGAAGCGGTTTTTTTAACGCCCATTAGCAAAGAAACCCGCTCCCTACCGGTCGCGGCTAGCACGCCAAAATATAAAAATCTATCCGTTCGCGTTTGCGCGCGCAAACGCGAACGTAAAAATCAGGGAGGCGAAAAATTCCAAAAAAACTTTTCCCAAGGCCACCAAGGACTTATGGCGTCGCTATCCGTTTTGTGTTCGCGTTTGCGCGCGCAAACGCGAACGCAAAAGTTAATACAGAGGACAGATAGGGACTAGGGACTAGGGACTTGGGACTTGGGACTAGGGAACAGAAAAACAGAGGAACCAATCAACGGACAGATAGGGACTAGGGACT
>JAUWNJ010000040.1 GCA_030612725.1 Planctomycetales bacterium
TTTATCGGTGCCCCGCGTCTTGGTAGTTGGCCGGGGGGCGGGGGTGGGGGTGTTTGCCACCAGGGGGTGGCGCAGTTTTTATGGTTGTCGAAAACACCGCGACCACGACACCCAATAGGTTGATAACTTGTCATACCGCACGCGCGAAGTTAGGATAAACCGCGATGGGTTTAAGGAGATAACATTTGAGCGAAGACATTCATCATAATTGCGGCGTAGCGGCTGTGTGCCGGCTTGGTAAATCCGCCGGCGCAGGCGACGTTACCGCCATGCTTCCGCAGATGTTGCTGGACCTTCAGAACCGTGGGCAACTCGCAGCCGGGCTGACCAGTTACCAGCCGAAGCGTCCGCAGATACTCGACACGTTCAAAGACGTCGGTGCGGTCAGCGAGGTGTTCCGCATGTCGCATCCTGGCAAGTACCGGTCGATTTTGAGCGAGTACTCCGGACAGGCGGCAATCGGGCACACGCGTTACGCGACTTGCGGGCAGGATGACGCCCGCTACGCCCAGCCATTCGAGCGACATCACGGGCGCTTGTGGAAATGGTTCGCCTTCGCCTTCAACGGACAACTGGCCAACTACACCGACCTGCGCGATCGCCTGCTGGCCCGACGCCACTACCATTTCACGCTCGACACCGACACCGAAATAATCATGCACGCCTTGTCCTATCGTCTTCGCGGCGACAGCCCGCCGGATATACGCAAAGTCATGGCCTCACTGGGGCGTGATTTCGACGGGGCCTACAATATCGCCTTCCTCGACGCGATGGGGCGGATGTTCGTCGCGCGCGACCCGCTTGGGATTCGCCCGATGAGTTGGGCGAGGAAGGGCAATCTCTTCGCCGCTGCCAGCGAATCGGTCGCGCTGTCTAACCTCGGCTTTACCGACATAAAGTCGCTGTCGCCCGGCGAGATGGCGATTGTCGAAAACGGAAAACTCCGCTTCGAGCGGTTCGCGCCCAATCATCGCTGCTCGCACTGCTTCTTCGAGTGGGTGTATTTCTCCAACGTCGCCAGCACTATGGACGGTTCGAGCGTGTATATGGCCAGGGCGAATTCAGGCCGGCTACTGGCAGAGATGGAGACCGAGAAAATAGATTCATCCTACGTGGTCGTCCCGGTCCCGGACACAGCCAAGGCCGCTGCGGATTCATTCGCTTTCTCGCTTGGCGTCCCGTGCGTAGAGGGGCTTATTCGCAATCGCTATATCGGAAGGACGTTCATCCAGCCCAGCGGCACGCGAGGCCGGAGCGTTCAGGGAAAGTACACTCCGCTATCGGAGATCCTTGCCGGAAAGCGGGTATTCCTCGTGGAAGATTCCATCGTTCGCTCGACGACCCTACGAGCCTTGGCCGATCAGATTCGTAATCAGGGGCGGGCAAAAGAGGTTCACGTCCGTGTTGCCTGCCCGCCTATCGTCGCGCCGTGCTTCTACGGAATCGACATGTCTCGAATAAGCGAGTTATTCGCACCGAAATTCGCAGGCCGAAATTATAAAGGCACGCCCACGCCGGAAATGCACAAGCGAATGGCAAAAGTGCTGAAAATCGACAGCCTGCGATACCTCTCGGCTGAGGATGTCGCCGAATGTATCGGAATCGACTCAAAAAAGTTATGCACCGGCTGTATAACAGGTCGTTACCCGACCGAGTGGGGCAAAAAGCACTTCCGCCGTGCCAAGCGCCAATCCCGCCGTGGAAAGGAAGGCGTTCGCACTTATGAATGAGAAAAGAGAGAAAAGTAACTTTCGATGCTGACATCTCGTGAACGATTTGAAGCGACACTGAACCATCGCCAGCCGGATCGCGTTTGCGTGGACATGGGGGCGACCATGACCTCCGGCATCTCGGCAAGCACGCTTTCAAAACTCAGGCGGAGGGTGCTCGGAGAAACAGATTATCGCGTCAGGGTAATCGAGCCGTATCAGATGCTCGGCGAGGTTGACGAACCGCTGCTGAAGGCGCTCGGAATCGACGTGGTCGGGTTGTTTCGCCCCCGTACCATACTCGGCTTTGAGAACACCGACTGGAAGCCTTTTGAACTGTTCGACGGCACGAAAGTGCTGGTGCCGGGGCAGTTCAACGTAACCACCGACGATAACGGCGACTTTCTGATATATCCCGAAGGCGACACCTCCGCTCCGCCCAGCGGGCGAATGCCAAAAGACGGATTCTATTTCGACGCTATCATCCGTCAGGAGCCGATTGACGAAGACAAACTCGACCCTGCGGACAACTGCGAGGAATTCGCACTGCTGAGCGACGAAACCATTGAGGCCCTGGCCGGTCAGGCCGATGAACTGGCCGGACGGGGCGATTACGGCGTCATCATTTTGCTGCCGGGGACCGCAATTGGGGATATTGCGCTGGTGCCCGCGCCGTTTCTCAAGCATCCCAAAGGGATACGCGACGTGGAAGAGTGGTACATCTCCACGGTAACTCGAAGAGACTACCTTCATGCGGTCTTCTCTCGCCAGACGGAAATCGCCGTGGCGAACATAGAGCGGCTCGGCAAGGCTGTGGGCGACCGCGCGCAGGCTGCCTTCGTCTGCGGGACGGACTTCGGAACGCAGCGGGGGCTGTTCATCTCGAAAGACGCCTATCGCGAGATGTACAGCCCGTACTACAGGCGCATCAACAGGGCCATTCACGAAAATACCAATTGGAAGACACTCAAACATTCCTGCGGCAGCGTTTATGAACTAATCGGCGATTTCATCGAGGACGGGTTTGACATTCTCAACCCCCTTCAGTGCTCTGCGGCCGACATGGAACCCGAAACGCTCAAGGCTGAATTCGGCGATCGCATTGTGCTCTGGGGCGGCGGTGTGGATACACAAAGGACGCTGCCGTTCGGCACGCCTGATGAGGTTTATAATGAGGTTCGCCGGCGAATTGAGATATTCAACGACGGCGGCGGTTTCGTCTTCAATACCGTTCACAACATTCAGGCGAACACGCCGGTGGAGAACATCCTGGCAATGTTCCGCGCCATTCAGGACAGTAGTAAGTAACGGTGTCTTTCAAAGGAGTCCGCAATGAAGCGAAAAGAAATTTCACACACCGAGCATTTTCCGCTCGTGATGGATGCGATGACCTCGCGGGGTCTGCTTCTGGCGGCTTACACCCCGGACGGACGGGCCAATGCGATGACCCTCGGATGGTGCATGCTGGGAGGCGTCTGGTCGATGCCTATATGTATTGTGCTGGTCCGGCCTTCGCGCTATACCTGTGAATGTATCGAGCAGGCAGGGTGCTTCACCGTCAATGTGGCCGGCGCAGACCTGGACGAAGCGTGCCTGCTCTGCGGCACGAAATCCGGGCGCGACGGCGACAAACTCGCCGAGGCCGGTCTGACGGTCGAGAAGGCCGAAACCGTTGAAGCCCCGGTCATCGCCGAATGCCCGATTGTCTATGAATGCAAAGTTGTGCATCGTAACAACATCCTTCCGCCTGAACTGGCCGACGAACTACAGCGATGGTACGCCGACGGAGACTATCATCACATATTTTTCGGTAAAATCCTCGCCGCACGAGCGGCCCAGGACGCCGCCGAACTGCTGGGGTCTTAAAAAAGAATATTCGGTGTAATTTGCACTCCAGCAGCGTTCAACTTACAGAAGGTGTCTATGTTTCGAGTGTTAATGACAGTATTGCTTGTGGGAGCGAGCGTATCGGCGGTCAAAATCCGCGAGGACCCGCCGGTGGCGTCCAGACCTGCGCGTGGCGACGTTACCGGGCAAATCAGGCCGGCGGGAAAGGTTGCGGAGATTTATGCCGTCAGCAGGGTAACGAAGAAACGCTACAAACCGGTCCGCTTCGATAAAAAGAGCGGAAAATTCCGCTTCAAGAACCTCCCCGGCGACGCTATTTATGACGTCGGAATCCTCACGAAAGACTCCGAGCGAATCGAGGGGATAGACCTTTCATGGCACGAAGCGCGTCTGCAACGGCTGGCTGACGTTCGACGAAAACAACTCAAACTTCCGGCGGAGCAGAAGCGGGAATTCACCAGAAAAGACGCCGACGAATTGATTAAGTACGTCAAAGACCTGAAGGACTTTTGCAACGTCCGGCGGGCGTTGTATATCAAAAGCGATGGCCTGCGAGCGACAATGTTGGCTGAAACGATGCGTGTCAGGGAGTTTCACGCCCAGCGCGGCGATGAAGTTATCTGGCGGATGGAACTGTGGTATTTCCGCTACCGCTACGGCGGGTGGGAACGGGTTGGTAACGTCGAGCGATTATTGGAGCGCAAACGTATCCAGTCGTCGGAATGGAAGGCCATCACGCTGGTCTATTATCCGGCCTTGAGCGCCTACGTGAACGAGAAGGGCGGGAGCGAGCCGGTGAAGTTCACGATTCCCAAACGCCTCGACCTCGCCCGAGGCCGATTGGCTGGAACCAACCCAATCCAGAAGACCAAACCCGTCATCATAGGTTTGGCTGCAACGACACGCCCGACAACACAAGCAAGCCGACCCGTATTTACACCTCGACAATAAGGTCCAGTTCCACAGGTGTATTGAGCGTCAAAAATCCCAATTTTTGCAGAACAATAAAAAAATAGTATGGTGTCCCCAATTTTTATTCTGTTTTCAGATAGACGTAGATTTCTCCGAATGTCCCTTCCTGTTCGATGGTGATTTGTTGTCGGCGGATTAGTTCGAGCATTGCAAGGAACAGTCCTACCAGTTCAGTCCGGCGTATTCTGCCTGCGAAGATTTGTTTAAAAGTCATATTGCCTTCGCGTCCGAGGCGGTCGAGGATGTCGTCGGCGTGCAGTTCGATGGGGGTGTCGTCGTAGATAATCTCGGATTCGGTGAGGTGCTGGCCGACCGATGCCATCAGGTCGTTAAAGGCCTCGATAAGGTCCCAGATATTGACTTCTTCGAGGTCTTTACCGGCCTCTTCCTGCTCGATTTCCGTCGGTTTTCTGCCGAATCGCATTGCCTGTAAGTTAGCGGCATCGCGCAGGTCGCCGGCAGCGTCTTTGAAGGCTTTGTATTCCAGAAGTTGCCTGACGAGTTCTGCTCGCGGGTCGAGCAGTTCCTCGTCGTCGGCGTCGGCTTCATGTGTCGGAAGGAGCATCCGCGTCTTAATTTCCAGCAGCGTGGCCGCCAGTACCAGGAACTCGCCGGCAAGGTCCGGGTCGAGCATTTTGAGCGTATCGACGTACGCGCAGTATTGTTCGGTGATCCTGGTGATGGGGATGTTGTGGATGTCGAGTTCTTCCCGACGGATCAGATACAGCAGCAGGTCCATCGGACCGTTGTATATGTCAAGATTTACGCGATAGTCGGTCATTGGGTTAACAGACTTTTCCTGTTCGTCAAAATACCACAAGCGTTTCGTACGCGAGTCATTGTCTCTTCCGCGACTTCGCGTGCTTTTCGTCCGCCTTCGCCCAGGACGTCGCGGACAAAGTCGGGATTCTTCTCCAGTTCGGCGTATTTCTCACGCGCCTCGGCGAACAGTTCGTTGACCAACTCCGCCAGGCGTCCCTTGGCGTGCCCATACCCGTAGCCGCCGGAGCGGTAATTCTTCTCAATCTCCTCAATTTCACCGTCTTCAGCCAAGAGTTTCAGCATCGCAAAGACCGTGCATTTGTCCGGGTCTTTGGGTTCTTCCAGCGGCGTCGAATCAGTAACAACTTGCGAGCATCGCTTCTTCGTGGCCTTGGGCGTCTGGAAAATTTCGATGGTGTTATTGTAACTCTTTGACATTTTCTGTCCGTCGATACCCGGCACGACTGCCACTTCCGGCACGATGTGCGCTTCGGGGACGACGAGCGTTTCTCCGAAGGCGAGGTTGAACTTAATCGCCAGGTCGCGCGTCATTTCGATGTGCTGCTTCTGATCCTGACCGACGGGAACGACGTTGGAATCGTAGATGATAATGTCGGCAGCCTGTAGGACGGGGTAGTCGAACAGGCCCATGTTGGCGGCGAGGCCCCTGGAAATCTTGTCTTTGTAACTGGTGGCCTTTTCCATCATGCTGACCGGGCAGATGCAGTTGAGCACCCAGGCGAATTCCGTTACCTGTGGAACGTCGGACTGGAGGAAAAAGACGCTTTTTTCCGGGTCGATTCCCAATGCCAGGTAGGCAGTGGCTACATGCAGCGTGATTTTTTCCAGGTCGTCCTTATTTTGCATACTTGTCAGCGCATGGTAGTTGGCGATGAAGTAGAAGCACTCGTTTCCTTCGTTCTGGAATTTCAGGTACTGCCGGATAGCGCCGAAATAGTTGCCCAGATGCAGTTTTCCCGAAGGTTGTATGCCCGAAAGCGATCTCATTACGTCTTCTCCGCACGTGTTTGTAAGTTTCGTGTGTCCCTTATTACTTGACCGGCGATGAATCAGCAAGTGATAATAGCGTTTAGCAGTCAGCAATCAGCGGTCAGCAGTCAGCAAAAGACAAAAAAAGAATGCCGATTGCTAAATAAACATGACTGATACTCATCCTAATCTTGAACTTGCCCGCAGGGTGATTGCGACCGAGGCAGAGTGCGTCAGCGCACTGGCGGGGCGTATTGACGAGCGTTTCGCCTCGGCGGCCGATGCGGTTTATCACTGCGGCGGGACGGTTGTCCTGACCGGTATCGGAAAGGCCGGTATCGTTGCGCGGAAAATATCGGCTACGCTTGCCTCCACCGGTACGCCGAGTATTTTCCTTCACCCTGTCGAAGCCCTTCACGGCGACCTTGGCCGAGTCAGGCGGGACGACATAGTGATTGTCCTCTCCCACAGCGGAACGACCGAGGAGATTATTCGCCTGGTCGATCATCTCAAAGCCAGGGGATCGCACCTCGTGGCGATTACCGCTACGGACGAGTCGCCCCTGGCCCGCTACGCCGACATTGTCCTTTGCTACGGCGACGTGGACGAGGCCTGCCCGCTTGGTCTGGCGCCGTCGGCATCGACAAGTTGCATGTTGGCGTTGGGTGATGCCATTGCCCTGACGGTGATGGATATGAGAAATTTCTCGCCGGAGGATTTTGCCGCTTTCCATCCGGTAGGGGCGCTTGGCAGGAGTCTTATGAAGGTCGAAGAGGCGATGACCTTCCGTAGCGGCGACCGTTTGCCGGTGGCTGACCAGAACAGTTCGGTCCGCGACGTTCTGTCTGAAGCCGAGAAGATAAATCGCCGCGCCGGGGCTGTGCTGCTGGTGGATGGTTCCGGGAAACTCGCCGGAATACTGACCGACGGCGACCTGAGGCGGAGAATACTCGCCGACGGAGACGCCTTCCTCGACAAACCCGCCGGCGAGGTGATGCATCGCAGCCCGAAGCACATCGCCGCAGGCGAACTGGCGAGCGAAGCAATGTCCATTATGAACGAATATCGCATCGACGAACTACCGGTAGTCGATGACGAAGGAAAACCGATAGGACTGCTCGACGTACAGGACCTGGTAGGACTAAAGACGTTGGGAAGTAGTAGTCGGTAGCCGGTAGTCAGTAGTCTGGAAAAGAAAAAACGTCAATGATGCGAATGCCGTTTTTTTCCTGACTACTGACTACCGACTACTGGTTACTAATTACAAGATGTCAAAATCACCGGATAATATTGAACTTCTGATCCTCGACGTTGACGGCGTGCTGACCGACGGGCGGATTATTTTCGATTCCGACGGGCGCGAGACGAAGCAGTTCAACGCTATGGACGGCGCGGGGATGAAATACTTCCAGCGCGTCGGAAAGCATCTTGCCATAATCACCGGCAGGGAAAGCCAAGTCGTTACGCATCGGTCGGCCGAACTCGGCGTGAAGATCGTCATCCAGGGCGCGAAGGAAAAACTCCCCGCCTATGAATCTGTCCTTGCTGAACTGAAACTGACGGATGAACAGACAGCCGTGATGGGCGACGACCTGCCGGACCTTCCTATGATGTTGCGGTGCGGCTTTCCGATTGCACCGGCAAATGCCGCCGAGGAAGTCCGCCGGGCTGCGGCATTGGTAACCGAAAACCCCGGCGGCGCGGGCGCTGTTCGCCAGGCCGTCGAATATATACTGAAACACACTGGTCAATGGGACCAAATCCTGCAACGCTATTATTGACACGAATCACACGAATAAAGACGAATTTTACGAATGAAAAGAAGACTGAAAATCCTGCTTGGAACGTTTGGGGTCATAATATCGGCCTTTCTTTTGTATTATCTTGTCAGCGACAAGGACTTTTCGTCGGCATGGCGTGGGGGCGCTCCCGCCACCAGGCCCGCTGATGAAGATGTCTCGCCGGTCCCCGGACTCGGCGATGTAGGCCCCGTTCGCGGGTTCAAATATTGGGAGCACGATAAGCATCACCGTCTCCAGGCGAAGTACACATCCAAACGGTCGGAAAAGGTCGGCGAGAAACTTTATCTGACGGACCCGAAGGTCGAATTCTATCTGCGCGACGGCGAAGTAATCACTATTGAGGCTGAACATGGCGTTATTATCGCCAGCGAGGCTGCCGGTAAGTGGAACGTTCGCAGCGGACTGTTGCGGGACAAGGAAAAAATTCAGATTACTATAGATCGAAGCCGGAACGTTGATCCGGACCGTCCGCCGCTGGAACAAAGACCGGAAGATGCGGTTATAATTCATGTCCATGACGAGGTGAATTTCGACAACGAGATGCTGACGATTCTTTCCGACGGACGTGTCAGCGTTCACTCCAAAGAGGCCGATATTTTCGGCAAAGGCTTGCGAATAGCCTGGAACGAGGCGCCGCGACAACTTCGGGAACTGCGAATAGCCCACGGCGACCACATGGTAATCCGTGAAGGGCAAGGTCAATTCATCAGCAGAATGTCCCTCCCCGGCGGCGCTGAGACGAACAAGAACACACCGACGAAACCGGAATCGGAATCGGCGGAACCTTCGACCAGACCGTCGGCTGAGACTAAAGAGTCCGTCGCCCGCGCCGAAACGCCGACCACCCTCCCGACTACCATGCCGACCACCGTCCCTGCCGGACCAGCGCCGGTTATAGAGGATGCGTACGTAGTTACATTCAACGATAATGTCCTCGTTACCAGTGGTACCCAGCGTATGACAGGCGCAGACAAACTTCGCCTGGTGTTCGAGTTCAAAAGCCCGGACAGGGACGAACGCCAGAGCAATACTCGCTCCGCCAAAGAGAAAAAAACGACGACGAGCGGACCGGCACCGAAAATCGCTACAAGCAAACCGTCCGACGTTCTGGTCAAAACCCCGACAACGAAACCGGCTGATGAAATGGTCATAACCTGGACCGGGCCGCTGGTTGTCAAACCTTTCAGGAGTTATGAAAAGCCGATACCCAAACGCTTCGACGTTACCGCGACCGGAAAGAAACTGACTTTGTCCGACGGCAAAGCCACTGCTGTTTGCAGGAAGTTGGAGTTCCGCTCGCCGGGGCGGGGCGGCATGTTGATCGGAACGCCGGACGAACCGGTCAAACTGAAAATGGCAAGCGGGGAAAACATTACCGTACCGAAAATCAGATTCAACAGATTCAACAACGATACGACCGTTGTTTATCTCGATGGAGCCGGTGAAATGCACCTGCCCGAAAACGCTGCCGCCTCGCTGAACCTCGCCGGGGCCGACGACGAGCAACCCGAAAAGAAAAAAGGCGAGGCAGTTACAATACGTTGGACCGAGAAAGTCGAAGCCTTGCTGGGACGCCGGGAAGTCAAAACCGAAACCGGCGTCGAAAATGAAGATTTCCTGCGATGGGCGGTTTTCGTCGGCAAGGTGAATGTCCAGCAGGGCGAAACCCAGAGCCTGAAGACCGATAAACTTACTGCCCGATTTCATCAACCCGCATCGTCCGATGAAAAGGCCAATCGCATGGCATCGCTCTACGCCGACGGTAACGTGAACATGAACGACACCAAAAGCGGAGAGTATATCAAGTCGCAGACACTGGACGTTCAGATGTCCGGGCCTGACGAGGAAAAGGCATATGCCCGCAAAGTCGTAGCCACGGGCGACGTTTCGGCGATGCAGGAAAAACGGGAAATCAATGCCAGCGAGAGCATGACGATTACCTTCGCTCCGCAAAAGGACAAAAAGACCGGCAAAATCGAGATCAAACCGCAGCAACTGGATGCCGTCGGCGACGTGAGAATCATCGACCGCAGCGAAAAAGATGTCGTGTTTATCAACGCCGAGACGTTGACGAGCGACCTGTCGGCCAAGACCGCAACACTGAAAGGAAAAGGAAAACCCGCGACAGTCAGGCAGAAGGACAACATCATCCGTGGCAGGAAGATTCTCTTCGACCAGGCGAAAGAATCCGCCAACGTCGCCGGGGCGGGAAGCCTGCGTTTCTACACCGACACCGACATCAGCGGAAACAAGTCCGACAAGCCCAGGCCTATGGATATCGCATGGGATGACGAGATGGACTATCAGGGCAAAGAGCGAACCGCGATTATCACCGGCGCGGTGAATCTGAAAATGTCCGGCGACGAACTGAAATGCGGAAAGATGACGGTCATCTTTACCGAGCCGGAGGATGATGTTACGACCAGGCTGGCGGCAGAGACCAAACCGGCGGAGTTTGTGAGTTTCCGCCCGCAGAAGATCAAAACGGTAACCGCCGAGAAAAAGGTTCGCATGGAATCGCAGCGCGCCGATAAGGACGGGTTCCTGCTCCAGCGTGTGCGGCTGCGGTCGGAGCGAGTCATATACAATGTTGACCTGGGCGTACTTCAGTGCCCCCAGGCCGGTACGTTGAGCGCGGAAGACTATCGCCCGCCGGAGAAGAAGAAGGCCGGTCGGCAAAGAGACGATCTTGCAGGCAGCATTGACCGCCCGTCGCAATCGGCGTTCCGGTGGTCCAAATCGATGACGATGAACCAGACCAGCCGGACCGTTGTAATGACGGGCAAGGTGCGAATGGTCCACCGAAGCGGCGGAAATGTAGTCCTGGCGAAAAAACTCAACGTCCGTCCGTGGGGCAAGTTGCCGGAAGGACGCAACACCGTATTGGACTGCGAGAAGATGAATGCCCAATTCGCCGCCCCCGATAAGACGGACGCCGCATCTGCTTCCGGCCCAGCCGTCGGAGCGCTGAACCTCTTCGACGCGACCGGCGACGTGAACCTCGAAGACGGCCCGCGACAGATATTCTGCCAGCGGATTCTCTACCAGCGAAAACCCGCCGACACGGCGATTATCTGGGGCTCCCTGCCGGGCGAACCGAAAAAGAACGCTATCATGTATTATCGGGATGTCCAAAGAGGTGTCCTGAACAGTTGGAAAAACCCCCAACTCATTTGGTATCGCGCAACCAATCGCGTCGTAGGCAAAGGCGTCGAGGTCCGCGGCGGGAGATAAATAAAGAGAGGGACTTGCCTTCGGCTCTGAGGCTCAGGCTCGAAGAGGGATTAGGGACTAGAAAAAGAAATCCACAATCCGCAATCTACAATCCGCAATCAATTGATTCCGCCTTCGGCGATGAGGACGTTCAGCAGTGTCCGCTGAACGTGCAGGCGGTTTTCCGCCTCTTCGAAGATTGTTCCGGCGTGGGCTGACATTACTTCGTCGGTAATTTCATAGCCTCGGTATGCCGGCAGGCAGTGCATGACAATGGCGTCTTTCGGGGCTGCGGCTAGCAGTTCGGCGTGAACCTGATATGGTTTGAATGTGGCGATTCGTTTGTCTTTTTCGTCCTCCTGTCCCATTGATATCCATGTATCCGTATAGATAATCGACGCGCCGGCGACGGCTTCGCGCGGGTCGCGGGTCTGCGTGACGTCCAGCTCCAGTTCGTATCCTTCGGGGCAGGCGAGGGCGAATTCCATTCCCAGTTTTTCGCACAGTATCGCCAGCGAGCGAGCGACGTTGTTACCGTCGCCGATGAACGCAAGTTTCCGCCCGCGAACGTCGCCGAAAATCTCCATCGCCGTCATAACGTCCGCCATTGCCTGGCACGGGTGGGAGTAATCGGTCAGCGCGTTGATTACCGGTTTTGAGCAGTGTTCAGCCAGGTCTTGCACCGTCTCGTGGCTGAAGGTTCGGGCCACTACCGCGTCGCACATTCGACCGAGCACAGCCGCTACGTCGGACACCGGTTCTCTGCTGCCCAAGCCGATGTCGGCGTTGGTCAGATTGATTGCCGCTCCGCCGAGGTGGACGATAGCGGCCTCGAAACTCACCCGCGTCCGCAGCGACGGTTTCTCGAAGACAATCGCCAGAACCTTCCTCTTACACGAAGCCGGAAGTTTCCCCGCCCGAAAGAGTTTCTTATCTCCAATCGCCCGCTCAAGCAAGCCGGTCAATTGCTCGCCCGTGAAATCCGCAATGTTGATGAAGTCTTTCATTTACTTTTTCTTCTTCTGTTATTGCCTAAACCCAAGTCCCAAGTCCCTAATCCCTGGTCCCTATTTATGCACGACTGTTCCGACGCCCTCGTCGGTGTATATTTCCAGCAGTAGTGAGTGTGGTAATCGCCCGTTGATTATGTGTGTTTTGCCGACGCCGGCGTTCAGCGCCCGCAGACAGGCCTCGACCTTCGGCAGCATTCCGCCTGCGATAACGCCGTCTTTGATCATCTTCTGTATCTGCTTCTCGGTCGCGTCGCTTATCCGGCTGTTCGGGTCGTCGGGATCGGCGCGGATACCGTGGGTGTCGGAGACGACGACGAATTTGTCTGCCTTCAGAGCGGCGGCGACTTCACCGGCGGCTGTATCGGCATTGCAGTTGAGTTTTCCACCGGCGCGGTCGCGTGCAAGCGGTGTCAGCACCGGTATCGTATTGGCCTGGCAGAGCAGTTCAATCAGACGGACGTTGACTTCGGTTATCCGCCCGACCTGACCTAAATCAATTTTCCGTCCGTCTTCTTCCAGGAACAGTTTTTCCCCGAACAGCACACAGCTGCCCAGCGTATGCAGGGCCATTGCCGAGGAACCCATTTCCTGAATGGTCGTTACAATTCGCCGGTTAATCTCGTTGCAGAGGACGTGCTCGACGACTGTCAGCGTTTGATGGTCGGTATATCGTCGTCCCTGGACGAACTGCACTTCCAGGCCATTATCTTCCATCGCCTTGCTGATGGCTTTTCCGCCGCCATGGACGATCACCGGACGCATTCCGACGGTGTTCATGAAGACCACATCTGTCAGCAGTTCGGTGAGTGTCTGCTCGTTGTCCATTACCGCTCCGCCGATCTTGACGACGACGATCTTTCCGGCAAACCGCTGGATATACCCCAATGCCTCTATCAGCATCTTCGCTTTGGCAATAGCCTTTTCCATGTGTCATTCCTTCCAGGGAAAAACGAAAATTACACCCAATTGTGGAATATGTCAACCAACTCTCCGACGAGGGGCGGGGATATCCGGGCCGGCGGAATCTCGTTGCGGTCCGTAGGACCACGTTGTGGAACGAAACGGAACGAAACGGAACAATTCGGAACGATTCGGAACGATTGGGAACGATTGGGAACGAATGGGAACGATTGGGAACAATTGGGAACAATTGGGAAAGTTTCCAAAATTCATAACTCCTTGGCCTGTATGGATTTGCGTATTTTGAGGTCATTTTTCTGCCCATTTTAAAAAATCCGCCATTGCCTATCTTGCCTAAGCGGCCCAGAGCACCATTGCGGATTGCGAATTGTGGATTGCGGATTCCTCGGTATTCCGGTCTTCCGGTTAATCCGTTGACTGGTTGACTGGTTGATTGGTTCATCTGTTTTTCTTTTCTTCTGTTCCTCTGTTTTTCTGTTCCCAAGTCCCAAGTCCCAAGTCCCAAGTCCCTAGTCCCTAGTCCCTATTCTCTCCGTATTAACTTTTGTGTTCGCGTTTGCGCGCGCAAACGCGAACACAAAACGGATAGCGACGCCATAAGTCCTTGGCGGCCTTAGGAAAAGTTTTTTTGGAATTTTTCATCTCCCCGATTTTTATGTTCACGTTTGCGCGCGCAAACGCGAACACATGGATTTTTTCATCATTGGTCTGCCCCCCAAAACTGTCCCAGCGGGAAATTGAATTTATCTCCGGAAAATTAATTTTCGTTGTTGTGTTGCGGCCAGCGGGATATAATCTGTAGTTACAGTTACAGCCGGGGTCTTATCCAGGAAAAGGAAAGGAGCAACAATCATGCGAGCGGACGTAAAAGTTGCAATGGCAATCGCGGTTATCCTTATCGGTATCGGTGTGGTATGGTTTGCGTTTTCCCACGACGATGCATCCAAAGATCAGAAAACCGATGTGGATAAAACAGCGTCCCCGAACGGGTCGGACACCAACAAAGTTGTCGAATTCCCACTCACGCAGAAGGACACGATACCGCCCCTGACTTCGGAGAAACCTCTTATTGCTTCGCCTTATGGCAATAAGGATGGGGATAAGGATAAGGGTGAGGATTCGACAAAAACGAAGACGGAGTTCAAAGACGCTACCGCCGACTCATCCGACGACAGCGCCGGCAAAACTGTGGATGACAAGTGGCACGTGCCCTACCGCCCGGAAAAAGACACACCTTCATGGGTAGCAGCGACGGGAACGAGAAAAATAAGGGAAACGACAGTAACGACGATTGGGCTTTCGACTACGGTGAGAACCTACGTTGTCAAGGATAACGATTCGTACTGGAGTATCGCCAAGAACCTGTGGGGCGACGGCTTGCTGCATCCTTATCTCCAAAAGGCCAATCCGGGTATCTTGCCTGAAGACCTTCGTCCCCGCATGACGATTAAGGTTCCGCCCAAACCTGTCCGCGCGAGTTCGACGTCTTCGACTGCCGTCGTTGCGGCCAGGCACGGAACCACCGGCGTCGATCCGCAGACCGGAAAACGGTATTACATCGTCAAAGAGAGCGACAGGGGTGGTTTCTGGGACATCTCGAAGGCTGTTTACGGCGAAGGGAAATACTCCGGACTGTTGGAGAAGGCCAATCCCAAACTTGATTCCAGAAAGCTCCGCGCCGGTATGAAAGTCTGGTGCCCCGACAAACCTGTAAAACCTGTCGGCGCTGCGTCCGTGCGAAAAGAAACCACACATAAATCCTCGGCCAAAAAAACCGTACCGTCGTCGGCATCTACCGGCGGAACCGGAGCACCGACAAAAACGACATTACCGGACGGAAGAATCTTCGATTGAAGCATCTCCGGTTACATCGTTGGTTTTACACCGTCGTCGATTGATTAGTTGGCGGCTCGTAGAGCATTCTACATGTCGAGCGTATTGATTAGGTATTACGCCGGTTTCAGTCCGGCGTATTCGAGGATGAGCGTCTTTTTTCCGGCGTAGCGGAACTGCACGACCGCCCTGGTGCGCGTACCGTCGTAGGACATTTCCAGAACCTTTCCCGTCCCGAATTTTTCGTGACGAACGAGCCGGCCCTTGCTTATTCCGGCGAATTCTTCCGGCACCGAATCGCTCGCCTCCATTGCTTCGATTATCCTGCGATTGTCGATGTCCTCGTAGAATCCGTCGCGGGCGCGCCTTGCGCCGATGGCGGGGCGATAGGACGACATTTCGGGCGTGGTTTTATCAATTCTGCTGATTGATTCGTCGCCGATTTCAGCCAGGAAGGGCGACTCGACCTGACGGTTCGTCTGCCCCCTGATCTGACGGGATTTTACCGAAGTGAGGTACAGGCGGTCCTGCGCGCGCGTCATACCGACAAATGCCAGACGGCGCTCCTCCTCCATATCCCGTTCTTTCCCGTCGCCGCGGCTGAACGGTAACATGCCTTCCTCGCATCCGATGATAATCACCGCGGGAAATTCCAGACCCTTGGCTGCGTGGAGCGTCATGAACGTAACGGCTCCGGATTCCGAATCGACCATATCGACGTCGCTGACGAGGCTGACCATATTAATGTAATCGGTCAGTGTCGCGTCGGGATTGTCATGGTCGAACTCGGTGGCTGATGAAATCAGTTCCTCAATGTTGCGAAGCGCCTGTCGCTGTTCATCGCTCGCGGGTTTGGAGCCTGTGGATTTCATTGTCGCTTCAAGCCCGCTGCGAGTTACGACCTGTTCGACGATTTTCCTGACGGGGTTGTCGGGTTCGTCCGACAGTTCGTTAATCAGTCGGCTGAAAGCGCCGACACGAGCGGCTGCGGCTTTGGGGAGTCCCGCTTCCGTCGGGTCTCCGGCGGCGGCGAGGAGGGAGACGCCCGCGGATTCGGCGGCTCCGGCGAGTCTCTCCAGGGTCGTTGCGCCGATTCCGCGAGCGGGGACGTTGATAATTCGCCGGCACGCAAGGTCGTCGTCGCGGTTGAGAAGCAATCGCAGGTACGCCAGCACGTCTTTGATTTCTTTGCGGTTGTAGAACTCGACGCCGCGGGCGATCTGGTAAGCGATGCCCGCCCGACGGAATGCCTGTTCGAGCAGGCGGCTCAGCGCGTTGACGCGATAGAAAACGGCTATATCCCGGTAGGGGACGCCTTCAGCGTCCAGTGCGGTAACGATTTTCGTTACTTCGTCGGCTTCGGCGTGTTCGTCGTTCATGCGGATAACGTGGACGTCGGACCCGCCGCCGCGAGTGGAGATAAGACGCTTGGGTTTTCGTTGTCGGTTATGGGCTATCAGGCTGTCGGCGGCCGAGAGAATCGGCTCGGTCGAGCGGTAATTTTCCTGCAGGCGGACGACCAGGGCGTTGGGGTAATCGGACTCGAATTCGAGGATGTTATTTATGTTCGCGCCTCGCCAGCCATAGATGCTCTGGTCGGGGTCGCCGGTAACGCAGATGTTTTCGTGCTCCATGGCGATACCGTGTGCGATGAGGTATTGGGCGTGGTTGGTGTCCTGGTATTCATCGACGAGGACGTAACGGTATCTTTGCCCCAGTAGTTGCCGGATGTCGGGATGGTCGCGCATCAGGGAGGCGGTTTTGAAGAGGAGGTCGTCGAAATCCAGGGCGCGATTTTCAGTCAGGATACGCTGATAGAGTTGATAGATTCGAGCGGTGGTCTTCTGGAAGAATCCCCCCGCTTCTTCGGCGTAGCGCTGCGGATCGACGAGCATATTCTTTGCCCGCGAAATGGCTGACTGAACCGCACCGGGAGCGAACTGGTCTTTGGGAATCTCCAGGCGTTTCATGGCGTCTTTGACGCATCGGGCCTGGTCCTTCTTGTCGTAGATGGAAAATTCCTTCGGCAGGCGGGCGGCATCGGCGAACTCTCGCAACAGGCGGAAGCAGAAGGAGTGGAAGGTTCCGACAACGGCTCCACGGGAGACGCCGAGCGACTCGACTCGCCGCTTCATTTCGCCGGCGGCCTTGTTGGTAAAAGTAATCGCCAGGACAGACCTCGGCGAAGCGCCCTGGCTGATGAGGTACGCTACCCGCCGGGTGATGACGCGGGTTTTCCCACTACCGGCGCCGGCCAGTACAAGCATCGGTCCGTCAACGTGCGCAACGGCCCGTTTTTGTGATTCGTTCAGGTCTGAAAGTAAGTCCAACGCGCATCTCCGATAAAAACCAGAGATGTACTATACCACGCAGAAGCCGGACCTCCAACAGTAAGACATCGGACACTCGGCATTAGTGGCCGAAGGAAAGTTGTGGGTTCCACCTTTACAATCCTGCGACTTTATTAAGTCGCCGAATTAAACAGAAACAACCTTCGCAAATCCGGTGAAAACCAATGCTAAATGCCGAGTAACGCAATGCCTCTTATTTTATAACCTTCCAGTAGTCGCCATCAATATGGACGTTCTCATCGTCGGCCTTTATTGAACCAACGCTGCCGCTGCAAAAGAGATAGTTGGCCATATCGTTGTCTCGGTGCACGTCGATGGTTCCAAAGAAGTCGGGGCCTCTTCCGGTAAAGATTCCACTTCCGCAGTAAGCGCCATACTGACCCGGCATCGGATTCGAGCCCCAGTAGCAGGACCACCACATCTCACCCAGCAGGATGGTGCTAGATGGGTCTGTAGCCTCCGTTGTCCTACCGACC